>JAJZGY010000129.1 GCA_021804785.1 Pseudomonadota bacterium | reverse complement strand
CGGGGATTATCGAGAGGCAGGCTCGCGGACCCGTCATCCGCGCCAGCTTTCGGGCCTGTTGGTCGGCAGCTCTGCGACGGGGGTGGTCTTGGGTCGGGCGCCGCAACAGGCGACGCAGGATGCGGTGTCGTTCCGCTTTATTGGCGGGGACGATATTGGCGGGGACGATCATTTCGGTCGCCACAGAATTGCGGTGTTCGGGCGACGGTTTTGAAAGCGCGCGCAGGACTGTTCGTTCAAATCCGGTTGCCCGCGGGAGAGATGGGCGCGCGGAAGATGGGCAAAGTGGCGCTGGATGGGACGGAGATCCGCCTCAACCCCAGCTGCCATGGTGCGCGGCCTTGCTGGCATGCGGGGCAGGATCGGAGCTCGGGCGCGGGAGCGTTATGCGCAGGAGCTGGCGGAACAGGAGGCCAAAAGCGTGGGCCACTGTGGCGATGGATAGCCTGCTGGTGGAGCCGGCCGATGTGATTCTGGCGTTCTATGACAGGCAGCAGGTTGAGACGATGCTGGACAAGATGGGGGTTTGGCGGTGGAGTTGGCCAAGGCCGAAACATTGTTGAGGAGCTGAAGGCGTAGGGCTCTGTGACCGGCGGAAAAGAGCACGCGGGTTAAGGGCAACCGGACGAGGGCGCTCCGCGCTCTCAGTCATCGGCAAAGGCGAAGGGGGTTACTGCCTGGCGGAAATGATCGCTCCTGAGGTCGCGGCCGATCGGCGGCGCGGAGCGGGCAAGGCATTGCGGACGGTGGCAGAAGCGGCAGGCAATCCCCATGGGCGTGGCCTCGTCCTTAAGGGCATCGGCATAGACGAGCTGGCCGGCATGATGTTCGGCGCAGGCCAGTGCGATCGCCCGCGTCACCCTGAGAGCGCCATGCGCACCACCCCCGGCGGTGACGGTGCGGGCGATGGACAGAAACCGTGCGCCATCGGGCAGTTCGATCTTCTGCACGAGGACGGTGCCCGGCTGCCCGAATGCGGCGTGGACATTCCACAGGGGACAGGCCCCGCCGTGGCGGGCAAAGGGAAAGCCTGCACCATCGAGGCGCTTTGAGACATTGCCGGCACGGTCGATGCGGATGAAGAAGAAGGGGACACCCTCGGCACCTGGGCGCTGCAGAGTGGTGAGACGGTGGGCGGCCTGTTCAAAGCTGACACCAAAGCCGGCGGCCAGTGCCTCGACATCATAGCGCAGCTCCTGGGCAGCGCGGGCAAAATCGCGATAGGGCATCAGGAGTGCAGCGGCCCAATAGGCTTCGAGGGCGCGCCGGCCGAGGGTGCGGGCATTGTCGCTGGCAAAGCGGCCCTGGTCGAGCAGGCCATCGATCTGCCGCTCCTGTTCGAGCATAGCCAGCTGCAGGGCGAGCTGAAACCTGCGTCCGGGATGATCCAGGCGATTGCTCAGCATGATGCGCTTGCGGTGATAGTCGTACCATCTGACAGCACCGGTTATGACGGCAGGGTCGACAAAATGTACCTGCAGCGTGTGCCGGGTCGTAAAGCGGGCAATGAGCGCCTCAAGGGTGGGAAGCTCACTGGCCAGGGCTTCGGCACTGTCATCGAGAAGAGGAAAGCAGTTGCGCCGCAGCGTGAGAAAGGCGCGTGCCTCGTTCACCGGATCATTGGCGGGGCCCGCACTGTCCTCACCCCGCTCGCGCCGTTCCGCCAGAGCAAGCTCGGACTGGCTGAGCGCCTGGTGCAGACGCAGAAAGGCCTCGGCAAAATCGGGATAGTTGGCGGAGATGTCGGCGATATCGAGGCCACTGAGGTCCATGTCGGCGAAGATGGGACCACGGGTGGCGGCATGGAGGCGCTTCTCCAGCTCCTCATTGTCACCCGTGCCAAGGGACGACAGATCGATCCGATACGTCTGGGCGAGACGTAACAGCAGCTCGGCGGTGAGTGGCCGCTGGTTGCGCTCCATCAACGCCACATAAGAGGGGGAGACCTCAAGATCTGCGGCCATATTGGCCTGGGTCAGCCCAAGCTCGCGCCGCAATCGCTTCAGCCGCGGTCCAAGATAAAGGGTCTTTTTGCTCATGAAAGTGCCCAGCGATAAACTTTACAACTTTACAGGATATTTTTGTAAAGTTTGACAATAGCACACAATGCCGGCTTCCGCGCAATATTAAATCCGGCCATGGTCGCTGCAGAGTTAAATTCAGCGGTGCAGGAGCCATCATGACCTATCAGAGCCAGATCGACGCCCTCGATCGCAACATCCGTCCCCAGGGGCCGAGCTGGAACGCGATCAATCCGGAGGCGGCTGCACGCATGCGGCTGCAGAACCGGTTTGGCAGTGGTCTTGATATTGCCCGCTACACCGCGAAGATCATGCGCCGTGACATGGCCGCCTATGACGCGGATCCGGCGCACTACACCCAGTCACTCGGCTGCTGGCATGGCTTCATCGCCCAGCAAAATCTCGTCAGCATCAAGAAGCATTTTGGTTCGACCAAGGGCCGCTATCTCTATCTCTCGGGCTGGATGGTTGCCGCCCTGCGCAGTGAATTTGGTCCTCTTCCGGACCAGTCGATGCACGAAAAGACGGCGGTCCCGGCCCTGATCGAAGAGATCTATACCTTCCTCAAGCAGGCTGATGCCCGTGAGCTGGGGATCCTCTTCCGCACCCTCGATGCGGCGCGCAGGCGTGGTGATGAAGTCGAAGCCAAGCGCATCGAGCATGCCATCGATCATTTTGAGACCCATGTCGTGCCCATCATCGCGGACATCGACGCCGGCTTCGGCAATGCCGAGGCAACCTACCTCCTCGCCAAAAAGATGATCGAGGCAGGTGCCGGTGCCATCCAGATCGAAAACCAGGTCTCCGACGAAAAACAGTGCGGGCATCAGGACGGCAAGGTCACCGTGCCCCATGAAGATTTCCTGCAGAAGCTGCGTGCGGTCCGCTATGCATTTCTCGAGCTCGGGGTTGAGGACGGGGTCATCGTCGCCCGCACCGATTCCCTTGGTGCCGGTCTCACCAAGCAGATCGCCTACAGCCAGGAGCCGGGAGATCTCGGCGACCAGTACAACAGCTTCCTTGACTGTGAAGAGGTCGATCCGAGCAGGCTTGGCAACGGCGATGTTTTCATCGCCCGCGCCGGCAAGCTTCTGAAGCCCAAGCGCCTTCCCTCCAATCTCTTCCAGTTCCGCGCCGGCTCGGGCGAGGACCGTGTCGTGCTCGACTGCATCACCTCGCTGCAGAACGGTGCGGATCTGCTCTGGATCGAAACCGAAAAGCCCCATATCGAGCAGATCGCCAAGATGGTCGACCGCATCCGTGCCGCGGTACCCAATGCCAAGCTCGTGTACAATAATTCGCCGAGCTTCAACTGGACGCTCAACTTCCGCCAGCAGGTGTTCGATGCCTGGGGCGCGGCCGGCCGCGATGTCTCAGGTTTTGACCGGGCCAAGTTGATGAGCGCCGAATATGACGAGAGCGAGCTCGCCAAGGAAGCCGATGAGCGCATCCGTACCTTCCAGAAGGATGCCTCCGCGCGTGCCGGTATTTTCCATCACCTGATCACGCTGCCGACCTATCACACTGCAGCGCTCAGCACCGACAATCTCACGCGCGATTATTTCGGCAGCATGGGCATGCTGGGATACGTCAAGGGTGTGCAGCGCCAGGAGATCCGTCAGGGTATTGCCTGCGTCAAACACCAGAACATGGCCGGCTCCGACATCGGAGATGATCACAAGGAGTATTTCGCCGGCGAGGCCGCACTCAAGGCGGGTGGTTCGGCCAACACCATGAACCAGTTTGCAGTGGCCTGAGGCACCTGAAAGGAACGAGCACCATGAGCACCAGCAGCGAGATCAAAAAGCCCGGCCCGGAGCGCTCACGCGCGGTTTTTTCAACCCAGGATTTCGAACTCCTGCGCGCGGCGGTGAGCGAGCACATCCGCCATTGCAAGGATCCGGAAGAAAGCGATAAGTACGCCCACCTTCTGCACCGTCTGCGGCGCGTCAGCTAAGAGGCCGGACGCCGTATCCGGCAGCGTCCAAAGGGAGCGGTCGCGACGAAGCCGCGCGACCGGCCCTTGGGGCCGCAACAGGACCTGACCCGCAAATCCCATGGCCCGCGCGCGTCCAAGGCGGGCCGCAACCATTTCAGAACAGAGGAAACCCCATGGAGGCCCAAAGCCCGGCGTCCGCGCCCCATCGCACCGCTGCCGAGGACAGACGCGCAAGGCTCAGGCTCGCTCCCGAGCTTGAGCGCTTTCTCCGCGAGGAAGCACTGCCCGGGACCGGCCTTTCCCTGGAACGCTTTCTTACGGGGCTGGACGCCATCTTCGCGGCGCTGTCGCCGCGCAATCACGCCCTCCTCAAACAGCGCGATACGCTGCAGCAGAAAATCGACGGCTGGCATCGCGCCCATCCTGAGGCGCGCAGCGGTGCTCCCCGCGCCTTTCTCGAGGAGATCGGCTATCTGGCGCCTGAGCCGGCGCCCTTTCACATTGGCACCAGCAACGTCGATGATGAAATCGCCCAGCTCGCAGGCCCACAGCTGGTGGTCCCGGTCCTCAACGCGCGGTTTGTCCTCAATGCCGCCAATGCCCGCTGGGGCAGTCTCTATGATGCGCTCTATGGCACCGATGCCATGGACGGCAAGACGCCACCGGCGCCGGGCGGTTATGATCCCAGGCGCGGTGCGCAGGTCATCCTCTGGAGCAAGCATTTTCTGGACGCAGTAGTCCCCCTCAAGGGGATGACATGGGCGCAATGGCGTGGTGGCGCGCTGCCGCTCGTCGAGCCTGGTCAACTGGTGGGCCGCGCAAAGAACAATCTTCTGCTGCGCCATCATGGCCTGCATATGGAGATCGTGATCGATCCTTCCCATGCCGTGGGGCAGAGCGATCCGGCCGGCATTGCCGACGTGCTCCTGGAGGCCGCGCTGACCACCATCGTCGATCTTGAGGATTCGGTGGCTGCCGTGGATGGTGCGGACAAGGTTGAAGCTTACCGCAACTGGCTCGGACTGATGCGCGGGGATCTTGCTGCCAGCTTCACCAAG
>JAJZGY010000007.1:62350-67059 GCA_021804785.1 Pseudomonadota bacterium | reverse complement strand
CGCAGGCTTCCTTCGCCCGCGCATGGAGGACGGCCCGCGCACGTCTTGTCTGCACCAACCGCAGCGGTCCCTCGCCGTTGACAGGCCCACGACCGGAGCAATCGCCATCTGGCGAAGGGCCATCCGCGACGGTTACCGCACAAAACAGACCTCCGACGTTTTGGCACCCGGCCAGCGTGGACGCCCCAACCCGGTTTCACCAAACATTCTTGGCCGGGCACGGTCATGATGGTGACGCAATGACAGAGCGAGTTCTCGTACTCGGCGCCACCGGACGCACTATCGGCGCGCCGCCAAGTGTCATGCTGCAGCGCGCCTGGCAGGTCGTGGCAATGCTGTGGACGATATCAAGGCTGCGGGCGGGCACGGCAGTGACCGTTCACAGGGACAACCCGCCCGGTTATCGACAATTTGACAGCCTGGTGTTGCCCATGATCGCTCGGGGCTCAGGTATACAAATTTCTACACGGGGCCGCGCCATGGCCGAAGCTCAAGCCTCGGCATTGCCTCATCTGCGAACACAATAACTCTCGCACCCACAGCTGGCTTGCGCATCGCCCGCTCCCGCACCTTCTGTGCGGGAGTGGCCCAGGAAGCCGCTTTGGATTGCACGCACACTACGCCACTACTGGGCTGTCCACCCACCATCAATCGACAGAATTGCACCCGTGATCGATGCAGCTGCGTCGCTCGTGAGAAATGCGGCAAAGGCAGCAACCTCATCAATCTTGACGAATTGCTTGGTTGGCTGAGCTTCAAGCAGAACGGTATCGATTACCTCGCGCTCGGTGATGCCCCGCGCCTTCGCAGTGTCCGGAATCTGGGCTTCTACTAGTGGAGTCCAGACATACCCCGGACAGATGGCATTGGCGGTGACCCCATGTTGCGCTGCTTCCAGCGCGACGGTCTTAATCAGCCCTGCTATGCCGTGTTTCGCCGCCACATACGCACTCTTAAACGGCGATGCCACAAGGGCGTGGGCCGAGGCGATATTGATAATCCTTCCCCAACCCTTCTTCTTCATTCCAGGAAGTGCCCGTGCAATGGTATGGAACGACGAGGAAAGATTGATTGCCAGGATCGCGTTCCACTTCTCGATCGGAAATTCCTCAATGGGCGCAACATGCTGAATGCCGGCATTGTTGACCAGAATATCGATTGTTCCAAACTGATCCAGCGCGTGATCCATCATGGTGATGATCTGCTTGGCGTCTGAAAGATCAGCGCCATCATAGATGGCGCGCGTACGGTTTCTCCGCTCCATGTCAGCACGAATGATTTCGATATCCGCCGAATTGCCAAAACCGTTGAGCACAATATTAGCGCCGGCATCAGCAAGCACTTCAGCTATACCTTTTCCGATTCCGCTTGTGGAACCGGTTATCAATGCAGTCTTGCCCTTTAACATCGCAATATCTCCTTGTTTAATTTTAAAGCGCGGGTGTCTGGGAACTCAGTTTCAAAACGGCCGGTATCAGCGCGCTGACAAATAGTCGTAGGCAACTGTTCCGAGATTAAGGGTCAGATCGGCTATCATGTGCAATCCTGATATCACCTCAAGCACAGGCAGGGTGGCGACCGGCGCCAGCGCGTGAGGATGAAGCTCGAGGGCTGCAGGACCCGTCCACGCGCCCTTTATCTGCACGTCCCCAAGACCATAACGCACGAGTTCGCAGATTCTTGGACTGCCATCAACATGTGGGATAATCTTCAGCAAGAAGCCCGGTTCGTGCATGGCCCGCGCCGCCACCTCATGCGGTATTTCCTTGTGCTTGAAGCCCATGCTACCCGTCGCAATACGCACAGAGCCATAGTCCAAGGTACCGAGCAGCGTGTCATGTTCCACAGTCAGCGACGGATGGGCCAGCTTTTTGGGGAAGCCCCAGAGTTCCCGACCACCCGCGATGGGCGGCTCATCATCGAGAAACATGGCATGGGTGTACCCCCCGCTCTCGCCATTGAAGCGTACCGGTATCACCTGACCGGACTCGGTATAGTCACCAAAGCCCGTGCTGTTGGGCATACGGATGAACTCGTACTTCACGATCGCGTCTATGATCTCGAGCGGCTTCGGCACAACTCTTTCGAGCAGCTCGCGGTCTGTTCGATAGGTGATGATCAGATATTCCCGATCGACAAACCTGTATGGCCCAGGCGGATAGGCCGGGCTATGCAGCGGCATGGAAAACGCATTCCTCAGTATGTCTTCTGCTTTCATCGGGTTTAGTGTCCACCGCTGGATTGACAGAGATAGTCATGCACGACTTCGCCCAGGGCGAGCGTGAAGTCAGCAATGATATGGATGCCTGATACGACTTCGCGTACCGGCAGAGACTCAAGCCGGGCCAGCGCATGGGGGCGTAACTCTAGTGAAACCGGAGCATGCCAGGCTCCCTTTATGACAATATCCCGCCGGAAAAAGCGCACGAGTTCACAAATCCGTACGCTTCCATCGACGTGAGGCACGATCTTCAGCAGGAACCCAGGTTCCGAGAGCTCCGACATGGCAACATTGTGATCAACCATGGTATGCTTGTATCCCATCGTTGCCGTCGCGATGCGCTTGGGACCGTAGTCCAGCGTACCAATGAGCACGTCATGCTCGACCTCAAGCCGTGGAGCCGCAAGCTTTTGCGGAAAGCCCCAGAGCTCGCGCCCACCAGATATTGGTGCGTGGACATCAAGAAACATGGCGTGCGTGTAGCTTCCAGCCTCACCATCCAGGATTACGGGGATCATCTGCGCTGCACCCGCATAGCGCCCAAAGCCGGTTCCGCCGGCCATCCGCATAAATTCGAAGCGTACCAAAGGCTCTGTCCACTTGAGCGGCTCCGGTACGAACGCCCGCAGCGCCTCGGGATCGGTACGATAGGTGATGATGAGATGTTCGCGATCGACAAACCGGTATGGACCAGGAGGATAAGACGGACTGGTGAGCGGCATCGAGTAGGCGCCGCGAACGACGTCGGAGATTTCCATGAACGCAGCCTTGAATCAGTGTGAGGATTGTGGCGTCGGGCCACGAGTACCGGCACGTCGAGGTAGCTTTGCCGAAGCTGCAACGACCGGGGCTGAGGTGCCCGTCCCCAGTTTTTCAAGCAGGAGGTCGTGCATGACATCAAATATCCTTACACTCACTTCCTTTGGTATGGGGGCAAGCCAGGGCGACGCCTTTAGCGTTTCTGCGGCATCTGCCGCACCCTGCTGCCAGCGCGCCTCCATGGCCTGCCTATTGAACTGAAAATCCTTCGAGGAGCCCTGACTTTCCATTGGCCGATAGATGAGATGGGCGATATCCATTTCAGTCACGCAGCCATATCGGCAAAGTCTTTTAGCTTCCTCCGTTTCCGCGATTTCCTTCGGCAAAATCTTGTAGAGTTCATTGATGGCAAAACGAACATCATGCCTTTGCCGGAAGTTCTCGGTACTGATCCGGGTACGGCTGGAATATCTGATATCTTTTTCGCGTTCCCCGACCTCTTCAAGGCTGCTTGGAATGTTACCGTATGCCTGAAACAGATCAATCTGAAATGCCAGGCGGCTGCGCCTTGGATGATAGTCCAGGACATATTGCAGGGGTGTATTCGAGACCAGCCCTCCGTCCCAGTAAAATTCTCCGTCTATTTCGATAGGCGGGAAACCAGGCGGCAGTGCTCCGCTCGCCATAACATGCTCGGCGCCAATCTTTTGCTCTATGCTGTCAAAGTAGACCAGTTGTCCGGTTCTCACATTGACTGCGCCGACGCTTAACCGCATTTCTTTGGAGTGATTAATGCGGTCAAAGTCGACGAGACTCTCCAACGTGGCACGGAGCGCACTCGTATCGTAGAAGCTGGTGGGCATTCGGCTGCTAAACCACTCCATAGCGCCGCGCGGTGCGAAAAACCCGGGCTGCCCAAAGGCAAGGGCCGAGACTGCACCCAGTCGTCGATGCCATTGGGATGAGGCTTCACCCTCATAACTTGGCCACCAGGCTGATGGCGAGGTAATCACTTCCCAGAATTTGCGCAGATGGGCAACACGTGTCTGCGGCGGATTACCCGCAATGATCGCCGCGTTGATCGCACCTATGGAAACACCCGCGACCCAGTCCGGCTGATATTCAGAGTGGGACAGAACCTCGTAGGCACCGGCCTGATAGCTCCCTAATGCACCGCCGCCCTGTAGCACGAGCGCAACCTTCTTATCATACGATCGAGGACGGGGCGGAAAATCATATTGTACCATCTACTCACCTCAGGATTTGGGCGCCGGGCTGGTCTGTTAGACCGTCTCTTGCGCCGCGATATATGCTCTTTTAGCTATTCGCTTGATACAGGCCAAAAATTACATCTGCATCATCGCTGAGGTTTTCTTCTCTCAGAACCGACATCGGCTGCAGTCAATCGAAACTAATCGAAAGTCGATGTGTCTGTAACAGCAAGCTTTATTCAAGAATTTGCTATAAATGACAAAAAAGACATGTCCTGCATGGTCAAGGCCGGGTCTCTGCCATCGTACGGTCGCGGGCATGCGTCTTGATCACTTGACATGGGAGTTTATGTCGACCGCCGTCAGGAACGCGCGCTATGCCCTAGCTTGCTTCACCTGAGAATCATCGGCGGCACACAGAACAATGCGGATGGTGGCTTGAGCGCTTTCAGCGTGTCCATAACGTGTCCCGGGTGAAGCGAACCCGGTAAATCCATTCGGGCGCCTGATGCAGTTCG
>JAJZGY010000007.1:0-62340 GCA_021804785.1 Pseudomonadota bacterium | reverse complement strand
ACGCGCTGGCTGCACCTGACGTCCTCACCGCACCTCCAGATGACACGGAAGCCACAATTGCTACTTTGTTGTGCTGGAGACATGCTCCCGCAGCTTCGCGGGTGACATCTCGGACTACAGTCACCCGATGAACGATGCCGTCAGTACGACCTGATCATGGGGCGGAATCGAATAGGTACCAGTGACATGGGCCACTGGCTCGCTTTCACATTGGGACCACAGCAGCACCTCACCATAGGCGAGCCGCTTTCCGAGCTTCAGAATGCGCGCCTCTGCTACCACTGCCATTGGAGCAGGACGACGGAGGAAGTTGACGGTCATGCTGGTCGTGACGGCGAGCTCCACGCGGCCGATCAGGCTCAGTACCGCGCCGTAGAGCGCTACATCGGCGAGGGCGAATAATGCCGGACCGGTGAGTGTCCCGCCGGGCCGAACGAATTCGTCACGATAGGGTAATCGGAGACGTACAGTGCCCTCGCCCACGGTCTCGACGACAACCCCCATGCCGCCGACCAGCGGCACGCCATCGCGGATGAGCTCCGAAAGCTCGTCAGCACTCAACGCTGCCACAGGGTTTCTCCCCATCTTGCCTCCCGGGGATCGCGCCCATGCATCCAGACAAGGCCCGAAACAATCCGTTCAGCTCGTTACTGCAAACTCTGCCTTTATCGCCACACATGCGATGTGCGATGGCCTGCCGATCAAGAGACTGTCGGGGCAAATCGCGCCAAATTGCAATAGCGGCATATGCCTTCGGGCTCACGTCGTCGGCGGAACCTGAATGCGAGACAGTGAAGCTCGGAAGCTGTTCTGCGGGCCATGCCTGGTTCGGCCTTTGGATCGCCCGTGTAAGGAGGCAGACCAAGACCGTCCCCCCAAAGCGGCGCTCAAGATCCCGGCAATGGGCGTCTTGTACATCACCGACCTTGGCGTTCAGGGCCGGTCTACCAAAACTGGAAATCTCCGCCGCCACTTCCACGACGCCTGCGTCTCAGATCTGCCGTGTATTATTTACTCAAAAGACCAAGTTCTGCCCGTCGCTTTTTCGACAGTCCCAGCGCGACGATGACGTGCGACCGGCGGATGTAATCGCGTAGCTCGTTATCGCTCAATCCGGGCTTGGCGTAATGCTGGATCCATTTCATACCCCGCGAGGCCAGGTAGGGGGCCGGACGCAAACCCGCCTGTTCCTTGAGCATTTCATAGGCCACATCGCTCACCTTGAAAGTAAAACTCGGCTGATCGTTCTGCCTGCCGCCGATCGAAAACACCTTTCCACCAACCTTCCACACATGTGCCCCACCCCACTGAATGACATAAGTAGTGGCAGGTAGTGCGCGGCAGAAGCTGTTGAATTCCTCATAGGTCATTTCATACTCATTCGTGTGAACACATTTCTACACCCAGCAAGCACTGACTTGGCTCCACATACGCATTTTCAGTCGGCGGTTCGAGCGGCTTCGGCGCGCAGGAGCAACAAAGGATGACGGCTCGTGCACTTATGGAAAAGAGTGTAAACGACAATTTTCTGCGGGAGATATGGAGTATCGGATTTCCTCCCGACTGAGTATATCGGAGGTTAGAAACGACTGGATTCCACCACGCTCAAATACATTTCGGAATGCGGCCGCTGCCCATGCCAAACAGAGCGTGCAGGCTTAGCGGGAATGACTCAGGCCGGCGTACCATTAATCCGTTCATAAATAGATGCACATTCACGCGGCATATCTGAGGGATGGCTTTGGGTAGAAGGAGCGGATTTTATCCGGATCGTTCTGCAACTGGCGCGTGGAAGCGCGGACCTTGGCGTTGAAATCTGCTTTGCCGGTGACCGCCATGCGGCCGACAGTATCGGCTTCGTGGTGCTTCCAGACCAGTTCATCGGGATTGCGGTCGGGCGAGTAGGGCGGAAGATAAAACAGCCGCAGTCTGCCGTTCAGGCTGTCGACAAAAGCTCTGGTCTTCTCGGAAATGTGGGCAGGTCCGCGATCGACGACTAGAAAGACCGGGCGGTTTGCGCCGACGAACAGGCGCTTCAAAAGTTCGCTGAATACCGCAGCAATGACCCCGCCTGCTTGCTTGATCATGAACCGCATCTGGCCGCGCGCGCTGATTGCCGAGATCAGGCTCAGGGGATGGCGTGCACCCGTGGTTTCGTTCACCCTTCTTGCCCCAAGTACGCCCTGCGTGATGGTGGGAACGCATATGGGCGGCGTCGCCGAAGAAAATCTCGGCCTTTTCACCCTGCGCCAGGGCTTTGATCTTCGGATGCTCCTTCTTGAGCCATTGCTCGACCAGAGCCCTGTCGCACTCCCGTGCACGGTGCAAAGGCTTCTGGCGGGTGATGCCGAGTTGCGTCAGCAGCCGGCCAACCGAATTGGCATTCAACGTGACGCCGAACCTGTCCGCGATCAGCTTTGCCACCATCTCGCCTCCACAACGCAAACGCGAACTTCAACTGCAACGGACTCTTCTGCGTCACCGTGCGTAAACCCATTGCATGGCGCGCCCATCCAGTTTGCACGGCCAGCCCAAAAGCGGCTTCGCCTTCAACGCTCCCCAGCCTGCACGCTGCGCACCGCTCGGATGCGCATCGCTTCCAGCGTGGCATGATCCAGTTTGCGGACATCGTCCTTTCTCATGCCAAAAGCGAATCACTTCAGGCCTCTTTCGTCAACAGAGTAGTTCATATCGTTGTGGAGGGTTTAATAACTGCGTGCGTGATGCCGTCGAGAGCAACGGCGATCTCATCCGGCAGTGTTAGGTTGGCGGCGCCGAGATTTTCCTTCAGGTGGGAAACCGAGGACGTACCTGGGATGACAAGTATGTTCGAGGCGCGACGCAGCAACCACGCAAGCGCAACCTGCATGGGCGGTTTCCCCAATTGTTGTGCAGCATCAAAGAGGCGTTGGGACTGCAGCGGGGCAAAGCCACCGAGCGGAAAGAACGGCACATAGGCAATACCCGCACGACCCAATTCATCAATTAGCGCGTCATCCGTACGATGCACCACATTGTAGTGGTTCTGGATGCAGACGATGTCACAGATACGTCGCGCCTCGGCAATTTGGGCCGGTGTCACATTGCTGAGCCCGATCTGGCGTACGAGACCCTGGCGCTGGAGTTCAGCGAGGACCGCGAGTGGCGCTTCGAGTGAACCTTCGGCAGGTCCGTGGGGATCGAACATGGCCCGCAGATTGACCACCTCCAGCGTGTCGAGACCAAGATGACGCAGATTGTCGTGCACGGCGCCTTTCAGCTCCGCCGCCGACAAGGCAGGAAGCCATGCCCCATCGCTGCCACGTCGCGCGCCGATTTTTGTGATGATGATGAGATCATCAGGATAGGGTGAGAGGGCCTCGCGAATGATCTCGTTGGTGACGTGCGGGCCATAGAAGTCGCTGGTATCAATGTGGTTGACGCCGCTTGCCACGGCATGGCGCAGAACGGCGATGGCGGCGCCCCGGTCTTTGGGCGGACCGAAGACCCCCGGCCCCGCCAGTTGCATGGCGCCGTAGCCGAGCCGCCGTATCCGCCGGCCGCCGAGGACGAAGTCGCGGGTCTGCGATGTCTGCCGCATAGAGAAACCTCCTGTCATTAGGGTATGGAGATTTGCACAGGACAGCCGTCCGACAACTGACTAATATCCGAACAGGTTGTACGAAAATCCGGATAATGAAAACCAATCTTGCCGACCTTAGTGCCTTTGTGCTGGTGGCCCGTGAAGGCGGCTTCCGGGATGGTGCCCGCGCCAGTGGGGCCAGCGCCTCGGCACTGAGCGATGCAGTGCGCCGGCTTGAGTCGCGCATTGGCGTTCGCTTGCTGCACCGTACGACGCGGAGCGTTGCGCCAACGGAAGCCGGTCAGCGACTTCTGCAAAGGCTGGGCCCAGCATTACGTGAAGTGGACGCAGCGTTGGACTCGCTTGGGGAGTTGCGTGACCGGCCGGCCGGGACGCTGCGATTGAACGTTCCTGTGAGCGTCGCCCGTCTGGTACTGCCGGCCATCCTGCCGGGTTTCGTCGCGGCCTATCCTGACATTAGATTGGAGGTCACGGCCGAGGACAGCTTCGTCGACGTGCTGGCAGCCGGCTACGACGCCGGCATCCGGTATGACGAACGACTGGAGCAGGACATGATCGCCGTCCCAATCGGACCACGCGAGCAGCGTTTCGCGGCTGCAGCATCGCCAGCCTATCTCACCCGCCGCGGCCGGCCACAACATCCACGAGACCTGCTGGGTCACGCCTGTCTTGGGTATCGAACCAGCCAAGGGGCCCTGGCCCCATGGGAGTTCGATCGCGACGGCGAAACAGTCCGGATCGAGCCCACTGGACAGCTGGTGACCCGTGCGGGGCGAACCACCGACCTTGCCATCGACATGGCAGTGGCCGGCTGCGGTATCGTTTACATCTTTGAGGACTGGCTCCGCCCACATTTTACCAACGGAACGCTGGAACCGGTCCTGGAGCCCTGGTGGCAGCGCTTTTCCGGACCGTTTCTCTATTACTCCAGCCGAACGCTGGTTCCCCCACCCCTGCGCGCCTTCATCGAATTCCTCAGGTCGTCGAACCGGCCATAAGGATCTTGCCGCGGCTTGGAGTCGATTTTTATCGAATCTGCGACAAAAGGTCGTGCACGTGCGACATTTTGTGCTAGGTTTTGTCCCAAGAACGATAAAAGTTCATGGGAGGATTTATGCGTAGCGTCCGCAATGCGTATTATTTCCCTGGCTATTCAACGAGCTCTCGTCTTTGGCGCAGGTCAGGCGTCTATGAGCGGCGCCAGGTCCCGTCCGAGCCACAGCACATGTTCGGCCTCATGGTTATGCTGTTGGGGCTGCAGCTGATGGGGCCGGCGCTCTTGACCTCCACCGGCCATTTCAACCGCGTGATGGCGATGTTCCCGGCATCACTGCCGCATGTCTTAACCATCATGGCGTTCGTCGGTGGGCTCATCGTTATCGGCGGGCTCAAATTTTTCCTCGACGGACTGCGCCGGAGCTCGGCGCCGTAAGGCAGCGGTCGGCTTTTCTTTTACGCCTGGACCTATAGCCGGTGGCTGACCGGCCTGCGTCCGGGGTGTGCGTGAGCCGGAGGGCGACTTATTGCGCCTTTCTGATCACCATCCATGTTACCTAGAATTACCTCTTCCACAGAGCAATGACGCGCGGCGCTGTCTGAAATTCAGCAAGGCGGCGCCACCATTGCCGAGCAGATGGTGCAGGTCTGCCCATAGCGTGGCGGAGCTGGACGGCGTTTTCTCTTATCCTGAGGGGCAGTGCGCCAGCCATCGTGCTGGTCTTGATCCCCTGCCGGGCTATCGCTTTGCCTTTGATGATTTCTGCGATTGGTACCGCAACAGCTGCCAAACCGGTGATCTGCGCGAGAAATGCGGAAAGCGGCTGGCACTGGCAGAACAGAGCCCAACTTGCAACCGGTGGCACCGCGCACCGCCAACGCGCCCGTCACGAACGGGTGTGCCATCGCAGGTCGCGCTGAGAAGAAGCCCCGGCTCCATGCCCCCACTGCTGCCCCCGGAAAACAATGAGCACACGCGCCGGAGAACGAAAGTCACCCTGATCTATGATCGCCTTGCAGTCCTCCGCCCCGCCAGCGGACGCGTCGGGCACGATCATAGTCGACCAGATGTACGTGCAGTACCCGGTCCCTCTCGACGCAAAGCCATTGTCTTTAGTCTTGATTCACGGCTGCTGTTTGAGCGGGGCCACCTGGGGCACGTCACCCCATGGCCGCATGGGTTGGGCACAGTATTTCGTGCGCGGGGGCTATCCGACCTATGTTGTTGACCAGGCCGGCCGTGGTCGCTCAGGAGCCCGCATCGATGCGATCAATGCCTTTAGGCTGAGCCTCAAACCACGCTCGGATCTGCCCAAAGTCTTTGCCGCCAGCCATGAGCAGGCGTGGGTATTGTTCCGCTTTGGCCCCCGCTTTGCCGGCATGAAATTTCCCATCGGCGCGGTGCAGTTGGCCCGTACCGTGTTGGTTTCACACTCCAAGTTTGGCATTTACCCTTTCCAAACAGCCAAACTCAGCACCAAGGGAATTGCCGCTATTGTGGCAATCGAACCGGACGCCCGAGGCGACCTGCGCCCCTATCTGCACATTCCAGTTCTTATTGTCTGGGGTGATTTTATCCAAGCCTCGCCGATTTGGGCGCCGCGGCTCAAGGCTTGCCAATCCTTTGCCGCGGCAGCGAACAAGGAAGGCGGAAAGGTCGACTTGATCCAACTGCCTCTGGTTGGCATCCACGGCAACACACACATGATGATGCAGGACACCAACAACATTGAAGTCGCAAACTGGATCCTGCGCTGGATCGGCACACACGCTGACAAGTAACAGTTTCCAAGTGACACAGAAACCGTACCTACGCCAGCCAAGCCTGGACATCGCGGCCACCTGTGTCAGTCCCGGATGCGATTCCGTTCCCGCTTCCGGTGGAAGACGCCAACACCTGGTTCATCCTTGGCCCATCAGGCAGGTGGACGCCACCTGGTGCCTCATGTGAGACAAATTGAAATGTCCAACGATTCATTTTGAAGCCGAGGCGGATCGCCACCCGTGACGCGCCGTATCCTCACGAGCGACCTAGCTCCGCGTCTGGGAGATCCCTGTAAATCTTATTGCGGGCAAATCGATGGGTCCAAAGCCAGGATATTCGGTACGCGGCGGCCCGGGGACAAAAGTCTCAACCTTTCATATCGGTAGTGGGCCGGTGCCGCGCTCGAGCAAGGCCAGATAGTCGGAATAGGCGTAAATCCGGCCGCGTCGCCGTCCCGTGGTCTCGCGCACGATGTTGATCTTGGCGAGGTTATCCAGCGCCGTGCTGGCGGTCGGGAACGAAACGGCGAGTTTCTCGGAAACAGTCTGGATGGTGACGATCGGGCTAGCCTGCATCAATTCGTGGACTCGGAGCGCGGATGGGGCCGCGCGGCCGAGGCCGGCGATCTCAAGTCGGTGAGCACCGAACATGGCGATCAGATCACGCGCTGTCGCAGCGGCCTGTTCGGCGGTCTCCGCGACGCCGGTCAGAAAGAACTCCATCCAGGTCTCCCACGTCCCAGCCTGGCGGACCTCCTGCAGAAGCCGGTAATAGTCGTCGCGCCGGGATTTCAGGAACAGGCTGAGATAGAGGATCGGCTCGCGCAGCACCCCCGCCTCGCACAGGATCAGCGTGATGAGCAGCCGACCCAGGCGCCCGTTGCCGTCGAGAAAAGGGTGAATCGTCTCGAACTGGACGTGGGCCAGGCCCGCCCGGATGAGCGGGGGCAGCGCCGCATCCTCGCTGTGCAGGAAGCGCTCGAGCGCATCGAGGCATTCGTCCAGCCGGTTCGGCGGCGGCGGCACGAACAGCGCGTTGCCGGGCCGGGTCCCGCCGATCCAGTTCTGCGAGTGGCGAAACTCGCCCGGTTGCTTTGCAGCGCCCCGTCCCGACTTGAGCAGGATGGCGTGCATTTCGCGGATCAGCCGGAGCGACAGGGGAAATCCGCCCCGCATCCGGGAGACACCATGCAGGGTCGCCGCAACGTAGTTCGAGACCTCGGTGACGTCGTCGAGAAGGGCCGTCGGCGCCTCGTGATTTTCGAACAGCAGCAGATCCGACAGCGAGGATTGCGTCCCCTCGATCTGAGAGGACAGCAGGGCCTCCTTGCGGACGTACATGTAGAGGAACAAAGGCGTGGAAGGCAGGATCGTCGTCACGCCGTCGAGGCGCCCGACCGCGGCGATGGCACGTTCGTAGACCTGCATGAACCGTCCGAGTTCGAGCGGCGGATTTGGCGGCAGCGGGGCAGGCACATAGGCGCGCACGCGCTCGCCTCCCGCGCTCGTTTCAACATGTGCCCCGAGCCTTTGGTTCTCTCCGCTCGTCACAAGAGATCCTTTAATTAATCTTACAACTATTAAAGTATATCGACATATATATTAATAGCGAGTGGGGCTAGTTCAAGGCTGCCGGCATGACATTGTACCCACAGGCGCAGGCAGTTGGGAGCACGACAGGGCGAGGATGCCCGCCCAAACACGCTGGAACCGCCCCGCCTCTTCTCTCAACTACTTACGCAGTGCTTACATTATTTCGGGCTGGAAAATGTAAGCGTGAAAAGCGAAGAGCCGCCAACCGGTGGACAAGTCATAACGACTTGATTTACTTGACAAAAATTGGAGAGGACGATAGGGATTGAACCTGTGACCAATCCGGAACCGGCCGCTCGTCATCGCCAATACCTGGCGCCGCCGGAAACAACAGCAGCTCCAGGTCGTCGTCGGACAGACCCGTCGGCAGTGGCCAGGCACGAAGGCCTGGCTGTGCCAGCGGCGGGGGCACACGGCCCTCATCCAGTCTCCCAAAGGAGCCTCAGACTGAGACGTAGGGCTTAGGTATATTAGGAGTCTGGGTGAGAGTCTGCCGCCTCAAATCCCAACTTTTCTGGATCTTGCACCCTTAAACACCTAAATTTCGGCATCCAGTCAGGTTATTTCCAATATGCCACATCTTAAATCCCGTTTATTCGGATTTTAAGTACCTTAAACATCACATTTTCTTTAAGGTGGTCCAGAAGGAGCGCTTAATGCCCGAATTTTCCGTCGCCAACCTCCCTGAGATTTTCGTCTCCGATACCGCGATTTCCAAGCTGGTGTCGGACGCGGTGGAGCGCGGCCAACTGCGTCGGCTCGCCTCCCGGCTCTACAGCCGCAACCTCAAGGAGGATCCCGCCAAGCTGGTCCGCCGCAACTGGTCGCGACTGATTGCGGGCTATTATCCGGACGCCCTGATCGCCGACCGCACGGCACTGGAGAGCCAACCGGCCGAAGACGGCTCGGTGTTCCTGATCTCAAACAAGAAGCGCGACACCGAACTGCCCGGCGTGACGTTCCGGCCGCGCAAAGGCCCAGGGCCGCTCGACAGCGACAAGCCCTTCGTGGGCGGCGCGCGCCTGTCGTCGGTGCCGCGCGCCTATCTGGAAAACATGCGCGCGTCGCGCGCGCGCGACAACCGGACCCCGCGCACGCTCACGCGCGCCGAACTCGAAACACGCCTGGACGCACTCATCCGCCGCCAGGGCGAGGATGCAGTCAACAAGCTGCGCAACGACGCGCGCGCGATCGCGCCTCGGCTCGGTCTGCAGAAAGAATACGAAGACCTGAGCGCGCTCATTGGCACCTTACTCGGCACGCACGACGTGAAGATGCAGAGCAATGCGGGCAAGGCACGCGCTGCCGGGCAACCCTTCGATCCGGATCGGGTGCGTCTGTTCGAAACTCTGTTCCGCGCTTTGCGCGAAAACATCTCGCCCGACCGGCCCGCGCGAGAGCGCGACCCGGACGCCAACGGCACGCTCGCCTTTTTCGAGGCTTACTTCTCGAACTTCATCGAAGGCACAGAATTCAGTGTCAAGGAAGCCGAAGACATCATCTTCAACGGCGTCATCCCCGCCGAACGTCCGGAAGATGCGCATGATGTGCTGGGCACGTTTCGTATCGTCTCGGATCAGGGCGAAATGCAACGCACGCCCAAGGACATTACGGAGTTCATAGACTTCCTGCGGTGGCGTCACGCGGTCATCATGGAAGCTCGGCCGAACACGAACCCGGGCAGCTTCAAGACCAAATTCAATCAGGCCGGCATGACGGTATTCGTGCCCCCGGAGCTGGTGATCGGAACGCTGGAAAAGGGCTTCGAGTTTCTGGAAGGGCTGGCCGACCCGTTTCAGAAGGCTGCCTTCATGATGATACTGGTCAGCGAAGTGCATCCCTTTGCCGACGGCAATGGCCGGATTGGCCGGATCATGATGAACGCCGAGCTTGTGGCGGCGGGCCAGGAACGCATCATCGTGCCGACCGCGTTCCGCACCGACTATCTGGGTCCGCTTAAGGCGTTCTCTCAGAATGGTGAGACGGCGCCCCTGATCCGCATGCTCGATGTGGCGCAGCGCTACACGCACGGCATCGACTGGCGCGACCTGCACAGCGCACAAGCCATACTGGAAAAAAACAATGCATTTGCGGAAGGCGAGGACGCCAAGTTGCGCGTCGACTGGCGGACCTGGCCCGCGAAATAGCGCCGCCATCATCGACGACGACATCAACAACATCGTCGCCATCCCCCGACCACCACCGCCGTCACGGCCGCCGTCAACAAAACCACCGTCATCGGGCCATGCATGCCGCGCCATCGTCACCAGGAATGGCTCAAGTTCCTGAGGGCCATCGACCGGGCCACGCCCAAGGCGCTCGACCTGCACCTGATCGCCGACAATTACACCACCCACAAGCACCCCACTGTCAAAGCATGGTTGGCCAAACATCCGAGGTTCCGCATGCACTTCACGCCCACCTCGGCGTCCTGGCTCAATCAGGTCGAGCCCTTCTTCGGTCTGATCACCGAAAAGCGTATCCGACGCGGCGTATTCAAAAGCGTCGCCGAACTCGAAACCGCCATCGTGGAATACCTTGACAATCACAATGCCGAGCCAAAACCCATCGTGTGGATCAAATCCGCCGGCGAAATCCTCAAAAAAGTCGCTCGCGCGAAACATGCGTTAGAATCACACAACTAGACCCTCCGGATATACATATGGCGGAATGCATGCTTGAATTCACTGATGACGGCCGCATAAGTCAGATCCGACATTACGCCGAGCTATTGCAAAGTTCGCGAATACCGACTTTTCAAGCCTCGCTGGTTTCAGTGGCCCTCCGGTGCCCGACGTCACTAGCGGCGCGCTCTGCGGAAGGATGGTTCGTGGAGGAATGGCTGATTGTAATGAAATCATCCACTTCATCGAGAGATTTGACATTCCGCACGTTCTCGAAGCCGCCAGAAAAGGCGTCAAATACGTACTACACGAAACCCAGACCAACGTGGGGCTGTTGATTTCCACTGAGAAGTGACCCGGACATTCCATCGAAATTTGAGCCGCCTCTTGGTTATGGTTTGGATCTCATGATGAGGTCAAGGGTAGACTTTCTCCTTCCGCTTTGGGGTTTTCTGCACTGCGCTGCTTTTGAATCTGAAGCTGTCATTGCCGGTCTGCAGGCGGCAAGGTGATCATCGGGCATGACGGCGGCCTGGTGGGCTGGTTACGCCGCTTATAGGAACAGTTATGTGGAGTGATATCGTTGGAAAGTCGCGCAGTTGCGGCAAATGGTGGCGCCACTCCGCATCTCTGCGCACTGCACATTAATCGAGGATGACGAGATCGACATGGATCAAGCGGGCGGCGATCTGCCCGCTCCGCCCTTGCGCCTTTTCCTGCTCCAGGGCGTTGACCAGTTCAACGGTGGAGAAGAAGCGCACGCGCTTTCTGTGCTGTTCGATGGCCTGCACGCCGACCTTGTCCACGGCGGTGCTCATATTGTCGTAAATACCCCGCCGCGGCACGCCGCCAAGGGCCCGGAAGGCGTGGGTGTGCGCGTCGAATAGCATCTCGTGTGTCTGCAGCAGATAGGCGCGGACGATGAACGCGCGGCTGTAACAAAGTTTGGTATGCGCCACCTGCAGCTTGACGCGGGTGCTGCCAATGACCGCAAAATCCTCGCTCCAATCAAACTGAAACGCTTCGCCAGGCGCAAAAGACAGCGGCACGAAGGTGCCACGCCCGGCGGTCTGCTGCAGCCGTCTACACTCCTCCTTCCAGGCGCCGGCAATGGCAGCCACCCGCTCCCCGGACGCCGAACCGTTCTTCGACCATGCGTGTGGAAACCACTTTCCGTACACGTTCAGGACGATGACGTGATCGCTTCAGCTAAGAATTCAATCCAGGGTGACAATCGCAGAACCTGATATCTGCATGGCGACCTCCGATTCGCCATGCCCGGCTCCGGGGTTTGAAACAAACTCCGTTAACCGCGCATGTGGCGAAAACGTGAATGCGATCTGCCCGCCCCGTTGCGTGGACCAATGGGTGAATGTAATCAATCCCGACGTATCGTCAGCCCTCATTCCCATGCTGCACTCCGGCGGAAAGAGCTTCAACATCGGCGACCTGGACTTAAATTTGCACGTACTCGCGAATGCCAGGCCATTGGCCGGCAACCTGCCAGCTTCCTCGATCAGGAGGCATGGGCTGTTCAACGCCATGGTACTGCCATCATGCAGCGCGGGGCAGCCGGCATCTGCCGAAATGAAGATGTTCAGCGCTGCCGACGTTGCGACGCCGGTCGAGTAACGCTCCTCGTTCGGAGAAATCCGGATGCGCGATCCATACATGGCGCCGTCCCCATCACTGCTGAAGCAATCGAACGCTATCGTTACGCCTCCGTGCACGACGGCGCGGACACTGTCGGGGTGGCAATCCCTGGCATAGGGGCCATGCGGTGGCATCACGGCACGCGCTTGAGTGCTCACGAACGCAGCGAGTAGGACTAGCAGGACGTAGATTGGCGCCAACAGATTACGCATCATGACTTCTCTAAAATATGCCTTATGGCACGCGCGCAACAACTTGCTTTGCGAGCCAGAGCAATTGCGGATCCATGCGTTTCTCGCTGTCTGGCGACAGAATTAATTCGATCGCAACGCGATTGGTGTGCTTCCGCACGTATATCCATCCGGACGACCATAGCGCCTTGTCGCCGATACCCTTGACCGGAACAGCCGTCTTCCACCACGGAGGGGGCATCGTTTTCCGGGATGCGATCATCACATATAGTGTTTTCGATTGCGAAGCGTTGAGCCATGCACAGATCGGATGACCCGGTGCACTCTGCTGCCGCTGTGCGGGCATTGCAGTCTCCCCGAAGGCTTGCGACACTTGCGCTTGCGTCAGGAGCGTGCACGGATCCAGCGGTTCCGCGCTTACCGTCGATGAAAGTGCCGCACCGGCGATAAGCGCTATCAGGAGAGCGCGCCTCATGGCATCCTCTCTCCCTGAGTCACTATCTGCACGCCGTTCGAGTATGGCGTGCCAGATTGCATGAGATTGGATGTTCCGCCCGGGCCGATCCCATACGGCGCGCCCTCGACAATGTAATAGTAATAGGCCGTACCGGGTTTGGCCGTCGGGTCGGTAAATGAGAGTACCGGATCTTCGCAAAAAAAGGACCAAGAGTCATTGTTGAAGTGTCCAGGCCGGTGGCGACACCCAACCTCGCCCGGATAACCGTATTGCAGAAAATTGAGGGACGTAACGCGCGCCGGATCGATCTTTCCCGTACCGAGTAGCGTTGTAGTGCGCACGATGCCCAGTGCCACCGAGCCATTCTCCGATCCACCTGGAGCCTGCGAGACGAAGAACAGGACGTTGTTGGGCGAAGAGCGGGCTTGTCCGGCAAGAACTATTTTGAACGGCCTGAATTTTGGCTGCTTCATCGTCCCGGGCGGCACGGCCGTCGGCGACGCCTTCACCATCGCGAGATGGGCGCTCGCGATCCCATCGGTGGCCACACTGACATGAACACCCAACTGTGGCTGGTTCATCGCTCCCAACTTCGCACGCGTCTGCGGCGGCAAGTAGGGATTCGCCGCCATTCGCTGATATACCTGCTGCGCGAAGGAATCGACGGTTTTGGTCACCAATTCGTATCCCGCCTTCCCCGCCAGCACAACATAGTTGCCAGGCGAAACCGGGATGTTGAATTTTCCGTTGCCGTCCGCCCGCACCATTGGCAATTCACTGTACAATGGAAGGGAATGCCCCTTCGGCGGTTGCATGACCATGGCAAAGGGATCTTTCATCAGCCATGCGTACGCATAAGGTAGACCTTTTCCATCCGGTCCAACAACTTGGCCCTGAATGCTGGCGTGGGCGGGATCGAGGCGAAAAGTCAGCGAGCCGATGACGTTGGTCCTCTGCGTGCCGAAGTCGATGAATTTCTGCTGAGGGAGATAACCGCGCTTTGACACCGAAACGTAATATTTTCCGTTGATAGGATGCTTTTTATCGACACACTTGTTGTTTTGCCCGACGCCCACGGAAAAATTTCCGTTGGCAGCAGACATGGCAAAGCCGGCCCCGCAGCCGGAATTGGCCCTCACACCGGTCTTTGATACCTTTGCTCCGATGACATCGATCTTGGCGCCAACCAGCGGCTTTCCAGTGTCGCCACCCGCGACGTTTCCCTCGACATACGCGCCGACGAATCCGTCGGTATCCGGAAGCGTCTGCGCCATCAGCGCTGGCGAAAGGAACGCCAACAGGAGGCAGCAAGCAACGTACCTCATGAGCATCTCTCCTCTGCGTTTCAAAGTGTAGGCGTGGGCTGTTTAAAGGCATCTTTCGGCGGGTTCTCGTTCACCTGGATATTTGTGAAGGTGTAGTGGAGTACCATCTGCGAGTCGAAAAGCTCCACGGTCATGTCGAACGGGAATCGCACACCGCTGACGGAACGCCAGTCTTTAGGCACAATCACCATTTTGTTTGGGTCATCCCCGACCTGGACCTTGTCTGGCAGGAACGTTTTCTGATTGAGGTATGCCTTGATCGGTTCTCCACCTTCTGGATCCATCTCCAGCAAATATTCGGCCGCCCCTTTTTGCGGCTTGTAAACCACTTTCCCGGGGAGACTTGACGACGTCAGATATGCAAACGTCGTCCAGTAGTCGTGCGAAATTTCACGCTCCAGGTCCGGACCTTGCAACTGTCCAGTCGAATTTCCGCTCGGAGAGCCTTGCCCTCCGACGAGCATCCATCCTTGAGGCGTGTTCGACGAAATGCGGACAACGCAATTTCCGACATGGAGAGACCTCACGGTGATGGCGAATTGAGTACCCTTGTCGGAAATCGGAGTGATCCCGGCAATTCCACCGCATGTATCGCTCTCGCGCATCGTTCCGGAGAAATTCGCTTCCTGGGCAAACAGACCGGCGTGGGGCGGAATGGTGGGACTGACCTTGTCGAAGTACAATTCCGGTACGTTCACGCAAAGCGCGGTTGTTGACGGGCCCGCGCACTTGCGGGCCCTGCTGACTGGCACGTATCGTGTCGAATCGGTAACCGCAATGCGTACCGAGACGCTCTGCTGTCCTGACTCCAAAATCTCCAGGCTTGGCGGCGCCTGCATGGCAGTCGAGCGCATTTCAACACGATCGTCACCGTCCGAATTTAACCACTCTTCTCCCGCCAGGTGCATGGCCCCCTGGAAGGTTTGCACGCTGTTCCATGGTGCGGCGCGAAAGGACAGCACCATAAATTCGAAATGCAGAGTATGAATTTTCTTGACGTTCGCCAGTCCACCGAGAGCGTTTGCCAGCGCGCTGGACAACGTGGTCGTATCGATGCCATGCGCGGTGCCGGGTGCGCCCGCATTGACCGACGGTGCGATAAGGAAAAACACAGCGGCAAGAGCTGCTACTGGTGGTAAACCATGAAAAACCCTACGCGCGTTCATGGTCGCATCCCCGAGCGCACAGCACTACGAGCAATCGGCAGCAAGGCCCTGTGACCTTGGGGGAGCGGCTCAATCATCTTCTGGCCCCCGCTGACGTTTCAGCTATTGCTCGACCAGCTCAACTCTCCGGTTCCGGCTCCGGCCTTCCGGCGTTTGATTGGTGCTTACTGGATCGACCGGGCCGATGCCGACCGCCTTCAAGCGCCGCGAGTCAATTCCATAGCGTCCGGTCAACGCGGCCACCACCGCAGCCGCCCGACGGCTAGAAAGATTCATGTTGGATAGGAAGCTGCCCACATTGTCGGTGTCGCCGACGACGTACAGCTTGAGCGCCGGCTGCTGCTTCAGCAAGGCGCCGATTTCCTGTAGCGTTGCATCGGAGGCAGGTTTGAGATCGGCTTTCCCGGTGTCAAAGTAGATACCGTAGAGTGCAATGTGCCCGCTCTGCGCAAGAGCGGCGGACATCGCGGCCGCGTTTACCTGCACTAAACCAGTTTTCATTGCATGCGGTTCAATAATGTCCAGCGTTGTCTGGACGGGTTTGTTGGTCATGTGCAGGCTGATGTAGACCGTCCCGTTTGGACCCGACCGTTCGGCAGAGAGTTGATACTGGTAGCCGCCGTAGTTGTACCAGGGGTCTTCCTGATCCTGGAAAAGATTGACGTCCCAGTCGCCGTTTTGGCAGGCATCACTTTGGCATTTGAACAGAACCGTGAAGCCCGCGTTCTTGATGGCATTTTCGTAGTTTTTCCAAATCTCGAGAGGCGAGACCAGATCGGGGGCAACATACATGATACGCGTAATCTTACCCTGGATCTTCTTGCTCTTCGCCAGCTTGTTATTGGCGACAACTGGCCCTAGCGGCAAAATAAATTGGTCAAATTCCGTATGGAAACAACGGACGATGTATGATCCGGGATAACGGGTAATCAGGGAACTGTCGTGACAGCCATCGGCGTCCGGATCTGCTCGCGCCGTCGGAGCGAGCAACGCGAGCAACGTGAACGTCAGACCGACAATCAGGGCGTAGCGCCCCCAGTTGTAACGTCCAGGGTACACATCAACCTCCCTATCTGCATCTCCCGTGGGGAAACCAATAGATTGGAGATGTCAAAAACGTTGGTGACGCGACGCCCCCACCACCGATAATCTCGCGTTTAATTAAGTAACATATTGGTGAAATAGTATCAACAAACAAGCCTTCAGCAGTTCAACGATGAAGTATCGTTGCAAAATAGTTCAGTGCTTTGTTTTGCCTGTTCTTTTGCCCAAACTTGACCCTGTATATTCTAGATCGCGTAATCCTGGAGCGTAACAGTTACCTGGACTCCTCCTCCATCGTGGGGTTCTTCGCCGTTGAACTGAAGTGCGGGGCGATTTTGGGGATATCATACCGCGCGGCCCACAGCAGTGATCGCGGGTTTTGGCATTGCAGTTGCTTCTGTTTTTGAAGTGCACGCGTCGCTCCTCGACCTGATGAGCGCGACGTCAGAGTGACTATGCAATGATGCGGGCGGGTTGGACGCGCCGTTGAGAGCGCTTTAAGGCGAGGCAGCGAATTTGTTGGGTTGAGCGGCGGAGGGAGATAGAGCGCTTGACCGTGAACGCGCTGGCAGCGGAGAGACCGCTTGGCAACCCGCGAGATCCGCAGCTTCGAAGTCGAGCATGTCTGCGCACTTTGGCATTTCGACTGCCATTACTAGTGCCCAGGGGCCATTGGCAGACTGTAAATCTGACGACATTTAGTCTACGAAGGTTCGCATCCTCCCCCTCCGCCACGTAAGTCCGTGAGTGGGCACGTTTACGCCGTGTCTGGCATTAAGCGTCTGGAACTTCGTAAGCGCGCGCTTACGTAGGAACGACGCTCGCGACACATTGGCGGCAGCGTGACATCGACAAGAATTCGGGCTCGTCACCTGTCGATCATCAATAAGCCGGGTCTGCACTCTCGTTCAGGGGCTCTTCGGGAGGCCCGGCAGAAACGAAGGGCCCGGTCACTGGGCACCGGCTGGCGGAGGCCTTCCGCCTCGAATCAAGCGGCTGACCTGATCCCAACCAACATGCCATTGACTTCCAATTATCATGGTCCATAGTTCCAATTTTCGGGACCATGGAATCGGCATGTACGAGCGATTTGTCGAGCGGCGGGCGGAGGAAGCCCTTTCAGACACCCCGGTGGTGCTGATCGTCGGTCCGCGCCGCGCCGGCAAGACCACGCTGGTGCGGAAGATGGGAGAGGCCGGGCGGACTTACATCACCCTCGACGATCAGACGACGCTCGATGCCGCACAGTCCGACCCGGTGGGCTTCATTCGCGGATTGGACCAGGCGATCATCGATGAGATCCAGCGCGCGCCAGACCTGTTGCTGGCAATAAAGAAGACCGTGGACGAGGATTATCGCCCGGGCCGCTTCCTGCTAACCGGCTCCGCGAACATCCTCACGCTGCCGCGTGTCTCCGACAGCCTGGCCGGGCGGATGGAAACCATCCACATGCTGCCACTGGCTCGCGCCGAGATAACAGGCACGACGCCGCGATTCCTGGAACGCCTGTTCGACGGCAAACTGCAGGGCGACCAGGCGGCAATCGTCGGTGACGATCTCGCCAAGCTCGTGCTCGTCGGCGGCTTTCCCGAAGCGATCAGCCGCGACAGCGAGCGGCGGCGCCAGGATTGGGCACGATCCTATCTGACCTCGGTCCTCACCCGCGACCTTCGGGATATCGCTGACATTGAGAAACTGACGGAGCTGCCGAAGTTCGTCCGCCTCGTGGCGGAGCACTCCGGGCAATTGGTCAACTACTCGCAGTTCGGCGGCAGCATCAACGTCAGCCACAAGACCGGGCAGCGCTACGTCACGCTGCTCGAACAGGTGTTCCTCGTTTCGACATTGCAGCCTTGGTACACGAACGCGCTGAAGCGGATCACCAAGACGCCGAAACTGCATTTTCTCGATTCCGGGCTGCTCGCCACAACGCGCGGATTGAGCTTCAATCGTGTGAAGGCGAATCGCGGGGCGTTCGGCGCGCTGCTGGAGAGCTTCGTGTTCTCCGAGGTGCTGAAGCTCATGACCGGCTCGGACCTGCGGCTGACGCCGTATCATTTCCGCGACCAGCAAATGCACGAGGTGGACATCGTTTTGGAGCGCGACGACGGCATGATCGTCGGCATCGAGGTGAAGGCCGCGGCCACGGTGAAATCCGGCGACTTCACCGGCCTGCGTACATTGGCGGAGGCGTGCAAGGACCGATTTGCCTTTGGCGTCGTGCTCTACGACAGCACGGATCTCGTGCCCTTCGGCGACAAGCTGGCCGCGGCGCCCTTGTCGTCTTTGTGGGGCTGAACGCTATGGGCCAACTCGCGAGGTCACCCCGCAGGAGAAGCGGCTCGCTAATCGAGCCCGCTGGAAATCCGATCGATCCATAAGCGACCGTCGGGGTTCAGCATCACCTCTGTGACCCTCGGGTCCTCCAGATAAGCTGAAATCGTCGGCCCCAGCGCCGCGCGCAGCATGCGCGCACCACGGGTAATGGATTCAAACCAGGGATTGATAGTCATGTGAGTCCCGCAAGACGCCTCTCTAGTGGCTAATATGTACGATCACATTGGACGAGAATTTAGGATTACGAAGACCAAAATCGTCCTCCCGGGCAACAACACGATTTCGTCAAGCTGCGCCGGTAACAGCCGTGCCATGATTGGCATTGGAGAATAGCGACCAGAAACGATGGTCAAGGCTGCGATTGAAAACGTTGGAACACCCCAAAACTGTTCGCGGTCCCTGACAGAAAATACAACAGCCGCAAAACAGCGGAGCACTTTTCGCTTTTTGAAACCAGGGTACCCTTCTCAGTTCGGAAAATTGGTCCAACCCCCTGGACAGCAGTGGAGCAGCTCCAGACGGGGAGATCATATGCTTCCGCCAAGCTTCCGGGATGATACAAAATAGCCCCCACCGCAAGAGGCGGCGTCACTTAACTAACTGAAATTAAAAGATAACATTTGGAGCGGGCGACGCGAATCGAACGCGCGACCCTAACCTTGGCAAGGTTATGCTCTACCCCTGAGCTACGCCCGCACTCCAAGTGAGGCCGCGGTTATGACGAACAGCCGGGCGCGGGTCAATAGCCGTCTAAACGAGGGATCTTTCTCCCCGTGCCACGTGGGGCCACTCCGCCCCGGCGGCGGAAACCTACTCGCCAGCCCCCCGAAAGAAGAGTGGGGGACGCTCCACGCCCCCCTATTTGATTCTTAAGCTGAGATAGTCAGTGCTTCGCCTTTGACCGCTTACGCGCCCGGTCCGAAGTCACGCCCAGGTCCTTGAGCATGGGCTTGATATCGGGAGCCCTGCCGTAGAACGAACGGAACATCGCGTTGTAGCCCTCGCTGTGGCCCTTGGCGAGAATCAGATCGCGGTAACGTTGTCCGTTGGCCCGTGTCATCCCCCCATGGTGCAGCATCCAGGAATAGGCATCATCGTCCAGCATCGCCGTCCATTGGTAGGCATAGTAGCCTGCAGCATAGCCATTGGCCCAGATATGCAAGAAATAGGTTGAGCGATAGCGGGGCGGCACATCCGGGAAGTTGGTGTGGCTCTCTGCCAGCGCCTTGGTTTCAAAGGCATCAACATTCTGCAATGGCGCACTGGCAGGCAGCGTATGCCAGGCCATGTCAAGTTCAGAGGCCGCCAGAAGCTCTCCAAGATCATAGCCCTGGTTCCAGCTTTGGGAGTGCCGCAGCTTTTCAACCAGCGTTTCTGGGATTGGCTTTCCGGTTTTGTAGTTGACTGCATAGTGCTCAAGCACTTTGGGATAGAGCGCCCAGTGCTCATTGAATTGCGACGGGAACTCGACCCAGTCGCGCGCGGTGTTGGTGCCGGACAATGTCTCATATTCCTGATCGGCAAACAGGCTGTTCAAGGCATGGCCGAACTCATGAAACATCGTGGTGACATCATCAAAGCTGAGCAGAGCCGGTTGGCCGGGGGCCGGCTTGGTGAAATTGGCCACGTTGTAAACCACAGCCTTTGTGCCAAGGAGTTTGGACTGCTGGACGAAGTTGCTCATCCAGGCTCCGCCTTCCTTGTTGTCGCGCTTGAAATAGTCGAAGTAGATCAGCCCGAGAGGCTTGCCGTTATTGTCAAACACCTCAAATACTCGCACGTCCTTCTGATAGACTGGGAGATCATGACGCTCCTTGAAGGTGACGCCATAGAGCTCATGGGCGGCATAGAAGACACCATCCTTCAGTACGCGATTGAGTTCAAAGTAGGGCCGCAATTCACGCGAATCGATGTTGTATTTGGCCTTGCGCACCTGCTCCGAGTAATATTCCCAATCCCAGGGCTCAAGCTTGAAGGTCTGCCCATCCTTTTTGATCATGGCCTGGATTTCTTGGGCTTCGGACGCGGCCCTGGCAGCTGCTGGTCCAATCAACTGTCCCAAAAAGCGCTGAACATTCTGGGGCGTCTTGGCCATCTGATCATAAAGCTCATAATCGGCATAACTCGGATAGCCCAGCAGCTTGGCCTTCACCGCCCGCAGCTTGGCGAGCTCTGCGATCACCTTTCGCGTGTCGTTGGCATCGCCGCGTTCGGCGCGCATCCACGAATTCTCAAAAATTTTCTTGCGCACTGCGCGATTGGTCAGCTCGGCCATGACCGGCTGCTGCGTGGTATTCTGCAGCGGGATCAGCCATTTTCCTTTTAGGCCATGCGCCTTGGCAGCCGCCGCCGCGGCATCGATCTGGGTTTTGCTTAGACCGGCAAGATCGGCGACATTGGAGGTGACATAGGCTCCAGCCTTGGTGGCCGCGACCAACTTCTGCTGGAACTCAGTCTCAAGCGTTGCTTCGCGCTCGTTGAGCTTCTTCAGCTTCTGCTTGTCGGCGGGTGACAGGTTGGCCCCGTCGTGAACGAATTGCCGATAGTAGACCCTGAGCAGCTGGCGGCTTTCTGGATCCAGTTTGAGACGTGCGCGCTGGCTATAAATCGCCTTGACGCGCGCGAAGAGCTTCGAGTTCAGATAGATTGCGTCCTCTTGCGCTGCCAGTTGCGGAGCAACATCCGCCTGCACGCGATTAAGCGTGGCGTCGCTGTCAGCCTGGTCGACGCCAAAGAAAGTCTCCAATACGCGATCGAGCATGCGCCCCGATTTTTCCATCGCCACGAGCGTATTGTCGAAAGTGGGCGGAGCGGGATCATTGGCAATACTCACGATCTCCGCACGTTGGCGTTTCATCCCTTCTTCGAAGGCTGGCAGATAATCGCTGTTCTTGATCTTAGAAAAATCCGGCGCCTGAAAAGGCAGTGGACTGGGCTGGGCGAAGGGATTGCTCGCGGCCGCAGCGGCTGGAGTGCTTATGCTCACGCTCGCGCCCAGCATGAGCAGTGCTGCCAGGCTCAAGGTTTGCGTACAACGAAGAGACATGGGTGGGTCCTTGTATGAGAGCGCGCGCATAGCGCATCAAACATGAAACTAAACTTCCATTCGGCTTCATTCTCATCAACAAAAGGTGATATTTCCTGTGGACTTCTCTCCTGTGTTTCATGATTGTGAACAGTCGAGGCGCCGGGGAGCGTTACCTTCCGTCGATCCTTGAAGACTACCGTCCCGGTGGCCTCAAACCAAGGTACGGCCGCGCGCGTAACAGAAATGGAGGGGGCATGACTTGGGCCGAGAAGACTGTGCTTTGGGTGGCAGGACTGATCGCTCTCTCCGCGGCAGCGCTATTCGTAATTCTGATGATTGGTACGGGCATGATGGGCGCTGTCGGCATGGGCAGCGATGCGGTCAAGTATACGCTCTATGTGATCGGCACTGTCGCGGTCCCACTGTGGATCGTGCTGCGTCTGATCTACTTTCTGCAGCAGCGCCAACGCCCCCACCCCGACGATAGGCCAAAGAGCGCGAGCCAGAACCCTTCTCAGGCATCGAGCTTGAGACCACGCAGATAGTTGCGCCGCCGGAGGAGGACCACAGCCGCGGCCAGGCTGAGGGTGATGGCAAGCCCGGCGGCCACCATCCAGTCCCGATGCGTTCCCAGCATTGACAGCCCATATCCGGCCAGGACGCCGGGGGCCAAGAGTGCGGGGACCCAGACGACCGCGGAGGTCACATTGGCGAACCAGAAGCGCGCCGACGGCATCTTGGTGATGCCCGCCAGCAATGGCAGTACCGCCCGAAATGGCCCCAGAAAACGTCCCAAAAAGATGCTCTTGGTGCCATGGCGGCCAAAAAACTCATAGCCGCGTGTCAACATTTCGGGGTGGCGGGTAAAAGGCCAGACCGCCTCGGTCAGATGGCCATAGCGGCGCCCCAGCCAGTAAGAACAGGAATCCCCCAGAATCGCACCGGCTATGCCCCCCATGAGGACCGGCCACGCCGGCAGAGCGTGGGCGGCAATCAGAGCGCCACAGGCCAGAATCACGGTTGTTCCGGGAAAAAACAGACTGACGAAGGCAAATGATTCCCCAAAGGTGACAAAGAACACCGTGGGAAGCGCCAGATCAGCATGGCTGGTGATGAATCCCAGAAGCGTGTGAACGATGTGGTTAAACAACAGGAAGGGCTCCTCTGGGCAGCTTTAGGGGACTAAGGGCAAGGATCATTGCGGCCTCCTGACACCATAGCCCAAGCTGCGGACGGAGGCAGCCCCGACCACAGCTCGGGATAGGCACATCTCATGGGAGATTTTGGCAAGGCTTTTCGGCGACAGAAGGGCAGAAATGCGAATTACTCAAGATACCTCGTGCCTGCCGCGGGCCAGGACCGCGCCGGGCTTGAGCCCAAAGACGATGGCCCCGGCCTCAGGCGCCTCCGGCCCACGGCAGGCGGAAATTCCCACGCCCTAGTTTGGAATACGTACCGGCAGGTGCTCGTAGCCTTTGACAAAGCTGGAGGCGACACGCACAGGCTCGCCGACCACTTCGACCCGCGGGAAGCGCGCCATGATTTCTTCCCAGATCACACGCAACTGCAGTTCGGCAAGCCGATTTCCTACGCAACGGTGAATACCGAAGCCGAAGGACAAATGTTGTCGCGGACGCGGGCGGTCGATGATGTAGGCGTTGGGATTTTCGATCACTTCCTCATCGCGGTTGCCTGAGACATACCACATCACCACCTTGTCTCCCTTGCGGATCAGCTTGCCACCAAATTCGATGTCCTGGGTGGCGCTTCGCCGCATATGGGCGAGCGGGGTCTGCCAGCGAATGGTTTCCGACACCATCGAGGGGATCAGATCAGGATTGGCGCGCAGCTTGGCATATTGATCCGGGTTCTGATTGAGTGCGAGCACGCTGCCGGTAATCGTGTTGCGGGTTGTATCATTGCCGCCGACGATCAAAAGCACGAGGTTTCCCAGATATTCCATGCGATCCATGTTGCGGGTTGATTCGCCATGGGCCAGCATGGAAATCAGATCGCTTTTGGGTTCGGCATTGACACGCTCATTCCACAAGTGCGTGAAATAATCAACGCATTCCATCAGCTGGGCCCGGCGATGCTCATGGCTGATAAAACTCGATGACTTGGGATTGGCCGTTGCAATGTCCGACCAATAGGTCAGCTTGCGCCGTTGCTCCCAGGGAAAATCGAACAGCGTCGCCAGCGTCATCGTGGTGAGCTCGATTGAGACCTTGTCCACCCAGTCGAACTCTTCACCGCGTGGCAGCGAATCCAGAATGCGGCCGGCGCGCTCCCGAATGACTGGTTCCAGGCGTTCCAGATTCATGGGCGAGACCGCCGGCGTCACAACTTTGCGCTGGGCATCGTGCTTGGGCGGGTCCATCGCGATGAACATGGGCAGCTTAAAGTCGTCCATGGGATCGACAATGGTGATCGCAGGCTCGGAGGAAAACACCTGATGGTTGCTGTCCACCTTCATGATGTCGTTGTACTTGGTGATCGACCAGTAGGGACCAAACTCGTGTTCAGGGCAGTAATGTACCGGGTCCTCCTTACGTAGCCGCTCGAAATAAGGCCACATCGCGTCGTTCTTGAACAGCAGTGCGTCCGCAACATTGATCTTCTCGAGCGGCATGCCCCAGGCATCCTGAACGGACTGTTCCTCAAGCGAACGCGCGACACTGCTCATCACGAACCTCCTCTATGGGAACCGATACCATGACAGAATGTCATGGTATCGGTAGCTTGCCAATCGCCAGTCCATTTTGCGCCGCAACAAGACGTGTTTGCAGTTCGACCGGCTGGTACTGCAACAAAATAGGTATAGGCTGGACGATATCGAAGGTGCGCGGGCTGCTCCGCTACCCAGGCGGGCCAGGCCGAATAGTCGGGAGGCCGCTCATGAGCGTTTCACACATCCGCAATCCCATCGAATGGAGTGGCGCCGCTCTGGTGCAGATGGGCCGTAATTTTGGTACCGCCCTCAACGCACTGCAAGGCGAGCAGGTGCACGCCCATGTCACCGCTCCAGTCATCCACAAGATCACCGTCACCGATCTCTTTGTCGCGCTGAGGAAGGGCTGCGAGGATTTTGCTGCCTATCGTACTGACGTTGTGGTGCTTTGCTTGGTTTATGTTGTGGCAGGACTGGTGATCGCCCGACTGACCCTGGGGCAGGGGCTTCTGCCCATGCTGTTTCCCCTGGCGAGCGGCTTTGCCATTCTCGGCCCGCTCTTTGGGGTCGGGCTTTATGAGATGAGCAAACGGCGCGAGCAGGGCGCCCCGGAGAGCTGGACCAACGCCTTTGCGGTGACCCGCGAAGAGGGTTTTACCGCCATTGTGATCCTCGGCACACTCCTCATCTTCGAGTTTCTTGTCTGGCTCGCTGCGGCCTATCTCATCTTTCGTCTGACCATGAACCCCGCTACGGCTGATAGCGCGCAGCGCTTTGTCACGGCAGTGTTCACGACACCCAGCGGTTATGCGCTCATCGGCATCGGCTGCGGCGTCGGCTTTCTCTTTGCCCTGCTCGCGCTCTGTCTTGGCGTCTTATCCTTTCCCATGCTGATCGATAATGGTCGCATCGGATTGGAAAACGCCCTCGTCGCATCGTTCCGCGCCGTAGCGCTCAATCCAGTGCCGTTGGCGCTGTGGGGCCTCACTGTGGCGGGCTCGCTGATCCTTGGCACCCTGCCCTTCTTTCTCGGGCTGGTTGTGGTGCTGCCGGTTCTCGGTCACGGAACCTGGCACCTTTATCGGCAACTGACCGGGTAAGCGTCAGTTCAGGTCTTGCAAATCATGCGGGTGAACCTCATGCACCCGTGCACAAAACTCGCATTTGGCACGGATGATCCCGTCTGCGTCGGCAAGACCATCACGCTCACCCGACTCATAAGCGCGCAGCACCGAGATGATGCGCTCGGTCTGGCAATCGCAGCGAAACTCGATTGACTCGGAGGGATGCACACGCACTTCGTCCTCGTTGAAGAGGCGCCACAGCAGGCTTTCGGCAGACAGCTCCACGTCGATGAGTTCGAAATCCTCGAGTGTGTCCAAAATCATACCCAACCGCAGCCAGTCATCCTCAGTTTGACGCTTCTCGGGTATGGCCTGCAGGAGGAGCCCGGCTGCACGCCAATGCACCGGCCTTCCCGGTTCAAGCACGGGTACAGCTGCCAGACGGATGCGCGTTGCCAACTGCTCTGACTGGGCGAAATAGTTCTCGGCACTTTGGGCAATGCCAGACGGCTCGAGCATCACAATGCCCTGGTAGGTCTTGCCGTCTCGTCGCGGCTCGATGGTAATCGCGAGGGCACCCCGACCGGCCTGCTGGGCAAAATCCGGCATGCTCCCGTTTAGCGCGTCGAACCGCGCCCTATCGAGACGGGCATAGGCGCGCACCCCGGCGGCGCGCACGCCGGGCTCGGCGCCGTAATAGTCAGCAGCGACCAGATCAAGCGGACCATCGGACTGCGTTTGTACTGTCAGCCGTCCATCAAGCTTGAGGCTTGAGCCGAGCAGCGCCGACAACGCCAGAGTCTCTCCCAGTGTGCGATTGGCTGCATCGGGCAAGGCATGGGCTGAGAGCGCCCGCGCGGAAACCCCGGACAGGCGCACAAGACGGCCGCGCACGCCGGCATTGGCAAGGTCAAAGGAAAGCATAAAATCCGCGGCCGGAGCCGGCCGGTACGGGGTCTGGGTCATGACAAAGTGCTATATGGCGAGCCCACGGCCCAATTCAAGCTGAGCGGCCCGGGCGCGATCAGCTTGACGCCCGAAGGCGTTTGGCCTTTCAACTCAGGCACCAGACCAAAATGGACTTCTGCGCATGCAAGCGGTTCTCGGCTTCATCGAAGACCACACTTTGCGGACCATCGATCACCTCATCGGTAACCTCTTCGCCGCGATGTGCCGGCAGGCAGTGCATGAAAATCGCATCCTTGTCGGCCTTAGCCATCAGCCTGGCATTAACCTGATAGGCCTTGAGCAAGTTGTGACGCTTGGTCATGTCCGCATCGCCCATCGACACCCAGGCGTCAGAGACGACACAATCGGCGCCCGTGACCGCTTTGTCCGGATCATCGCCAAATTCCACGTCGGCACCGGCGCCAGCCGCCCAGGCACGTAACGCCTCTTTGGCACTCAGCTCTTTGGGAGAAGCGACCCGCAGCTTGAATCCAAAGCGGGCCGCAGCATGCACCCACGAGGTCAGCACGTTGTTTGCATCCCCGCTCCAGGCAATGGTGGCACCCTTGATCGGTCCACGATGCTCTTCAAACGTCATCACATCCGCCATGACCTGACAGGGATGGGAGATCCGCGTCAGTCCGTTGATCACCGGCACGCTCGCATGCTCTGCCAGTTCGCGGACCATCTCGTGATCAAGCAGCCGGATCATCACGGCGTCGACGTACCGGGAGAGCACCCGCGCAGTATCAGCGATGGTCTCCTCGCGTGCCAGCTGCATGTCCTTGCCCGAGAGCATGATTGTGGTTCCGCCCAGCTGACGCATGCCGACATCAAAGGAGATGCGGGTTCGCGTGGACTGCTTGTCGAAAATAAGCGCGAGAATGCGTCCAGCGAGTGGTGCGTGGGGATCTAAGGCACCCTTCGGCAGTTCCGCCCGTGCCGCTTTGCGCGCGCGCGCATCATCGAGAATTGCCCGCAGGCTCTCGACGTCAAAGTCCGACAGATCCAAAAAATGCTTCGGCCCCTCGGCCGTGCGGGTCAGCGCGTTCACGCCTGGCTCTCCATGTCACTGGCGGCGGCCTCAAGCGCCGCGATCGCCTCTCGCACCTGCTCTTCGGTAATGGTCAGTGGCGGCAACAGGCGTACCACATTATCCCCCGCGCCGACGCTCAGCATATGATGCCTGCGCAAAGTCGCAACGAATTCGGTATTGGGCAATTTGAGCTTCAGTCCGATCATCAGACCTTCACCACGCAATTCCGCGAACACCTTGGGATGGGTCTCTATCAAGCCGGCAAGCTGCTGGCGGGTATAGGAGGCAATACTGCGCACATGCTCCAAAAAGCCGTCCTCAAGCACGATGTCGAGCACGGCATTGCCGACCGCCATCGCCAGCGGATTGCCGGCAAACGTGCTGCCGTGCACGCCAGCGGTCATGCCGTCGGCCGCCTCCGCCTTTGCCAGGCAGGCGCCGACCGGAAAACCGCCACCAATGCCTTTGGCAATGGCCATGATATCCGGTGTGATGTCCGTCCATTCATAGGCGAAGAGCTTGCCCGTGCGCCCTACGCCGGTCTGGACTTCATCGAAGATGAGCAGCATTCCGGTGTCATCGCACAGGCGGCGCAGATGACGGAGAAACTCGGCCGGAACGGTCCGAAGCCCCCCCTCACCCTGAACCGGCTCAATCAGCAGTGCCGCAGTCTGCGCGGTATCGAGAGCCTTGAGCGCGGCCATGTCACCGACGGCGATCTGGTCAAAGCCCTCAACCTTGGGGCCAAAGCCTTCGAGATATTTGGCCTGGCCGCCCGCGGCAATGCCGGCAAGGGTACGACCATGAAAGGCCCCTTCAAAACTGACAATCCGAAAGCGCTCCGGCGCACCGTTCACGAAGTGATGGCGCCGCGCCATCTTGACGGAGCATTCAATCGCTTCCACCCCGGAATTGGTGAAAAACACTGTGTCGGCAAAGCTGTTTTCAACCAGGCGACGTGCCAGTTTCTCCTGGCCGGGTACCCGATAGAGATTGGAGGTATGCCAGAGCTTGCCAGCCTGGTCGCACAGCGCGGCGACCAGATGGGGATGGGCATGGCCCAGCGCATTGACGGCAATCCCTGCTGCGAAATCGAGATATCGGCTACCGTCCTCGGCGAAGAGGTAAGGGCCCTCGCCGCGGACGAATGCAAGGTCCGCCCGACTATAGGTTGGCAGCAGATACGGAAACAAAGCAGTTCTCCTTCATGTCTCATCTGTTGGCGCAAACGACAAAGCCGGGCACATGGCCCGGCTTTGCGCTTATCGCTCCGATCGCTGTGGCGGCGCAACGGATTTCACCAATTCAGCTGCAAAGTTCCCACCTATGACCTTCCCAGTCGGGAAGGCCAGCCCGAACGCTGCCCCCCTGGGTTTACAAAACCTGCTGCATTGGGTGGGGTTCCCACAGAATCGTTATTGTGGACAAGCTATTGGGGTTAACGGGTATTCCTTGTTAAGCGCATCGTAGTGTGCACCATATCTTGTGGCAGAGCCAGGGAGGCGCAGCATGGGGTGGACAGACGAGCGGGTCGAGCAGCTTCGGTCGTTATGGACCGAGGGGCTTTCGGCCAGTCAGATTGCGCGGGTATTGGGCGGGGTGACCCGAAACGCCGTAATTGGCAAGGTCCATCGTCTGGGTCTGGCCGGGCGGGCAACACCGGCCCGCGCCGAGCGTCCACGCCTGCCGACAGCGCCCAAGGTGACGGTTCGTGCTCAGACCCCGGCGGCACCGGTCGTGGAAGAAGAGCCCGTGATCCTCGATGACGGCAGCTTTGCAACCGTGCTGACGATCAATGATCGCATGTGCAAATGGCCAATCGGCGATCCCAGTGAAAACGAGTTTCACTTCTGTGGCCGCAAACCGAAGAACGGCTCCCCCTACTGCGAAGCGCATGCGCGCAAGGCCTACCAGCCACAACAGCGTCGTGAGCGTGACAAGGGCCGGATGGCGAGCTGAAGCGAGCCCAAGACAGCTCAAGGTGCACTCCAGGCTGCCGAGCGGACATCGAGGGTATCGGCCAAAAAATCGATGACCGCCCTTACGCTCGGCAGCAGGCCGCGTCGTGAGATGAAGACAAGATGCATGGTGGCTTCGTGTGAGCCCCATTGCGGCAGGATGTGGATCAGGCGCCCCTGCGACAGTGCACCGCGAAACTGCAGCTCCGGCAGAAAGCCTACCCCGACCCCATCCATCGTTGCCTGACGCAGTATGGCAAAATCGGTCGCCGCAAGACGGGGCTCGTGGACAAACTCCTCTTTGTGCCCGTCATCCCTCACCAGGATCCAGCGATCAGTGCCGGGGACTTCGGTAAATCCAAGCGTGGGAAAGCGCTGCAGATCGACCAGGCTCTGCGGTGTACCCAGTCGTTCCAGAAGCCCGGGACTTGCCATCAGCCGCGACTTTGTACGTCCGATGATCTTGAGCTGGAGTCCGGCATCGCTATCCAGGCGCTCACGCACCCGCACCGCTACATCAATCCCGTCTTCAATGAGATTGATACGACGGTTGGTGACGATCATCTGCACGCGCAATTTGGGCAGGCGCTGCAGGAAACCCGGCAAAGCGACAGCAAGCAGCCGATCGACACCGGCCGGGCAGGAGATGCGCACGAGGCCCTGAGGTTCGGTCTTCAACCGGCTTGCCGCTGCCTCTATGGTGTCGGCTTCGGCAAGCGCGGCACGCGCATGATGATAGACGTCCTGGCCAAGTTCGGTGACGGCAAAGCGGCGGGTTGAGCGCTCGAGCAGGCGCACTCCAAGTTCATCCTCAAGCGCCCGGATCCGTCGACTGATGCGCGATTTGGGCACCCCCAGTGCCCGTCCTGCCGCCGAGAAGCCCCCATGGGTCACCACCGCGACAAGCAGCCTCAGATCATTCAAATCCGTGATGGACATCGTTCTGCCCGCAGAGCCTGTCAGCACCAGCTGGCGCAAGATCGCCAATATGATGGCGACGATAGTCACCCCCACCCAGGAGGGCAATCCACTCGGCTTTTACGGAGACATGGCACCCATTGGGCGGCGCGTGATCGGCTCAGCGCGCGTCAGTCCAGCATCCTCTGTTCAGACTGCCTCTTTGACGAAGGCGTCATCAAGAGCATATCCCGCCGAGCGCACGGTACGAATGGGATCACGAACTCCTTCGATGTTGAGCGCCTTGCGCAGGCGGCCAACATGGACGTCGACAGTCCGGGCCTCGACATAGACATCTGAGCCCCATACCGCATCAAGTAGCTGTTCACGGCTGAAGACGCGCCCGGGATGCTGCAGCAGGTGATCGAGCAATTTGAACTCGGTCGGTCCCAGATGAATATCGTGGCCATGGCGGCGCACACGATGGGCCGCCCGATCCATTTCAATATCGCCGATGCGTACAACATCTTCGGCAAGACCCGGACGGATGCGGCGCATAACAGCCCGCAACCGGGCCAGCAGTTCGGTCATCGAGAAGGGCTTGGTGATATAGTCGTCGGCGCCGGTATCCAGCCCACGAATGCGATCGCTCTCCTCACCGCGCGCCGTCAGCATCAGGATCGGAATGTTGCGGGTATCCTGCTTGGTGCGCAGGCGGCGACAGACCTCGATCCCGGACAGTTGCGGTAGCATCCAGTCGAGCACAACCACGTCGGGACGCTCTTCATTGGCTACCAGTAAAGCTTCTTCACCATCCCTGGCTTCAAGTACGCGGTAGCCTTCCCGCTCCAGATTGTAGTGCAACAGAGTTACGAGTGCGGCTTCATCTTCAACGACAAGGACAGTCGGCTTTAACGTCATGGCTGCTCACGTTCGAATGGCACGGTCGTCGTGCTGGTAACATCCATTTTGGGGCGATCGATCGAAAGGTGTCCGCCCTTGACCATGTGATAGACGGTCTCGGCGATGTTCGTGGCGTGATCACCCGCGCGTTCGATATTCTTGGCCACAAACAGCAGATGGGTACAAAGGCCGATGGTACGCGGATCTTCCATCATATAGGTGAGAAGCTCGCGAAAGAGGCTGTTGTAGATCTCATCGATATCGCCATCGTTGCGCCACACCGTGACGGCACCTTCGGAGTCACGGTCGCTGTAGGCATCAAGCACCAGCTTGAGCTGGGACAACGTCGCCCTGCCCATACGGGCGAGGCTTTGCGTGAGGCGGATGGGTGGCTCGCGATTGAGTACCAGGGCGCGCTTGGAAACATTCTTTGCGAGATCGCCGATACGTTCTAGTTCGCTGGCAATCTTGATCGCGGCCAAGGTTTCGCGCAGATCAACTGCCATGGGCTGGCGCAAGGCGAGGAGCTTGAGCGCCCGGTCCTCGATCTCCTGCTGCAGGAGATCGACCTTCGGGTCCTGGCTGATCGCCCGGTCGGCAAGCTGCGTATCGCGGCGGGAGATGGCATCGATCGCATCAGCGAGCTGGGATTCAACCAGTCCTCCCATCTGCGCCACCGTGGCCGCAAGACCCTCGAGCTGTTCGGTAAAGGCTTTTACAGTGTGTTCGCTCATGATGCTCCTGTCCGGGATCATCGTCCCGGCTCCCTGGATAGCTACGCGCCCAAGGCCACGCCATTGCAACATTTTTATAAAGCTTCTGTGACGGCCGGCGTTCCCGCCTGCTCGGCAGGAGCGGCTGGCAGCATCACCGTAAAATTCGACCCCTGGCCCGGCTGGCTTTCGATGGTGAGGCGGCCCTGGTGCCGACTGACTATATGCTTGACGATGGCCAGACCAAGGCCCGTGCCACCGCGTTCACGGCTGCGTTTGACATCGACCCGGTAGAACCGCTCGGTGAGGCGGGGGATCGCCTCCCGGGGGATGCCCTCGCCATCATCCTTCACGCTGACCGTAACCATGGCCCCGGAGCCGCGCCGGCTCTGGCCAGCCGCGGTGGAAAGGGTCAGCCAGACGTGGCCGCCACGACGACCATACTTGATCGCATTGTGGATCAGATTCTGGAACAGCTGGATCAGCTCGTCACGCTGACCTGTCACCGCAGGCAGCGCCGCGGGTGCCTCAATGCTGACCTCGACGTTGTCGGCGGCTGCCAGCGGTGACAGTGCCGCTGCCGCGTCACGAACCACGCTTTCAAGATCGACCCGTCCAGAGGGCGGCACATGCTCGTTCTGCTCGATGCGGGTCAGTGACAACAGATCGTCGATCAGCCGGCGCATGCGCCCGGCCTCAACGCTCATGATCTCGAGAAACTTCTCGCGCGCCTCGGCATCATCCTTGGCGTGGCCCTTCAGGGTGTCGATGAACCCGGAAACCGCAGCCAGGGGGGTGCGCAGCTCATGGCTGGCATTGGCGACAAAGTCGGCGCGCGCCTCTTCGGCGCGCCGCACCGCAGTAAGATCGTAGAGTAACAATGCCGTCAGTGGCGGCTGATTACCAACGCGGGCAACATGGGCTTCGTAATGACGCTCGACCGGAACGTGAACGGTAAAGGCGATCGAACTGGGTTCCCCCGATATCCGCGTGCGTTCCACCGCCTCGAGCACCGAGGGGGTCCGCAACACGGCCGCAACGGGTTTTTTCTCCGCATCAAGACCGATCACCGCGCGCATCGCCCGATTGGCGAGGACGACCCGCCCGCTGGCGTCGATCAACAGCACTGGCGCCGCCAGATGCTCAAGGATATCGCGGGCGGCAGCGGGTTGAGCCTGCTCAAGACTTGCCTTTGGAGCGCTTGCAGCCCGCTCCAGGCGTGCACGGCGGCCTGCGAGGGCAGCTGCCAGGGCACAAAGCAGGGCGAGGCCAAGACTGAGCCACGGCGCCAACGTCCCCGCCCACACGGACACGAAGGCCCCTGCGACAAGCCCTGAAGATATGGCCAACCAGGCTTTGCGGTCCAAGCTTCCTCCCGTTCTGCCCCGCCCTCTCACACCACTGATTCGTCTTATCACTATACGCGCAGCGCGCGAACGTCGCCGCAACATCGTACGTCCGAACAACGCTCCTGGTGCCTCTTGACGTCCGCCTTGACCTTACACAGCAAGCTGCCGGAACATGCTGGCGCGGCTGTCTTTGCGCCGCGTGGCCTCAGAGACAGATCCATGCCCAAGGCGCGACGCGAACCGCAGCCCTCGGAGCTGACCTCCGTTAGGACCAAACTGTTTTTTGGCTTCGGTTCCGTCGCCTTTGGCGTCAAGGACAACGGCTTTCAGACCATTCTTCTGCCGTTCTACAACCTTGTCCTCGGCCTGCCTCCGCAATGGGTGGGCGCAGCACTGGGATTTGCCCTCATCTTTGACGCGTTCCTCGATCCTTTTGTCGGCCATCTTTCTGACAATCTCCATACGCGCTGGGGCCGACGGCACCCGCTGATGTATGCAAGCGCATTGCCGGTGGCGCTCAGCTATCTGCTCCTGTGGAACCCTCCGGCGCTCTCCAAGCCCTGGCTTTTTGTCTGGCTGATCGTCTGTGCCATCATTACCCGCACCTTCATCACTTTTTACGAAATCCCGAGCTCGGCTTTGGTGCCCGAACTCACCGAGGATTATGACGAACGCACCTCATTTATGGCCTACCGGGTGTTTTTCGGCTGGTATGGCGGCATGACCATGCTTGCCTTGGCCTATCTGGTCCTGCTCAAGCCCGATGCCACCCATAAAGTGGGGCAGCTCAATGAGGCCGGCTACCACAGTTATGGCTGGATTGCCGCCATCGTGATGTTTGTGGCCATCCTGATCTCAGCTTACGGCACCCATCGCTTCATCCCGCTCTTTCGCAAGCCGCAGATCCGGCGCCAATCCTTGCGCGCCTATAGCCGGCAGATGGTTGAAACGCTCGCCAACCGCCCCTTCCTGATCTTGATGGCATCGATCCTTCTGACCAGCCTGGCGACCGGTTTGGTGTTTGGCCTTACATTCTACATCAATACCTTTTTCTGGCGCCTCAGCAGCATCCAGCTGGGCATTCTCTCCTTTGCCGTGTTCCTGGCAGTTGCGATTGCCTTCGCGATTTCCCCGCCGCTGTCGCGCAAATTCGGCAAGAAACTCGCCGCGATCGTCATGTTCACGATCGGCGGGCTCATCATGATGACGCCCCTGGTGCTGGCGCTCTTTGGCGCTTTTGTGCCGAACGGCTCTCCGCTTCAGCTTCCCCTGCTCTTTGCCGCCAGCACCGTTGGCTCGGCGCTCACCATCGGGCCATCGATCATGGTGGGGGCGATGATCGCCGACGTCGTTGAGCACAGCGAGCGCACCACCGGACGGCGAGCTGAGGGGTTACTCTTTGCCGGCAACAGCTTTCTGCAAAAAGCCGTCTCGGGCCTGGGCCTGCTGGGCTCAGGGATCCTCTTGTGGGCGGTTGGCTTTCCCTCCCACGCGATCCCCGGCGCCGTGCCAGAGGCGGTGGTGGTACGCTTTGTTGTCGTCTATTTGTGCACGGTATCCGCGCTTTATACGGCAGGTTTTGCCATTCTTGGCCGGTTTCCCATCGATCGCGAGCACCATAGTGAAAATTTGCATGCCCTGAGCGGCCAAACGGAGCTTGCAGCTAAGGCCAACTCAGCGGATCTTGACCCTTAGGAAAGTCCGGGGCTGGGAGGACCGCATGAGCGCCAACGCGACGCCGCCGCATCTTGAGGTTCGGCCCCAAGACCAAGAGCAGGGTCCGGCTTCCCGCGCCAGCCCCCGCTTTGCTCGCAAGAAGGACGCCATCATTTCGGCTGCAACCGTCATCCTCAACCGGCGCGGCGTCAAAGGTATGACGCTGGCCGATGTGGCAGCCGCCGTTGACCTCTCTACCACCTCAGTGACCTATTACTTCAAGAAGAAAGAAGACCTTGCGGTTGCCTGTTTTCTGCGTGGCATCGAATGGTTTGACAGGCTGGCCGTTGCAGCATTCGTCTCCAGCGATCCCAAGGCCCGGCTCCGGCGCTTTCTCGAGCTTTATCTCGAAAGCAATCGGCGCATCCGCGAAGGCGAAGAGCCGCAGATCGCCATGTTCAGCGATATACGGGCGCTCAAGGAACCTTATCTCAGCATTGTCTCCGAACCTTACAACGCATTGTTCCGACGCATCCGCACCCTCTTCCAGGGACCCGGCCTGGTGCTGCCGCGCAACGCCGCCAATGCTCGCACACACGCCCTTATGGAGCAGATTTTGTGGTCGGTCGCCTGGCTGCCGCGCTACCACGTCGAGGATTACCCGCGTATCGCCGCCCGCCTTTATGACATCCTCACCCTTGGCCTTGCGCCGGAGGGCGCTGCATGGCGACCGCTTGTGCTCCAGGACGTGCTTGCCTCCCCAGAGGAGCCTGGCGCCCGTCAGCGCGAAACCTTTCTCGTCGCCGCTACCAAGCTTATCAATCTGCACGGCTACCGTGGTGCCTCGGTGGAAAAGATCTCAGCTCATCTTCATGTCACCAAGGGCTCGTTCTATCACCACAACGAGGCTAAGGATGATCTCGTCGTTGCCTGCTTTGAACACACCTTCGAAGCCATTCGCCGCATTCAGTCCGCGGCAATGCTGGCGCAAGGAGACGGCTGGGCGCGCCTGTGCGCGGCAGCCGCTACGCTTGCCCAGTATCAGGTATCCGAACAGGGCCCACTGCTGCGTGGGGGAGCGCTGTCAGCCCTGCCCGAACCCATCCGCAACGACATGGTAGCCCGCTGGACCCGGGCTACCGACCGCTTCGCGGCCATGATTTCCGATGCTGCCGCAGAGGGCGCAGTCCGTCCCGTTGATCCGGTGCTGGCAGCCCAGTCGCTGCATGCAGCCTTGAGTGCCGCCGCCTCGATCGAACTGGCGGTACCAGGCGCAGTGCCAAGTGAGGTCGCCGATCTTTATGCCAAGCCGTTTCTCATGGGAATTTTTGCAATGTGATGATGCCTCCCCCCGTCAGGCGGGAATTCCAGGGAGCAGACCCTCAAGCTCCATCATCCCCGCACGGAGACCGGATAATCGGAAGCTTCTTTCAGAGTATCTAGCACAATCGACGTCTTGACATGCTGCACCGTCGCGTGAGGCAGAAGAATATCGCTCACAAAGCGCGACAAATCTCTCAGATCGCGTGTCATCACCTTGAGATAGTAGTCCATGTCACCGGTGAGAGCATAGGCCTCCAGCACCTCCGGCAGCTTGCTCACAAACCGTCCAAACCGCCTGGCACTATGCTGGTTGTGGGTCGAAAGCGTCACCGAAATGATGCATAGCAGTCCCAGTCCGAGCTTGCCGTGATCGATCCGCGCGTGATAGCCACGGATGTAACCCTCCTCCTCAAGACAGCTGCGGCGCCGCGAACACTGTGACGGTGACAGCGCGATCCGCGCCGCCAACTCGTTATTTGTCTGGCGACCGTCTCTCTGAAGCTCCTGCATGATCTTCAGGTCAAAGGCATCTGGATGCTCGGACATTGCGATAATTCACCTATTTATGCGTGAATATTGCACGATATGGGGTAAATCCCCCTAAAAATGCAAGCCCTTTGTGCGGAATTGATCTCAGTATGGGATCGCATGGCCGGCATAGGTAACGGGATAGGGCAATTGATCATGATCACCATCGGAGAGTTACTCCTCGGTCGGCTGAGCGATTTGGGTGTCGGGCACATATTTGGCGTTCCCGGGGACTTCAACCTGCAGTTCCTCGAACAGGTCGGAAGCACGACTGGCATCACATTCATCGGTACCTGCAACGAACTGAATGCAGCCTATGCAGCCGATGGCTATGCCCGCCTGAATGGCATTGGCGCGATTCTGACCACCTATGGCGTTGGGGAGCTGAGCGCTATCTGCGGTGTCGCCGGAGCCTGTGCCGAGCACGTGCCTGTCGTCTGCATCACCGGAGCACCACCTCTGCATGCAATGGAAGAGGGCCTCTGCCTGCATCACACGTTGGCAGATGGCAACTACGACAATATGATGAACTGCTTTCGGCAGTTCACCGTCGCACAAACCCGCCTGACGGCGGAGAATGCGCTCGCAGAGATCGACCGGGTACTCACCGCCTGCCTGCGCGAAATGAAGCCCGTCTACATCCAGCTTCCTTCGGACGTCTCCCACCAGCTGGTCCGCAAGCCGCAACGGCGCCTTGAGCTCGCCTTTTCCGGTAATCCGGAACCCTTCAACACCGCGCTGCAACACCTTCTCACGTTATGGTCCCAGGCCAAGAGACCGGCGCTGCTGGTTGATTCCGACGCGGCACGCTTTGCCATGACGGCGCCCTTGAAGGCGCTTGTGGAAAAAGCACAGATTCCCTTTGCCAGTCTAATCACAGGCAAATGCGTTCTGGATGAGACCCATCCATTATGGCTTGGCGCCTACAAGGGCGAAGGCTCCGAAGCCTCCGTCCGCCATCGGATCGAGAGTTCGGATTGCCTGATTGTCACTGCGCCGCGCTTTATCGAGACCAATTCCAGCCTGTTCACCCAGTCGCTACCAGCTGCCGCAACCGTTGAATTGCACGGTGATCATGTCGTCATCCAAAATCGCGTTTACGATAACGTTGGCGCTGCGGCACTGCTCGAGCGGTTTGTTGCACAAATCGAACCACGTCCGGTCGCCACCAGAGGGCGGCAGAACAGCAGTGACTGGAAGCTGCTTGAGGATGCACCGTTGCAGCAGGAACGGCTGTGGCCACAACTTGCTTGTTTCATCAAGGAGGACGATGTGGTGATCGCCGAAAACGGGACCTCCAATATCGGCCTCGGTCAGATGCGCCTGCCGTCCGGAGTCGATTATGTTGCCGCAAACATCTGGGCATCGATCGGTTACAGTCTGCCTGCAATCCTCGGAACGGCGCTGGCAAAGCCCGACCGTCGCCATCTGCTCTTTATTGGCGATGGCTCGTTCCAGCTGACCGCCCAGGAGCTTTCGACGATCCTGCGGCTCGATCTAAAACCCATCATCTTCCTGCTCAATAACCGCGGCTACACGATCGAACGGTATATTCTTGGTATGAACGCACCCTATAACGATATCGCCAACTGGAGCTACTCGCAGTTGCCATCTGTGTTTGCCCCTAACCGCAGCTGCTTCATTGCGCAGGTGAGAACCGAGGGCGAACTGGCTCATGCACTCACAGAGGCAGAGGCTTCCGACAGGCTATCTCTCATCGAAATACATCTTGATCCACTCGACGCGCCTGAAGGCTTACGCAAACTGGGTCCGGTAACGGCGGACTTCGACTATGGCCCGCTCGGACCTCAGCTCACCGAGCGGAGCGCAAATGCCAGGATCCCTGAGAGCGCAACGAAGACAGTGGACGAGCAATCACGGGCATTGGTCGTACATTGACGCGACGCCGGAGCGGCGCGAACACCTTGCGGGGTACGGGAGCGGAAGGAGCCATAGGCGCGGTGCCGTGACGGCGGGGCACCCTTCTCCTGCTGGCACCGGCGGACAGGAGCCGCCGCCGGAGCCTCAGAGGAGTAAAACACTCTGTCCCCACCGCTGAGGGGCACCGCCCTTCGAAGCACGCGCAACGAACGCTAGGCGTTAGGCTCGCCGACGAAGATTTTCTTGAGGTCCCGCTTCAGGATCTTGCCGTTGGCATTGCGCGGCAGGGTTTCCGGCCAGAAAACCACCTTCACTGGCACCTTAAAGGCAGCAAGCTTGCCCGCTACGAAGCTGCGCAGCTCCGCTTCGGTAGTGTGAAGCCCGGGCTTTAGATGAACGACGGCCGCGGGTTCTTCGCCCAGAGTCTTGTGTGGAATGCCAACCAGTGCTGCGTCCATCACCGCCGGATGCTCGTAAAGCACGTTCTCGACTTCGATGCAGTAAATGTTCTCACCACCACGGATCAGCATGTCCTTGGCACGATCTATGATGTAGCAGAACCCTTCGTCATCGAGGCGCGCGAGATCACCGGTCTTGACCCAGCCATCGACAAAGGTCTCGGCCGTTGCCTCGGGTTTGTTCCAGTACCCCTTGACGATGTTGGGCCCCCGCGCCCACAGCTCGCCCACTTCACCAGGAGGCAGGGTTTCTCCATTGGGGCCTACGATCTTCAGATCGCACGCCGGCGCGGCGGGGCCGCAGCTGTCTGGTCGAAGTTCATAATCCTCGCCGACATGCGAGGTGCAGGTTGCGCTGGTTTCGGTCATGCCCCACCCGTTGCCAGGCTGGGATTTGGGGAAGCTCTCGACGATCTTGCGTACCAGTTCAGGCGCAGAGGGCGCACCGCCATAGGACACCATTTCCAGTGAGGAGAGGTCATATTTCGAGCGGGCGGGATGTTCGATCAGCTGCCAGGCGATGGTCGGCACGCCGCCGGCGGAATTGACCTTCTCGCGCTCGATCAGCTGCATGGCAATTTCCGGATCCCATTTGCGCATCAGGACCAGCTTGCCGCCAGTGAACAGCGTGGGGTTCATTACCGCAAAGCAGCCAGTAGCATGGAAAAATGGCACCGAAAGCAACCCGGTGCGCTGTGGGGCCTCGAGTGGATCGATTTGCGGCGGCACCTCGCCACGGCGAACAAAGGAGCGTGCACCAGCCGCCGCCGAAGCAAAGATGTTGGAAAGCATGTTGCGGTGGGTCCCAAGCGCTCCCTTGGGTCGTCCGGTTGTACCTGACGTATAGAGAATGGTGCAGTCATCATCGGGGGCAATCGCAACGTCGGGCATGTCAAGCTCGGGAAGCTTGTGCCAATCATTGACCGTACCCAGCACATCCTCCAGCCGTTCGACATTGGTTTGCGGCAGATCATCGTCGTAGCGGCTGACGAAGATGCATTCCAGATCAGGGCAATTGACAAGATGCTCGCTGATCCGCTCGAGACGTTCGGCATCAACCACGGCAATCTTGGAGCCGGAATCAACCAGACCGTATTCGAGTTCGGGTCCGGTCCACCAGGCGTTCAAGGGCGTCAGGATGGCCCCAATGATGGTGGCGCCGTAGAAGACAACAGGCCATTCGGGAAGATTGCGCATGATCAGCGCAACCCTGTCGCCCTTCTTCACACCGCGGCGGACGAGCTCATGGGCGAAGCGCATCGTGGCACGGTAGAAGCTTTCATAGGTCACGCGATCGTTTTCGTAGACGAGAAAATCGCGCGCCGCGAACTGGCGGCTATAGGCGACGGCCTCGCGCAAGCTCGGCGGAGAGTGCTTCCATACGCGGGTGCACACACCGCGGATCATGACTTCTTCCATCTCGAGCTTGGAGCCCGGCTGTGTCAGCAGCGCGTGGGCCTGGGCGAGGGAAACGACAGGAAAATTGGCGGGCAGGGTCATCGTGCGTCCGTGAGCGTGTTCTGGGGTTGAGATGGCAGTACCCCATCCTTCACCCCGGTGACAAAAAATCAAGCGGCATCACGCGCTGTCCCGCGCGGGCAGGCCGCAGCAACAAGATGGCCCTTGCCACCGATCACAGCGCATCGATGGTGGCCGCGCGCGCCGCCCAGTCAGCGCGAATTTCTTCGGCAAGGTCAGGAAAGCGGGCCTGGGCGGCAGCACGCATATTGGGCAGGGTGTAGGCAGGGAAAAGTCCCGGATCGGGCTTGAAGTCCCGCAGTACCTGCCTGGCCAGCGTGACCTTGTGCACTTCGGTCGGGCCATCGGCGATGCCCATGACCATCGAGCCGATGAGCATCGAAGCGAACGGCATCTCATTTGAGACCCCGAGCGCGCCATGGATATGCATCGCGCGCTTGACAATCTCACTGTAGACCTTGGGCATCGCCACCTTCACCGCGGCGATATCCTTGCGGACCTTGCGATAATCCTTGTACTTGTCAATCTTCCAGGCGGTCTGCAGCACCAGCAGGCGGAACATCTCAAGCTCGATCCAGCTGTCGGCAATCTGCTCCTGAACCATCTGATAATCGCCGATGCGGCCATTGCCGCGCGTGGCCCGCGACACTGCGCGCCGACACATCAGATCCAGCGCCTTCTTGCACTGACCAACCGTGCGCATGGCGTGATGCACGCGTCCGCCACCAAGGCGGGTCTGGCCGATGACAAAGGCTCCGCCACGTTCGCCCAAAAGCGCATCCTTAGAAACGCGCACATTGGTGTACCGCATATAGCCTTCGGAGCCGCGGCTCGTCTCGCCGACGCCAACATATCGTACCACTTCGACACCAGCGCTCCGGCGGGGCACGAGGAACATGGACATGCGGCGATAGGGGTCCGGATGGTCCGGATCGGTCAGCGCATATACGACAAAGACCTCGGCATGGCGGGCGCCGCTGGTGAACCATTTTTCACCATTGATGACCCAGTGCTCGCCGTCGAGCTCGGCGGTGGTCTGGAACGCGAGCGGATCAGAACCGCCTTGCGGTTCGGTCATCGAATAGCCACTGGTGATTTCGTTGTTGAGCAATGGCCACAGATATTTGCGCTTCTGCTCATCGGTGCCGAAATGGGCAATGATCTCGGCATTGCCGGTATCAGGGGCCTGGCAGCCAAAGACGACGGGGGCGAGACTGACCCGACCCAGCCGCTCATTCATGAGCGCAAGCTTCACTTGGCCGTAACCTTGCCCGCCCAGTTCAGGGCCCAGGTGACAGGCCCAAAGACCCTGTTCACGTACTTTCTTCTGTAAGGGCCGGATCGCCTGCTCGTAGGCCCTGGAGCCAGGGCCGGCGCGCCAGATATCGAGATGCACCAAAGGCTCGACCTCTTCATCGAGAAACCGCTCGATCCAGTCGAGCTTTCCCTGAAACTCCGGTTCGGTTTCAAAATCCCATGCCATGTCGGCCTCGCTGTTTTGCGCCCAAGCTTAAGGCCATCGGCACGGTCTTTTCAAACCTCGACGATGGGCTACAGTGGCAGCCAAAATATGGAGAGATCTCGTCATGGCCCAGCGCCCGCATTCACTTATCAGATCCCGCCTGTCCCGGCTGGATGGCTTTTTGCAGCAACGTTATGTCGACAGCGGCCGCCTCGCTGGCACCGTGACGCTTGTCTCCCATCAGGGCCGCATCGTGCATACCTCGGTGGTCGGACAGATGGACCGTGAGCGCTCCAAGCCGATGCGGGAGGACACGATCTTCCGTATCTACTCGATGACCAAGCCCATTACTTCGGTTGCGTTCATGATGCTGGTCGAGGACGGACTTGTGGCGCTGGATGATCCGGTGCACCGATTCATTCCCGAATGGCGCGATCTTGGTGTGTATGTGGCCGGTTTGCCTGGCGCCTTTCAGACGCGCAGAACCTCCTCGCCCATGCGGATGATTGATCTGCTACGCCACACCTCGGGACTTACCTACGGCTTTCAGCAACGCACCAATGTGGATGCGGCATATCGCGAGCTGGGCATCGGCAACATAGAAGGCACGCCCCAGTCGCTCAACTCCATGATCGCGGCCCTTGCCCACATTCCTCTCGAATTTTCACCGGGCGAAGCCTGGAATTATTCGGTATCGACCGATGTCCTTGGTTATCTCGTGGGCAAGATTTCCGGCCTGCCGTTCGAGGATTTCCTGCAGCAGCGCATCCTCGGCCCTCTGGGCATGGAAGACACGGCTTTCACTGTACCAGGGCAAAAGGCCGAACGCTTTGCCGCCTGTTATGCCTTCGATGCCAAGGGCAAGGTTGTGCTGCAGGACGATCCGGCCAAAAGCAAATATCTCGCTCCGCCCATTCTTGTGTCCGGGGGTGGCGGTCTCGTCGGTACAGCCGCCGACTACCTGAAATTCTGCCACATGCTTCTGAACGGCGGCAGCTTCAACGGCCATTACTTCATCAGTCCGAAGACCATCACGCTGATGACCGCCAATCATCTTCCCGGAGGCAGGGAGCTGATGGAGGTGTCCCGTTCGCTGTTTTCCGAAGCCGGCAATGAGGGTCTCGGCTTCGGCCTTGGTTTCTGCTCGGTCATCAATCGGCCCAAGGCCATGACCCTGGGAAATGCCGGAGAATATTTCTGGGGAGGCGCGGCCTCCACCGCGTTTTGGATCGATCCCCTCGACGAGATCGCTGTGGTGTTCATGACCCAGTTCCTGCCCTCGTCCAGCTATCCGATACGCAAGGAGCTGCGGACCCTGGTCTATTCGTCCTTCGCGGGGGATTGACCAGCGACAACTTCGCCGTTTTCATTGCTTCCATCCACGGCCTTCATGGGGGAGCAGCGGTGTCGGGCACAGGCCTATCGGGGATGGAGGCGCTGCGCCGCGGTGATGCCCATGCCGCACGCAAGGCGTTTGAAGACGCGATCGCGGCTGGGGCCCAGGACAGCGCAACACTGCTTGGCCTGGCCATGGCCTGTGACAGGCTTGATGACTGGCAGATAGCCTGCGATGCACTGGACAAGGCATTGGCCCGTGATCCCTATAATTTGCGGGCCCTGCTGCTGCGCGGCGACATTCTCGATCGCAAGGGGGACAGCCGCGGCGCCGTGAGCTTCTACGACGCGGCGCTGAAGGCAGCAGGCCGTGGCAGCGCCCTGCCGGCAGATCTCATCGATGCCCTGACCCGTGCCCAGAACACGCTGAAGCGTTACGAGGCAGCCTATGAGGCGCACTTGCGTACAGCGATGGCCGGTCATCTGAATGCGGACGAGCCCGATCGTTTTAGGCTCTCACTCGATCTGATGTTCGGCAAGAAGAAGATCTACCTGCAGGCCCCTCAATTCTATTATTTTCCTGGCCTGCCACAGCTGCAATTCTATCCCAGTGCGCAGTTCGAATGGCTCGATCAGGTTGAAGCCGCTACCACCGACATCCGCGCGGAGCTGCTGACCGTCCTGGAAGAGGATGGAGCCTTCGTGCCTTATGTGGAGGGTGACCCTAATCGTCCCTTCAACGCTCAGCGTGGTTTGCGCGACAATCCGAACTGGAGCGCCTTCTATTTCTGGAAAAGCGGAGTGCTGCAGGAGAAGAATGCTGCACGCTGCCCCAAGACCATGGCCGTGCTGTCGCAGCTGCCCATGCCTCATATTGAATCCCGCACCCCGACCGCACTGTTTTCTCTGCTGAGGGGCAAGACCCGTATTCCGGCCCACCATGGCTTCGTCAATACAAGGCTGATCTGTCATCTGCCGCTGATCGTGCCCGAAGGCTGCGGCTTTCGTGTCGGCAATGACGTACGCGCCTGGCGCGAAGGCAAAGCCTGGGTTTTCGATGACACAATTGAGCACGAAGCCTGGAATAACAGCGACCAGACCCGGGTCATTCTGCTGTTTGACATCTGGCGCCCCGAACTTAGTCACGACGAGCGCCATGCGGTACGTGCGCTGTTTACCGCCATCGATGCCTATGGTGGAGGCCCATCTCCCTGGTTGGGCTAAGGTTGACTCAGCGCTCCGGCCGTGATGCTGTTAGAACGAAAAGTGAACGGAGTGGGCAATGGAAGATCGCCGGGCGAAGCTCGCCGCGGCGCAGCGGCTGATTGCGCCGTTGGTGACGCAATCCGAGCGTGTGCGTCATCCCCTGGGCTGCGCAGCAATTGATGACTGCCTGCACGGCGGCCTGGTTCAGGGCGCCCTGCATGAGGTAGCTGCGGCAGAACATGCGGCCACCCCTGCGGCCATCGGGTTTCTGCTGGCGCTGGTGACGATCGCAGCCGGGAGCCAGCCCCTGGTCTGGGTGCTCCCGCGCCATAGTGATTTTGGCCTGCCTTATGGTCCAGGGCTGAAGGCTTTTGGGGTTGACCCTGGTGCCATTTTCTTTCTGCGCTGCGCCAACACCCAGGAGCAGTTATGGGCGCTGGAAGAGGTTTTGCGCGCAGGTGCAGTGGGTGCAGTGATCGGGACCCGGCCCACCGGCCTGGATTTGACAGCAAGTCGGCGGCTGCAATTGGCAGCAGAGGCTGGAGCGACACCACTCTTTCTTCTGCGCGCGCCTCAAGATCATGAGGCGAGTGCGGCCGTCACGCGCTGGCGCGTCCAGTCGCACCGGGCCGCAAATGACAGTCTTGGGTTTCTGGCAGCCCCTCGGTTTGCCGTCGCACTGGAGCGAGTGCGCGCGGGCAAGCCTGGTGCCTGGGTAGTGGAATGGGATCATGCCACGCTATGTCTGCGCCTTCCTGCCGGCGTTCAGCATCGAGTACCGGAACAAGGCTCAGGCCTGTTCGCCGCCTGAACCATTTGCGCTGGTGAGGCAGACCAGCGGTGGCTGGTATCTCGATGCTCCCTGTCCCGTCGCCAAACAGTTTGGTCTCTACGCTGGCCAACTGCTCAGCGATGCGCGCGCACGTGTGCCCAAGCTCATCACCACCCCTGTCAATCGCGCACAGGAACAAACCAGGCTGCGCAAGCTCAACCTGTGGTGCACACGGTTTTCGCCCTATGTCGCACCCTGGCCTGAAATCGAAGATGGCGCAGCTGGCCTGACGTTCGACATGACCGGTTGCGCCCATCTGTTTGGCGGTGAACCCGCTATGCTTCACAGCATGGCTGCGGCTCTGGCACAGCTCGGATTAAGCGTCAGGCTGGCGATGGCCGACAGTATCGGGGCGGCACATGCCCTTTGCCGCCATGGTGTCAAAGCGCAGATCATTGTCGACAGCACAACCCAGACCCAGGCGCTCCGCGCTCTGCCTGTTGTCGCCTTGCGCATCGGCACACAAACCGTTGCCACACTGCGCCATCTAGGATTGACGCGCATCGCCGATGTCATGGACCTGCCACGCGCGCCCCTCGCTGCACGCTTCGGCGAGGAACTGCTGCTGCGTCTGGATCAAGCCCTGGGACGCGTGGGAGAAAGCTTTTCACCCATACTGCCGCATGCCCCGGCACGGGTTTCGGCGATCCTCGCTGACCCCATCCGCGACCAGGATCATGTGCTTAAGCTGGCTGCCGCTCTGGCCCAGGATCTCATGCCCTTGCTTGAACGGGCCGGCCTCGGGGCCAGAGCCCTCAGCCTGAACCTGTTTCGTGTCGACGGTCAGGTCCTGCGTATCGCCCTGCGCCTTGCATCGGCGAGCCGCGATCCTGCTCACATCATCAAACTCTTCGCCCTCAAACTTGATGCACTCACCGAGGCCTTTGATCCCGGATTCGGCTTTGAAGCCGCCCGGCTTGATGTCACGCTCGGCCAGCCCCTCGAGCCTCTCCAGGCTGGCCTCGCCCAGACCACTGCGGATGCAACTCGTCTTACCCGGCTAATCGACCGGCTGACGAGCCGGCTGGGCTCCGACAATGTGCTACGCGCCTATTGCCGCGACACGCATAGCCCGGAACGGGCCATGGTCCTGAAGCCGGCTGGAGCACCGGGCATATGGGGGGATTGCGGCCTGCGGCCCCTGTTGCTGCTGCCCCGCGCCGAACCGGCGGAAGTCCTGGCACTGCTGCCCGAAGGTCCGCCGCTTCAGTTCAAATGGCGCGGCCTGCATTACCGCACCGAGTGCGCTGAAGGACCTGAACGTATCGCACCACAATGGTGGCGGAACGGAGAAAGTCCAACCCGCGACTACTATCTCGTTGAAGACCAGTCAGGCCACAAGTTCTGGATGTATCGCGACGGCCTTTATGGCGCGTCTCGTCCACCGCGTTGGTTCGTACACGGAGTATTTGCGTGAGCGCCTATGTGGAATTGGCCGTAACCAGCAATTTTTCGTTTCTGCGGGGAGCCTCCCATCCCGAAGAGCTGGTCGCCCGCGCTGCCGAGCTCAAATTTCCGGCCATTGGCATTGCCGATCGCAATTCCTTTGCCGGCGTGGTGCGCGCCCATACCATGGCAAAAACCTGTGGCATCCGCCTGCTGCCCGGTGTTCGCCTTGTGACCCGTGACGGTCTTGAGATCCTTGCCTATCCTCAGGACCGCGCTGCATATGGAAGATTGTGCCGGCTTCTGACACGCGGCAATCGCAAGGCACCCAAAAGTCAGTGCGATCTTGGCCTCGATGACATCATCGAATTCAGTGAGGGACAGCTGTTCGTGCTCCTGCCCGCCGCCAGCATGTTTGCTTCGTTCGGCTATCCAGACAAGGTGGATCATGCCAGCGCCAAGGCCGTTCCAGCACTGCCCTCATCATATGCGGGGTTTCGTCAAGCTGCGACGCAACTTGTAGCAGCTGCACCCGAGCGGGTATGGCTGGGGATTGCCATGACCTATGGCGCACGTTCTGAACGCAGCCTCGCTGCTGCCGACACTCTGGCACATGAGCTTGGCCTTGCACTTCTTGCTCACAATGATGTGCACTATCACAACCCCGAGCGGCGCCGATTGTTCGACGTACTGACCTGCATTCGTGAAAAATGCACCATCGACGATGCCGGAAAGCGGCTTCTTGCCAACGCCGAAGGCCATCTGAAAAATCCCAAGGAGATGGTCCGGCTGTTCAAACGTTACCCCCAAGCGGCCGCTGCCAGCCAAAGCTTCGCTGATCGGATCAGCTTCTCGCTTGACGATCTGCACTATAACTATCCTGATGATACGATCGGCGGGACTGGAACACCACAGGAGGTTCTGACCAGACTTGCTCATGAAGGGGCCTGCGAACGCTATCCCGATGGGATACCCGAAAAGGTCCAGACACAGATTGCCTATGAGCTCAGGCTGATCGGCGAACTTGGCTATGCACCTTATTTTCTTACAGTATGGGACATTACCCAGTTTGCCAGACGCCGGCAGATTCTCTATCAGGGACGTGGTTCGGCAGCCAATTCAGCGGTATGCTACGTGCTTGGTATCACTGCGGTTGATCCGGCACGCATGAATCTTCTGTTCGAGCGCTTCATCTCGGCTGCGCGCGATGAACCGCCAGACATTGATGTCGATTTCGAGCATGAGCGGCGCGAAGAGGTCATACAGTATATCTACGAGAGATATGGCCGGCATCGTGCCGGTCTGGCAGCAACCGTCATCACCTACCGCAGCAAGAGCGCTATTCGTGATGTTGGCAAGGCGCTCGGCCTGTCGCCGGATATGGTCAGTACTCTTGCCAACAATCTCTATGGCTGGGGTAAGAAGGACATTCGGGAAGAGGATCTGCGTGCCCTTGGCCTTGATCCGTCGGAGCATCGCCTTTTCCTGGTCCTTCAGCTTGCCCGTGAACTCTATGGCTTTCCACGCCACCTATCCCAGCATGTCGGGGGCTTTGTCATTACCCGTGGCCTGCTTGAGGAGCTTGTTCCGATCGGCAATGCCGCAATGGAGGATCGTACCTTCATCGAATGGGACAAGGATGATTTGTCAGCCCTCGGTATCCTGAAAATCGACATCCTCGCCCTTGGCATGCTCTCCTGCATTGCCAAGGCCTTTGCCCTTATTGCCGCTCATCATGGACATGCCCTGACGCTGGCGAGTGTGCCGGCCGAATGTCCCAGGGTCTATGACATGCTGCAAAAGGGAGATTCGGTTGGTGTCTTTCAGGTGGAAAGTCGAGCGCAGATGTCAATGCTGCCTCGGCTCAAACCCAAGGAGTTCAATGATCTTGTCATAGAAGTAGCTATCGTCCGACCCGGCCCCATCCAAGGTGACATGGTTCATCCCTATTTGCGCCGGCGCGAGGGGCGCGAACCCATCGACCTGCCAAGTCCCGAGCTGCGCACCGTGCTGGAGTTCACCCTTGGCGTCCCGCTCTTTCAGGAACAGGCCATGCAGATTGCCATCGTCGCGGCCGGCTTTACTCCGGCCGAAGCTGACCAGTTACGGCGGGCAATGGCGGCGTTCCGCCGTAGCGGCACCATTCCAAAATTCCGCGACAAGTTCATTGGCGGAATGATGGCGCGTGGCTATCAGCGTGATTTTGCCGACCGCTGCTTTCATCAGATCGAGGGTTTTGCGGATTACGGCTTTCCCATGAGCCATGCAGCGAGCTTTGCCTTGCTTGTCTACGTCTCTGCCTATTTACGTGCCCATTATCCGGCCGCATTTCTTGCAGCCATACTCAATGCCCAGCCTATGGGGTTTTATGCGCCGGCCCAGCTGGTGCGTGATGCCCGCGAGCATGGGGTTATGGTGCGCCCTGCCGATGTCAATGCGAGCGCCTGGGACAATACCCTGGAAGATGGTGGTGTGCGGCTGGGGTTTCGTCAGATCAAGGGTTTTCACGAGACCGATGCCATCGGTTTGGCCGCAGCCCGGCACACACCCTTTCGCGGTTTACGTCATCTGGCTCAAGTCTCCGGACTTGGCAGTGAGGCTTTGCGACAACTGGCCGAAGCGGATTGTTTTGGATCGCTGGGGCTCAGCCGCCGTGATGCCCTGTGGGAGGTCAAGGGGCTCGATGGCGGAGCTCTGCAAAGCCGGCAGGCTCTGCCTGAGTTACCACTTTTTGCCTATGCTGATGCGGAGATGCTGCGGCGCGAAGTGGGCGTCACCCTGCCGAAAATGGGACTTGGTGAAGAAGTTCTACACGACTACCGCTCCTTGCGCCTATCCTTGAAGGATCACCCCCTGGCACTGCTGCGCAGACAGCTGCCCGAAGGCATCGTGCCCCATGCCAAGCTTTTACAGATGCGTGATGGCCAGTTCGCTGCGGTTGCCGGGCTGGTTCTCGTGCGTCAGCGTCCCGGCACCGCCAGGGGTGTGATCTTCCTCACCCTCGAAGACGAAACCGGCAGCACCAATATCGTGGTATGGCCTCATATATTTGAGCGCCATCGTCATGCACTTCTGGGCGCAAGACTACTCGAAGTACGTGGACGCGTGCAGCGTCAGGGGTTGGTTCTACATATCGTCGCTACCCACATGACAGATCTCTCCGATACATTGAACAGCCTTTTGGATGCCCCGGTGCGTGCTGCACGAACCGATGAGGCCAGACGCAGCGCACCCCTCCAGCGTCACCCACGCAATATCGAGGCAATACCGAAAAGTCGGGACTTCCATTGAAAGGACCGTAGGTCAAGGACACCAGACATGGACGCTCCAGAAACTGCCAAGCAATCAGGTCCATGGATGCGATGGGATGACGGCACAGAAAAGGGCGCCAGGTTAGTCACCTCAGCGCCCCCTCCGCACAATATCGCCATGACGTCCTGAGGTCGCCTACTTGGGGGCAGGCCCCTCACTGACCCGGATCATATCGGCAGGACGCAGCCACTTCTGGAATGCCGCCTGAACATCCTTGGCACTGACTGACATATAGCGCCGCGCTGCAAGCGTGGGTTCATCCAGAGGAAGTTCCAAATCATGCAGATGGATGAACTCCTGCGCGATACCACCAAAGCTTGCCTCGTTGAGCGGGATCTGCCGCAGCAGCATTGCCTTGGCCTGCAGAAGCTCCTCGGCTGACGGCGGCGCAGTCAGCATGGACTTCAGATCTTCCGTCGCGATCGTGCTGGCCTTTGAGACGTTCTGCGGATCGCTCGCATAGGCAATGAGGTAGATGCTGCGGGTCTTACCCGATACCAGCTCCGAATTGACGGTATAGACGAGCCCGGCATTCTTGCGCAGATCGATACTGAGGCGCGTGGAGTAGAATCCTCCACCGAGCACTGCATTGCCGAGGTTAAGCGCGTAATAGTCTGGATTGGACCGCGTCAGGCCAACGGTTTCGGCCATGATCACCCTGTCCTGGACACGCGCAGGATCCGGAACCGCGATCCGCGCAGGTCGATTTGGCGGCACCTTCGGCAATTCGGTTTGGGGCTTCGGCCCGTGCGCCCTCCACGCGTCAAAATAGCGTTCGATAACCTCGCGCGCTGCGTTGGGGGTAACCGGTCCCATCACGACGATCGTGGTCAGATCGGGACGGAATACTGAGTGATAGTAGTGTTTGACATCATCCAATGTAAGCGACAGCACCGTCTTGGGTGTGGCGAGCTTGAGACTTGGGTCAGTAGGCGGGAATAGAGCCTTGCGGATCGCCACATCAGTGAGATAGTCCGGCGAGTGCTCGCGCTGGGCCAGAACCTGGGCGGTTTCTTCTTTCAGGATAGCCAGCATCGCAGGCGGCAACGCCGGTTCCAGCTCATTTTGGGCGAGCAGCGCAACACCACGACGGAATTCCTTGACCGGCACATTCAGCCCAAAACCCGAGCCCGCGCTCTCGTTGGCACCGATTGCATCGAGTGCCGCCTGGAACTGCAGGCGGTTCATGTGTTTGGTACCAAAATTGAAGAGCTGATCGAGAATGCCTCCAACGCCCTGCTTGTCCGCTGGCGCCTCGGTCTGCTGACGGTTCTTGATATGACCGTAGACGTTGACCGTGTCACTCACATATTCGGGCTGTACGATGAGCGTAAGGCCGTTGGGTAGCACCGACACAGTCGGCGCGAGCGTGGAATGCGGCACGCGCAGACGCGCAAGAGCGTTACTCGCCCATGCCGGCAGCGACGGGGCCTTGTCCTTTGGCAGAACGATCGATTCTTGCCCGCCGAAGCCCCCGGAAACAACAGGGGCTCCTGCGCCACGCGGTGTGGTCACAAGCGTGATGGCACGCGAAAGATCAAGATATTTGTGTGCGACGCGATCAACATCAGCGACCGTCACCTTCTCGATGCGCTTCAGATCAGCATCTGGTGACGGCAGATGATAGACCGTCAGCGCCTCGGACCACAGTGAGGCAAGTCCTTCGATGGACTGCTTCTGCATCCCTGCCTGGGTCTTTTCCTGCAGCTTGGCGGCAGCAACAAGATCAGGTGGCACGCCATGCTCGCGGATATTCTGCAGAATCTGCAGCATCTGCTGCTTGATTGCAGCGGCGTTGGCGTTGGCTGGATACGAGGCCGCAGCATAGGCAAGGCTCGCTTTGGGCAGGGCGCTGAGTTCAAAACCTGTCTGTAGCGCCTTGCCCTCTGGTACCATCGCGTAAAGCGTCCCGCGCTGGCTCGCCAGCACGTCAGCGAGGACTTCGAGCGCCGGAAAATCGGGGCTCGACGGCCCCGGCATGCGCATCGCGATGATCGTAGAGGCGGTCGGCTGATCGGTTGGCATGGTCAACGTGGCCGCTTTGACCGGTCGCGGACGATAGCCAGGACGGATCGGAAGCTTCTTGGCCGGGATCGAGGAGTAGAGCCGGCGAACCTCAGCGAGCGTGCGCTTCAGATCAAGATTACCGACAATCACAAGAATTGCATTGTTGGGCGCGTACCAGCGCTCATAGAAGCGATGCAGCATTGCCGCGGTAGTCTTGTTGAAAGATGGACGGGTTCCAAGCGCATCATGCGCATAAGGCGTCCCAGCAAACATTGCGGCACGCAGCTTCTTGTAGAGCACATAATCGGGGCTCGACATGTCGCGGGCCACTTCCTGCTCAATGGCTCCGCGTTCCTTCGCCCAGTCTTTGGCGCTGTCATCCACGCCGCGCATGCGAATGGCATCAATGTGCAGCGCCACATCAATGTCGTCGGCGGGAACCGTAAACAAATATTGGGTGACGCCTTCCTGCGTGTCGGCATTAAAGTCGCCCCCCATCATGCCGCCGATTTCCGCAAGCTGGGCGGACGAAAGGCCCGGGCTACCACGGAACATCATGTGCTCCTGGGCATGGGCCATTCCGGGAAAGCCTTTGGGTGCCTCGTCCGAGCCGACCAGGTAATTGACCGAGGTCGACACCACGGGTGCCATGGTGTCTCGTACGATAACCACCCGGAGTCCGTTCTTGAGTGTCGCGCGCAGCACATTGCTGGTGCCTGCATGCGCACAAGCAGAAGGGGACGCCAGGAGACCGGCAAAAGCAAATGTGGCAATCCCGGCCACAACGGCCCGGACAAATGAAGGAGCAAAAGAGCGCATAAAAGGATCCTGGTTGGCGATCTGGGGACAAATCCTCGCCTTTATCGGCACCCACTAAAAATTAAAACGGGGATAGACAGGCCGGACGAAGATTGTCCTCGAGCAAGGCAAAGTAAAACTGGTTCCGTTCCATAGCAGGCTCTGCAGCTGCTGGGGAAGCCCGTGTCTTTGGTGGTTGAAGGACTGTGACGGCACGCAAGCCTTGCTGGCGGTGCCGGCGCCTGTTGATCTTGTTTTCACTATACTGCGTACAAGGTCCGTTGGGGTGAGTTCTGTACATCTTCAGGGACGTCTTTGCGGCGCATCATCAACCAGCCAGTCCGGGCAGGTCGTAAAGTGGGGGCAGCTGGGCAGTGCGAAGGAACCGTCATGTTTAAGGGGTTTTCTGGGGTCTGGACCCCCGTTTTTCCAGCCTGGAGCATTCGTGGGGTTCCGGTAGCGACACAGCTTGCGGGCGAGCCCGTGGTGCTGTTCCGGGACCAGGACGGCCAGATCGGCACCCTGATCGACCGTTGCCCGCACCGGGGCGCCGCGCTTTCTCACGGCAGGCTAACCCCCGAGGGCCGGCTGGAGTGTCCCTTTCACGGCTGGCAGTTCGACCGGACTGGCAACAATTGTCATGTCCCTCTGAACCCCGACGCCAAGCGTGAGACATTATCTGCAGTGGCCTTACCCACACGCGTGATCGGAGACCTCGTGTGGGTGTTCACGGCGAGCGGACCCGCCCCCTTCGAGCCTTCCGTGCCAGAGGGGCTTTCTGCCCCGGGCCTCGCCCGCACCTATGTGCAGCGCACCTGGCGGTGCCATTGGACGCGGGCGATGGAAAACATGCTCGACAGTCCCCACCTGCCTTTCGTGCACCGCCGCTCGATCGGCAAGGCCCTGCGGCAACAGATGACGGCACACTCCAAAATGGAGATCACCTGGGAGGACACGGATTTCGGAGGGCGTGCGAAAGCACGCATGGACGGTCGGGACGGCGGAGCCTTCCTTGAATATTACAAGCCCAACCTCATGGCTCTTCATATCCCCATTCCCGGCAAGCACCTGCGGATCCATGCGCTTGTCATTCCCGAACAGAATGACCGGACACGCATCATCATCTGCCAATCCCGGGATTTCGCCCGTGCCCGTCCACTCAATTTGCTCTTTTCCTGGATGAACAGACGTATCGCGGATGAAGACCAGGATGTGGTGGAATCCTCAGGCACGAACGAAGTGCCACCCGCGCAGTTGGAAAAATCCGTCGCCACCGACCGCGCCACACTCCAGTTCCGTAAATATTATTATAGCGAACTGCGCGAAAGCCAAGCAGACCAGCCGCACTGAGGGTCGATCACCAATGCGTTTGCCTTGCCAGAGTAACCGCATGCCTATCGCGATTGACCGTGGAAATGTCAGCAAAAATGTATTGCAGGAGAGAAGCTTTTTCTCGCCAACGATGCCAGCCATGTCCGGATCCCGTGATGAGCCTTGGATATGAGCGTGAAACTGGAACATCGCGAGTGCGCAATCAAAGTCAGCGCTATAAGGGCCATCTGATGTCCTGGCCATGCTCCGTGTCTAGGGTCAGTGCGCCTTCTGCCAGCAAGCGCTTGTGTCTCCAGAAGGCGGCGCCCCCGATGCCGGGCCAGGATGCATTGTACCGGAGCAATCAGCCCAATAGTACGTATGCGTCGCGGGGACGGTCTGGCAGTGCCCGACATCGTCGCACACGGTCTTGGTATCAAGCTGTGCATTGTAGTCGTGACCAGAACCGCCGCCGTTGTAGGTATCATCTTTGGTGATAGCAGAATCTGCTTTATTGATAGCCTTGAAGCTCTGGTTGAAGTTTTTGTGCCAGTGCTTGTACTCAGATGCCAATTCCTTATTTTGCTCCTGTGCTCGCTGGACTGTTGTCTGGGTAATGGCATTTGATTCGCGGATCACGTTGCCGGCCATATCGTTCGATTGACGCGCGAGTGCTTCGAGCCATTGTGGATTCATACGGAATGTCGCGAGCATTTCGTTGATGCCAGCGCTGGCAGCGGCGCTATCTGCAGATGTGGCCATGTAACCCGCGAGCCGGTAGATGAGCCAGATCTGTGCGGGAGCTCCCGGCTGTGCGGCAAGAAGCGTAATGGCATAGACGTAACCTACCCGGTCACCGCAACGAAATGCGACTTCTCCGGCGTCGACGTAAACTTGCTTGCCTTCGGCCTGAGCAATCGGCCCAAAGCGCTGGGCAAGTGCGCGGCTTTGGTCGGGAATTCGGCCGCCTTCGATGCGTGTAGGATTACGGCAAAGAAACTGCCGCGCGTATTCGAGACCAGCTGAGGCTGCTGTCTCATAAGGCTCCAGCAGAAGTCGTCCGCCCCATGCGGACGGAACAACTTGGCCGGGAAGATAACCGAGGCTCCTGGTATACGCGTTAGGAACCTCGCGGACGAGCAGACGCGGATCATCCCAGAAGAGCATGGCGCCGCCATTTGGCGCATAGGCGCGGACGACATAGTGAGGTTCTACGGGGGTTGTGCGAACCGTTCCGCCGCGCACTGTCCAGCCCTGCGGGACGTTGACGTCAAAGGCATTTTCTGCCGGATCCCGCCACGGGACGAAGCGAAGGGGCACCGGCCGTTTCTGACGACGCACGGGTTCGGGCCTGCCAGAAGGAGTTGACGCCGTTGGTTCGCCCGGCGAGCGAACGCGAACTGCATAGATCTGCCCGGTATAGGGATTGCGGATATGAGTAATGTGATCTGCTCTGGCGGTTCGCCAAGGGAAGAGGAGACCCAGCACGATCAGGCCAACTGACATGGACCTGAGAGATTTCTTACTCATCTCAACCCCCACGACTCCCCAAATATTTCAATACCGGAACTTTGCCAGTAACGTAAAGGAGATTAATGACGCAGGTGTCATGATTGTGAGGGCGTTCTCTGTAGGCAATTTGATACAGAAGACGACCTATACCTGCCTTGCCTCGGTCGCGATATTCCAAAAGCAAAAAGCCGCCCAGAGGGCGGCTAATTGTTTGATATTTCTATCAAAATTTTGGTTGCGGGGGCTGGATTTGAACCAACGACCTTCAGGTTATGAGCCTGACGAGCTACCGGGCTGCTCCACCCCGCGTCATGCGCGCCTCGACAGGGGCGCGAAAGGTGGGCGGGTATAGGACATCGTCCGGAACCTGTCCATCCCCTTCAGACACTTGAAAGGAGGAATTCGCGTTGCACCTGGATGCGGGCCAGCCCTGGCGCAAGAGGAGGATCACCGGCCTCTGCTAAGGGGAGCCCAAGCGGACCACGCCACGATCTGATTTGCGCAGGCAACTGGCTTTAGCTCTCCACATTTGGAAAGCCTCGCACCAAGGCAGCGGCAATTTAGCGAGATTTGTCGTGCACAGCTGAAGAACACAATTCCACATCCCTCACCAGATCTTTCGTCTTGTTGTTATTTGGCGGCCTGGCTGGAGCACTGCCGAACGGAGTCGCATCATCGCTCCGCCAATTCAGCCACAGGTATCAATATGAGCAATGACGGCTATCGCCGGACGAGAATCGGCAACCATGCCCTGCATCCTGAAACCTTGATGCTAGGCTATGGCTATGATCCCAGGCTCTCGGAAGGTTCGGTCAAGCCGCCAGTATTTCTGACCTCTACTTTCACCTTTCCCAGTGCCGATGCCGGGCGGGAATTTTTCGATATCGCCACAGGACGCAGCGCCGGCACGAGCGATTCTGCGGGTGGGCTGGTTTACGCGCGCTATAACCACCCCAATGCTCAGATCGTTGAAGAGAGGCTTGCGGTTTTTGAAAACGCCGAGAGTGGAGCGGTGTTTGCCAGCGGCATGGCCGCGATCACGACCTCTGCATTGGCGCATTGCCGGCCTGGCGATGTCATCCTCTTTAGTCAGCCGCTTTACGGTGGCACGGATGCACTGTTCCACAATATCCTGCCGCAATTTGGCATCCGCTCACACACCATCTCCGATCCCTCGCGTCAGGAGACCCTTGAACGCGCCTTCCTCGAGGCGGAAAAGCTCGGCAAGCTTGCACTTGTCTTTCTGGAAACACCGGCCAATCCGCTCACCGGGCTGTCTGATATCGGTGCAGCAGTTGCCTGCGCGCTCGCCAGTGAGAAGCGCCAGGGACGACGCCCCATCGTTGCCGTTGACAACACCCTGATGGGACCGTTGTTCCAGTCACCACTGGCCTTGGGTGCCGACCTTTCCATCTATTCACTGACCAAGTATGTCGGCGGCCACAGCGATCTCATCGCCGGCGGCGTACTGGGCACGAAGGGGGCAATGGCTCCGGTCAGAGCACTACGTCCACTGCTCGGCGCCTCACTTGATCCGCATTCCTGCTGGATGCTGACACGCAGCCTAGAGACGCTGATCCTGCGCATGACGCGTGCCGCCGACAATGCCACCAAGATCGCGCATTGGCTCTGCCAGCGCGCCGATGTCGAGGCTGTGCATTTTCCGGCTCTTGCCAAAGCCGGCAGCGATCAGAGGCGGATTTATGAGGCGCAGTGCTCTGGACCCGGCACGTTGATGGCATTCGATGTTGGCTCGCGCGCCCGCGCCTTCGCTATTCTCGATCGCCTCAAGATCGTCAAGCTTGCCGTCAGTCTTGGCGGCACCGAGTCACTCGCCTGCCATCCGTCCACCACCGTGCTGTCCGGCCTGAGCGAGGACGCCCGTAATACCATTGGCGTCGGCCAAGGGCTGATCCGCCTCTCCGTCGGGATAGAACACGCCGATGACCTGATTGCCGATCTCGAGCAGGCGATGGCAAATTCTTAAATGTTCATGTCATATAATTCATCTAAATGACAGGGAGCCATCATTTGCGTGTGTCATTTCCTCATCAACCCAGGTCGGAGTGGTCCGGCCTGAGACAAGGAGGATAATGATGGGCAAACTTGCACTTGCGGTTGCCTCAGCGGTTCTGCTGAGTTCGGCCACGGCTCTGGCCGCAACCTCTGCGGCGACGAAGGACCAGATGCAGCACTCGGCCATGAAGGCAAAGGCCATGGCGACAACGGCGATGGCGAACAAGGCGGCGACGGTAAAAAAGGCCGCAGACACCTCCATGGCCCATAAAGCCATGGCTACCAAAGCAATGACCGCGAAAACCGTGCCCCACACTGGCTGGCACAAGAGTTGGCACAAGACGGCCATGCACAAGGCGGCATGGCACCACAAGGCAGCCAGTACGGGTGAGCGGGAAGTCCATGCGCTCAACCTTCTCGAAGCTGCAGGCTATCGCAACATCACCGGGGTTCACCCCAAAGGCATGAACATTGTGGCGACTGCTGTAAAGGCCGGCAAAACTCAGAACCTGACGATTACCTCGGCCGGCAAGATCATACCAACCAACTGAAAATAAAAAGCATTCTCCCCCCCGCAGCCCCCATAGGGCTACGGGCGGGTTTTTCTGCTCCAAAGGCGAGCCACCGGCTTTGGCTGGCCGGTAGTCTGCGGAAAGGCACAGCCGAAAGCCGACCGCACGGGATCGGGCGCAAGCTTTTGGTAAGCTTTGGGCGCGAGCATAGGGCCGTTAAATAGCCGTGACGGCATTATGGCCTTGGCAGTTTTAGCGAGATAGAGTACAGAGATAGGATCAATCCTGCGCGTCCGCGATTGCACAGAAAGGAGCTGGAATGCACCGAGCCCCCCGTCCTGCGCACTATGCCCTCGCGGTTTTTTGGCTTTTATCCTCGGCCTCGGCCACGGCCACCCCAGCACCCGTCCCCCTCGTGATTTCGCCGCGCCTCGCGGGCGATCTGTCGCTTAATACGCCGAGTGCCCGTCGGCCGATCATGTCGGTCACAATCGATTCCAATCCCCACGAATTGCACTTGAGACTGCCGCGCCTGGCTGAGCCCGACAGTGCCATTCAGGGACTGGCGGCCCCGCTGCTTCTCAAGCTGGCGCGTGATGCCGGCAATACGCCAAGAGTAATCTGGACGCGCAAGCGCTACGAGTGCGTGACCTTCGCGCGGGCGATGACAGGCCTCGACCTCTTTGGCGACGCCCGCACCTGGTGGGCCAAGGCCCGCGGGCTCTACAATGAAATCACGCGGCCACGACCGGGCGCTGTCATGGTGTTTGCCCGTTCCCGCCGCCTGCGCCTGGGTCATGTTGCCGTGGTGCAAAAGATCGTATCCTCGCGCGAAGTGCGCGTTGACCAGGCCAATTGGGGAAATGACGGACGTATTAATGTCAATGCGCCCGTCGTCGACGTCAGTCCCAATAATGACTGGAGCATGGTACGCGTCTGGGATTCGCGCATTCGTGCTCTCGGTAGTCATATTTATCGGCTCAAGGGCTTTCTTACCTATTAGTCCGACCGTGCATGCACCCTCTGGTGTCAACCTATCGACGGACGGACACACCCTCACCTAAGACCCCGGGTCAACAGTCAGCCAAACCCTGCGCCTGACCGGTTACCTCCAGCGGGAAGGCGAGCGCACCAGGCTTGCGCTCACTCCCATCTCCCAGATCGGACGATCACCCAGGCGCAAAGCAGCAGCAAAGTCGGGCTTCAGCCCCGGGTGCTGTCCAGATGATCGAGCTGTGGCGCCGGGTAACGCCCACCGGCTGCAGCACCGACTGCAAACGCGGCATCCAGCAGACGCAGCTCGTCTGCATCTAGATCCAAATGCAGGGCCCGCAATCCGTCGTGCAGGGTGACGCGGCGGCTGGCACCAAGCAAGGGTACGATATCGCGACCACGGCTCAGTACCCAGGCAAACGCGATCTGCGCGACACTGGCCGCCCGCCGCGCTGCCAGTTCCTCAAGCGGTGCGAGCAGGCGCAGATTATGTGTGAGGTTGTCGCCGCTGAAGCGCGGTGCTCCCTGCCGCCAGTCGCCCGGCATCGTGGTTTCGGGATGCCAATCCCCACCGATCAGCCCGCGTGAGAGCACGCCATAGGCGGTAATGCCAATACCCAGTTCACGACAGGCCGGGAGAATCGATGCCTCAATATCCCGGGTGAGCAGCGAATACTCGATTTGCAGATCGCAGATCGGATGGACGAGGGCCGCACGCCGCAGCGTTTCGCTGCTCACTTCGGATAAGCCAATATAGCGAACCCAGCCCGCCCGCACCAATTCGCTGATCGCGCCCACCGTGTCTTCGATGGGCACACGTGGGTCAAGACGCGCCGGACGATAGATGTCGACATAATCCGTGCCCAGCCGCTTGAGACTGTAGGCAAGCGCAGTTTTCACTGCTGCTGGGCTGGCGTCGAAGCCGAGCCACGCCCCCGACGGGTCACGCTGTGCTCCAAATTTGACACTGAGCAGAACGCGCTCGCGCCCGACGGCGCGCAACGCTTCACCCAGCAGCATTTCATTGTGACCCATGCCATAGAAATCACCGGTATCGATCAGGCTGATACCGGCGTCCACCGCCTCCTGCACCGTCGCAAGGCTCTCGGCACGGTCGAGACGCCCATAAACGCCGGACATGGCCATGCATCCAAGGCCCATCGCGGAGGTGTCGGGGCCAAGCCGGCCAAGCTTGCGGCGCGGGATCATGAGTCCTCCTATCCTGGCCATCCCGCCTCCCCAGCGGCCGGCCAAAGAGCTGCAACAAAGCGTCTTTCGCTGACACCGTCCGAGCACGACGACGCCAGATTCCGCAAGGGCGCTACCATGATGTCCGGATCCAGGAGCTTTGCGGCAAGCGACGCGGGCACACCAGATGGAATCATACCAGTTCGGGTGGCGCCGCCGAGCAGCAACGCATTGACCGTGCCCCCAGTTCCAGCCGGATCCAGGGCCCAGATCACGGTCTGCGCCCCGAGCGCCCCCTTGGATGTCCCACAGGGCGAAAAGCCTTTACGGCGCATGGTTTCATAATTCATGGAAATATTGATGATCCTGCCCCGGCCAGCGCGCAACATGACAGGGGTAGACGCACGCATCATCAAAAGCGGACCGTTGACATTGGTATCGATGAGCCTGCGCCAGGCATCGACGTCGGTTTGCCAGAATTTGCTTGGCTCAGTCATGAAGTCCGACGACACGGTGCGCATACCTCGCCCAGCATTGTTGACGAGAATGTCGAGACGCCCGAACCTCCCGAGGGCCATGTCGATGCAGCGGGCGCAATGGTTCACATCTGTAACATCAGCACGTTGGGCAAGAGCACGATCAGGAAATAGCGCAGCAAGTGATGAAAGTTCCTCCACACCCTGGGCTGCTGTCGCGACCACCCGGCAGCCAGCCCCGGCGGGTCCCTGCGCCCTCGCCCGGCCGATCCCGCGACCGGCACCTGTGACGATCGCGACGCGCTCTCTTAGATCGATCGATCAGATTTTACGACACAGGTAGCTCACAGAGCGGCATGACTGGCTGGAGCGGCGGCATCGTTGACGCCTGTGTATCAGGCTCGTGGGTCCCATGAGCAACGATACAGGCCAATGAGACAAGGCCGTTGGCACCGAGCGGATGGAAACCGTCGATGCGCTTTGCCAAATCGCGCTCTGTTACCTCAGCGGCCTGTGGCAGCCATCAGGTGCTCGGGATAGCGTGCGCCCTCCACAGCAATGGCAGCAGCGGCACTGTCGATTCCATTGAGTTCCTCGGCGCTGAGTCCGAGATCGGCAGCACCGAGGTTCTCGCGCAGTCGCGACAGCTTCGTTGTTCCCGGAATCGGCACAATCCACGGCCGTCGCGCGAGAATCCACGCCAGTGCCACCTGCGCCGGGGTCGCGGACCTCGTCAAGGCAACGCGTTTGAGCAGGTCGACCAGAACCTGGTTTTTTGCCATCGCCTTCGGTGTGAAGCGCGGCAGATGCTTGCGAAAGTCGCTGTCACCTATAGGGGTGTCCTTGCCCATGGCACCAGTCAGAAAACCCCGGCCCAGAGGGCTGAATGCAACCAGTCCGATGCGAAGTTCGCTACAGACCTCAAAAATTCCGTTGCTCTCGCAGTCACGAGTCCACAGTGAATATTCATTCTGCAGAGCGGTGACCGGCTGCACGGCGTGGGCGCGGCGCACGGTGGCCGCACTGGCTTCCGACATGCCAAAATGCCGAACCTTGCCCGCGGCGATGAGCTCTCCCACAGTACCGGCAACATCCTCGATCGGAACCGTGGGATCGACGCGGTGCTGGTAGAACAGATCGATGACCTCGACACCAAGCCGTCGTAGCGACGCATCAGCGACCGAGCGGATCTGCTCGGGCCGGCTGTTGGTGCCAACCATCTTGCCGTTATCGATATTCATCCCAAACTTGGTCGCGATCACCACCCGATCACGTACCGGCCTCAGTGCCTCTCCGACAACTTCCTCATTGGTATAAGGCCCATAGACCTCGGCAGTATCGAAAAACGTGACCCCAAGCTCTACAGCGT
>JAJZGY010000128.1 GCA_021804785.1 Pseudomonadota bacterium | reverse complement strand
CCCATCAGTGCAATGAAGCCGCCACCAGAAATAAACGCTCCAATTACCTCGTGAAGTGCTCCGCCTTCAGAAATGATAATCCCACCGAATCCAATCACTAAACCTGAAACAGCCATTAAATAGCAAGGCGCAACTCTTGAAAGCTTGGATTTTGCCATGGTCCATTATCTTTCCGGCTCGAGCATACTGACTATGACGCGATGCGAACATCGCGCCATGTTCCAACGTTACGCAAAATACGAGCCAATTTAGACGAGTTCATAAATGCTATAACCCAGAAGTGCGCCCCCAGCAACCGTCGCAACGACGTCGCCCACAGGGCCGCATTGCTGTCGCGGGCGCAGAAGGTATTGCTCATGTGCAATGGCAGGCTGGAAGAGCTCGCGCTCCAGACATCGCCCGCCAGTGCCTGATCGCTCTGCAACGTCACGCGGTTCCTGTTTGTGGTGCATTGGTCGATGGTGATGTTCGCCATTCACGACAGCGTGCGGTTTGTTCGCCCGAGCTGAAACGCCACAGCCGAGAGTTCAAATCCGAGCTACGTTTAGAGGGACACTTCTCGGCGCGCTTGAGCCTCGGTGGGAGACGTGCGGATCAGAGCCGCGAAAGCTAAACACGCTGCTTCACTGGCCTTTTCGGGGAGTGATGCTGAGTGAGTGCCCCAAAAGACACGGCGTTGGGCGGGGGAGGACGTCAATAAGTGCAGGAAAAATCGTTATTAATCCGAAATTCCGGCGCACTCTGATTGCAAATTTCCGATATCTCAATGGGTTGAGATGACTTTTGGGATGCGGGTTCTGTCTACAGATGGATCTGTGTGATGAGTTCGAGCGTGCGTCGCTGCTGCGGACTTGCGGTGGTCACGACCTCGAAGGTGGGCTCATCTTGTGTGGCTCGAGGCGCGCGACAGGTGTTGCGCACGATGCTCGCCAGGTCCTGAAGCAAGGTCTGGAAGCTGTGCACGGGCGTACCGTCCTCGAGCGTGCGGCGCGCGACCTTGGCCAGCGCCTTGGCGGAGCGCCTGGCGGGAGCGACTGGATCGCGTGTGGCCTTGGCGACCTGCTCGGTGTCGGCAAACATCAATTCGCGCCAGGCTTCACGCATGTGCCATTCGACATAAAAGGCCAGCATGCAAAGAAGAATGTGCGCACGGACGCGGTCAGCGGTGCGGTGATGGATAGGGCGCACCTTCAAGTCGACCGTCTTGAGCGAGCGGAACGCGCGCTCGACATTGGCCAGCGCCTTGTAGCTGCGCACGCACGCGGGGCCGTCGATGCGATCGGCGGCCAGCGACGTGCGGATGATATAGATACCATCGAGCGCAGCCTCGGCACGGATGCTCTCGGTATTGCGCGTCCAGCCCAGTGTCTGGTCTTCGATGACGAGATCGATGTGTTTGGCAACCTTGTACTGGTTGACGACGCGGCCTACGGCCACGCCGATCTTGTCCCGACCGACGAGCCTGCCCGAGCGCACGCGCTCACGCACCTTCTCCAGACTGCGCTCGGTGCAGGCCAGCAGATCGTCGCGCTTGTGTGCCCGCAACTTGGCCAGATCCGGGTTGCGGCACGCCACCAGTCGCTCGCCGGGATAGTCCGGCGATGCAATCTCTACGAGGTTGCGCTCGTCAAATAATCCAAGCTGCAACTGTCCCTGCTCGACGAGCCCGCGGATCGATGTGCTCCTGAGCGCAGTGATCCAGTCTACGCCGGGGTTCTGGCGCAAATCCGTGATCGCCTTGGAACTGATCATGCCCCGATCCCCGACCAGCACCATGCGCGCGATGCCGAAGGTCGTGCGCAGGCGCTCGACCTCGGGCAGGAAGGTCTGGCTGTCGGCCACGTTGCCCTCGTAGACCGAGACCGCCACGGGGCAGCCGCGTGCATCGGTGAGCAGTCCGTAGTTGACCTGCAGCATGACTTTCCTGCCATCGCGGCTGTAGCCGAGCTTCGCCAGCGGGCAGGTCATTCCCTCAAAATAGCTCGACGACAGGTCATAGAGCACAAGGCCGTCTTCCTTGAGGTGGCGGGCGGCGAGCTTCTTCTGGACTGTGTCCTGGTGCGCGAGCAGCCAGTCCATGGCGCCGTACAGATCGTCCTCATCGGCATCGGCCACACCAAAGTCCTGAGCGAGCGTCGTGCTGTGCCACTGGCGGGTGGTGGCCAGTTTGGTGTTGGGGCTCACGATGCGCGCGGCAATCATCGCCAGCACCAGATCGCGCTGGCGGGACGTCTTCGACGCGAGCAGGCTGGAAAGGTCCAGCGCCTGCATGGCTGAGGCGACGGCCTGTACCGCGCCGTGTGGTCGCGATCTGAGAATCTCGAAGGCCTGGTTGACGGGAACAAAGGTCTCACCTTGCAAGCTGCGGCGAATGATCTCGATGAGAAGGGGCGGCAGATGAGAGAGATTGCCCAGGGTCTCGTTCTTGACCGTACCGTCCTTGCGATAGCTGCTGCGCAGCAGATGCGTCAGGTAGGTGCGCCCCTTATAGGTGCGCTTGGTAGTGACGACGTGGGCTGCTCCGGTTCGCGCTGGCATGCTGGGCACTATTGGGGAATGTGCAGGAAAATGCATGCACTTTAGTGACTACATAGCGAAACCAAAATATGCCGCGTCTCAGCGGCATATCAGAGCACAATCAGAGAGTTGTCTGTTCCGAAGTGACTGCAGATAGCGGGAGCTTCGGCTTAATCAAAGATTTATTTAGTCTGGCGGACAGGGAGCCCGGTCAAGAGCGCTTCCAAGTGGTTGAAGCAAAACCCCTTCTTTGTTCAGCAGGTTGGCTGAGGCACAATCTGGCCACCATTTGAGAGACGGGTCACCGCCGACATGCCCACCTCAAAAGGCCAATGACAGTGAGGTTTCCCGTAATCTGAGGGCGAACGGATTTGCCTTCTGAGCAAAGCAACCACTCGCCTGCGGCGGCAAGCAGCTATTCACCTTCAGTTACCCGCATCCAGGCGGGAATATCACGGTGAGCATGCAGTACTCGCCACACGTCGATGCGATCCCCCATCTCAACGTAAAATACTATGTGAGGATAGTTTTTTAAGTATTTGCAGCGCAGCCCCGGCAAATCGAGTTCATGGGCGTATCGGGGGGTGCCGGCTGAAGGGTAGGCCGCGATGGCCTGAAAGGCGTTTTCTACGGCATCGATGAAGCCGACGGCGGCTTGGTCTCCTGCCTCGCGCAGATAATATTCGATTGCCTCCTCAATGTCGTCGCGAGCTTTGTCACGCGGGACAACAGGCTTGTTGCTCATTCTGTCTTGCTGCTTCGCGCGCGCTCCCGAAGGCTGGCGAAATAAGCCGAGTCTGCTGGCGCCGTGGGTGATGAAGCCGCGCCTTCCAGCAGAAGGTTGCGCATGTGCTGACGATCTTGGTCTTTGCGGATCAGATCGCGAACGTATTCGCTGCTGGTCCCATAGCCACGGCCAGCGACCTGTTCATCCACAAAGCATTTGAGCGCGTCCGGCAGGGAGATGTTCATCGTGGTCATCGGTGGCATATTACCCCATTTGGCAAAATTTGCCAAGACCAATAGAAGCTAGTCAATTAGGCGGAGCGCCGTAAGCGGCCGACCTGCTGGGGCAACACCGTGCCATTCCCGCGGAACTGGCGGAAGCCCCCGCCAGTGAAAGCGGGCGACGCCCACACTGCATGCGCCCCGTGGTGACCGATCTTATGCATCATATTGAAAAATAGACGATATTGGGTTATTTTCTCATATGGTGCAGGAACCTCGTGTTAGCCTTGCCACCTATCTGACGACCCTTCAATCGGAGGATCGTATCGCGTTCACACGCGATGAAGCGATCGTGGCGCTTGGGATCACAGAGGCCGGCTTCTTGAAGGCTGCCGCGCGACTGCAAAAGCGACATCTGCTCTTCAACCCACGCCAAGGCTTCTACGTGACTGTCCCGCCGCAATTCCTTTCGTGGGAGGCGCCACCCCCGTCCTGGTATATCGATGCGCTGATGCGCCAAGAGGGCAGGTTCTACTATGTGGGCCTGCTCAAGGCTGCGGAGTTGCACGGCGCCACACACCACGCTGTCATGGAATTTCAGGTCGTCACGGATCGACAATTGCCGAAGAAACGAGGTCGTATATTGTGCAGTCACCTATGCGAATTAGCGCCAGATAAGTAATCACTTTGACGTTCTCCCAATCTTTCGGATCACGAAGAGGGGGCCAGTAATTCGTATTGCTCCATCTGTGAATTCAAGTTCGACAAAATTTCCATCCCATTGGGCCCAGCGTGGGATTTGTGGACGGAATATTTGGCGAACGTCAGAATTGATTTTTTGGTAGCCGAGATCTCTAAGTTTTGACAAAATGAAATTCAAATTAATACAGGGTGACTCAGCACAAACCCTCAAGTTAAATACCCTCATGATCAATACTGCACTTCCGATCCCGAGGCCCGCGCCCCTTATGACGTCATAATTATCGAACGTAGCAAGTAAAAATTCGTATATTAAAAATATACATATAATAATTACAAGCAACCATACTAGAAAGTCGCGCACGCTGAAAAAAGGAGACCAAGATGAAATATGGTATTTATTTAATACCGTAGCCTTGGGTGTCATTAAATTTCCGGTCGCCGCATGTACGGCGACCGGCCCCGAAAATCAGTAAGACGGTAGGTCTTAAGCGAGTTTATACTCGATGTATATTCCGGCAACGCCGCCCGCCGCAGCGCCTATGGCGGTTCCAATGACAATTCCAATTGCCTCGCCTGCGGGCCCGCCAAGCCATCCAATTTCGGCACCAATAGCGGCCCCAGCTTCGCCCCCTGAAAGCCAGCCTGCTGCGCCCCCGGCAGCTGTAGTGGCATCGGTAATTGCCTCACCGCCGCTGACCTGATCCATTTCTTTCATTGTCAATTCCTGCAGCATCGCCATTTCCTTTCCGTGGTTTGAAGGGCGGGTTCGCCCCCATAACTCCATAAAACTCGGTGCAGATGAAGTCGAACTGACATTTGCATAGTACAGATGTAGTGTTTATCGTCAATTATGTTTGATCGCGAAGAACTATTCATTTGTGAGAGAACGCGATGTCATCATTT
>JAJZGY010000127.1 GCA_021804785.1 Pseudomonadota bacterium | reverse complement strand
GCGTGGGTGAACGCAGGGTGGCCGAGCCAAACGTGATGCTAGAGAAACTCTACGATGAACGCTTTGAACAGTTCACCGCAGCCTTTAAGGCACTGCGACCGCTAAGCCGCAGGATGAATGGCTCATAGAAAGGTGCGTAACCAACGAAAATGTCGTGACTGCGACGGTCAGTATGGTGCGGGTGGCTGGCGCAAATCGCGTGACGTGCCTTTCGTCGGCGTCGGCAGCTGTGTGAATGATCTTGACGTCCCTTTTCCGCCTGGCAGTGGCGTCATTACAGTGGCAGCTATCGCTTCATAATCCAAACGGTGTCGCATCGACCGGGACGTCACAATTCTAAACATGCATGAGGAAGAGACAGTCATGGACATTGAAAAACTCCACCGGGCCCTATTCCCATACTCCGAGCAGTATGGAGCCATTCGTTCCTTCCCGGAAGAAGGTCTCCGAACAGAAGAAATCCGTCGGCAGCTCAGCGAGATGGCCCGTACAGAAGACAAGCGATGGGAAGGGGGACGGGTCTCTGGTTCGCTTTATTGCGGCGACCATGCGCATTACGACCTTCTGAACGAATGCTTTGCGCTCTTCAGCCACGTGAATGCCCTCCAACGTGACATCTGTCCCTCGATGTCGCGCTTCGAATCCGAGATCCTTGCTATGACGCTCGACATGCTGCACGGAGAAGCCGTAGCGCAGCACGATCCGAACCAGAAGGCGTGTGGTGCACTGGGGTCCGGTGGGACGGAGAGCATCCTTGGCGCGATCGTGGCCTATCGTGACAAGGCCCGCGAGGAGCGTGGTGTGACGCGCCCGAACATAATCTGGCCCGAGACGGCACACCCTGCCTTCCTGAAGGCCGCGCATTTGTTCAGTATCGATGTGATCAAGGCTCCGACCGATCCGGTAACAACACAGGTTGATGTCGACTTCGTACGGAAGGCTATCACCAAGGACACAGTGGCCATCATCGGTTCGGCAGGCAATTATCCCTATGGTACAATCGACCCGATCGAGGAGCTGTCTGCTGTTGCCCTTGAGAAGAACACCTGGCTGCATGTCGACGGATGCCTCGGCGGGTTCATCCTGCCTTGGGGCCAGAGACTTGGGTACCCTAATATCCCGGTATTCGATTTTCGCCTGCCGGGTGTGACGTCTATTTCGGCTGACACCCACAAATATGGCTACGGGCTGAAGGGTGCTTCGGTGTTGGCCTGGCGAGATCCGAGTTTCCGTAAATACCAGTATTTCATGCAGCTTGACTGGAAAGGTGGCACCTACGCGTCCCCCGGCCTTGCCGGCAGCCGTAGCGGCGGATTGATCGCGGCGACCTGGGCGAGCATGGTGCATCTGGGTAAGCAAGGATACCTTGCGCGGGCAAAGCAGATCTTCGACACCGCCTTTGCAATGCAGGCTGCGGTGAAATCCCATCCCGAACTTGTCATGATGGGCAAACCAACCTTCTGCTTCTCCTTCCGCAGCGATGCTTTCGATATCTATCACGTCAACGACTACATGGCCGCGCGCGGCTGGCGGTTAAATGGTCAGCAAAGTCCGGGTTCCGTTCACATGTGTGTGACCGGCCCGCAAACCAAAGTCGGTGTGGCAGAAAACTTTTCCTCAGACCTGGAGGCAGCAGTGGCCTATGCCAAGAACCCACCACAAGCAAAGCCGAAATCCGGTGGAATTTACGGCGGTGGAAATGTAGAGCTTGACACGTCCAACATACCGTTGCTGCAGGCGCTGCTTGGCATGGCAATGGATGCTTTTACAGATGGGCCGCCGTTGTAATGGCCGGACAGTCTCCGCTCACCTTAAAAGGTGAGCAAACGCGTGCGAAGATTCTGCGGGCGGCGCAGCAGCTGATTGCCGAACATGGCATCGGCGGTGTGTCCCATCGTGCGATCGCGGCGCAGGCCGGTGTGAAGCTTTCCCTGACGAGCTATTATTTCGGCTCACTTGCCGAACTTCTCGAAGAAGCCTGGGATGATCATCGCGCGCGCAGTGCCCCCCAGAGCGTTGCGATGCTCGGACGCATGACGGAAATCTTTCAGGCACTCTTGGCGACAGATGAGACGCGGGCGCGTGCCGGGCATGTGCTGGCGTTGGCGGATCACCTTGCCTCATATATTGCGCAGGAGGCACGAGACCGACAGCTGGATCTGGCGATAGATTGCAGCTTTCTGTTCGCCTGGTCACTACCCCAAACGCTCCGCCAGAAGGTGATTGCGCACAACCGACTGTGGGTCAGTCGCATCGCCGAACAGCTAAGGCGCGCTGGCAGTGCCCATCCGCAGGTGGATGCGGAGAACTGGCTTGCAGTGGCACGGCATTGCGAATTCTCGCAAGTGACTTATGGCCGCGAAGTCCTTGGTGAAGTCGAAATGCGGCAGCGCTTCTTCTGTCTGCTGCGCGGGATATTACCCAACGTCGGAGAAGCGCCCTGACCGTCCGCGCCATGCGGCTGGGGAGTTGACTGAGAAGCATAACTAAGTGTGTCCACAATGCAGGCGTCTGTGATGCAGTCTGCTTCGTCGCGAACGGCAAGCTTGAGTTCAGCCGCGTCGATTCAAAGTTCTTCCAATCGCCGGATCACGTGCCATTTCTCCGTTTTGCGGCGAAACCCGGTCTTCCCGACAGGCTCACCACCCAAAACGTTCCGGACACAGTCACACGATTTTGAGAAGTGTGGCCGTGCAGCACCGACGTTCCGATTACTTCCAAATTGCGAAACGCCATCGATCAGCATCTTACGATGGTACCGATCTGGTTGACTTAAGCCGGGAATATCGTGTTTACGCTGACCCTGCCCGTTTCTGGCTTCGGGAAAATGGGCGTTGCGTCCATCAGCAATGAGAATGGCCACGCGGGTTTAGTGACCGCTCTATCACCATTCCACCGCAAATTCCGAATCCGCGCGCGCGGAACCGAGCGTAATCGAAGAAATACAGAAATTTCAGTTAGTTAATGGTGGGCGCGACAGGGATTGAACCTGTGACCCCTCCCGTGTGAAGGGAGTGCTCTCCCGCTGAGCTACGCGCCCGAAAATCGACCTTGCCGCCTCAGTGCGTGTAGATCGAAACCGGTCCGCCTATAGGGCGCGCAAGCCCCACCCGTCAAGGTACCGATCCAGGCTGTCTTTGCGACCGCGTGTTGGCGGGGTATGCCCCCAAGAGCATACCGCGATGGGCGGGTCAGCCGAGCAAGCTGGCGGCGACAGCAGGAACGCGGCGAAAATCGCTGATTACCGCATCGGCACCAAGTTCGTGCGCTGGGGTGGGGGTATAGCCGTAATCGACCAGGATCACCGGTGCGCCAGCTGCCCGTGCGGTCGCCACATCCGTGGCGCTATCCCCGATCATGATGACCCCACCTTCGGCTCCTCCGAGCTCATCTACCACGTGATGAAAGACGCGCGGGTCGGGTTTGGCGACCGAAAGACGACCCACGCCATGGATGGCGTGAAAGTAGCGCTCGAGCTCCAGTTGGCGCAGCAACAGGTCTGCCAGGTCCTGAGGCTTGTTGGTCAGCACGGCCAGGCGGGCCCGTCCATGGAGAACTCCAAGGGTCTCCTCGACGCCGGGAAACGGTCGGCTTTTCGCCGCAATATGGGCCCGATAGTAGATTAGGAAGCGTTCGAAATGAGGCGGGAGATCCGCTTCTGACAAAGCTGGTCCCGTGGCGGCAAATGCTTTCAGAATGAGTGCCCTGGCGCCCATGCCAACCATCGCGCGCAAACCGGAGGGCTCAATGGCCGGTCGTCCAGCCTGTTCCAGGACGGCATTGGTTGCAGAAAGCAGGTCTGGCGCCGTATCGACCAGCGTCCCGTCCAGGTCAAAGATATAGGTGGGTTGCATCTAGGGATTGAGCATTCTCAAGATTGAATCTGCGGCAATATTACGTCGCAAATCGTTGGTTTACGGGGCTGCGCTGCAGGGTTATCCGGCGAAGCGCCGGGGTTTGGCAAGAGTATCAAGAGTATTTGGCAAGGGCAGGACTGGTGCTAGAGCGAGTGGGGTTAGGAGCGAACATGGGTTCCACAGATGAACGGGCAGCAGTAATCCTCGCAGCTGGCATGGGTACGCGTATGAAATCGACGCTGCCCAAGGTTCTGCACAAGATCGCCGGCAAGCCAATTCTTGGGCATGTGATGGACGCGGTGGCTGCGGCCGGGGTCGGGCGCATCGTCGTGGTCACGGCGCCTCAAGGCCAGAGCGTACGCGACTATGCAACCGCGCGGGGTGCGCGGTGTGTCGTTCAGCAGAACCAACTCGGGACTGGCCATGCGGCGGCTGCGGCCCGGCCGGAGCTGGCCGATTTTGGTGGGAGGCTTGTGGTTGCCTATGGCGATATGCCTCTGGTCGAGCCCGCGACATTTGCCGCATCTTTTGCGGCCCAGGCACAGACGGGTATGGCAATCGTTGCATTCAACTCCTCCAATCCGTCCTATGGACGGGTCATTGCAGGCAAGGAAGGCCGGCTCGCGCGCATTGTGGAATATCGCGATGCCGACGCCGATGAACGGAAGGTCACCGTTTGCAATGCCGGCATCATGGCGGCGCCGGCGCCCGAATTTTTCGGCTGGTGCGCGCGTCTTTCGAACGACAACAGTCAAGGCGAATATTATCTAACCGACGTACCGCTTCTGGCCCGGCAGGATAATGTTGCCTGCGCGATCGTCATGGCCGAGGAAGCTGAAATGATGGGCGTCAATTCGCGCAGCGAGCTGGCGGCGGCCGAAGCTGCGATGCAGCGAAGGTTACGCAGTGTGGCGCTTGCCAATGCAGTTGGAATGCAGGCTCCGGATACAGTCTTCTTGAGCCATGATACCGTTCTCGAAAGCGACTGCACGATTGGCCCCTATGTGGTCTTCGGGCCGGGGGTAACGGTCAAATCAGGCGCTGAAATCAAGGCCTTTTCGCATCTGGAAGACTGTGTGGTTCAGGAAGGGGCGATCATCGGTCCTTATGCGCGACTGCGGCCGGGCGCTGACATCGGCCGTGGCGCCCATATTGGCAATTTCGTGGAAGTCAAAGCGACGAAGGTTGGCGACGGCGCCAAAGCCAATCATCTGACCTACCTCGGTGATGCCAGCGTGGGTGCAG
>JAJZGY010000048.1 GCA_021804785.1 Pseudomonadota bacterium | reverse complement strand
TCAGTATCCAGGTGGCGCCCGACGCCCATGCCCTTCTGATCTGCGATGGCGCGGGTTGGCATCAGCCAGGCGAGAGGCTGATCGTGCCCGACAATGTCACCTTGATGCGGCTGCCGCTCTATGCCCCCGAACTTAACCCCATGGAAAACGTCTGGGATTATCTGCGCGGCAACAAATTAAGCAGCCTGGTCTGGGACAGTTACGACGCCATCCTGGACGCCTGCGAAGACGCTTGGAATTTTCTCACCAACGATCCAGAGCGAATTGGTTCAATCGGAACCCGGTCATGGGCGTGTGTCAAAGGCTAAGGCTCCTGGTATTACAGGAGCGTTGGGACGATCTGCGCGCCCAACTGCACGGAGAAGCGGTGCCGGCGCGCCTGCGGGCGGGCGAGGACACGGAAGGACGCACGATACTCGATGAAATCGCGGCGGCCAGGCCGAATTTCTCACTACGGAAAAATTGATGGGAGAAGGATTTCTGCATCAGCGAATGCGGCGAGGCACGTCATAGGGCTATGGCGTAGACGTAGTTCTCATCATCGCCAACGGCGGCGCACCATCATCACGCACAACGAAGCCCAATACACCGGTATTTCGGCTTTCCACACCAGCGCTGACGGAAGCAGACCTGACATATTTTACGGCAGCAGAAGCCATGCTCGCCAGGATCACCCGTGCCGCGCATACAGACACCAAAGAATACAGTGCAGCCTTTGACCTACAGCTACACCTGATCGAGGATGGTCACGCTGTACTCTCCAACCAGACATTCACGTATCCGACTGCGCGTGAGCGCCATGTGCGGCGCGCTACGATGCGCCTGAAGGGCCTCATCGCTTTGATAGAGTTCAAACAGATAATAGATCTGCCGGTCCTCTGGGGAGCGGAGCAACTGGTAGAGCTCCTGGCCAGGCTCATTTGCACTGCAATTGGCAGCCTGCTCGGCAAAGACAGACTCGAAAATTTCATTTTTCCCTGGAGCAACCTGCAGCTTGACTAGGATTCCCTTACCCATTGATGCACCCCTCGAAATCTTGAACTTGTTAGCGCCTCTCGTGCCTCCGGAAGAAGCCAAAAAAATTTCGTGCCCGGGAAAACAATTCAGTCCGCAGCGATGTCGCGCGCCATTTGGGCTGACCGACGCTGGCCGTCCAGGACCTGGCACGGCACCCCGATCCATGGGCTGGCGAGACCTGGCAACAAGGGTCGGAGCCATGCGCAACGTCTTCGCCAGCTCATTCAGATTGTCGCGCTCTAGCGCCTGGCCTCAGCCCCGATTTCTCTGGCACTGCGCACCGATCGGTGAGCCACCAGAGGCAATTCCCGGCATGCACAGGATCAGGTGTTGCCGCCCCGTGTACCGCCGCAAGGCCGACTGCCACACCTCATCATCATCCTCGCCACAATGCTGGGCAAAGACTGCGGCTCCACGACGACCTGTCTCATTCGCTCCCCGACAGTGCAGGGATTGGTCACATCGGGAAAATGTTCACCGTTGCTCGCAACTCGCGGCTCACCTTCGGAGAACTGGCTGAAAGCTATTTCAGCACCCGGCCGGCCACCGCATCAAGCTTGGCAAAGAGCGCCGCATCACGTTTGTCTTTGTGGGTGATGATGGCGGTGTCGAGGGCATTGTCGATCCCAGGAGATGGGGTGCGCTTGGGCCCAAGCTTCGGTGCCACCTCGCGAACCAGCGTGCGGGCGCGCTCGGCATTCTGCGACAGCACCTTCACCACCTGCTCGACGGTGACGTGGTCATGGTCTTCGTGCCAGCAGTCAAAATCCGTGACCATGGCGACCAGCCCATAGGGGATCTCGGCTTCACGGGCGAGCTTGGCCTCCGGCATCGCCGTCATGCCGATCACCGAACAGCCCCAGCTGCGGTAGAGATTGCTCTCGGCCTGCGTCGAGAACTGCGGCCCCTCCATGGCGAGATAGGTGCCGCCGATACTGTGCGGGATCTTCGCCTCGGCACAGGCTGCGGAAAGGGCTGTGGTCAGCTTGGGGCAGACCGGATGGGCAAGTGAGACATGGGCCACAAAGCCTGCCCCGAAAAATGTCTTCTCGCGATTGTGGGTACGATCGATGAACTGGTCGACCACAACGAAGGTGCCCGGCGGCAGCTCCTCGCGAAATGAGCCGCAGGCCGAAAGCGAAATCACGTCCGTCACCCCGGCCCGCTTCAGGGCATCGATATTGGCACGGTAATTGATGGTGGTGGGCGTCTGCACATGGCCGCGGCCATGACGGGGCAGAAACACCATGTCGACGCCACTGAGGGTTCCGAAGAGGAGTGCATCGGAGGGCTCGCCCCAGGGGCTCGGCACCCGTTCCCAACGCGACTGCTCGAGGCCCTCGATGTCATAGACACCGCTGCCACCGATGATCCCAAGAACCGTTCTGCTCATGAAAAAGGCCCCGAAAGCTCGTCTTTCGGGGCCTTGTAGCATGGAACGGGGAGCGCGCCAGTGTTCTGTCGAAGCGGCCCCCGGAGCCGTTAGTGCATGTCGCGCCACACCCGGCGATAGGAGGCGTAGAGCAGCCCGGAGAGCACCACGAGGAAGATCATCACCTCAAGGCCGATGCGCTTGCGCTGATCAAGCTTGGGCTCGGCGCACCACATCAGGAAGGTGGCAACGTCGTGGGCTTCCTGATCGAGCGTCGCCTTGGTGCCGTCGGTGTAGGTGACCGAGCCATCCGTCAAGGGCGGCGGCATCGAGATATTCCAGCCCGGAAAATAGGGATTGAAGAATTTGCCCGGGGCGACCTTGAAGCCCGGCGGCGGATTCAGGTTGAAACCGGTGACGATCGAGTAGATCCGCGCCGGGCCGTCATCGAGCGCCTTGGCCAGAAGCGACATGTCTGGTGGCAGCGCACCATTATTGGCAAACCGCGCCGCCTCTTCATTGGCGAAAGGTGGCGGGAAGTGGTCAGCCGGAATGGCCGGACGCATCAGCGGCTGGCCGTTGGAGTCAGTGGTCTGGCCCATGTTGTTGGGGCCGGCCGGAACCTTGTAGCTGGCGGCAATGGCCTTCACCTGTGCCGGCGTGAAGTCAGGTCCGCCACGCTGGCCCAGATCACTAAAGGCCACGAGGTTCATGCTGTGGCAGGCCGAGCAGACTTCCTTATAGACCTGGAAGCCGCGCTGCACCGCTGCCGTGTTGTAAACTCCGAACATGCCCTGGAAGGAAAACGAGACATCCTTGACCGGCAGGGCCTCGCCAGGGGTCACCTTGCTCAGATCCGGTTGAGAGTTCTGTGCGGTGGCCGTCGAGACGGCCCCCGCCCACAAGGCGGCGACAACAAGACCCGCTCCCACGGCCAGTCCAAGGCGTTGAGCAATTCGCATAAGAGATCTCCTTACTCGGCCGCAGCCACACCCGCGTCACCGCCCAGCACCGTTTTGGAGATGCTGTCGGGTAACGGCAGGGGGTGTTCGATGAGACCGACGATGGGCAGGATCAGCCAGAAGAAGCCGTAATAATAAAGGGTCGCAACCCGGGCCACCCACAAAAGTTCAATATGTGCCCCACCAATAATCCAGACCGCCTGCGGTTCCTTCGAGCCCAGATAACCGAGCAGAACGCAGTTGGCGACCAGCACCCAGAAGAAGGGACGCAGCATCGGCCGGAAGCGCAGCGAGCGCACGCGGCTGGTGTCGAGCCAGGGAATGAGGGCAAGGGTAACGATGGCACCGAAGAGAACCATCACGCCCATCAGCTTCTGCGGCACCGCACGCAACATGGCGTAGAACGGCAACAGATACCATTCGGGCACGATATGCGGCGGGGTCTGCAGTGGGTTGGCCGGGAAGTAGTTGTCCGGATTGGCCACGAAGTTGGGCTTGAAGAACACCAGATAGGCAAAGAGCAGCGCAAACAGCGAGATGTAGAACGCGTCCTTCACCGTGTAGTAGGGATGGAAGGGTACCGTGTCCTGGGGTCCCTTGACGTCGATGCCGAGGGGATTGTTGTTGCCCGGAACATGCAGTGCCCAAACGTGCAGCCCGACCACACCAAGGATGACGAAGGGCAGCAGATAGTGCAGCGAGAAGAAGCGGTTCAGCGTCGGACCACCCACCGCATAGCCACCCCACAGCCAAGTGGTGATCGCGGTACCCGCATGCGGCACGATCTGATCGATCGAGGAGAACAGGTTGGTGATCACAGTGGCGCCCCAGAAAGACATCTGGCCCCAGGGCAGAACGTAGCCGAGGAATGCGGTCGCCATCATCAGGAGGTAGATGATCACGCCAAGGATCCACAGCACCTCGCGTGGCGCCTTGTAGGACCCGTAATAGAGGCCGCGGAAGATGTGGACATAGACCGCGAGGAAGAACATCGAGGCGCCATTGGCATGCAGATAACGCATGAGCCAACCGTAATTGACGTCGCGCATGATCTTTTCGACACTGTCGAACGCCATCGTGTCGCTCGGGACGTAGTGCATCGCCAGCACAATGCCGGTGATGATCTGCATCATGAGGCAGAAGGTGAGGATGGCGCCAAAGGCGTACCAGAAATTGAGGTTCCTCGGTGTCGGGAACGTGATCATCGTATCATGCGCAAAGCGCAGGATCGGAAGACGCGTATCGAGCCAGCGGGTGAACCCGTTCGAAGGTGTGTAGTCGGAATGGCCGGCCATTCTGTACTCCTCAGCCGATCGTGAATTTGGACTTATTCAAGAAAACGCCAGATGTCAGCGTACGGGGTTGTACTGCGTGATCGCGACGAAGGCGCTGAGCGCTATTGTCGCGACGGCGCCTCGCCGCGGAAAAGGGACGCAACGCCAGGATGGGTCGGCGCACGATGACGCTGCCCGCAGCAGAACGCGAACTGGAGCAAACACGACCAGAAGATGCAGCCACCTGCCCCCCGGCAGTTGTAACCCCGCGAGCAATGCCACGCGCACCGCCCGCCGCGAGGGCGCCAGTTGCACAAAGAAGCTCATCGCGGCGATCGGCTTTGGCCGCTGTCATCACTGCCACGGGTCTACCCTCTGACGGGCTCGCGCCGGGTATAACAAAAAATCGGAAAGAGTGCAGCCGCCCCCGGATTACCGGCGCCCTCCCTAGGTCACGGTAAGGATAGTCAGTCACCAGAGGAGGGTCTTGCGGCACGATGCCGCAGAAAAGCCCAAATCCGTCTGTGGGTTGCGGGTTTTCGCCGCAAGGAGAGGCAAAGCCCTGCCCGGCCCGCCTTTGAGCCGAGGGCACAACACCCCAAAGCGGCCTCAACGGCTCCCCGGGAGCCCAGCAGGCCCCGATGGCGGTCCCTGATTCGCGCCCGCTGCGCCTCCTTGCGGGCGTCGGCCCGGCATGAGAGCTCCATTCTCCATCAGCCATGCTAGAGAAGGCGGATGGCCCCTCTTTATCTTGCCCTCTATGAGCCCGACATCCCCCAGAACGCCGGCAGCCTGATGCGGCTTGCGGCCTGTCTTGGCATTACCCTTGAGATCATCGAGCCGGCCGGCTTTACCCTCAGCGACCGCGCCTTGAAACGCGCCGGTATGGACTACATCCGGCTTGCCGAGATCGTACGCCACCTGTCGTGGGAACATTTCTGGGCCGCGCTCAACGGACGCGGCAGCCGTCTCATCGTCTTGACGGCCCACAGCCCCTTTTCCTACACGGACTTCAGCTTTACGAAAGGTGACACTCTGCTCGTCGGCCGAGAAAGCGCCGGTGCCCCTGAGGCGGTACACGCGGCAGCCCATGCGCGGCTCAGGATTGCGCAGCGGCCTGAGACACGCTCGCTCAACGTGGCCCAGGCTGCAGCCATGGTGGTGGGCGAAGCGCTGCGCCAGACGAAGGGTTTTCCGCAATGAGCAAGGATAGCCCGGAGGCCCGTAAGACGCGCGCGAAGAGCTGGTTCGAGGACTTGCGTGAGCAGATCTGCGCTGCCTTCGAGGCGCTCGAAGACGAACTCGAAGGACCCTTGAGAGAGCAGCCCCCCGGACGCTTTGTCCGTAAACCCTGGCAACGGGCGCCCGAGGACGGCATGGATGCCGGCGGCGGGGTCATGGCGCTCATGCATGGGCGGGTGTTTGAAAAGGTCGGGGTCAATGTCTCGACCGTCTATGGCCGCTTCAGCCCTGAATTCGCGCGACAGATTACAGGCGCCGAAAACGATCCGCGTTTCTGGGCAAGCGGCATCTCTCTGGTCGCTCACATGCAAAATCCTCATGTGCCGGCCGTGCACATGAACACGCGGCACATCATTACGACCAAGGGCTGGTTCGGAGGCGGCGCCGATCTGACCCCCATGTTCGAGGCCACGGAGGTGGCTGCTTTTTTCCACGCCGGCCTTAAACAGGCCTGCGATGAGCATGACCCAAGCTATTATCCCCGCTTCAAGGCCTGGTGCGACGAGTATTTTTACCTTCCCCACCGCGGCGAACCGCGCGGGGCCGGGGGCATCTTCTTCGACCATCTTGCGAGCGGCGATTGGGAGGCCGATTTTGCGTTCACCAAGAGGGTGGGACTGGCATTCCTCAGCACCTATCCCCACATCGTAAGACAGAGCATGAACCGGCCCTTCAGTCCGGAGGAACGCCGCCATCAGCTCGTCAGGCGTGGCCGCTATGTCGAATTCAACCTGCTCTATGATCGCGGCACGACCTTCGGCCTTAAGACTGGAGGCAATGTGGAGGCCATCTTGATGTCACTTCCCCCACATGCCAGCTGGCCCTGATCTGCGGCCGACGCCATCATGCCCCAACATATTCCCTCGGCCCTCGCAGCCCTCTTTCAGGTCATCCTGATCGACCTCGTGCTTGCTGGCGACAACGCCGTGGTGATCGGCACCGCGGCCGGACGGCTGTCCGGCAGCCGCCGCAACAAGGTGGTGTTCTGGGGCATGTCACTCGCAGTGGTGCTGCGCATCGGCCTTGCCCTTATCGCCGCCAGCGTCCTCGACGTGCTGGGTCTGATGCTGGCCGGTGGCGTCCTTCTGATGTGGGTGGCCTGGCGGCTTTATCGCGACATCGCCGCTCATCAGGCGGCGCGGCGTAAACAGGACAGCGGCCAGGCCGAGGCCCTGCGCGCACTGGAGAGCCCAACCGCGATGCGTAAGGCAATCTTTCGCATCGCCATCGCCGACATCTCGATGTCGCTCGACAATGTGCTCGCGGTAGCTGGAGCGGCGATGGGGCATCTTTGGGTCCTGGTAATCGGGCTCCTGCTTTCCATTGCCCTGACCGGGATCGCCGCGACGGCCATTGCCGCCTTGCTGCGCCGTCATCCCTGGCTCAGCTATGCCGGCGTCATCATCATCCTCTATGTCGCCCTGCGCATGATATGGCTGGGCGGGCTCACCGTTTTCCGGGCAATGGGCTGAGCCTCAATCGAGCTGGAAAAAGAGCGCGGTGGCATCATCACTGCGTTTGAAACGGGGAAACGCCTTCCCGTCAGGATCGGCCGCCTCGATTGCACGCAGTTCCGCGCCAAGTCCTGCAAGACCTTCACCGGCGCACAGAATGAGCCCCTCAAGATCATAGCGACCATAATCGCTGACGAGGGCAAGAAAGCCGTCACTGGCAAGTAGGATCCGCGTGCCCTTGGGCAGCTGGAGCCGGCACAGCCTGGCGCGCCCCAGAGCGGCCTCGTCCGGACCAAAAAGAAAATAGCCATCCCGCGTGTTGACGCGATTGCGGGCCTCGCGCAGGGCCGGCAAAAATTCGGCCCGGCCGGGCCCTGAGGTCGGCGCGATCCCGCTGCGCGCGGCCAGCAGTGCCACCCGCTCCCGCTCGGCCTCCTTGGCCTGGAGCGCTTCGCCGACGATCTGCATCTGCTGATCGGGTGCGGCGATCACCGCGGCACAATCGCCAAACCACAGGGCCTCGATGCCGCCCGGAACCTCCACGCAGAACATCATCGACGCAAAGGGCATTTCCCAGGTCGCCTGCGGAGAGCGGCGCGCCAGCCCGGCGAAGGAGTGTGCGGCATCACGCAGGGCGGCATCAACGGCCAGCGGACCAGAAAGACCTCCGTCAAGATGGGCCATCAACCGTCGTGCCCCGAAGCGCGCAATCCAGGCCGCATCGCTCGTTCCAGGCAACAGTGGCTCGCCAAGACCCGTCGCCCCATCGAGCACCACCGCACCGGCAGAGCCAAGGGCAAAGGCATCTTCATTGGCCTTTTGGGCATCGCCCGGCAGCGAGAGACTGTCGAGCAGCGTCAAAGCCATGACCGATCTTCCCCCACGTTCAGCTGCGCTGCTGCGCTGCCCTCAGGCAGCTTCGTTCCGATGTGCTCCTGGCGTACCATGGACCTTCTTCAGGTAATGGACCTTCTTCAGGCATGCGTCCCACATACCTCCCGCCATGCTTCGAACACGGTAGGCGTGAGCTAAAAACGCGCAAGATTTCCATCATGTGGGCTCGGCACCTCGTCTTCGGTAATGTCCTGAAACTTGTCGCGTTCATCGACCTCGATCGGGGTCTGTGCCCATTCCCTGATATGCGCGAGGGCCCGCTTCCTGTCCATGCACTGCCGCGCAGCCATACCGAGCACCTTGCGCAGCGCCTCGCCAGGTCCTTGATCGGAGATCATCCGGGTCACGTCGCGCCGCCACGGCTGGCGCACAAAGCAAAGGCTCCCGCCTTGCGGCGGGAGCCTTAAGGAAAGCCCAAGCCCCTTACTGCACGGCGACGAAGAACTCCGCCTGACCGCGACGAACGGTGAGCAGCATCGGCCGCCCCTTGGGATGACGGCGCACCGCAGCATCAAGCCCACCAGGATTGGTCACCGGCCGGTGATCGACGCTGGTGATGATGTCGCCTGGCTCAAGTCCGGCATTGGCCGCCTCGCTGCCAGGCTCGACCTGCTCCAGATAGACACCCTTGATCTGGCCATAATCAGGACTGTTCTGCGGGATCGGACCCACGGTGATACCTGAGAGGAAGCCGCTGGCAGGAGTTGCACTCCCGGAAGCCGAACGCGGTTTCTTGAGGGCGAGCGTGACATCAACGGTCGTGGGATGACCATTGCGCAGATAAGTGAGTTCGACCTTGGTACCCGGCCCGAGCTCGGCGACCTTGTTGCGCAGTTCGCTGCTGCTCGGCACATTTTCGCCGTTCAGCTTGATGATCACGTCACCTGCCTTGAGGCCCGCGCGTTGCGCCGGTGTACCAGGCAGGACTTCGGAAACCACGGCCCCTTCATTGACCGAAAGGCCCATCGCCTGGGCGAGCGACGGAGTCAGGTTCTGCACCAGCACGCCCAGTTCGCCACGCGTGACCTTTCCGTGATTGATCAGTTCCTGGGCGATGGTCCGTACCATGTTGACCGGAATGGCAAAGCCAACACCAACATTGCCACCGCTCTGGCTGAGGATCGCCGTGTTCATACCGACCAGCTGGCCGGCCATATTGACAAGCGCGCCACCGGAATTGCCGGGATTGATCGACGCGTCGGTCTGGATAAAGTTCTCATAGTTCTCGATACCCAGTCCGGTACGGCCGAGGGCGCTGACGATGCCATAGGTCGCTGTCTGACCGACGCCGAAGGGATCGCCGATCGCCGCCACATAATCGCCGACACGCAGCTCGGCGGAGTTGCCGAGCGGCATGGCCACAAGATGCTGGGCAGGGATCCTCAAGACCGCGATATCGGTCTGCGGATCAGTCCCTACGATCTTGGCGGTAAAGGTACGATGGTCTTTGAGGGTAACCTGGATTTCCTTGGCATTCTTGACCACATGGTTGTTGGTGACCACATAGCCATGTGCCGCGTCGATGATGACGCCCGAGCCCACAGCCTGGAAGCGCTCTTCCGGCATCTGGTTGCCCTGCAGGCCGAAGAATTGACGGAAAAAGGGATCGTTGTAGAGGCCGTTCTTGGCCACGGCCATCATGCCCGTCACCGAAATATTGACGACGGCCGGAGAAACGCGCGCCAGCATCGGCGCAATGGTCGGAAGGTGATGGGGGGTCGGTTCGGCCTTCAGAACGACGTGGGACGCCTTAGCGGAGGCGCCACTTTGATCACAGGCAAGAAGTACAAGCGGCAGCACAAGGGCCAGTCCAAGACGGGTGCGCATAAAAAAGCTCCTTCAGTTCCTCAACGGGGCGAACAGCGGGGGCGCCAAGCGCTTCTGTCCACCCCAAGCCATATAAGGATCGAATGGCCGCAGTGGACCCTGCTCACGCGCATTTGTCTCGCTAAAATATGTTCACGAGCTCTCAATCTACTAAACTTTGTGTCATCTTTGGTGACGCGTGAGGCCCCGCGCGCGGCGGACCGTAAGGCGCAGCCAGGCTCTAAAGCGCCTGGGCCACTGCTTTCAGCCGTTCGGCGAGAGAGAACGGATCTTCGATAAAATCGGCATCGATCCACCATTCCTCGACTTCGGCGAGGACCTTGCCGATCTGCGGGCCCTCGGGAATCCCGGCAGCCATCACGTCGCGGCCACTGAGGGGAAACACGGGACGCTCCCAGCTGCGGGCCATTTCGAGGAGTGCGCGCCACGCCACCTGGTTGGATGGCTTGCCGTCCTCGGCCCAGCGCAGCCGCACCCGGTCGATGAACCGCGCCCTGCCCAGACGATAGAGGAGCTTGCGCATCTCGCGGATCGAGAGATAGCTCACAATCTTCTCGCGGCCCCCGGCCAGATCCTCAAGGCGCGCCTTCACGTCGCTGGAAAGCCGCCAGCGCTGCGCCAGCGCCTCCACTCTTGGCGCCTCCCCGTCCAAGAGCGCCGCCAGACGCAGCACCGGATCGGGCACAAAGAAACAGTCACTGTCGCTTGCGACCAGCCGCTCGGCGCGGGCAAAATTGAGTGGTCCGGGCAGGATGAGGGCCAGGATCTGGCAGGCGCCCATCAGCCGCAAAGCCGGCAGCGGATCCGGCGCGTCCAGAAGCCTGAACATCTCCTTGGCGATGCGCTCCCCGGACAGTCGCTCGAGCCCCTCGCGCTCCAGCATCACCGCATCCAGGGCGCTGCGCTCAAGTTCGCTGCGGCCATAATGCGCGTAAAAACGAAACAGGCGCAGAATGCGCAGATAGTCTTCGCGAATGCGTGCCCGTGGCTCGCCGATGAAGCGGATGCGTCCGGCCTTCAGATCAGCAAGACCCTCGTGATAATCATAGATGGTTCCCGCCGCATCGGCGTAAAGCGCGTTCATCGTAAAGTCACGCCGTGCCGCATCCAAAGCCCAGTCGGTACTGAAACTGACCTGGGCGTGGCGACCATCCGTACTGTCATCACGGCGCAAGGTGGTGATCTCATAGTGCTGCGCGCCCACCACCGCCGTCACTGTGCCATGGGCGATACCGGTGGCAATGACGCGGATTCCATCCGTGCTGAGACGGGCCATGACCTCATTCGGCAACAGCGGCGTCGCCACATCGATATCATCGACGGCAACGCCCAGAAGCGCATTGCGCACACAGCCGCCGACAAAACGCACGTCACCCTTGAGCGCGGCCAGAAGCCGGCCCGTCTCGGCCGAGCTCATCCACGCCTCCCTCTTGGGATCAAGTCGTGTCGTCATAATTTGGCGCTACCTCGGATATGCGCGGGCACGATCTGGCCATGAACATAGGTCGGCGGCACGTAGCGTCCTTGCGTGGATACCCCACCAAAGAGAGCGGCATAAATAAAGCTCGCAATCACAAGCAAAAGGCCGCTCGCCGCCAGCCAGAACCACGATGCTTTGGCCCGTGCCCGTCCACGCCCTTTTTGGCTGACCCCCAGATAACCCGCAAAAAACAGAAAGGGCAGGGCAAAAAGACCAAGACGCTCAAGCACCATCCTGATCACGGCATCAGCCTTTCGACAAACCCCGCGAGAATACCCGCGGTCGCACCCCAGATATAATGCGGTCCGTAGGTATAGGCATAATAGCGCCGCGTCGCCCCCGCCCACTCCGTAGTCCTGGTCTCGCGATTGCGCAGATCAAGCAGAAAGGCCAGGGGCACCTCGAACACCTCATCGACTTCATCGGGATTGGGTTTGAGGACGAAGCCCGTTTCCACGATCCCCACCACCGGAGTGATGGCAAAGCCGGTACCGGTTTCATAGCTTTCCAGAAAACCGGCGACGCGTACATGCGCCGGGGCAATCCCGGTCTCCTCTTCGGTCTCGCGCAAGGCGGTGGCAACCGCATCGCGATCCGAAGGTGCCGTCCGTCCGCCCGGGAAACTCACCTGACCGGCATGGCGCGCCAGATGCGCCGTGCGTCGCGTAAAGAGAACCGAAGGCTGCTTCCGGCGTACGATCGGCAAGAGCACAGCCGCAGGCATCAATGCCCGTGCCTGGGGCCTTTCGTCGGGATTGAGATCAAAATCGCCCCGCCTGGGTATCGTCGGCTGTTCCAGAAGATGCGGCACAAGCGCGGCCACACCGTCCTCAGAAATCCGCTCCGGCCACGGGCCCACAACAGCGTGCATCAGCCCTGCCCCAAAACGAAATAATGCCCGTTGCTTTTGACCCCAAGGACACCGTGCGCATCCGTCTCAGCCAGCTCAACCAGCTGGTAGAATACCGCGCGCGAGAGTTTGGCTTCGAGGCCGCCGCGCACATGCACATAAGGCGAAGGCTCACCACTGTTGGGATTGATGACAACGCGCAAGAGGTGCGCGGCGTCGAGTTCAACCTCATCGCCCACATTGGTGGTGAAGACCAGCCGCTGCGACAAACCCGCGCCTTCACAGCGCAGCAGCACCGCCACAAAGGGAGCATCCTCCACCTTGATGCGCAGCTTTTCCACCGGCGTGACGAGATGGTAGCCATCGGCCTCCTTGCGCAGGATTGTCGAGAACAACCGCACGATGGGATGGCGCAGGATCGGACGACCAAGATGATACCAGGTGCCGTCACGCGCAATCCGAATGTCGATGTCACCGCAATGCGCCGGGTTCCAGTGCTCCACCGGCGGCAGCGCGCGGCCCTGCGCACTCTCTTTCAGCAGGCTGGCAAGGCCGATGGAAAATTCCGGTCGCGATTCGGCCATGATCTGGTCCGACAACTCACCTGTTAGAGACAACCAAAGACGGATGCATCCGACGCCGCCCGGGTTTTCGCGGGCCATCCCGCCTTGATGGTTGCGCCCGGAGGACGGGGATGCAAGATGGCGGCCCGCCGACGGGCCGCGATGAAAAGATAGGCGAGGCGGTATGAGGCCGGCAATGGCCTTCGCAGCAAAGCCGCGAAAGGCCTTCGCCCTTTTGCGTTATATGGAATTTTCGCATGAATGATGCCCAGAGAATTGCGCCGGATGCGGATGAAGCCGTAGCCATCGCCCAGGCCGAACAGGCCGCAGCGCGCCTTGCCCGCGTGCGCAGCTCCGTCGCAAAAGTGATCTTCGGACAGGACGAGGTCATCGAGCAGACGCTCATCACCCTTCTGGCTGGCGGTCATGGGCTGCTCATCGGCGTGCCTGGACTTGCCAAGACGCGCCTGGTCGAGACCCTCGGCCTCGCCCTCGGCCTTGACTTCAAACGCATCCAGTTCACCCCTGATCTGATGCCCGCAGACATCATCGGCTCCGAGGTTCTCGAGGAAAACGAGAAGGGACAGCGCAGCTTCCGTTTCCTCAAGGGCCCGGTCTTCACCCAGCTCCTGATGGCCGACGAAATCAACCGGGCCAGTCCGCGCACCCAGAGCGCGCTTTTGCAGGCGATGCAGGAACGCGCGGTGACCGTGGCCGGCAACCGCTACGATCTGCCACGCCCCTTTCATGTTCTTGCCACCCAGAACCCGCTGGAGCAGGAAGGTACCTATCCCCTGCCCGAGGCCCAGCTCGACCGCTTTCTCCTGCAGATCAATGTCGGCTATCCCGATGCTGCCGCCGAGCGCCAGATGATGCTTGCCACCACATTCGGTGAGGAACAGGCGGTCGAGCAAACCCTGACGCCCGAGCAATTGCTCAGCGCACAGACATTGGTGCGGCACCTGCCGGTCGGCGACAAGGTGGTCGATGCCATTTTGCGCCTGGTGCGCGCCGCCCGTCCTGATGATGGCGGCAATCCCGAGCTGCGCGAGCTGATTTCGTGGGGGCCGGGGCCGCGGGCCAGCCAGGCCTTCATGCTCGCGGCTCGCGCAAGGGCCCTGTTGGACGGCAGATTCGCTCCGTCTACGGACGATGTGGTAGCTCTCGCCGGACCTATCCTACGCCACCGCATGGCGCTGAATTTTTCCGCGCGTGCCGATGGCACCACCGTCACCGATGTCATCGAGCGGTTATGCCGGAGTCTGATTTGACGGCACGCAAGTCTTACGCGGGAGGCCTGAAGGAAGAGGCCGAGGCGCTTGCCTCCGGCCTTCCACCCCTGCTTGTGTCCGCCGAACGCATCGCCGCCACTGTCAGCCTTGGTGTCCATGGCAGGCGCAAGGCGGGCATGGGCGAGAGCTTCTGGCAGTTTCGCCGCTATCAGTCACATGATGCAGCCAGCACCATCGACTGGCGGCAATCCTCGCGCTCACAGCATCTGTTCGTGCGTGAACGCGAGTGGGAAGCGGCCGCCGCGGTGTGGTTGTGGCGCGACAATTCCCCCAGCATGACCTTCTGCTCGCGTTGGGCGACAACGAGCAAGAGCGAGCGTGCCGGCTTGCTGCTTCTGTCCCTTGGCGCTCTTCTCGTCCGCGGTGGCGAGAAGATTGCACTTCTCGGAGAGGACAGCGAACCGGGGCAGGGCCGACGGGCGCTTAGCCGCACCGCGTTTGGCCTGGCGCACGGCAAGCAACAGCAATTGCCACCCGCGAGCGTCCTGGGACGCCACGCCCAGCTGGTATGGTTCAGTGATTTTCTGGCACCCAGCGCCGAGCTCGTGGCGCATATGACGCGCTATCGCGCAGCCGGCGTGACCGGTCACCTCGTGCACCTCGTTGATCCGGCGGAAGAGGATTTTCCCTATGAGGGACGCACCCGCTTTGAGGGGCCGACCGGCTCCGATAGCCAGCTCATCGGCCGTGCTGAAACCCTGCGCAGCCTCTATCAGGCACGCTTTGCCGGCCATGGCGAAGAGATTGCGGCGCTGGCACACAGACAAAACTGGACCTATCTGCGTCATCGCACCGACCGTCCCGCGGCGCTCGCGCTGATCGCCCTCTACGGCCATCTCGGCGGTGATCTTCTCACCAGCAGAGCGAGCTGATGGGCGCCCTCAGTTTCGCGACACCGCTCCTTCTTGGCGCCCTCGCGTTGCTGCCGGCGATCTGGTTTCTGCTGCGGGTGACACCCCCTGCAGCACGGCGCGAAGTCTTTCCCCCTTTGCGCCTGCTCATGGGACTCCGAAGCCACGAAGAGACTCCGGCGCGTACACCCCTCTGGCTGCTTTTGCTCCGCCTTTTCGCCGCGGCACTCATCATCATTGCGCTCGCCGGACCCCGTCTGGGCAGGCTGCCACGGGCGCTGGGTCAAGGCCCCCTCGTGCTCTTCGTCGATAATGACTGGGCCGCGGCCAATACCTGGAACCTGCGCCGCGCCGCGATGACAGAGGCTATTGCGGCCGCCGATGCGCATCACCAGCCGGTCGTTATCGTGCCCACCGCGGCCGGCGCCAGCGAAACTCCCTCGCTGCTGAATGCAGCCCATGCCCGACGCCTGGCGCAAGGCCTCGTGCCCGAACCCTATCTGGCTGACAGACGCGCTGCGCTCGACGGCTTACTTAAGCTGCACTTTGCAGAGCGGCCGCAGATCCTCTGGCTCAGCGATGATCTGGACCACGGCGAAGCCCACGCCGTCGCCCGCACGCTCAGACGGATCGGCAGCGTCGAGCTCCTGCGCGACCGGCCAACGCAGTATCCCATGGCGTTTACCGGACTGGGTCATAGCGGCGCGCGCCTTCAGATCCGCATAAGCCGCACACTGGAAGCCGGGGTCCAGACGGGCAGCGTTGAGGCGAAGAACAGCGATGGTGACAATCTCGCCACCGCGCCCTTCGTCTTCGCCCCCGATGCCCTGGTGACCACCGCAACGCTTTCACTGCCCCTCGAGCTGCGCAACCGCATCGCACGATTTGTGCTTGCCGGTCATGCCTCCGCCGGCGCCGTGCATCTCCTGGGCAGTGCTGCCCGCTTTCAGAAAGTGGGGATCGTTGCGGCCACCAGCAGCCAGAGCGGATCACCCCTGCTCTCAGGTGCCTACTATCTGCAGCGCGCCATCTCGCCCTATGCCGATGTCAGTCATGGCAGCATTGCCGCAGAACTCTCCCGTCATGTCAGCGTCTTGCTGCTGTCCGATATCGGCCGCATCACCGGCGATGACTACGCCCGCGTCGCCCGCTTCGTGGCGACTGGCGGCGTCCTCATCCGCTTTGCCGGACCACGCATGACCAATGGCGCCGATGCCCTGGTTCCAGTCACTCTGCGCAGCGGCGGACGCTATCTTGGCGGTGCGATGGGCTGGGCAAAGCCGCAGCATTTGGCAGCCTTTCCAGGCACCTCTCCCTTCAGCGGCCTTGCCATCCCCAAGGACGTCACCATCTCGCGGCAGATCCTGGCTGAACCCAGCATCGAACTGGCCACACGCAGCTGGGCGCGACTTGCAGATGGCACCCCGCTGGTCACGGGCGCTCCCAGCGGCAAGGGCTGGATCGTGCTTTTCCACGTCCCCGCCGCCCCGGGCTGGTCGACACTGCCCATGTCCCATCTCTTCATCGATATGCTGCGCCGCCTGCTCGCGCTTTCAGCCGGCACGGCTCCCAGTGCGATCGGCACACACGCCGCTGCAAGTGTCCCCCCTCGCGCCGTGCTCAATGGCTTTGGCCAACTCGAAAAGCCCGGCCCGGAAACCCTGCCCCTGTCGGGCAACGCCCTTGCCCATTTTGTGCCTTCGAAATCGCACCCACCCGGGCTTTATGGCAGTGCCGATGCGATGCTGGCGCTGAACGCCACGACGGCCCACACAAGACTCATCGCATTGCGCAGCATGGGCCTGCCTCGGAGATATTATAGCGGTCACACCACACTGCCGCTGGCGCCCTACCTCCTCGCGACGGCGTTTATGCTGCTCCTCATCGATACGCTGATAGGCCTTGCCCTGCGCGGTCTTTTGCCCCTGCGACGCTGGACGGGTCTTGCCGCGGTGCTGCTCCTCTTTCCGGTCATCATGCCGTCTCAGGCGCGCGCTGGCGAAAGCTTCGATATGAAGGCCGCACTCAATACGCGCCTTGCCTATGTCATCACTGGCGTTGCGAGCGTGGATGAGATGAGCAAGGCGGGGCTGACCGGACTTGGCCTGTGGCTCAGAGCCCGTACCTCCTTCGATCCCAGGAGCCCGATGGGTGTCCATCTTGCAACCGACAACCTGTCCTTCTTTCCGTTGCTCTATTGGCCCATGGACCCGCGGGAGAAAGCGCTGACCCCAGCCGAACTCAGCAAGATCCAGACCTATATGCGCGATGGCGGCACGCTCTTCATCGACACCCGGGAATTGACGCTCGGCCCCACCCGCGGACCGAACAATCCTGGCAAGGTCACGCTGAAGCGCCTTCTCGGCAAACTCGACCTACCGCCCCTCGAGCCCATTCCTTCGGATCACGTCCTCACCAAGACGTTCTATCTGCTCTCAAGCTTTCCCGGACGGTGGGCAGGTGGCACGCTCTGGGTGCAGAAGCTGCCGCAGCGCGATCCCAATGCCGGACCTGAACCTGCACGCGGCGGCGATGATGTCTCACCGATCATCATCGGCAGCAATGATTATGCAGCTGCCTGGGCCGTCAACGCCCAGGGCGAGCCGCTCGTCGCCATCGTCCCTGGCGGCGAGGAGCAGCGCGAGATGGCCGTGCGGGTTGGCATCAATATCGTGATGTATGCGCTGACCGGTAATTACAAGGCCGACACCGTGCAGGTGCCGGCGCTGCTGCGGAGACTGGGCAAGTGAGCGTGACCAGCCTCAGCTTTGCTCCACATCTGCCATGGGTGCTTATCTGGCTCCTGGCTGCACTGGCCATCGCTGTCACCCTGCTCGGTCTGATCCGCCGGGCCCGTGGGAGTGTGTGGCGTGGCCTCGGCTTTGGCGTCGTACTCCTCGCTCTTGCCAATCCGCTCATCGTCAACCAGACGCGCCAGCCCTTGAACGATGTCATGGCCCTTGTGGTCGATCAGTCACAGAGCATGGACATTGGCGGGCGCAAGGAGGCGGCGCTTGCCGCAGCCGCCGCGCTGTCGTCATCGCTCAAGGCCAAATATCCCCATCTTGAAATCCGCAAAGTCATGGTGCGTACCTCGCCAAACGGTGATGACAACGGCACCGAGCTCTTCCACGCGTTGAACAGCACCCTTGCAAGTGTGCCACCCGCGCGCATCGCGGGCGCCATCGCCATCACCGACGGGGAAGTGAGCGATGCACCAGCCCCCGCCAAGCTGCGGCTTCAGGCGCCGCTGCAGGTTCTGATCACCGGACGCAAGAACGAAGCCGACCGCAAGCTTTCCGTAGTTAGTGCCGCGCGCTTTGCCATTGTCGGGCACAACGCGCAGATCGAGCTGCGCATCGACGATTTTGGCAGAGCTGGGCGGGGTGTCGCCAGCCTGCGGGTGCGCGTCGATGGCAAGGCGCGGGCAACGAGAACTGTTCCCGTCGGCCGCACCACGACAATCAAGATACCCATTCACCACGAGGGCGAGAATGTCATTGAGCTGATCGCCGAAAAGGGACCCGCCGAGCTCACATTGGAAAATAATCGCGCCGTCATTCCGGTCACCGGTGTGCGCGACCGTCTGCATGTCCTGCTCGTATCAGGCGAACCCAATGCCGGCGAGAGGGTCTGGCGCAGCCTGCTGAAAGCCGATCCGGCCGTCGAACTCGTTCACTTCACGATCCTGCGCCCACCAACCAAAGTCGACAACACGCCGGCCGACCAAATGTCGCTGATCGCCTTTCCGGTCGATGAACTCTTCAACCGCAAGCTGAACAGCTTCGATCTTGTCATCTTCGACCGCTATCGTCTGCGCGGGCTCCTGCCGCCCGCCTATTTTGAAAACATTGTCCGCTATGTCGAAAATGGCGGCGCCCTGCTGGTCTCTTCCGGCCCGGAGTTTACCGGCGATGCGAGCATCTATCGTACCGCTCTTGCCAGCATCCTGCCGGCCCGCCCCACCGGCACCATCATCACCGAGAAATTCCGGCCCGAGCTCACGGCGCTGGGTGAAGCCCATCCGGTGACCGCAGGACTTGCCGGAGCCAACGCTCCAGGCAAACCGGCCACATGGGGCAGCTGGTTCCGCCTGATCGGCGCGGACGCTGTCTCGGGCGAAACCCTGATGACGGGACCACAGGACCGTCCCCTGCTCGTTCTCGATCATGTCGGCAAGGGCCGGGTTGCCGAACTGCTTTCTGATCAGTCCTGGCTGTGGGCACGCGGCTTC
>JAJZGY010000047.1 GCA_021804785.1 Pseudomonadota bacterium | reverse complement strand
TCACATTGCGTCCCTCGCCCGCGGCCACCGCCAGCTCCTTGAGGCTTACATCGACCGCCTTCTGATCACGCTGCGCGCGCCACTGTCGAAGCCGCTCAATCTGTTCGGCCTCCGCATGTGCATCCACTGTCACAAAAGCTTCCTCCCCCAGCGTCAACGGTGAGGGTTCGCTTTCCTGATAGGCATTCACACCAACCCTGATCTCACCCTGTGTTTCGATGGCGTCAATCCGCGCGGCATGAGACTGAACCAGCCGCTCCTTCATGTATTCGAGCGCGGCCTGGCTTGCGGCACCACCCAGCGCATCAATCCGCCCAATCTCGCGCGTGATCTGCTCCCTCAGCTGCGCCACACGAGCCTCGATAACGTGCGAGCCAGCAAAAATATCATCATGCTCCAGAAGATCGGTTTCATAGGCCGCTATCTGCTGCAACCGCAGTGACCATTGCTGATCCCAGGGGCGCGGAAGTCCCAGCGCCTCATTCCACGCCGGCAACTGTATGGCACGGGCCCTGGCGTCTTTGGAGAGCGTCACACCAAGCATGCCAAACAGAATCCGGTAGACATTGTTTTCTGGCTGCTGTTCGGTCAGGTTCAACGAGTTTACCTGCACGCCGTAGCGAAAACGCCGTAACTTCCAATCCTCGACGCCGTAACGTTCTTTGGTGATGTCGTCCCACAACGCAGCCATCGCCCGCAACTTGCAGACTTCAGTGATGAACCTGACGCTGGAATTGACGAAGAACGAGATGCGGCCAACCGACTGAACAAAACCGTCGCTATCAAGAGACCCTGTGGCCTTCAGTTGGTTAAGGACGGCGATCGCCGCAGCCAGCGCGAAAGCGGCCTCTTCGACGGCTTCGGCACCGGCCTCCTGCAGATGGTACGAGCACAGATTGATCGGATTCCATTTTGGCAGCTCACTGACCGTGAACGCAATGATGTCATTGGTCAGCTTTAATGCCGGGGCCGGTGGGAAAATATAGGTACCACGGGCCAGATACTCCTTGATGATGTCATTCTGGGTGGTGCCGGAAAGCTCGCGCCGCGCCGCGCCCTGCTCGTCGGCCACGGCCACGTAAAGTGCAAGTAGCCAGGCCGCTGGCGCATTGATGGTCATCGAGGTGTTCATGCGCGCGAGCGGAATTCCATTGAACAGAGTGCGCATATCTCCCAGATGACAGACGGGAACGCCAACCTTCCCAACCTCACCGGTCGCCATTGCATGATCGCTGTCATAACCGGTCTGGGTGGGCAGATCGAACGCCACCGAGAGTCCGGTCTGGCCCTTGGCCAGATTGCCGCGATAAAGCGCGTTGGATGCCGCCGCACTGGAATGGCCAGCATAGGTGCGGAAGATCCAGGGCTTGTCGCGCATCGAGGGCCTCTAAGATGATGTCGCGCTCTGAAGGTGGCGCCAGAATTTCCTGAGCAACATGGCGTGCCAAGACCTTGGCCTGCAAGTCCTACCGAAGCCCATCCGAGCACCCTGGCCAGCGAGCCGAGACATCGTGTGGGAAGGCTGACCAGCCCAAACGCCATGTGCGCTTTGAGATCACTGTTCCTGCCCTGTTCGTTCGCGGGATAATCTTCTTGCCACAGGACTGGCACAGGACCAATCCTGTGGACCGAACCTGCCGCATCGTGCGGCGCGGATCAGGACAGTTCGCCCATGGCTGTGACGCAAACCCGCACCCAACCCGCCGCCCTTAAGGATCTCTACGAGATTGGCGAAATCCCGCCACTCGGCCATGTTCCGCCCACCATGCACGCCTGGACAATCCGGAAAGAACGCCATGGCCCACCGGAAAGCTCGATGCGTCTTGAAGTGGTTCCGACCTGGGAGCTCGATTCCCACGACGTGCTCGTTCTCGTGATGGCTGCGGGCGTCAACTACAATGGCGTGTGGGCCGCACTGGGAACCCCCGTGTCCCCCATAGATGGCCATAAGTGTCCATACCACATTGCCGGCTCCGACGCGTCCGGCGTCGTCTGGGCGGTGGGTTCGAAAGTCACACGCTGGAAAGTTGGTGATGAAGTGGTCGTCCATTGCAATCAGGATGATGGCGATGACGAAGAATGCAATGGCGGCGATCCGATGTTCTCTCCCTCTCAGCGCATCTGGGGCTATGAAACGCCTGACGGTAGCTTTGCCCAGTTTGCCCGGGTACAGGATCGCCAGCTCATGGAACGGCCGCGCCATCTCAGCTGGGAAGAAGCCGCCTGCTATACGCTCACTCTTGCCACCACCTACCGCATGTTCTTCGGCCATCGACCGCATATCCTGCGCCCCGGACATAACGTGCTGGTCTGGGGGGCCAGTGGCGGACTGGGCAGTTTCGCAGTACAGCTCTGCGCGGTTTCCGGCGCCAATGCCATCGGCGTGATCTCAGATGAATCCAAACGTGAATTCGTGCTCAGCCTGGGCGCAAAGGGCGTCATCAACCGCAAGGATTTCCAGTGCTGGGGCGCTATGCCATCGGTTGGCACACCCGATTACGATCGCTGGCTCAAAGAGGCGCGCAATTTTGGCAAGGCGATATGGTCGGTCACCGGCAAGGGCAATGACGTCGACATGGTGTTCGAGCATCCCGGCGAGGCGACCTTCCCGGTGTCGTGTCTTGTCGTCAAACGTGGTGGCATGGTGGTGTTTTGTGCGGGTACAACCGGCTACAACATCACCTTCGATGCGCGCTATGTCTGGATGCGACAGAAGCGCATCCAAGGCAGTCATTTTGCCAACCTCTACCAGGCGAGCCAGGCCAATCGGCTGATGCTGGAACGTCGCCTTGATCCGTGCATGAGTGAGGTCTTTTCCTGGGCCGATATTCCCCGCGCGCACACCAAGATGTGGAAGAACGAGCATTTGCCTGGCAACATGGCTGTGCTGGTCAATGCCCAGAAGCCTGGCCTAAAAACCTATGAGGATGTGATTGAATTAAGCGGCAATTAAGCCATGGGCACGCCATTAACCATGACGGTCCTCCCACCCTTCGAGGTCACGTGGCAAAATCCCCGCTCTGCCGCGACACGACCGGGCGGGGGCAACCTGGCGCCTACCCGACCTCAATGTCCTCCATCGCCGAGCCAGGAGGTGCCATGAACGCCCGAAGGGATGTGGCGGTCAAAGCCTTCACCATCATTGCCGGCTGGACCTTGATGGCAGCGGCCTGGACGCCGCCTACCGTGGCAATGCAACTCCTCGAACATACCCCGGTTGTTGAGACCGGGTTTGCTGCGATCTTTCTCTATGTTCTGGTCGGCTTTGTGCCCTGGATGGCTCTGACACCTCTCCTGCTCAGGCTCAGCCAACGTTTCGCGATCACCGAGCAGGCCATCCTCCGACCGCTTCTTGTGCTCGCGGCGCTCGGCATCATCGTGACCCCCCTCGCTGTGACCTCGGGCTATGGTCTGAATGCGTTGCTCTCCGGCGGGTTTGCCCGCCACGACCTGCGGCGCTTGGCGGGGGCTGTCTATATCACTTCGTTCTACAGCTTGCCCTTCTATATTGCCGTGATTGCGATCGGCCAGGCCATGGCCTATTTCGAGCGGGCACGCCTGCGCGAACGACACCTTGCCCGCGCCGAGCTCAAGGCCTTGCAGGCACAGATCCGTCCCCATTTTCTCTTCAACACGCTCAATGCGATTTCCGCGGTGGGCTATCGCGATGCTGCGCGCGCCGATGCGGCTATCGCCCAGTTGAGTGAACTGCTACGGACCGCACTCAGCGAGCGTGCGCAGGAAATTCCACTTAAGGAGGAATTGGCATTCGTTCAGGAATATCTCGATCTTTACAGGCTGCTGATGCCAGAGCGGCTTTCGACGTCGTTCGAAATCGCACCGGAGGCCTGGCAGGCGCTTATCCCCTGCCTGCTTCTGCAACCGCTCGTGGAAAATGCCATCCTGCACGGTATCGCAGGTCGGCGCGAGGGTGGGCTTGTGCGCATTGACGCGCACACACAGTCCGGAGAACTGATCATCGCCATCAGCAACGACATATCTGAGAGTTGCGACAACAAACCGGGCTTAGGTCTTGGTCTTGCCAATGTCCGAGACCGCATCGCGGCACTTTACGGTTCAACCCAACGGCTTCATTTCGATCCAGGTCCACCGGCGTGCACGCGTCTGCGCCTGCCACTCAAACATGGGCAGGCCTGAGCATGATCCGGGCGGTTATCATCGATGATGTTAGCCTGGCGCGCGAACGCGTACGGCTTTATCTACAGACTGAGACCGATATCATGATTGTCGGCGAGGCTGATGATGGCGCCAGTGCACTTGCGCTTCTCGAAGCTGAGAAACCGGACCTTGTCTTTCTCGACATCGGGCTCCCTGACATCGACGGCGTGGAACTTCTGGCGCGACTGCCCGATGGTCAAAGACCTTCTGTCATCTATCTGACCGCCCATGACGATCGCGCAGTTGACGCTTTCGACCTGGCAGCAGTCGACTATCTGCTTAAACCATTCAGCCGTGAACGCTTCGCGCGGGCGCTCGCACGGGCTCGCAAGAGCCTTTCCGCGTCACCTGGGACCACCAGCTCTGGCCACCTCGTGGTCAAGGATGGTTCGCGGATCGATCTCGTCCCGGTTGCCGCGATCGATTACATCGATGCAGCAGGACATTATCTTTGTCTGCACGTGGGCAGCCATGTCCACCTCTTGCGCATGAGCTTGACGGATCTGCAGTCTCAGCTCGATGCCGAGCGCTTTATGCGGATCCATCGCTCGGCAATCGTGCAGATGGACCGCATCGTCACGATCCGCAATCTGCGCAATGGCGATGGCGAGTTGACGCTCAGGGATGGTGCCAGGCTGAACCTCAGTCGCACCTATGCCGACGCTCTGCGTTTGCGCCTGGGTCCTCCGGTAAGCTGAGCGGCACGGCTCAGGCCCAGCTGTGCACGGGTCATGCCATAATTCGCAGAGGCGTATTGTCTCTATCGTGGGTGGCTTTCAAATAGCTGCCAGGGGCTCGGGTGGTCTCGCGTGAAGCGTGGCTGCTTAGGGCGAATCTCACGGGAGAATTGCTTGACCACGCCATCGCACAAAGAACAGCCCACATCGTTTGCCTCCAAGATGTTTGGTATCGCGCCGCTGCCAGTACGTACACTTGGCGGTCTTGGTATTGTCCTCCTGGCCACCTTTGCGCCGATCGGGCACTTGAGCCAGGACCTGTTTGCAGGTGTGCTCGGTCCACATTTCGGTGGCGAGGTCCTATGGTGGGTTCTTACCGTGGGTCTTTTTGCCTATGTGCGGCTGGTCGAGCGACGCAGCTGGTCTTCCATCGGCCTTTGCCGTCCTACGCGTACTGATTTGGCGCTAGCGGTGATCGCCGGGGTTCTGATGGTGGCCGGAATCATGGTCATCTACAACGTCATTTTTCCGGCGCTGCATCTTGCGATCAACATGAAGCACGTCCAGGATCTGATGCGAACCTCATTCACCTATCGTCTTTTGCTGGTGACGCGCGCCGCAGTTGCAGAGGAAGCCCTGTTCCGCGGCTATCCGATCGAGCGTCTTTTGGAGTTGCGCTTTGGTAGGGTTCTCGTCGGACTTATTCCCTGGGCCGCGTTTACCTACGCCCACTTGGCCTATTGGGGGGCGGCGCAGCTCATCGTCGCCGGCTATGGTGGGCTCATATTGATGGTTCTCTACCTGTGGCGTCGCAATCTCTGGATCAACATGCTGGCACACTTCATTGCCGACGGTTCGGGCTTCCTCACCTGAGGTACAGGCAGGGCGGGTACTGCCCGCACCACGCCGGGGCATCGTCCTTTCATATGTCATCCCCCGGTGGTAGCAGCTCGGCGGATTTGGTGTCGCCCTTCCTCTCCACCTGGCTGCTGCGCCGATTGGCCTGATGCAAATGGATCCTGGTCTGCTAGAGTCCGAGGTGATGAGACACGGACCTCGACCATGGCTTTGAGTGAACCTCTTGCGCCCCATTTGCCTGCCCGCTGCGAGGAGGCTGTATTTGCAGCCGAGGGCCTTTTTGCTGCAGCACGCCAGTCCTTGCGCGCGCGCCTCGCGGCGTCGGGCAAGGTCGATGCCCGTACTCTTGACCAACATCAGCGCGCTGCCCATGGCCTTTCATGGCTCGCAACCTATGTTGAGGCCTTGCGGCAAATGGCCCGATGGGCCCGCGCTCTCGAGCGTGAGCGGCGGCTTGGGACGATCGAGAAGCTTATTCTGCAGGCGGCCTTTGGCGAATATCTCGCCCAGATCGCCGGTGGCATTACCATGAGCCAGAGCGAGATCATAAGGCTGGCTGATCTCGGGCTTTCGGCCGAGGAGACAGCCGGATTTATCCAGTCCGAGGTCGTTTGCGAGCTCATCGCTGCGGGCTGCAGCAATGAACTACGCGTCGCCATTGGCGAGCATCTTGCTCATCATCGTGGGGCGCTCTTCTTTGGTGATCCTGGACTTGATGACACCATGGCGATGGTACGCGAACAGTTTTTCCGTTTTGCTCAGGATAAGATCGTTCCCCATGCCCATGGCTGGCACCTAAAGGATGAGTTGATCCCCCTTGCAGTGATCGAGGATATGGCGGGGCTGGGCGTGTTCGGGCTGACGATTCCGGAAAACTACGGTGGCGCGGGACTTTCCAAGCTTGCGATGTGTGTCGTCTCCGAGGAACTATCGCGCGGTTATATCGGCGTTGGCAGTCTAGGTACCCGTTCGGAAATCGCTGCGGAGCTGATTCTCAGTGGCGGAACCGAAGAGCAGCGGAAATTCTGGCTGCCGCGGATCGCATCGGGCGAAATTCTGCCAACCGCGGTCTTTACCGAACCCAATACCGGCTCGGATCTGGGTGCCTTACGGACGAGGGCGGTGCGCGACAAGGGCGATTACAAGATCTACGGCAACAAGACCTGGATCACCCATGCGGCGCGGGCCGATGTCATGACCCTTCTGGTGCGTACCGATCCGTCCAGCAGCGATTACCGCGGGCTTTCGATGCTGCTTGCGCAAAAGCCTCGGGGAAGCGCGACGGAGCCGTTCCCTGCACCCGGCATGAGCGGTGGCGAAATCAAGGTTCTGGGCTATCGTGGCATGAAGGAATTTGAGATTGGCTTTGATGGCTTTGCTGTTCCGGCTGCCAATCTTCTTGGCAGTGAGGAAGGACAGGGCTTCAAGCAGCTGATGCAGACATTTGAGTCCGCGCGTATCCAAACCGCAGCGCGGGCCGTGGGCGTTGCCATGTGTGCGCTCGATCTCGGACTCGCCTACGCGCTCGATCGTAAGCAGTTTGGCACAGCGATCTTCAATTTTCCGCGGGTCCGCGACAAGCTTGTGATGATGGCGGTTGAGATCATGATCGGCCGCCAGATGACCTATTTCGCGGCGCGCGAAAAGGATGAGGGCCGGCGTTGTGATCTAGAAGCCGGCATGGCCAAGCTTCTGGCGGCCCGGATTGCGTGGGCGGCAGCTGATGGTGCGCTGCAAATTCATGGTGGAAATGGCTTCGCGCTTGAATATCCTATCAGCCGTGTGCTCTGCGATGCGCGCATCCTCAACATTTTCGAGGGCGCCGGTGAAATCCAGGCGCAGGTCATCGCCCGCCGTCTTCTGGATGCTGGAGTAAACTGATGTCGTCGATACTGGACCAGCTTTTTGCCGAGCTTGAAACGCGTAAGACCTCGGATCCAAAAGCCTCCTATACCGCGCAACTGCTGCAGTCAGGCCGGCTCAAGATCGCCAAAAAACTTGGTGAGGAAGCCGTCGAAACGGTGCTGGCGGCCGTGGGGCAGGACAAGGCTGCCGTGATCTCCGAGTCGGCCGATCTTCTCTACCATCTTCTGGTTTTATGGCTGGCTTGCGATGTTGTGCCTGAGGAGGTCTATGCTGCGCTTGAAGCGCGCTCCGGAAAATCCGGTTTGGCGGAAAAGGCAACCCGCGGAGCGCAGCCTTAAATCTCTTTTTCCTCGTCAGCCATGGTACGGACCAGTTCGACCACTCGGCGGCGCAACTTCGTCGATCTGATCTGCGTGAAGGCCATCGCCAACTGCAAACCTTCTGAGCTTGAGAGGAATTCGGCGACCGGAGGGCTCACCGTTGCAGCTGAATTGTTGACTTGCGGCTCTGCGCCCTCATAAAAATAATCAATCGGCACGCCCAGAATCTGTGCGATCTGATAGAGGCGTCCAGCACCAATACGGTTGGTGCCCTTTTCATACTTCTGTACCTGCTGAAAAGTCAGACCGAGAAGTTCGCCCAGCCGTTCCTGGCTCATGCCCAAAAGCATTCGCCGCACGCGGACGCGATTGCCAACCTGAGAATCAACGGTGCTGGGCTTTTTTTGGGGCACGAGGGATACCGTTCCAATGCTGGAACTTAGGCACATTTCTGCCCTAACGGGAAGGGGTCTTTCGATTGAGATTTCGTAGGAATACTTGCATCAGAGTCGCCTGCGCCGCGCAGCCGAGCAAGAGCACAAAGAACAGGGTGTCGCCGAAGCGGGCGTAAATCGTAGGCTGCAACGCAACCGGCAGACGGCCGTCAACCACGCCCAATTTTCCTGACCCAAGCCGTCCGCTGATCCGCCCTAAAGGATCAATGATGGCTGAGATTCCGGTATTTGCGGCACGGGCGATGGGCAGACCCTCTTCAATTGCCTGCGCGCGGGCAATCAGAAGATGTTGCACAGGGCCCGATGATCCCGGTGGACCGAACCACGAATCGTCGGTTACGTTCACAAACCACGCGGGTCGGACGGCACCTACCACCGCATTAGGAAAAATTACCTCATAGCAGATCAACGGCCCCACCGGTGGTGCGCCGGGGATGTGATAGGTGCGCGGTCCCGGGCCAGGTGTGAAATCCGACGGCGCGTCCACCAGCTTGGTCAGTCCGATCGCCGACAGAATTTTGCGCAGGGGCAAATATTCGCCGAAGGGCACGAGGTGGGCCTTGTCGTAGACGCCGATCAGCTGGCCAGCATGGGCGAAGATAAGGACGCTATTGTAAAAGCGGTAGCCCTTGTTCACCGACGCTGTAACACGCACGGCACCGGTCAGAAGCACGCGGCCACGCGTAGTGAGAGATGCGACCTGTGCCAGCGCGGCGGGACTGCTCAGCAGCAGAAAGGGTGGCGCCGCCTCAGGCCAGATGATGTCTGTGGGAGCGATGGGCGCAGGGCGGTGCGACAGATCGATCAGCCGCTGCCAGTTGCGTTCCTGATATTGCGGCAGATATTTCTGGTTTTGCGGGACATCCGGTTGCACCAGCCGCAGTTCGACATGTGGCACGTCGCGGACCTGGGTCAAAGCAAGGCGCGCGCGGCCTGAGAGCCAAAGCAGGGCAAAGCCGCCGAGCAGGGCCAGGGGAACAATGACAGCGCGCCGGGAACGCTCGCCCAGAAGCGCCAGGGACGCACCAAAGAGCACGGTCAGAAGTGACAGGCCATAGGCACCAAGCACGCTCAGACTCTGCAGGATGCTGAGAGAGGCGCCCCAGCCATAGGCCGGCAGGTTCCAGGGAAATCCGGTCAGAATGTGCCCCCGCAAATAGAAGGCGAGGGAAAAGAATACGGTGAAGACGAAGATTCGGCTCCAGTGACGGCGCCAGAACGGGATGCAGGCCGCGGCGGCTAGACCGGGAAAGAGCGCAAGGCCAGCCGGAAGCAGGGTGACAACGAACGGAATTTCCCAAGCATGCTGGCTCGGATCGACCAGAAAGGCGTAGGCAATCCAGTAAAGGCCGCCCATGAACTGTCCGAAGCCGAAGCTAAAACCCGCCCAAAAGGCACCACGCATCGAACGTGGCCGCGCGTGCGCGCCGTCAATTAATAGAACGACGACGGCATATCCTGCGAGCAGGAGGACAAAAATCCCATACGGCGGAAACGCAGCTGATGACAGGAGGCCCACAAGATAGGCCAGAAGGAATTTCCGCCAGCCTGATTGTGCGCGCACAAACTCCGCTACGCGGGCCAGTAGGCCTCCTGCGACACCGGGGCGATCACCATCTTCCGTCTGCATGGATCATGAGCTCTTGGCAGCTGGAGTGCGCGTGATTGGACGCAGCCTGAGGCGCTTGATACGCCGCGGATCAGCCTCCAGCACCTCGAACTCGTAATCAGGTGGATAGGGCACGATTTCTCCACGCTGGGCCACGCGGCCGAGACGGGACATGACAAGACCACCGAGCGTATCGACATCCTCGTTCAGATCCGCGGCTGACAGGGTAATACCGGTCTGATCGCGAAAATCCTCAAGATCGAAACGCGCATCCACATCATAGCCACCATCCGCTAGCGGCTTAAGCTGTGGAGTTTCATCGATATCATGTTCATCATCGATGTCGCCGACAATTTCTTCTACCAGATCCTCAATTGAGACCAGCCCGTCGGTCCCACCATATTCATCGATGACCAAGGCCAGGTGCATGTGGCTCGACTGCATTTTGAGCAGCAATTCATGAGCCGGCATAGACGGTGGCACGAAGAGCAGATCACGTTTGAGTCTGCTGATCGGCACCTCCGGCCCGCGCATGCTGCCATCGGCCTGCGGTTCGAGCAGTGAAAGCACATCCTTTATATGGATGAGGCCCACTGGATAATCGAGGGTCTCGCGGTAGAGCGGCAGACGCGAATGCTGCGCCTCACGAAACGCTGCCAGCAGTTCGTTCAGCGTGACGCTCTCCTCCACGGCCACGATATCCGCGCGTGGCACCATTACGTCATCGACGCGCAGTTCACCGAATTTAAGAAGGTTGGCCAGCATCTGCCGCTCCTGCGGCGAGAGCGCATCATCGTCACGTCCAACCTGTTCAATCGCCTGCTCCAGACTCTCTCGGATAGTCTTGCCGGCGCTGTCACCGCGCAACAGTTGCGCGAGCCGGCGCAGCAACGATCCTTTGCTGGGCTCGAAGTGCGGTAAATGACCGGTATCGTCGCCTGCCATCAGCTTAGGATGCCTGCTCGTAAGGGGCGGGTACGCCCAAACCCTGCAGGATCAGGGATTCCTTTGCTTCCATGAGGGCCGCCTCGCGCTCGTCTTCATGATCATAACCCAGAAGGTGCAAGGTGCCGTGCACCGAAAGATGAAGGACGTGATGGGCAAAGCTCTTGCCCGCCGCTTCGGCCTCGTCTGCGGCGACATCATAGGCAATGGCGATGTCACCGAGATAGCCCTTAAGACCAGGGCCGGGCGCAAAAGAAAGCACATTGGTGGGTTTGTCCTTGCCGCGAAAGTCGCGGTTGAGTTGATGCAGCGCAGTGGCATCGGTGAGCAGGACGGTGAGCCCACCGTGCTGGCCTTCTCTTACAAGGACGGTGCCGATGGCCCTGCGGATCGCGGTGGAAAGCCGGGCCTTGCGCCAGCGCGGGTCATTGATCGCGATGACGACGGATGTGCTCATGGCTCCGCTTTGGTGCCTTTTCCGCCTTGTTCATAGGCGCGCACGATGCGTGTGACCAAGGGATGGCGCACCACATCGTGGTCTGTAAAATGTGCAATCGCGACCCCTTCAACCTCATTCAGGCGTCGCAATGCTTCCTCAAGTCCCTCGGCCCGTCCACTGGGAAGGTCACTCTGGGTGACGTCGCCACACACCACCATGCGTGAATCCTCGCCCAAGCGCGTGAGGAACATGCGCATCTGGGCGCTCGAACAGTTCTGGGCCTCGTCCAGAATGACGAAGGCCCGTCTCAGGGTCCGTCCCCGCATGAACGCAAGTGGTGCCACCTCGATGCTGCCCTGTTCCATGAGCCGCGTTACCTGCTCGCCAATGACGTCGAACAGGGCATCGTAAAGCGGTCTGAGATAAGGATCTATCTTCTCGCGCAAATCACCGGGTAGAAAGCCAAGGCGCTCGCCGGCTTCCAGTGCCGGGCGCGACAGAATCAGCCGCTCGATGCGCCGCTCATAGAGCAGATGTGCACCGAAGGCGGCGGCGAGGAAGGTTTTTCCGGTACCGGCAGGGCCAACGCCAAATACCAAAGGATGCGTCCGCATCAGATCGAGATAGGCCGACTGGGCGGGCGAACGGGTGCGCGTGATACGCCCCGCTGCGGTGCGTATCTGTGGCACACCAAATTCCTGGGCCGGCAGATCGGGATGGGCATGGCTGGCAAAGCGTATTTCGGCATCGACCTCGGCAAGGCCGATGTCTTCGCCACCTTCGAGCCGGGCATATAGGGCGCGCAAAACTGTTGCAGACTGTTCGCGAAGGTCTGGCTCGCCTTCAATCACCACGATGTTGCCGCGCATATTGATGCGGACGCGTAGGCGCTGCTCGATGCGCACAAAATGTCGGGCATGGCCGCCGCAGAGTGCAGCCAAAAGTCGATTGTCCGGGAATTCGAGTGTAACCTGCTCGCGTGTCGTCTTGGCCGGTTTGGAACGTGGGCTCGTGGTCAATGGGCAACCTCGGCCACGGACGTATCAACCAATTCTCCGCGTAGGGAGTTGGGCAGGACCTCACGGATGCGCACGTTGCGGATTTCTCCAATCAGGCTGGCCGCGCCATCGACATGAACCGGCTGCAGATAGGGACTGCGTCCAACGCCCTGCTGTGATTTTTTTCCAGGCTTTTCGAACAGCACCGCAAAACTCCTGCCGCGGCAGGAGGCGTTGAAGGCATCCTGCTGTGCTGCAAGAAGGCATTGCAGCTGTTCCAGACGGAGCTTTTTGACCTCTTCGGGAACTTGGCCGAGGGCGGCACTCGCCGGCGTGCCTGGTCGCGGTGAATATTTAAACGAATAGGCCTGAGCATAGCCGACCTCGCGCACAACGGCCAGCGTTGCTTCGAAATCGGCATCTCCTTCACCCGGAAAGCCGACGATGAAGTCGGAAGACAGCGCCAGATCAGGTCGGCGCGCGCGGACACGTGCAACGAGATCGCGATAGTCGGCGGCACTGTGCTTGCGATTCATGGCGCTCAGGACACGATCGGATCCTGACTGCAGCGGAAGGTGCAGATAGGGCATCAGCTGCGGAAGCTCACCATATGCGGCGATCAGATCATCGCGCATGTCGCGGGGATGGGAGGTGGTAAAGCGCAACCGCGCAATGCCCTCGATCTCCGCCAACCGATAAAGCAGCCGGGCCAAGGACCAGTCCGAACCATCGGGACCCTCGCCGCAATAGGCATTGACGTTCTGGCCGAGCAAGGTGAGCTCGCGCACGCCGGAACGGGCCAGACGGCGTGCCTCATCTAGGATCTGTGTCACCGGGCGTGAGAATTCGGCGCCACGGGTATAGGGCACGACGCAGAAGGTGCAGAACTTGTCACAGCCTTCCTGCACGGTCAGGAAGGCTGCTGGCCCCGGCGCCGCACCGTCGCTGGGCAGGCTGTCGAATTTTTCCTCGGCTGGAAATTCTGTTTCGAGGACATGACCGGTCCCGCGTGTGATTTCGGCCAGCATCTGCGGCAGGCGATGATAGGATTGCGGGCCCACTACGACGTCGACAGCAGGCTGGCGGGCCAGGATCTCCTTGCCTTCGGCCTGGGCAACGCAGCCCGCCACCGCAATCAGCATCCCCCGTCCCTCTGCGGCCCGTGCGAGCTTGAGCTGCTTGAGACGGCCAAGCTCGGAGTAAACCTTTTCGGCCGCTTTTTCGCGGATATGGCAGGTATTCAGGATGACCATGTCGGCATCTTCCGGTCCGTTGCCGGGGGCGTAGCCGAGGGGAGCCAGAAGATCGGCCATCCTCGCCGAATCGTAGACATTCATCTGGCAGCCATAGGTCTTGATGAAGAGCTTTTTCATGACGGGTCCTTGTGCGCCGCCTTATATGGGCGATGCCACCGAAGGTGCAAATCCTGGCACCGCGTCAGGCCACCGCTTCGGTGAAGTCCGCCGCGGTCGCCTCATCATTGCTGGCATCGGTGGCGGGTACCTGGATGTGTCCGGACAGTGCCCGCGCCTGGCCCTGACGCACCACGGTTTCAGCGACGCTGCATAGGGCTTTGCGTCCACCGAGCTGGTCGATGGTCATGGGTTTATGGAATTCGACGATGACCTCGATCGGACCGGTTCTGAAGGCTTCCCAAAGGTGGGGCACCAGCTCCATGTCGCCGTACCAGGCAAAAAACGGCCTGAGATCCCGACTCATCGGCAGGCCATGGACGCCGACATAGGAAACCGAGACCGGCTGCACCGGGACATGGATTGGCCGGCCGGTGACCGGATCGCGGCCGATTTCGGCATCAGCCGCGCCCATCAGGGCACTTTTGAAAGGCAGCACGCGATTGCCGTCGCTTGAGGTGCCCTCCGGAAACAGTACCAGGGCGTCGCCGTCGATCAGCCTCTGGCGAATCTGGTCACGGGCTTCGGCAGTCTGGGAGCGTCGCACGCGATCGACGAATACAGTTTCCTGAAGCCGCGCCAGCAGCGAGAAGAAGGGCCAGGTCCGGACTTCCGATTTGGCGACGAAGGAAATACGGGCGGCCGCCGACAAGGTCAGGATGTCGAGCCAGGAGCTGTGATTGGCGACTATCAAGACCCCGCGGCCCTGTACCGCGGTGCCGATGACCCGCACGCGAATGCCGAACAGCCTGCACAAGAAGCGATGATAGCGCTGGGGAAATGATTTGCGCCGGGGGCGTCTGAATCTCAGCGCTGTGCTTTGCCACGGGATCAGGATCAGCGTGACCAGCACAAAGATCGAAAGCAATAAGGCTGCACGAAGTGATTGCATGGGGCACCTCAGGCCTTGCTGCCCGAGCCGTTTTTGCTACCGACACTGCGGCCCGTTCCCGCCTTGGGAACACCATAAAGCTCCAGTCTGTGATCTACCAGTTCGAAGCCAAGCTCTTCGGCCACCCGGCGTTGCAGAGCTTCGATTTCCTCATTGCGGAACTCGACCACCTTTCCCGACTGGATGTCGATGAGATGGTCGTGATGCGATTCGGAGATTTCCTCATAGCGGGAACGGCCGTCGCGAAAGTCATGGCGCTCCAGAATTCCGGCATCTTCGAACAGCTTGACCGTGCGATACACGGTGGCGATCGAGATGTGGGGATCAATCGCTGCGGCGCGCCGATAAAGCTCCTCGGCATCCGGGTGGTCCAACGCGTCAGACAGTACGCGCGCGATCACCCGCCGCTGCTCGGTCATGCGCAGGCCTTTTTCGATGCAAAGATTTTCGATGCGCGTCACAACCTGATCCTGTGCCTTGTTCTCGATCTGGAATTTAGCCTGTTTCGCCGGTGGGAGCGAGCGGCAGTGGCCGCTTCAAAATGAGCGCATCTCCTTTCTTGCCTGGCTCGTAATAGGACCGGCGCAGACCGGCCTGCCGAAAGCCGAGCCGGTCGTAGAGTTGACGTGCGGCAAAATTCAGGGCTGCCACCTCAAGGATGAGGGTCTGCCCGCCCGAGAGTGTGGCGCGGCGGGCGGCGGCGTAAACTAGATCGCGCCCAAGGCCTTGGCGACGCCAGAGGGGATGGACCGCAAATGTCAGAATTTCCGCCTCGTCGGCGGCTACCCGAACCACGATAAATCCTCTGACCCCGCCCGCGTCGTCGGCCACTAAGGCATAGGTTCCTGCACTTGCCAAGAGTTGCCCAAGTGCCGATGCCGTCCATTGATCATTAAAACAAACACTGTGTAGTGATGCCAATGCCGGCAAATCAGCCGTGGCGGCGACACGGATCTTCACGCTCATGGTGCCTGGCCTGGCAGGCGGGCGTCCGCTGGGCGGAGGTAAAGTGGCCTCACGGGCATCGTCGAGGGCTCCATCTGGCTTGCCAGCTGGGCCACGAAGCGCGCGTCCGGTGCGCGAATGCTGCTCAGATGTGCCCAATTGGCCGCCGGCCCAAGTTCGGCCAGAGCCCTTGGCGCTGCAGTTCCTGCCAAAGCAAAGGGGGTTTGCAGTCGCCGCAGCATATCCATGGCTGCCGCGAACCCAACCAGCTCGGGCTCGCTGGAGCTGTCCCCGGGCTTCTGGCTCTGTAGATAAACTTCCTCACGGCGGGCGTCATGCAGGGCGACAGCCTGAGCAAGGCCGGTTTCCTCGCATGCTGCTCTTGCCATCACGGCGAGCGAGCTCACGCCGGTCAGCGGCCGCTCCAGCGCCAGACGCAAAGCGCGCATGAAGGCAAGTCCTACACGTTGCCCGGTAAAGGTTCCTGGCCCGACGGTAACCGCTAGCCGCGCAAGGGCAGAAAAATCCAGCTTCGCCTCGGCCATCACCGCTTCCACCATGGGCGCAAGCGCCTCCGCGTGGCCCCGGTCCATGGCCTCAAAACGGTAGGCAAGAACGGTGCTACCCGCACAAATGGCTGTCGAGCAGGCGCCGAGCGCCGTGTCGACGGCCAAGATCAATCCAGACAAGAGTTAGACCGCCTCGACAGCGCTGACTTCCGGCACATAGTGACGCAGCATGTTTTCGATGCCGTTCTTCAAGGTCAGTGTCGAAGACGGGCAGCCCGCGCAGGAGCCGCGCATATGCAATGACACGACGCCGGTCTTGCCGTCATAGCCCTTGAAAATGATGTCACCGCCATCGCTGGCGACCGCCGGGCGAACGCGGGTTTCGATGAGCTCGCGGATCTGCTCCACGATCTCGGCCTCCTCGCCCTCATAAGTCGGCTCGGTCTCACTCTCATAGGCTCCGGCCTCCATGAGCGGCCGGTCATGCATGAAATGCTCCATAATGGCGCCGAGAATCGTGGGCTTGAGATGAGCCCACTCGCCTTCCGTCTTGCTCACTGAAATGAAATCGGCACCAAAGAACACCCGCGCCACCTGAGGGACTTTGAAGAGCTGAGCGGCCAGAGGCGAACGCGCGGCGGCTTCAGGCGAGTCGAAATCCGCGACCTTGCCGTCGCCCATCACCTCTCGTCCCGGCAGGAACTTCAAGGTCGCAGGATTGGGTGTGGATTCGGTCTGGATGAACATGGGCACTCTCCGGTGCAGCTGACCTTGAGATCGCAGGTGACGCGTTACATGGTCCGTTGCGGGCTGCCAATCAAGGTCCTTAAAAATCCGATGCTATTCCCTTGCGCTCCCAATCGCCATAGCGGGTGGGTTCAGGTCCCCTGGGGCCACCAAGCTCCTTGGGCAGCTGTACGGCAATCCTCTGGCGCCGGGCCTCCGCCTCGGCCAAAGCCCGCTCGCCGGCTTCGGTGATGCGTCGGGCGATGTCTTCACCCTGGTCCTTGGTCACTTGTTATACTCTCTCTTTTATACTCTCTGTTGCCGCTTGACGGGGCGGCGTTGGCGCCACATGTGATGGCCTTACGCCTCGCCAGCAACCGGCGCGGCGCGGCCCCTTTCTGAACGTCAACCATGAATATACCCCACAGCGGCAGTTTAACGACCATTATGGCCGGTCTTTTCGTCGCGGCTAGCGCCTGTACGCGCCGGATCGTGACGCTCGCTGTCCGCCCAAATATCACACTATGGCCCTGACCAGTGTCCCCGGCTTTGCTGCCCGACAGGCTGCCATCCGCGCCCTGAGTGCGGTGCTGCGTCAGCACCTGACCCTCGATACCGCATTCGCCGAGATCCTGCGTGCAAACCCGCTGCCACCGCGGGATGGCGGATTTGCCCGGGCCATAGCCAGTCAGACCCTGCGTCGTTTTGGTCAGCTCAATGCATTGATCGCCGCCTATGCGCCCAAGCCTCTTGCGCCCCATCGTGCTGGCGCTGCCCTCGAAATTCTACTCGCCGGGGCCTGCGAACTCCTGTTCCTGAATGTTCCCAGCCATGCCGCGGTGGATGGAGCCAATCGTCTGGCAGCGGCCGATGCCAAGGCCAGGCATTTCAAGGGACTGATCAACGCGGTGCTGCGCCGGGTCTCCCGCGAGGGTCAGACCCTGCTTGAGGGCCAGGACGCGGCACGGCTCAACACGCCGGACTGGCTCTGGCAACGCTGGCGCGACGCCTATGGCGAGGCGCTAACCCGAAAGATCGCCGAGCGCCATGGCTTGCCCGCGCCGCTCGATATCCATGGCAAGCCTCTGTTTGCCGGCTTGCCGGCGGCGACCGCGCTACCAGGCAGGGTGTGGCGCCTTCCCGCCGGAACCAGGGTTGAAGGCCTCGAGGGCTTTGCCGAGGGGGCATGGTGGGTACAGGACTTCGCTGCGACTTTGCCGTCACGGCTCTTTGGTGAGATCAGCGGGGCGCGGGTGCTTGATCTGTGCGCGGCGCCAGGTGGCAAGAGCGCGGAGCTGGCGGTTTGCGGCGCAGAGGTCACGGCGCTCGAGCGCGACCCCGCGCGTCTTGAGCGTCTCGTTGCCAATCTCGCGCGCCTTGGCCTTAAGGTCGAGCTGATTTGCGCCGACTTGCGGGACTGGGAGACGACTTATCTTTATCCCTTCGTCCTGCTCGATGCACCATGCAGCGCCACCGGAACTATCCGTCGTCATCCTGAACTGCCCTGGATCAAGAGCGCCGCGGACGTGACCTTTTGCGCAACGCTCGCCAGCGAATTGCTGGATGCTGCGGCAGACCTTACGGCCCATTCCGGACTGCTCGTTTTTTCCGTGTGCTCACTAGAGCCAGAGGAAGGGGAGGAACAGATCGCGCGATTCCTGGCACGGCGACCAGACTTTCGTCGTGTTCCCGTCCGTGCCGAAGAGGTCTTCGGCCTCGACGCGCTGATCTCCGCCGAGGGTGACCTGCGCACCCTGCCCTGCCATCTCTCCGACCTTGGGGGGATGGATGGCTTCTATGCTGCTCGGTTGCAGCGTTCAGCTTAGCCGTCCAAGTGCATAGGCTATAGCCAGATAGATCCTGCCAGTGTCCGCGCGCAGCAGCGATGAGGCCAGAAGACCATCGCCATCACCCGCGCGCGCCCGTTCCAGCAGACGCTCGAATTCGTCCAGATAGATATTGGCGGCCTCGCGGAAACGATCATCGTCGCGATAAAGTCCGCAGATGCGCTCCAGACTGTCGCCGTCCATGTTCTCAGCCAGGCGACGCGCAAAAACGCTGCGATCACCCTGCACGTAGCGCCGCCAATCCTTCGGACCTGCACCGTCGGCGCCAAGCAGCTGGTTCAGATCGATGGCCAGATCGGCGAGGGCAATCTCGAGCGCGCCGAGGGCAGCGGCCGCGCCAGGTCGCAGCGTACGCGTGTCTTGCGCCGAATCTACCGCCGCCAGAAGCTGCCGCATCTGCCAGTGGCCGCCTTCCTTGCGTTTGGATCGCTGGGTAAATTTGCGGGCAATCCCTCTCAGCCCGTCTTCGGCGTCTGTGTCTTTCCCGTCGTCTGGCCTTGAGGGTAATGGCCGGGCGCTAGTATGGGCATGCATGCGCGCGAGCGCCTGTGCCGACAGATCGAGCAAAGCCTCGGTTTCGCTCGCAATGAGGGTGCGAACCTGCTCGGTTTCCTGCTGCGCCAAAGCCGGAAGGCGGACGAGGTATTGTTCGAGTTCAC
>JAJZGY010000126.1 GCA_021804785.1 Pseudomonadota bacterium | reverse complement strand
TAAAAGCTTCCAGACTATTGCCCGGACTGGTGGCTGTACCAAGGAGATCTGAGATGGCATCTGATGCTCAGAAGTGCACCCTGTAGCTTGCGGCTCGCGGGAGTTTAAGTGAGCGATCATGCGTCGCCGGATGAGCCGGAACGCAGCCCCCAAAAGCCATAGACTGAAATATCAGCCTGCTGAAAAAGGATGAAATAGAACGATGCCAAAGGATAGTCCTCCTCGTAATCCATTGCGGTCACAGTCATGGTTCGGGGGAACGGGAATGCACGGCTTTGCCCATCGCAGTTGGACCCGTAGCCGAAGTGTCCCGAGCGATCACTTCGATGGGCGGCCTGTTATCGGGATCTGCAATACCTGGTCGGAACTTACACCGTGCAACTCCCATTTCAGGGATCTGGCCCAGCACGTGCGGGAGGGAATTCTTGAAGCTGGTGGGGTGCCGATGGAATTTCCGGTGATTTCTCCGGGAGAGACCTTGACCCGCCCGACCGCGATGTTCCTCCGCAATCTTGCGAGCATGGATGTCGAGGAGACCTTGCGGGCAAACCCCATTGATGGGGTGGTCCTGCTGATGGGCTGCGATAAGACAACACCAGCGCTTTTGATGGGCGCCGCTAGCGTCAATCTTCCGACGATCGGTGTATCTGGCGGCCCAATGTTGAACGGAACCTGGCGCGGTCAGCACCTCGGCATATCCGATGTATGGACGATGGGAGATCGCTATCGCGTCGGCGAACTGAATGATGGCGATGTGGCGGAAATTGAATCCGGTCTTAATCGTTCGCATGGTGTCTGCAATATCATGGGTACGGCTTCAACTATGGCATTCATGGTGGAAGCTCTTGGTGTCAGCCTCCCGGAGAACGGAGCCATTCCCGCAGTGGATGCACGTCGAAATTTACTCGGACGCATGTCTGGGCGACGTATTGTCGAAATGGTCAAGGAGGACCTGGCGCTCCACAAGATTCTCACGAGCGCTGCATTTGAAAATGCAATCCGTGTAAATGCCGCATTGGGTGGCTCAACCAATGCAGTGATACATCTGACCGCTCTTGCGCGTCGCGTTGGCGTAAACCTCACACTTGACGATTGGGACCGCCTGGGCAGCAGCGTTCCTACTCTCGTGAATGTCCAGCCTTCCGGTACCTATCATATGCAGGACTTCCATGAGGCGGGCGGATTGCCACCTATTCTGCGGGACCTGTGTGAGAACGGATTGCTCCACGGTGACGCCATTACGGCGACGGGAAGGACCATCTGGGAACTCAGCAAAGATGCCAAGCGGTGGAATTCGGATGTCATCCGGACTGTGGCTGATCCCTTCAAGCACAATTCCGGCATTGCGGTGCTGCGCGGTAACCTCTGTCCCGATGGTGCTGTGATCAAGCCATCAGCTGCAAGCCCGCATCTGCTCAAGCACACCGGCAAGGCCGTCGTGTTTGAGAGCCAGGCTGATCTTCAGAATCGGCTTGCGGATCCCGATCTCGAAATTGACGCCGATTCTGTCATGGTACTGAAGGGCTGTGGGCCTCGGGGTTTTCCTGGGATGCCCGAGCTGGGCAACATGCCGATCCCGCGCAAGCTCTTGCAGCAAGGCGTAAAGGACATTGTTCGGATTTCCGATTGCAGAATGAGCGGCACTGCCTTTGGCGCCGTTGTTCTCCACATCTCCCCGGAGGCTGCAATCGGTGGCACGCTTGCCCTGGTTGAGGAAGGTGACTTGATCGCTCTGGACGTTCCGGCAAGAACGCTCGACCTGCTGGTTTCTGATGTGGAACTTGCCCGCCGGCGTGCGCGCTGGGAAGGCAGTCATGAGGCACCAAGTGAGACGCGTGGCTTTGCCAAGCTTTATCGCGAGCACGTCAACCAGGCTCATGAAGGCGCAGACTTCGACTTTCTGGTGGGCTCAACGGGGTCAAAGGTCCCGGCGGGCCAGCATTAGAGTATGCCTGCACTGGTCCAAGGCCGCGGAACCGAGCAATCAGTGGCGGCCTTGGATGCCGTGCGGCGGATGATGAGGCTTCGGTGTAAAATCCGGCCTTCTGCGTATTCATCGTTCCCCTGAACACTGTTATCATCCGCCTTGATCCCGGTTCACGAGGGGGATGTCGGGAAAGAGGGGCCATGCGTATTGCAAAGATCGTTTCTGCCGCGGTGGCAGGAGTAGGGCTTGTCGTCTTCGCCGTTCTGTGTTTGACCGGGCGCATCGTCTGGTTGCGGCATTCCGATCTCAGCGGCGCGATCGCCAGGGCGTCCCGGTATCACGTCACCATTATTCGCGATACGTATGGCGTGCCACATGTCGAAGGAAAGACAGACGCCGATGTCGCCTTTGGGATTGGTTATGCCCACAGCGAAGACGACTTCAAGACCATTCAAAACGTGGTGATGGCCGTTCGCGGTCGGCTGGCGGAGAGCGAAGGCATCAAGGCTGCGCCTGGCGATTACCTTGTTCATCTGATGCGGATCTGGCCAACCATTCGTGCGGGCTACAGGACGGACCTGCCAGCGAGCTTCCGTGCCATCCTGCAGGCCTATGCCGATGGTGTGAACTATTATGCGGCACTGCATCCAGGAGAAGTGAAGCGCGATTTCCAGCCTGTGACCGGAGAGGACGTGGCTGCAGGTTTCATGTTCAAGACGCCGTTCTTTTACGGATTCGAGACGACGCTACGCCGGTTGATGCAGAAAACCGGCGGCAAGCCCCCGCCCGAGATCGGGTCCAATGGCGTAGCAGTGGCGCCCACGCGGTCGGCAGATGGGGCAACGCGGCTGCTGATCAATTCACATCAACCCTATACCGGTCCGGTGGCGTGGTATGAGGTGGTGCTGCAAAGCCAGCAGGGCTGGCACATGGCGGGTGGGCTTTTCCCCGGTGCGCCGTTCGTGCTTCATGGTTTCAACGCCCATCTGGGTTGGGCCAACACAGTCAATAATCCAGATCTGGTCGACATCTATCGGCTCAAAATCAATCCGAAGAACCCGAATCAATACTGGCTCGATGGCGCCTGGCACAATCTCACGATTGAGGAAGCCGCAATCCGCGTGAAGATCTGGGGTCCGATCGTCTGGACAGCATATCGGCCCGTCTACTTCGCGGCCCAAGGTCCTGTACTGAAGACCGATCACGGTACCTTCGCGGTCCGCTATGCTGGCATGGGTGAAGTACGGCAGGCGCTGGAATATTACCGACTCGACAAGGCCCGGAACCTTGATCAATGGCGCGCAGCGCTGGCAATGGAGGCGTTACCAAGCATCAACTACATCTATGCTGATGCCAAGGGAAACATCGGGTATGTCTATAATGCGGAATTTCCGGTGCGTAAGCCGGGAATCAACTGGCGGGGCTACATAGACGGCACGCGTAGCGATCTCATCTGGCACCATTATCTGCCATTTTCGAAGGTGCCACAGATCTGGAATCCCGAATCCGGCTTTGTCTTCAATTCGAACAACACACCCTTTGTCGCCACAGCGCCTGAGGATGACCTCAAGCCCGCCGATTTTCCCAAATGGATGGGTATCCAGACCAACATGACAAACCGTGCCTGGCGGGCGCTGAAAAATTTCGGTAGCGATAAGTCGATTACTGCAGCAGCCTTCCGCAAGTTCAAGTTCGATCTCGCCTACAGCAGGCATTCCGAATTCATGGCTGATGTAGCCAAGCTGATAAAAATGCCTGCCCATGGCAATGTCGATATGCTCCACGCGCAGGACATCCTCCGTCATTGGGACAGGATGACGAACATCGCGGACCGCGGTACGGCGCTGGCTGTTCTGACTATTGCCCCGGTGATGAGTGCTGAGTGGGATCACCGCAGGCCGGTTTCACTGGCCCTGTCCTTTGAGAGGGCAATTGTCAATCTGAAGACGCATTTTGGCCGGTTGGACCCGGAGTGGGGCCAGGTCAATCGCATCGTACGTGGCAACATCAATCTGCCAATCGATGGTGGACCGGATACCTATCGTGCGGTCTACGGAAAGCTACAGAAGGACGGCACGCTACATGCCTACGATGGTGATACGCTCATCATCTTTGTAACCTGGGACAAGAATGGTCATGTTTCCGCCCAAAGCATCAGCCCCTATGGGGCAACGGAGAGCCACCCACACTCGCCGCACTACAACGACCAGACCCGGATGTTTGTTGCCATGAAGACCAAGCCCGTCTGGTTTACCAACGCCGAACTGAAGGGGCATATAGAGGCACAATACGCGCCGGGACAGCGCCATAAGCCCTGAAACCAGGAGTTAGTCTAGGCGATGAGCTGTCGGCGTGTCGGGTTGAAGAGGGCTTTCGGCCTGCTCTGATCTGCGCATTTACCGCTGTGGCAGGACACAGTCGACGCATGTACCGAAGGTAGGTCGGACGCTCCTAAATACATATGATGCACCATATGGCGCGCATCTCCGAACGACCTTCTGAGGCGAGTGCTGTCGCCGCATGCCGCCCATGCAGGATCAGGCCTCAGTCTTCTGCTTGTCGATACGAGCTGCACGCAGCGCGCTGCGGCGGACTTTCCCTGCATCGTCGCGCACATTCTCCTGCACCAACTCGAAACTGCGCGGTCGTTTGTAGATCACCAGACGTTCTGCCAGATGGCGTACAAGATCATCGAGGTCTAGCCCCTCGCGCGGCTGTATGATGGCGTGGATGCGGTTACCCAGATCATCGTCTGGCAGCCCAATTACGGCACTGGACGCAACCAGCGGATGCTCCTCCAGCGCCGCTTCCACTTCCGCCGGATAGACGTTGGCGCCTCCGACGAGGATCATGTCGCTGCGTCGGTCTGCAAGATAGAGATAGCCTTCCTCATCGAACCAGCCGATATCACCGATGGATTCCCAGCCACCCGCCAAGCTTCGTGCCTCCGCTCCCATATAGCGATAGGTGGCTGCAAACCCTTCGACTCGCTTCATGAAGATCTCACCGGTCTGTCCAGGTGGCAACTCACGCCCCTGTTCGTCGAAGGCCCTCATGATACCGCCGTCGAGTGGCTTGCCGACCGAGCCGCGATGGCTCAGCCATTCGTGACCGCTGATGGTCGTGCTCGATATGCCTTCGGTGCCGCCATAGAGCTCCCAGACCACATCTGGTCCCAGCCAGCCGATCCAGGCTTCCTTGAGCCAGGACGGGCAGGGGGCTGCCAGATGCCAGATCGTGCGCAGGGATGAGACGTCGTATTGAGCGCGCACTTCTT
>JAJZGY010000125.1 GCA_021804785.1 Pseudomonadota bacterium | reverse complement strand
ACACTTCGGCTACGGGTCCAACTGCGATGGGCAAAGCCGTGCATTCCTGTTCCCCCGAACCATGACTGCGACCGCAATGGTTTACGAGGAGGACTATCATTTGGCATCGTTCTATTTCATCCTTGTTCAGCAGGCTGATATTTCAGTCTATGGCTTTTGGGGGCTGCATTCCGGCTCATCCGGCGACGCATGATTGCTCACTTAAACTCCCGCGAGCCGCAAGCTACAGGGTGCACTTCTGAGCATCAGATGCCATCTCAGATCTCCTTGGTACAGCCACCAGTCCGGGCAATAGTCTGGAAGCTTTTACCTGTGTGGGGCAACCGGACGCCAAATGGGAGCTTCATTTGTAACCAAGTAAAGCCGAAGAAGCAGGCTCTGTGAACGCAGCAGCCCATGACAATTCGACATATCAGAGATGCCACACCACTCATTATCGGGGCTCGATGGATATGTTAGGCTCACTTTCAGCTCGACCTCTCGGTCAGCTTCGCTTTCCCGTCAGGATATTTTGTGTGGAGCAGGTCGGTCCGGCCAGCGATCGAGGCGCGGGATCACCACTGGAATCTCAAGACTGGAAGCCGCTGGTACCCCCAGCTGTCCCATCTCGATGCCGTGTGGCCGTACTCTTTCAGGCTCGCCACCTGGGGTCGACTGAACCAGAGATGATCCAGTGGCCCGCTCGTTCCGTATCTAGTGAGACCGTCGCGAGCGTCATGACGCCACGACGGCATGGAAATCCATAACGTAAGGATTGGACGCAATGACGCGTTTGCTTTCGCTCGCCGCCGCTGCGGCGCTATTTGTATCGGCCTCCGGTCCAGCGCTGGCCGCTGACATGGGCATGCATTCGATGAACGGCATGACACATGTCAAGACTGCGGGAACCATTGTCAGCGGCGTAGTTGCCTCCGCTGACCATACCACGCTGGCAGCCGCCGTGAAGGCTGCAGATCTCGTCGGAACGCTGAGCGGCAAAGGCCCGTTTACGCTCTTCGCGCCTACCAATCAGGCATTCAACGCGCTTCCTGCGGGCACCCTGGCCAGTCTTCTGAAGCCACAGAACAAGGCGGAACTGGTCAAAATCCTGACCTATCATGTTATCGCCGGCCGCTTTGACGCCCGCGCCGTGATCGCTGCGATCAAGAATGGTGGTGGCAAAGCTGTGCTGAAGACCGTTGAAGGCGAGCCGCTGACGGCTACCTTGGAACATGGAAAAGTTGTGCTCACCGATGCCAAGGGCGGCAAGGCAACGGTCACAAAGACGAATATCCGCGAATCGAATGGTGTCATTCACGTGATAAACGCCGTGCTGATGCCTTAATTGAATACGACGGGCGGACGGATCTTATTCCGCCCGTCCGTCGTTCAGGCATCTCCCGAAACAATTGTCAGATCTGCTCCCAAATCCTTCAATCAAGCGACGCCTGCGGCCACCGAGCGATCCTGCGTCCGACGTTATTGCGTTACAAGCAGGTGTTACGAGATTAGAAGCGTCGTCTGGAATATAATTCTCCACCGCCAGCACCTATCAAGGGTCGGGTGTGGATCTGTCAGTATCACAAAACCAGCAAAATTTGTTATCAATCAGCGTCAGAGCGAGAAGACGCGTACCGTTTGTCACCATACCCATTATTGGCAAGTCGAGAATAATTATATCCGCGCCTCCATAGTTTCGGCCGATGAGCCTGTCTGTCCTCGCGGTGCGCGATGCCCGTCCGGCCCAATATGGACCAGACCTCTCGTCAGCGGTCGTTCGAAGAAGGTACGATACAGGAGCCAATTCCCGCGCCCTCTGTCCGAGTGGCTCGCGGGCTTGACTGCCAAGAGCGGATGGAGGGTATCATCTGGACCGCAAATACAGACGAACGGTAGCGAGGGGTTATGTCCGCATTGATTCTTCAAAACGACCCGTGTCCTCATGTAAGACGACTGACGCTGAACCGGCCGGATAAGCGTAATGCTCTTTCGAACCATCTGCGTGGCGAGCTGTTTGCGGCGCTAGAGGATGCTGACCGCGATCCGGAAATTCGCGTCATCATCATTTGCGGTGCGGGCAGCTGCTTTTCGGCGGGTTATGACCTGTCAGCAGAAAGCGGCCGGCATGTGCAGGGCCTGCCCTTTCATACTGCTGGCGGCGCCGGCGAATGGCCTCGCCATGTCGTCGAGGGCTGCTTCCGCATCTGGGACCTCGCCAAACCGGTGATCGCGCAGGTACATGGCTGGTGCCTGGCCGGTGGGTCGGAACTTGCGACCGCCGCCGATCTTGTCTATGTCGCCGAGGACGCGCAGATCGGCTACCCGCCGGTGCGCATGATGAGCCCGCCGGACAACCAATTTCATCCATGGCTTTGCGGACTGCGTCCGGCGATGGAGATGATGCTCACGGGAGACGCCATTAGTGGCGTCGATGCTGTCCGCGTTGGCTTCGCCAACCGCGCCTTTCCAGCGGAGCGCCTCGAGCAGGAGGTGCTCGCCATCGCCGAGCGTGTTGCCAAGATTCCGACAGACGTTCAGCAGATGAATAAGCGTTCCGTCCATCGCGCAATGGAGATCATGGGGCTGAGGGCTGCCATCCGTGCCGGTACCGAGATTCAGGCACTGGCCATGACAACACAATCGAGCCGCGAAACCTTCGCCAAGTTCCGCGAAGGGGTGCGCAAGGGTCTCGACGCGAGAGATACAACCTTTGGTGATTACCGTACCAAGAAAAAGAGGGCCGGGACGGCAGGCGCGAAGAAGGAAAAAAAGCGCTGATCTTTGGTAATCATTCCATGTTTGGCGGATTTTCCTTCGACGCCTTTGGCCGTGCCCGAGCGCCATGAGGCAGGTGACCTTGACTCATCGAAATAGCGGACATGCTGCAGGTCTCAACCTCTGGGTGTCGGACAAAGTCCCTCACGACGCAGGAGTATTTCGGCATGGCGTGCAGTATTTCGCCAAGATGGCGAATGTGATTCAATAAATCGTCAATACATCACTGGGAAACATACGGCGGAGATAGTTGTTACCGTTAGAACATTCGCAGCTAAGCAGTCCTGCCCAATTTGAGGATTTATGCGGGAAACGTATCCAGACCATGTTCAACCAGGAAAGGCACTACCTACCTGGCACTCACGCTCCAGATGTTGAGAACGCCGCTGGTGGCATGGCTGTCGGCATTGCCTTCGGGCAGAATGATCCTGCCGTCGACTACAATGGGACTGTTCCAATGGCCCGGGCCACAAGGCAAGGTCGTGAGTCGGGCACCTGAGCTCGCGTCGTAGATGTTCAGTCCACCTTGCTGCGCATAGATGAAGAGGAGCCCGTCCGCCACGAACGGGCTCGTCCCCCCGGTATCGTTGCGCCATATTTCGTGCAGACGGTCATCACGCAACCGCCAAGCCGCAGTCCCCCTGTTATCTGCCGCAAACATCCAGGTTGCTCCCTGATGCTGCCAAACCGCAGGTTGGGCGAACAGGTCCGTGCCGCCGGGCGTGGAGACAATTTGCAGTTCCTGCCCCTTGTGCGGGGCGCGACCAGAGATGGCCCGGCGGCTAAGCAGGCGGATCTTGCCGTCCTTGCCGCCTTGGGCCAACAAATCACCTCCCAGCAAGACGGGTGAACTTGAGCCCAGATCGAGATCTCTCTGATCGAGTTCAGCGGTGTTCGTTGGCGTGTAATTGCCCAGAATCCTTGTGGCACTGCTATTGAGCTCAATTAGTGCATCACCCCAGTCGGTCGTGCCATTCCAGGAGCCGTTGCCCGTAGCGACGAAAATATGGCCATCGCGGGCATCGATCACGGCACCCGCACGCCCCCAGATCGCCGACTGGGCCTGCGGGCAAGACGCCGGATCCATCAGCGTGTTGCGGCTGCTGCAGAGTGAATTCCAGACATGAAGCAGTCGACCGGACCTGGCATCCAGAATGGCAACATGGCCCTGATAGGGAGGCTGATCCCCATTGTATCCGGCTGTTACTGCGACCACATGGCCATCGAAGAATTTAAGAGGTGAATCAATCTTCTCCCGCCGGGGCAGCTTCGTGATCGCCGTACGCCACAGCACCTGGCCGTCGCTAACCGCCAGCTTTTGTATGAAGCCATCCGGTGACGCCGCATAGATGAACCGGTCATCGGGATCAGCGACCGGTGACGAATTCGTAAACTGAGGCGTGCCTGCAAGCTTACTATAGCTGGTTGGGGTATATTCCCACAGGATCCGACCATCATGTGCGTCGATGGCAATCGTCTTGCCATAGCTCGTCGTGACAAAAATGACATCATGGCGCCCCCCATGAACCATCGCACCATGCAGATAGATGGCGCTGGCATCGACAATCCCGTCCAGCTTGACGATGCGACGCCTGAGCTGACCGAGATTTGTCACATTGATTCCCGCTGGCACCGGGTTGGCGCTGGTGCTTTGAAGATTGCCACCAAACATCGGCCAGTTCTGGGCCTGCGCCTCCTGGGTAGTTGCCAGGATGCCAATACCAATCCCCATCAGGACATACATCGCAATATGACGCTTCATGGATACTCTCGCTTATTTTGGTGGGACAGGCCCACTATCGTGATATGGCGGCGGACCATACCCTGACGCATCGGGGGAAGTAGGCTGGTCCGTTTTTCCTCGCGTCGCTGCAGTAGAAGAAACCGGCGCATTCGCTGTTATACAGTACACTTTGATACAGGAAGCCCTGTTAATTTCTGGCTCAGTTGAAATATTCTGTTACCACCACAGCTAAGCTTCCGAGTGCTGAGACCGAGGGTAAGCAGCATGAGTTTTTGGAGGTGCGACTTCTCTTATTCATCTTCCACATTTCAAACGGATTGTGTACTTCTCGTTTGATCATCAGTTACGCCACATCCCGGGGAATTGGTCGGTATCTCCCGCCACGCTGGACGCCGCGTCAATGCGGTGAGCAGGGTGCAACTGCCTTCTTGAACCTTCTCTACAGGATAAAGAGCGGAAGCGACCGGCGTCGGCTCGCTTGACGTTTTATCTGCGGCGGTCACATGCAGTTGGATCTCCATTGGGGCTTTAGCGATAGCGCCACCAGCTTGAGTCAGGTAAGGCAGGTCACACCCACTCCAGCATCTCCATCCGGGTGTTTGACGATAATCTTCCAGTTCAGCCTCGTGGTTTCATTATTCGAAGAGAAAGATCCGAGAAATGTCTGGCTACGTTCCGAGCGACAAGTATCTATTCCGTGCCATCGCGCAGCAAAATC
>JAJZGY010000124.1 GCA_021804785.1 Pseudomonadota bacterium | reverse complement strand
CTTTCCGTCCGTTACGGTGTGAAAATCCATGTCGACAAAAGCGCTGCCGAGAAATTCAACCGTTGAAAAGCCCTGATTGAAATGGCGTGCGGCATTCAGCTTGTCACGCAACGTCTTCGGCATTGGTTCCCCGGTTAGCACATGACGGGCGAAGTTTTCGAGTTGAACCTCGAACCAGTGTTCGAAGATTTGGGAAGGGAGCTCAACAAAATCCTGGGCAACATTGGTTCCGGAAAGTCTGGGAAACCGAACATTTGAGAGTAAGCCATGCAGCGCGTGGCCAAATTCATGGAAAAGTGTGCGCGCTTCATCGACGTTGAGAAGTGCAGGTGATCCTTCCGCGGGCTTGGAGAAATTGCAGTTGTTGATGATCAGGGGCAGTACCTTGCCATCCAGGCTCTGCTGATCACGAAAGCTCGACATCCACGCGCCCCCACGCTTGGAGCTGCGCGCAAAATAATCACCGTAGAAGAGCCCGATCGGCTCATCGTGGCGACGAACTTCGAACACCCGAACATCAGGGTGATAGACCGGAACATCGTGGCGTTCGTGAAAGGAGAGGCCGAAAAGTCGTGATGCTGCGTCGAAGGCCGCAGCGATCATGGCCTCGAGAGGCAGGTACGGCATGATCTCGTTGTCATCAATGTCATAGCGTGCCTTACGCAGCCGCTCTGTATAATAGCGCCAGTCAGACGCAGTGAGCGCAAAGTTTCCGCCTTCGTCGCTGATCAATGCCTGGAGTTCGTCCCTCTCCTTCTTTGCCCGCTGCAATGCTGGTGTCCAGACCTTGTCGAGCAGGGCACGCGCGGCGACCGGAGTTTTGGCCATGGTGTCCGCCAGTCGGAACTCAGCGAAGCTCGCATAGCCAAGCAGTCTCGCAAGTTCGAGGCGAAGCTCGAGGATTTCGCCCATGCGTGCGCGATTGTCGTGGGCATTGCCGCGCTGGCCACGGCTGGCCCAGGCGGCCAGCACCTTTTCCCGCACCGGACGGCTGTGGGCAAATGTGAGCACTGCTTCCACTGACGAGCGGGATGCATTGACGGCGTAGGGGCTATCCAAACCATGCTCACGGGCCAGTTCCGCAGCGGCGATACGGGCGAATTCCGGCAAGCCCCCGGCGTCCTCTGCCGAGAGAGGCATGATGCTTTGTTGCTCGTCGGCCAACACAGCCTGGGCAAACTCCGTACCAAGCACCGCGAGCCGCTCGCTGATCTGGGCGAAGCGTTCTTTTTTTTCCTCGCTGAGTTGGGCCCCGGCGCGGATAAAGTCCAAACGGTAGCGGTCGAGTAGCCGGCGATGTTCTTCGTCGCGCAGGTGGTTACGTGCTTCACGCCAGATCTGGTCGATGCGGGCGAAGAGCGCGCTATTCAGATAGACGGCAGTGGAATGGCGGGAAAGCACAGGTGCCATTTCAAGTTCGATGGCCTGGAGCTCGGAATTGGTGTGTGAACCTGTCAGATTGTAGAAGACATGTTCAATCCGCCTCAAAGAGTGGCCACTACGCTCAAGCGCCTCAATCGTGTTGGAAAAATCTGGTGGACTTGGATTACTGGCGATGGCGTCGATTTCCGCATTGTGCTCGCGCAATGCAGTTTCGAATGCCGGACGAAAATGCTCTGGACGGATCTGATCGAAGGGTGGGGCTTCGAACGGCGTTTGCCAAATTTCGGAAAAGGGGTTGTCGGGCATCGCGGAAACCTTGGTGTTCAGTTGTGGGCTTAGCGCGAGGAAGGGCTTGTCGTCCAGAACCAGCGGGTGTCCTAAGCACGGCTACAGGTAGCCTCGGGTAGGCCGCCCGGACGCTCTGGCGAGAAAGGTGCCGTCTGCCTTCAGGAGACGGCATCTTAGGGTTGGCGCCTGGGCAGGACAGGACCTTTGCCGGTGTGGTGCAGTGATCTTTGAGGGTGGCAGGTTGCGGGTCAGGCCGCCGGGGGCGTCGCTACGGTTTCAAACCCGGGCCGGACGAAGAGGTTGTGGCTTTGGTTGTCACCTCCAGCTGGAACGGCGCTGATCGACGAAAAACCGCCACGATGAGGGGGATGAGATCTGGTTGTGCGGTGGGGCAGAGGGAGAAATCCAACCCCTGGAAGTTAAGTGTTCTCCGCTGAACCCTGTCTAATCTGCTTTCTGCAGGGACCAGGAGATGGTCACTGAAGCCTCAATAGTTTGCGTACCTGACGAAATCGGTGATTGCGCCAAAGCCATGGATCGTAGGATCAAAGGCTGGGGCTGTTGCTCACTGCCGGCCAAAATCGATTGGATGGCGCCCAGGCGCACACCGGCAGCCCGGGCGTATGTCTTTGCCGTGCGTATGGCCGTCCGCACGGCCTTGTTCTGAGCTTGGGCAAGGAAGGGGGCAGGATTTGAAACCCAAAACCTCACGCCGTCGATACGATTTGCGCCGGCTTTTACGAGTGCGTCGATGACTGTGCCCACATTCCGAAGCTCCGGCAGTGTCACGGTGACGGTGTTGCTGGCTCTATAAGTGAGGGTCTGCTCCTGTCTGCTTCTTGCCTGGCCGTAGTCCGGAAATAACGCGATTTGGCTGGTACGTATGTCGGCCTTTGGGATGCCGCGCTTTGCCAGTGTGGCAAATATGGCCGCCATCCTGGCGTTATCCTTTGCGAGGGCTTCTGTAGCGCTGGGGGCTTGCGTTGTGACCCCGGCACTTACCGCGGCGGTGTCTGGTTGAGCCTGCACCGTCGCATAGCCCGTAACGGTCATCTGGGGTATGGCCGCGGTCTTGGCGAGCGCGGCTGTCACCGGCAGGATGCTGAAAAGTAGTCCCACGAGCACTGGCTTGACGGCGGACATTCTATACCCCCTTCCGAAGTTTGCCGGGGATAATTATCGTCTACTAGGGCAAGACTGAGGCAGGGGGTTGGGTCTTCCCGGATTTCTGCTAGAAACGTGGCCCCTCTGGGGCCTGTAGCTCAGTTGGTTAGAGCTGGCCGCTCATAACGGTCTGGTCGCAGGTTCGAGTCCTGCCGGGCCCACCAATTAATTCAAAACTGGGCACTCCGGCAGCGCCGCTGACGGAGTCCGGCACGCCCTCCGCAAGGCTGGCGTGGGGACCGCTAATCTTGTGATGTAGACGTCAGGATTGCAGCCGGCGAGTTCAGCGACGCTTTGCAGATGCGTCAACATCGCATCGCGCTTTGGCCGCCCCGCTGCATGGCCTCCAGCGTCAGGCGTTCCTTTTCGGCGCCGGCATAGCCGGAGAGGTCGAGGAAGGGCAGTTCCAGTCCGGCAAACCTCACGCTCATAGAGGGAACCCCGTTCCCAAAGCATTCTGACGAAGGGATTGGGTTCATCCCGCTTTGCCGGATCGCCATAGAGGTCCATCGTGACCCGGTGCGGACAGGCCACGAGGTCATATAACATCGAAGCCGTGATGGCTGTCGGCATAAGTCCCCCTCGATCACCCTACGATGCCGATAGACAGCCCATCAAACTTTGAAGCTCTCGACGGGGACTTTTAGCACGGCGTTGGTTTACATAGAGGCCTAATCCCCATGATCTGGCTCATATATGATCCATCTGGTTGACTTCGGCAGCCGTTCTGCTAATATGGTTTATATATAGGCCAATAGTACCCAATACGGCTCATATATAGATCACGATGATCGGGATGAGGACGCATAAGACGCATAAAAGGGCCCATTCGCGCTATGCGCTGGAGGGGCTCAGCCTGTTCGGCAAGACCATCCGGCTGGGCCGGATGCAGCGCCGGCTCACCGCACAGGAGTTAGCGGAGAGGATCGGTGTTTCGCGCAGCACCTTACAGCGCATCGAGAAGGGCGATCCCAAGGTCGAAATCGGACTGATGTTCGAGGCCGCCGCCATTGTCGGCGTGAAGCTGTTCGATGCGGACGACAAGGGCATCAAGGCACTCTCGGACCGTACGGACGATCGCATCGCGCTGCTGCCCAAGCACGTCTACAAGGCCCGCAAGCAGGTCGTCGATGAGTTCTAAGGTTCCCGCATACGACGAGGCCTATGTCTGGGTCTGGCTGCCGGGCGCGACCGCGCCTGTTATTGCGGGGCGGCTCTATGCCCATGACGGACTCGTCAGCTTCAATTATGGCCGCAGTTATCGCGAGCTGCGCGGGGCGATCCCGCTTTACCTCCCGGAACTGCCGTTGCAGGCCGGCGAACTGCCGCTGCTGGCGGGCCTGACCATGCACGGATGTATCCGCGATGCTGCTCCCGGTGCCTGGGGACGGCGGGTTATCCTCAATCGCAAATTCGGTGTGAAGGGCGACGAGGTAGCCAAGCTCGATCTTTCAGAGCTGACATTCCTGCTGGAATCAGGGTCGGATCGCATAGGCGCGCTCGATTTTCAGTTTTCGCCGACGAAGTACGAGCCGCGCGCGCCGGCCAATGCCACGCTCGAAGAGCTGGTCCAATCGGCGGAGCGCGTAGAGAAAGGTATTCCATTCACACCGGAACTGGATCAGGCGCTGTATTATGGCAGCTCGATCGGCGGTGCCCGGCCCAAGGCGTTGATCGAGGACGGCGCCGTCAAGCTTGTCGCGAAATTTTCGTCATCTACCGATATTTACAGCGTCGTCAAAGGCGAATTCATCGCCATGCGGCTCGCCGCGCTGTGCGGCATTAATGCGGCGCGCGTCTCGCTGGTCCGCGCTGCTCATAAAGATGTGTTGCTCGTCGAGCGCTTCGACCGGATCAAGGCCAAGGGTGGCTGGCAACGCAAATCCATGGTCTCGGCGCTGACGATGCTCGCACTCGATGAGATGATGGCGCGTTACGCCAGCTATCAGGATTTGGCGGAGATCATTCGCCACCGCTTCACCGCACCGTCGGAAACTCTGCGCGAGCTGTTCAGTCGCATTGTCTTCAGCATCCTGTGCGGCAACACTGACGATCATGCCCGCAATCATGCAGCGTTCTGGGATGGGACCAAGCTCACTCTCACGCCTGCTTACGACATTTGCCCGCAGGCCCGCAGCGGGCAGGAGGCCAGCCAGGCCATGCTCATCAGCGGCAATAACCGCATGAGCCGGATCGCGTCCTGCCTTGAAGCGGCGCATCACTTCCTGCTCGGCCCGCCCGAAGCCACTGCCATCGTGGAGGGCCAGCTCCGCTGCATTGCGGAGAACTGGTCGCCCGTGACTAAGGAAGCTGGGCTCTCCAAGACAGATCGCAATCTCTTCTGGGGCCGGCAGTTTCTCAATCCTTACGCCTTTACGGCGCTCGACGGGAGCGCTGACGCTCTCCGCACTCTAGCTGATGAACTACGCAACAGGCTACACGCCTGATGAGCGCGGTCGTCCTGCTGTCCTGCGTCAAGTCCAAACGCGATCATCCCTGTAAGGCGGGGGAGATGTACGCGAGCGCCCTGTTTCAGAAAAT
>JAJZGY010000123.1 GCA_021804785.1 Pseudomonadota bacterium | reverse complement strand
AACCAACCAGAGCCCATTGTGCCCCCAACAAAGGGGTTTAGAGGGAATCTGGACGATCTCCATAAGTCTGTTGGCACGGGCCTGTGCGATATCGATCTGCACAACAATACCATCGGCAGCCCTACCAGTCCCCTGACGCGATTGAACAAGCGCGCTGTCTGGGTAGCGGATAGTGCTCTGCTGGATGCTTTGGCGAGAGCACCTTGCCCAAGTGCCGGATTAGAGCAGCAATTGCGCCAGCCTTGCGCGTTGCCATGCTGCATCGCCATAGCGCGCTTCACCCCAAAGTCCGAGACGGCGGTAAAGCTGCGCGTCGCAGTCATAGGTGAAACCGAAGCCGCCATGAAATTGAATGCCGCGGTCAGCCGCGAAGGCCAAAGCCTCTCCAGCGGCGGCCTTGGCCATGCGCACCTCTATCTCCCCTTCGGCGCCCTGACCCACGACGCCCGCAGCATAATAGAGGTGAGAGCGCGCCGCATCGAGCATGACGAGAGCGTCGACCATGGGATGCTTGAGTGCCTGATAGGAGCCTATGAGCCGGCCGAACTGCTTGCGTGTCTTCAGGTATTCGACCGTCGTGGCAATCACCCCCGCCGCCCCACCGCACATCTCCGCGGCGGCAAAAAGGCACGCAGCTTGATCGAGCTGGCTGAGTGTCGCCTCAGCTTTAGCAGCAACGAGGAACGCGTCATCCTGTACCACTATGCCATCCAGAGTCACACGATAGGAGCGACGGGTCTCATCGATTACAGTCTCCCGTTCGATCTTGGCTTTGCCGAAAGCCGCCCGATCGAGGAGCACCAGATTCGGGATCCCATCGCGCAGGACTGATATCAGCATCAGCTCCGCGGAGACGGCATCGGTCACGAAGGTTTTCACACCGGAAAGTGCAATGCCGTTGGCGACCTTGGTCGCTGTGGCGGAGATATTGGTCGGGCTCCAGTCGCCGCCCGGCTCACAAAGCGCGAGCGCACCGATTGCGCCTTCGGCCAGCCTCGACAGCCAGGCGCTTTTCTGCACCTCGGTGCCGGCCTGAAGCAGCGCCTGAGCCAGAAGTGTCGTCGAGATGAGAGGCGTGCCTGCTACTTGCCGGCCTAGCGGCTCAACGATGGTCACAACTTCAGCGAGACCAAGACCGCTGCCGCCAAACTCCTCCGGAATTGCCACCCCGAGCCAGCCCAGCTGCGCCATCTCCTGCCAGATGTCGGCATTCAGATCTTCCTCTGCCGCAATACGGGCGCGGGCCGCGGAGAGCGGAAATTTCTCCTGCGCAAACTGCGCGGCAATCTCGAGGAGCTGCGCCTGCTCGTCGCTGAATGAAATTGCAGGTCTCTTGCCGTTCTCGGCCATTTTGTTCCCCTCAGCTCTTGGCCAGGCCGAGCACGCGCTCGCCGATGATGTTGTGCTGGATCTCACTGGTGCCGCCGCCGATGGTAGCAGAGAACGCATTGAAATAAGCCCGCTGCCAGAGGCCCCGATCGATGGCATGGGGATCTCCGACATAATAGGCGCCGTCGGCGCCCTGAAGTGACAGCGCAAACTGGTTGAGACGACGCTGGAACTCGCTCGATGCGAGCTTGCCCGACATGGCAATGGAGAGCGGATACTCGCTTGTAAGCGGCTTTACCCTGGCCCGCGCCGAATTGAGCGCAAGACCGCGCTCTTCGATGAGAAAGCGTACCAGCTGGTCGCGCACCATAGGATCCTCAATGGCCGGCCGGCCACCACGCCTGGCCGTACGTGCGAGGCCGACCACTTCGGAAACCTCGGTGCTCATCATCGAATGGCCGCCAGCCTGACCGCCGGCAGCACCACGTTCGAACATCAAGGTGGCCATCGCCACTTTCCAGCCATTGCCCTCGCCACCGATCAGACAGCTCTCCGGCACCCGTGCATCCCGGAAGAAGGTCTGGTTGAAGCCATATTCGCCAGTAAGCTTGCGGATGGGACGTACCTCGACGCCGTCAATTTTCATCGGGATGAGATAGAAGCTGAGCCCCTCATATTTGTTATTGGCCTTGGGATTGGATCGGGCCAGAAGGATCATGTACCTGGCGTAGACCCCGAGGCTGGTCCAGATCTTCGAGCCATTGAGGACAAACTCATGGCCGTCACGTTCCGCCTTGAGCTGTGCGTTGCCAAGATCGGAGCCGTGATCGGGTTCAGAGAAACCCTGACACCAGATATCTTCTGCACTGAGGATGCCTGGAATGTAGGCCTTCTTCTGCTCCTCCGACCCCATATGCAGGATCAGCGGCCCGGCCCAGTTGAGCCCGATGGTGTTGACCATGAAGGGCAACTTGCGGCGAACCATCTCGCCCGTGACGATATCTTGCAACACCTGCGGCTGGCCGCCGCCGCCATATTCCTTGGGCCATGCCATGCCGAGATAACCCGCATCATAAACCTTGCGCTGCCAGTCGCGCAGAAAGTGGAATTGCGCGTCAGTGCCGACTTCCATGAAGGACTGTGGCAGGAGGAAGCCTGGATCGGCGGGTTGGTTCTCCTTGAACCAGGCGCGCACCTCGGCACGGAATTCATCCAGTTCCAGTTTCGACAAGCTCATCTCGACGCTCCGTTCAGATTCCGAGCTGACGGGCGGCAAGATCGCGCATGATCTCCTCCGAGCCGCCACCAATGGCATTGACCCTAACCTCACGATAGATGCGTTCCACGCGACAGCCGCGCATATACCCGGCGCCGCCCATAATCTGCATCGCCTCACGGGCGCAATATTCCATGGTCAAGGTGGCCTGGACCTTGAGCAGGGACAGATCTGCAACCGGGGTCTCGCCCGCCTTCACCCGCACCACACACTGCTCGAGCCAGGCCTGCGTGGCGAAGATCTTGCGCGCCATCTCGGCAAATTTGTGCCGGATCACCTGATGATCGGCCAGCCGCTTGCCGAAGGTCTTGCGCTCACGGGCCCAGGCCAGCGCATCCTCAAAGCAGACGCGGGCATAGGCATTGGCACCCGCCGCCATGCCAATGCGTTCACCATTGAAGTTGCGCATGATGCCGATGAAGCCCTGGTTTTCGGCCCCGATGAGATTTTCGGCCGGCACCTCCACGTCATCGAAATAAAGCGCGGCGGTGTCTGATGCCCACCAGCCCTGCTTTTTCAGCGGTGTGCGGGTAAAGCCCTTCATATCGCGCTCCAGAAGCAGCAGCGAAATACCGCCGGCCCCTTCCCCGCCCGTGCGCACTGCCACAGTGTAGTAATCGGCACGCACACCTGCGGTGATGAACATTTTGGAGCCATTGACCACGTAATGGTCGCCGCGACGCACCGCCCGGGTGCGGATATTGGCCACGTCCGAACCGCCAGAGGGTTCGGTAATGGCAAGGGCATGTATCTTCTCGCCCGCGAGCACCTGCGGTGCGATGCGCGCCTTCATCGCGTCCGAGCCAATCGCTAAGACAGGCGGCAGTCCAATCCCGTGGACCATGAGGCTGGCATTGATGCCGCCCGCGCCGATGCGCGCCATCTCCTCTGCGGTCACAATCGAATACATGGGATCATTGACGGGTGTCCCGCCATATTCAGCCGGATATCCGATCCCGATCAGGCCCACTGCAGCAGCTTTTCGGTAGAGCCCACGCGGGAATTCGCCGGCCTCATCCCACTCGTTCACATGGGGCATGATCTCCGCTTCAATAAATTTGCGCAACGTGGTGCGCCAGGCGCGGTGATCCTCATTGTAAAGCGGGCCCTGGTAACGGTGATCGAAATCGATAGGGCTCTGGCCGCCGGAAAATTTCTCGCTCATCTCATCCTCACAGGCTTGCCGCGCGCAGGTAACCCGGCCGCGCGATCAACCGCCGGTAATAGGCTTCGGTATTGGACTTGAAACCGCCACTGAGCCCGAGCCTGTCGGCGAGTACCAGCGCATAGCCCACGCAAATATCCGCAATGGTGAAACGCTCGGCGCAGAGATAGTCGCGGCTCGCCAACGCCTCTTCCACGCAGCGCAGGCGCGCAAAGAACCATTGCGTGTAATCCTCTGCAGCCTGTTTCAGGCGCCGCTCTGGTGGCTCGAACTGGGTGTAGCGCAGCACGATGGTCTGCGGAAACGTAAGTGTCGCATCAGAACGATGCAGCCAGTTGAGATAGGGGCCGTAGTCCTTGTCACCGGGAGCAAGCCCAAGCGGGCTCGGGTTGGCCGGATCACGGCCATAGCAATCCACCAGATACTGGCATATGGCCGCCGATTCCGTCAGCGTGATGTCGCCATCGGTCAGTGTGGGCACGGTCCCTAGCGGATTGATGGCAAGATAACCGTCACGCCGCAGGCGCGGAGGAAATTCCATCACTTCGAGCTCATGGGGGAGCCCCATCTCCTCCAGTGTCCAGAGCGCACGGAGCGATCTTGCTCCCTTGCAATGATAGAGTTTGAGCGCCATCGCCTAGCCTTTCTCGATCTCGATGAGGATGCTGTTCGCTGCGACCTGATCACCGATCGCGACATGAACTGCGATCACGCGCCCGGCAACCGCCGCGGTGACTTCGTGTTCCATCTTCATGGCCTCGAGGACAGCAAGTGATGCACCCTCGCGCACATCGGCGCCGGCCTCGACGTGAAGCCGCAGGATTCGCCCATGCATCGGGGCCCGTACATGCCCGCCCTGCACTGCGTCTTCCGCGCCTTTGATGTGCAGGAGCTGGTTTTCAAACGCGAAGAGCCGGCCATCGAGCGCAAGCTCAAGGCGGCCGCTCTCGGCATGATAGCAACAGGAAAGTGCCACCCCGTCCAGCCGCACACGCGCCATGCCCTCGGCACAGGCGAGAATTTCGACCATGAAATCGGTGCCGTCGCTGGTGACGCGGTAGCCATCGCCCCCGAGCGCCGTCACCGAGAAATCTCCGGCATCATAGAGAAAGCGGCTTTGCCGGTGGCCGGCGCTCGCCCAGTCCAGGAGCTCGCTGTTCAGCGCCACGGCCATGGCAGCCACCGCATCGCGCGCCCCGCGATACTGAAGTACCGCGGCGAGCGCCGCCTGGGCTCTGGTGGGGATCGCACGTTCCAGGTCTGTGGCAGCAAAGTCCTCGCTCAGAAAGGCTGTCGTTGCCTTGCCGGCGGCAAACACCTCATGCTTCAGAATATCGATGAGGAAGTCGCGGTTGGTGGGAAGACCAAACACCAGGGTTTCCTCAAGGCCGTGAATGAGGCGGCGACGTGCTTCCTCGCGCGTCTGGCCATGTGCAATGAGCTTCGCCATCATCGGATCGTAGAAAGGCGAGATCTCGGCACCTTCGCCCAACCCATGATCGATGCGCAGTCCCTCAGCATGCGCCGGCCGCCACAGGCTGACACGCCCAGATGCCGGCAGAAAGCCGTTGGCCGGATCCTCGGCATAGAGACGCACCTCGATGGCGTGGCCTGAGATCGCCAGCCCGTCCTGGGCAAATGGCAATGCCTCGCCATGCGCCACTGCGAAC
>JAJZGY010000006.1 GCA_021804785.1 Pseudomonadota bacterium | reverse complement strand
AAGTAAGGCGATACAGGCAAAATCGACCGACAAGGGATATTGCGCCAAGGCTGCTGCATCCCACAACTCACAAATCTCGCCAATGACTAGTCCAGTAATATCGCCATAGAAGAGAAACTTCCGACCGCTCCTCGACGATGCCACGCATCGCCTCGCCATATATATTGTAGGCTTGCCGACCGCTCAGTGTACTCGAACGCCCGTCGGAATATTCAGCCAGGTCGCGAACTTTGAGTAGATTGAGCAATGCATTAGCCGAGGTCTCGCCGTTTGCGCCAAACGCCGTCATACGTTCACGGGTGGGATACAGAGCATCCTCGACCTTCACATATGTACACTCTACCTAACGGATGAATTGATCCAGAAGCGCAACGATCTCATCGGGTTTATCTTCCTGAAGAAAGTACCGTGCACCTTCGATGGTCACATGCTTCTGTTCGCGCCTGCCTCGTGCCCGCTCAAGAAAGACGCGTGCACCGCCACGGGTTACCGGATCGCTGTCCGAAAATGCCGTGAGAAAAGGCTTCTCAAATGACTCAAGAACCTTCCTGCCCACCTGATTCTCTTCGACTGATGCGTGTACGGAGGGAATCGGCACTAGGGAAGGGAAAAAAGCGAGCCCCCTCCTTGTAGATTTCTTTGGGAAAAGGCGCGAGATAGGCTCCGCGCTCTGCAGCGCCGAGTTCGCGCACGGTGCCCATATTGACGATCTCGCCAGTCGGCAGTTCGGGCATGGTCTGGCTCAGATGCAGCCATTGCTCGAAGGAAGGCGTGGCGCCCGTTCCAATGGGCAGACCCCCATCAGCCACGACGACACGCGGGAAACGCGCCGGATAAGAAGCCACCAGGCGCAGCCCAATCGATCCGCCCCAGTCCTGGCAAAACATCGTGATATTCCTGAAATCCAGGGTCATGAGCCAGTGCCTCATCCATGCACAAGCCGCTCATAACTGTAGTCGTTACGATCAGCCAGCTTGTCGGAGCAAGCAAAGCCAATCAAATCTGGTGCAATGGCACGATACCCCTTGGCAACCAGCCTTGGAACGATCTTGCGGTGAAGACAGCACCAGATCGACTCTCCGTGCAGCAGCAGTACCTTATCCGTGTCGGCAGATCCCTCATCAAGATGGTGAATCCGCAGGTTGGTTCCATCGGCGTCACAGATCTCGCAATCATGCACGGCGAAATCATAGTCGGGCAGATTTTCGAAGCAGCTGCCAGGCGTGCGCAGCACCAGCATGGGTCAATTCCTCCAGCTTGATAACGGAATATCACCTGCAGCATTATGACACTAGTAGTGTCATTTGTTTTTGGGCACATCAAGTCAAGGCTGAATCCGCGCTTCCGCGTGTTCCCATCACCTTAATTTTGTCGCGTCCTGGCTTCTGGTAGCGTCGACAGCCTGCTCAATCCTGGCCACAAACCCTGCAAATAGCAGCGTCAATGACCGGAAGGCAGCAGATCGACAAAATAAGTCGATGCCTGAGGTGCAGAGCATGCTGGTTGCATGGTTTGACCGTCAGCAAACATCTTGTCCAAAACCGATGCCAACCCAGGTAGATCGGTCAGTTTGGATCTACGTCTTATGCGCGCCCACAAAATCGAGGAGAGACTGTGCGGCCCGATAGGACGGAGCCAAACTGCCTTCGCCCAGTTTGTGGCAGGCCTCGCCAAGATCAGCGATTTGACGGGCACGCGTGGGGCCTTCTTCCAGAAGCGGCGAGAGGGCGTCGACCAGAGCCTCGGGCGTGCACTGCTCCTGAATGCGTTCAGGCACAGCCTCACGCCCGAGCAGAATATTCACGAGTGTTGCAAAGGGGGCATGAATGAAAGGACGAGCCATTTTGTAGGTCAGCCAACCTAACTTATAGCCAACGACCAGCGGCGTGCGCGCAAGAGCGAGTTCAGTCGTGACAGTTCCCGAAGCGGCCAGCGCCGCATTGGCCGCAGAAAAAGCCGAAAATTTATCATCCTCGCGATCCAGGATCGTTAGCGGTGTGGGCCAGTAAGACACTCCCCGTCGCACCTGCTCTGCGACGTGGGGTATGGTCGGCAGCACGCAGTAGAGATTGCGAGTTCTTTGTTGCAGCAGCGCGACTGCATCACGAAAGACCGGTAAAAGAAGACGAACCTCATTGCTACGGCTGCCGGGAAGGACGCAAAGAAGGCACGCATCTGGCGGAATACCAAGACGCTCACGCAATTCCGGCCCCCCTTGCATGCGAGCGGCACGCTCGATTACCGGGTGGCCGACGAAGACAGTCTTGAGACCATAGGACTGGAAGAACTGCGCTTCGAAAGGAAGCAGTGCAAGCAAGAGATCAAAATAACGTGCCATGGCCCTGGCACGATAAGCGCGCGACGCCCAGACCTGTGGGGCGACATAATTGACTGTAGCGATCTTAGGAGCCCGACGCTTTAGCTTACGCGCTATGCGATGGGTAAAGTCAGGACTGTCAATCAGTACTACGGCGTCAGGCTGGGTGCGCACAGCAAAATCCACCGCTTCATTGACGCGAGCAAGAATTCTGGGAATCTTGGGCACGACTTCGCGCAGGCCCATCACGGCGGTGTCGGAGAGTGAAAATAGCGACGACAACCCTTGTGCCGTCATTGCTTCGCCACCTACGCCGCTGATCTCAACCTGTGGATCCAGGTTTCTGAGCGCCATCATCAGCTGCGCCCCCAGCTGGTCCCCGGACGGCTCGCCACAGACCAGCATGAGCCGGGGCGGGGTCATGATCCAGCGTCGCGTAAAAATCCGTAGACGAATAATCCCGCGCGGTCTGCCGCGGCGCATACCTCCTGTCGTCCCAAAATCAGGGTGCTCCCAGCCTCCACCGCGATGCCGCCAAGACCGGCCGCCGCCGCGTTGGCAATGGTCTGGATGCCGATTACCGGCAGATCTGTTTTTCCATCCTGCTGTGGCTTCGGCGCCTTGACGAGAACACCTCGAGGGTTTCCAGGAACGCCGCGAATCGCAGCAGGAAGACTGGCTACACGTTCTATCATGCGATCAGTCCCTTCCGCTGCTTCAACCGCAAGCACCAATCCGTCACACACTGCCGCTGCCTGCCCGACATCAAGCCTTCCCATCAGCCGGACCACCTCAACCGCAATCTTGATATCTGCCAGATCATTCTCTGAAGGTGCGCGTCGCCCCAAAGCACCTGGTCCCATCAGCAACGATGGTGCAGCCTCAGCAACGCCAATCGCACGAAACCCGTCATCTTCGAAGAGTGCCACCATGCATTTTAGCAGCGCATCGTCGCCACGGCGGGCTGCGGCCAGAACACGCGGCAAAACGCGTGCCCCTTTGAAGTCAAGTTTGACCTCGCTGAACCGCGGGCGGGCAACTTTCCCCGCCAGTAATACCTCATCCACTCCGTGATCACGTAGCAATTGCATCGCTCTGCCGACCTCGCCTAGCGAGTTCCATGCGTGAGGATACTGTTCCACTCCTGGATCGGCTGCTCCAACGAGCGCGAGAATAAAAACATCTCGACCGCCTTGACGTACGGCATCAGCAACAGCAAGCGGCAGCGCGCCGCCTCCGGCAATGATCCCAAGCACGGCCATTACTCTGACTCCACGCCCGTTCGCCGGCGCGCTGAGCAGACCGGACGCTTGGCGTCCGCTAGTATGAAGTGGACAACTTCCTGCACCTCAGCGATTTCGGGCCAGCGCTGCGCCGCTGCCTGCGCGCGACTAGCGAGTGTACTGCTCTCATCCTGGAAGATGACGCGAAAGGCTCCGCGCAATGCGTGAATATGAGAGCGGGCGATGTTGCGTCGCTTCAGGCCAATCAGGTTGAGACCGGTCAGGCGTGCGCGCGACCCGATCACCATGCCATACGGAATGACATCCTCGTTGACGCCGGTGACACCACCTACAAAGGCAAAGCGCCCAACCCGCCCGAATTGCTGTACCGCCGATAGACCTCCGAAATTGGCGCCCTCGCCCACTTCGACATGTCCGCCCAATTGCACCCCATTGGCAAAAGTAACCCCATCACCAACAGTACAGTCATGTGCGACATGGCTGTAGGCCATGAAATAACCGGCCCGACCGACACGCGTGATTCCGTGCCCTTTTGCACTGCCGGCACTCATGGTCACGTGCTCACGGATGACGCAGTCGGCGCCGATCACGAGGCACGAGGAGCCGCTACGGGCACCACGGATCTGGGCATCCCCCCCCAACACCGCATGGGCATAGACCTCCGTGCGCGCGCCGATGCGCGCGCCGCCACCGATGACCACGTGCCCATGCAGCCGGACACCATCAGCAAGTTCTGCACCGGACTGCACAAGACAATAAGGGCCGATTTCGACGCCAGCGCCCAGCAGTACGCCGTCTTCTATTATCGCCGTTGGATGAATGGTCACGTCGGCGTATCCGCATCCCGGATCATGGCACTATATTCCGCTTCGGCGCACAGCGTGGTTCCGACATAGGCCTTGCCTTCGAAGCGCCACACCGGTCCTCGCCGCTGTAAGGCTTTGACCGGAAACCGCAGCATATCGCCGGGAACCACTGGCCGGCGAAACCGCGCCTTGTCGATGGTCATGAAATAAACGATCTTCTGTGTGTCGACGCCTCCCATGGTGTGAACCACGAGAGCACCAGCTGCCTGGGCCATAGCCTCGACAATCAACACGCCAGGCATGACTGAATAGTTGGGAAAGTGTCCAGCAAAATGCGGTTCATTGAACGACACCGCCTTCCAACCCACCGCGCTTTCTCCAGGAACGATATCACTCAGCCGCTCAACGAAGAGAAAGGGGGCGCGATGCGGCAGCAGCCTCTTGATCTGCTCAACATCCAACACCACAGCATCCTGTTCTTCAGCCATTCCCATCTCGCTTGCGACGCTTGGCCAGCAATGCCAACGTCGCCACCTCCCGCCGCCATTGGATGATCGGGCGCAGCGGAAATCCGCCATAATCCCGTCCGCCAGGATATGTTCCCGACGGTACGCCACTTTTTGCCGCGATCCGCGCGCCATCACCGATCTGGGTATGATCGGCAACCCCCGCCTGGCCGCCCAAGATCACAAAATCCCCCAACTCCACGCTACCAGCTAGACCAGCCTGGGACACGATCACGCAATGGCGACCGACGCGGCAGTTGTGCCCAATCTGGACCAGATTATCAATCTTCGTTCCTTCGCCGACGACCGTGTCGCCCAGGGCGCCTCGATCGATCGTAACATTGGCACCAATCTCGACGCTGTCCTGAATGATCACGCGGCCAAGCTGAGGAATCTTGAAGTGACCCTTGGGCCCGGAGACAAATCCGAACCCAGGCTGCCCGATACGCGCGCCAGGCAGAATCAGAACATTGTCCCCCACATAGGCATGGCTGATCGTGACCTGACTGCCGATCTGCGCTTTGCGGCCGATGGCGACGCCGCGGCCTATGACAGTTCCGGCACCGATCTGCGCCCCCGCGCCAATCTGGGCACCAGGGCCTACTACCACCCCCGGCCCCAACATCACCTCAGCCCCAATATCTGCAGTAGGGTCGACTGCGGTCTGCTGCGACCAGACGACCTGTTCATGCTCTGGGTAGAAGAGACGTGCTACAGCGGCAAAGGCCGCGAGCGGATCGCTAACCAAGATCAAATGGCAACCAGAAGAAGCATTAGCCGGCACTCGCGAGACCAGGCAAAAACCCGCCGCTGACCTCGCAAGTGCCTCGGTAGCAGACTTGCTACCATCACAGAACGCCAAATGCTGCGGCCCCGCCCCAGTCAAGGAGGCAAGGTCGTGCACGAGAGCCGGTAGCTGGCTGTCTGCGGCGCTCGCCCCAGACACGATCGCGCACAGCTGCTCTACCGAAAAAGGCCCGTGATTGTCGAAAAAGCGAGGATCGGCCATGAGGAACGCCCGAAGCCCACTTGGGGCCAAACGCCGGTGCGAATGGCCCTCAAGAGCGCTTGCGGCTTACTGTGCCGGCGGCTGCGGCTGAAGCATGTTCTTCGGCGGCATCACCAGGTCAACCTTGACCGCCGGCAGCTTCTTGTTGAGGCGGGAGATGACCACCGGAGTAACATCGACATCCACTGTGCCCAGGATAACGACATTGCGATCGAAGAGCAGATTAGCGCCGCGCTCAGCCATCACTCCTTGCAGAATGGGTCCCAGTGCCTGTTCAACCTGCTCACGGGCCTTGATGACACCACCTTGGATCAGTTCCTGACGGTGTTCCACCTGCTGCTGGAAGGCTTGCGCCCTCTTCTGAAAGGCCTCCAGCTTCTGCCTCTTGGCGTCGGCGGAGAGGATGGCGGCCTGCTGCTCAAGCTGGGTACGCTCACGCTTGAGGGCATCGCTTTCACCCTTGAATTCTTTCTCTGCGGCAGTGGTGTAAGCCCGTACCTGCGAGGCTATGTCTTGGCCTACTTTGGACTGGCTCAAAATCGCGGCACGGTCAATCACGAGGATCTTAGGAGCCGGCGTCTTGGTAACCGGCGTGGCGCCAGTCGCCTGGGCCGAAGCCACTGTGGCAGTGAGAGAAAGTGCGGCAGCCATCGCTGCGGCCGCAAAGGTCTTGGCCAGAAGGCCGCGGATACGATTGCTCATCATTGTTGTTGTCCCAATCCTGTCTGAGTACTGAAGAGTATGTTTTGTGTTTGATCGTAAGGTGCTTTGATAATCGGTACACCAAAGTCGATTTCGACCGGACCGAACGGCGATTTCCAGCCGACACTAAGGCCGACGGACATACGAAACGCCATATTATCCTTCACACAGCTCGTTGGCGTACAGACCCCCGGCCCCGAATCAATATGCCCAAGCGTACCGAAATACGAGAACAGCGATAAGCTGATCCCATAGCTGGCAGGCATGAAGTCTGGCAGCCGAACTCGGGTACTGCCAATGGCGTAGGCGTCTCCGCCCACCGCGCCATAGCTGCCTGAGACGATGTCACGCGGGCCAACGCCAGCAAGCTTGAAGCCCGGGAAGGAGTCGCCGCCGCGGAAGAACCTCTCATTGAGGGGCACGAATTGTCCGCCATACCCGGTAATGTAGCCCGCCGTCAGCTTCAGCGAACCAATCAAATCGCTCCAAATGATCGGATAGTAGGTGAGGAATTCGGCCGTGCTGCGCAAATATTTGAGATTGCCACCCAGGCCAGAAAATTGCTGGCTGAGCGTAAAGGCCATGCCATGTGTGGGACGAACCGGATCATTGAGAGTGTTATAGGCGTAAGAATAGCCAATGGCGGAGGTCTCTTCAGTACCGGACGCCTCCTGAATGATCAGCGGTGCGTTGGGGTATGGCGTGATCTTGTTGATACCCCAGGTGTAGTTCAGTCCAACACTGCCATATTCGGAGACGGGGAAACCGAAGCGCAGACTTGCTGATGTCGAATCGCCCTGATAGCTGGCCTGGGTGTAACCATAGACCATCTTGTAGAGGTCGATCCCGGCAGATAACGGCAGATTCAAGAAATAGGGTTCGGTGAAGCTGAGTTCGTAGTCCTGCTGAATGTAGGATTCCGAGACCGACGCGCGGAAAGATTCGCCTGTACCGAAGAGGTCGGACTGCAAATAGCTGAACTGCCCGACAAAGGAGCTGAAGGAGGAGTAACCCGCACCCAGTTGCAGCTGCCCGGTCGACTGCTCGGTCACATGGACGTTGAGTATGGTCCGATCCGGTGCCGATCCCGGAGCAGTGGAAATATCGACGTTTTTGAAGAACCCAAGCGATTTGACGCGGGTACGTGAGCGATCGACAAGAACCCGGTTATAGGCATCGCCTTCGGCAACCCGGAATTCACGGCGAATGACCTTGTCGAGGGTCTTATTATTGCCAGTGATATTGATCCGCTCAATGTAAACACGCGGCCCCTGATCGATCTTGAACACCAGATCGATGGTATGATTCTTTCGGTCCCGTCTCAGTCTCGGATGCACCTGGGCAAAGGCATATCCTTTGGTACCAACCGCGTTGGTCAGCGCATCGATGGTTTTGTCGACGAGCGATGCGTTATAGAGATCGCCTTGATGCAGCCGCACCAGCGGCAACAGCTCGCGCGCTGGCAACTCCTTGATTGTGGAATCAATTTCGACCTTGCCGATGTGATAACGCGCACCCTCGTGGATGGCAAAGCGGATGTAAAAATCCTTGCGATTGGGCGTCAGCTGCGCGACCGAGGTTTTGACCGAAAAATCCGCGTAACCATGATCAAGATAGAAACGACGCAATTGCTCGCGGTCAAAGATCAATCGATCTGGATCGTAATTGTCATTGGTAGCAAGGATTTTGTACCAGGCACTCTGTTCCGTCGCGATGTGACTGCGCAACGTCGCGTCGCTGTAAACCTTGTTGCCAATGAAGACGATGCGGGAGACCCCGGTCGTCGGCCCTTCATGAATGGAAAATATCAGGTCAACCCGGTTCTGCGGCCGCTCGATGATCTCCGGATTGACGCTAGCCGAAAACTTACCATTACGCCGATAGAGTTCGATAATGCGCTGCACATCGTCTTGCACCTTGTTGCGGGTGAAGACCATACGGGGCTTCAGCTGTACTTCCTTGGTCAGATCCTTGGTGGAGACCGCGTCATTACCCTCAAACTGGACCTGATTGACGATAGGATTCTCAACCACATTGACCGTCAAGGTTGCGGTCGGCGCATCCCAATTGATCTTCACATCAGCAAAAAGACCGGTGGCAAACAGGGCTTTGAGCGAGCGGTCGACCTGAACCTCGTCATAAGGCTCGCCCACACGCGTTACCATGTAGGACAGAACAGTGGAGGGCTCAACGCGCTGGGTTCCCCGCACTACAATGTGCTGGATCACCGCGCCGGTCTTAGGCGCTGGCACTGCCGCCTTGGCCGCAAAATGCGGATGCAGTTCCTGCGCACTCGTGCGCATAGGCAACAGGGCCAGCGCACTGGTTGCAAGAAGAAACACCGCGCGGCTAGGGCGGGCTCTGGGGTGGGCGAAAAGGCTCATCCGCTCCGTCTCTGGGCTCATCGCCGGAGGCGGCCGCGGCCTCCAATGCGTTAGGTTCAATTTCAGAAGAGGTTTAATCGGACAAGGTCATTCCAGGTGGCCAAGACCATTAACCCCAGCATGACTGCCAACCCCACGCGAAATCCGACGTCCTGTGCCCGTGCCCCGAGGGGCCGGCCCAGAACGGCCTCGACTGCATAATACAGAAGGTGGCCGCCGTCGAGGATCGGAATTGGAAAAAGGTTGACCAACCCAATGCTTACCGAAATAAGGGCAGCAAGATTGACAAGCGCGAGAAATCCGATCGCGGCGACCTGCTTGCTGACCTGGGCGATCCCGACCGGACCTGTCAGCTGGGTGGCATTTTCATGACCCCGCACCATGCGCCACAGATAGGTCATGGTGCTATCAACCACAAACCAGCACTGCTTGAGCGATTCGCCAAGCGCGCCAACTGGTCCATAGTGCAAAATCTCTATATCGGCCTTGGAAACGCGGGGGCGTACGCCGATCAACCCAATCTTCTGGACGTCACCGAGGCTGTCCTCGACACGGGTCAGGCGTGGGGTAATCTGCAGCCGCAGAACATGCTGGTCCCGGGTAACCTGCATACGCATGGTGCGCCCCGGGCTGATGGAAATTACCGCCTGCAGATCCGAGAAGGTATGGATCGGGGTACCATCCACCCGTGTAATCACGTCGCCAGGCTTCAACCCGGCCGCCGCGGCCGCGCTGTGCGCTTCTACCGCACCTACAACCGGCCGGAGCACCTCTCGCCCGACCAGCATGAAAGTTACGGAAAATATGAGGATCGCAAGCACGAAATTAGCGGTCGGGCCAGCAGCCACTACCGAAGCCCGCTGCCAGAGAGGCTTGGCCTGGAACAGGCTGACGCGTTCTGCCGGGCTCATCCGCGCGATCAGCGCACGATCAGGATTCGACGCCGGACCGGCATCGCCCAAGAACTTCACATAACCACCGAGCGGAACGAAGGAAATCTTCCAGCGGGTTCCATGGCCGTCAGTCCAGCCGATAACTTCTGGACCAAAGCCGATTGAAAAGGCCTCCACGCCTACACCGCAGGCACGCGCGACCAGAAAATGGCCAAGTTCGTGGAAAAACACCACCACGGTGATCACAAACAGGAAGGCGGGCAACCCCAGCGGTAGCCATGACATCAAATCGCCCAATATGTGCACGCGTAAATCTCCTGACGTCCGTCACGCCGCTAGTTTGCGACAGAGGCCCATCGCGGTAGCCCGGGCGCGAGCATCCACTGCGAGCACCGTTTCTAGATCTTCCGCATGCGCGATGTTGGACCCGTCTGCATCCAAGGTAGCCTGAACCACACGCGCAATGTCGTAGAAGGCAATGCGCCGATCCAGAAAAGCGCTGACAGCAACCTCATTGGCAGCATTGAGGATAGTAGGGCTCACCCCTCCTGCACGCAAACATGCCTCGGCCAATGCCAAGCACGGAAAGCGTTCACGATCTGGTGCTTCGAAGGTGAGCCGGCCCAGCGCGGCCAAGTCCAAACGGTTCGCCGGTCCGTTCATGCGCTGCGGCCAGGCCAGGGCGTGCGCGATCGGCGTGCGCATGTCCGGTGCCGAGAGGTGGGCGAGCATCGAGCCGTCCGCGTAGGTCACAAGCGAATGCACCGCCGATTGGGGATGGACAATGACATCGAGCTTTTCGGCGGGAAGAGCAAAAAGAACATGGGCTTCGATCACTTCCAGCCCCTTGTTCATCAAGGTGGCGCTGTCGACGGAAATTTTGGCTCCCATTGACCAATTGGGGTGGGCGACCGCCTGTTCGGGAGTCACCTGCTCCATGCGCTCCCGCGACCAGTCACGGAAGGGCCCACCGGATGCTGTCAGTGTCACCTTCTCTATGGCGTGGTGCTGATCGAATTCCAGGCACTGAAAGGCCGCGTTGTGTTCAGAATCGACCGGTATCACAGTCGCTCGCGAGGCCCCAAGAGTTCGCCGAAAGAGCTCACCGGCTGCTACCACACATTCCTTGTTCGCCAGGGCGAGGATTGCCCCCCGCCGCACGGCCGCAAGCGCCGGCGGCAGCGCAGCCGCCCCCACGATTGCAACCATTACGAGCTCGGCCTCCATGTCGGCTGCCGCCACGATCGCCGCAGGGCCACCATCGGTCTCGATGCCAGTGCCGGCCAGGAGTTGCTTTAGCTCAGGCAACAATTCTGCCCGGCCGATGACCGCGCGTTGTGGACGGAACTTACGGGCCTGTGCCGCGAGCACCTGTACGTTGGACTGCGCCGTCAGAGCTTCGATTGGCAAGGCCTCGGCGCCATAATTGGCCCGTGCATGCTCCACCACGCTGAGGGTAGATACACCGATAGAGCCAGTACTTCCCAAGACGGTTAGCCGTCTGGTCAGCGCCCTGGCGAGATCGGACGACGGGTTCATCTGGGTCACAGATTGCCTCCCAAAAGCGCGTGTGCGCCAAAGATAATGATGAAAAGGGCGCAGCAGGGCGCGGCAAACAAGATCGAGTCGATGCGATCAAGCACCCCGCCATGACCTGGGATCAGATGGCCACTGTCCTTTCGACCAACCCGCCTTTTAACCCAGGATTCAAACATATCGCCTCCATGGCTAATAAACGCGATGATGAGCCCGAACAGAGCTCCGCGCCAGGCCTCGGCACCAAGGCTCGCCAGCATCGCTGCCGCCGCCAGGCTCGCGCTGATGCTGCCGCCGATAAACCCCGCCCAGGTCTTGTTTGGTGAAAGCTTGGGGACGAGCTTGGGGCCGCCGACCAGTTTACCGCAAATCAGCGCACCGGTATCGCAGCTCCAGACCGCCGCAAAGAGTGCCAGCACCAGCCACAGGCCATGATCGGGGGTCGCCCGCAAGGCAAAGAGAGAAAGCCCCGGAATGCCAAGATAAATAGGTCCAATACCCTGCCACAGAGCGGATTCATCGCGGATCCGGGCCAACACCCCGGCACCGAAGGCGGCAGCTACATCACCTGAAACGGCCAGCCCATAAGCCACTCTGCCCCACTGCGGTGCTCTACTCGCCCATACCGCAAGCAAGAGGCCCAGCAGAAGTGCAAGCGTCGAAGCCGGCAGAAAGGGCCGGTAGTCCCGCCGGCTGACCATGCGGTGCCATTCCCGCACGCCCGCGCCGGTGCCTAGGGCTATAAAGCTGGCAAACCAGATGCCTCCCGCAAGGAGCGTACCCATAGCCATGGCCGCCAGGAGTAGCCCGAAGACCGGGCGAAGCAGCCAATGCCCAAAACCCTTCGGGGAAGCTGCGGACCCATCTGAAACCGAACTGCCAGGGCCTGCCATATCCGCCGCCACCATCACCGCGCTCAAGCAACCGTTTCCTCAACCACCGCGCCAAAGCGCCGCTCCCGGCGGGCATAGCTGTTAACGGCGTTGAGAAAGTCTTCGCGGGTAAAGTCGGGCCAGAGTTTGTCCACAAACAGGAATTCGGCATAAGCCGACTGCCACAGCAAAAAATTGCTGAGTCGATACTCGCCGCTGGTGCGGATCACCAGATCGGGATCGGGTGTGCCTGCCGTCGACAGCCTCGCGGCAAAGAGCTCTTTCGTGATGTCATCCGGATTGAGCTCGCCACGGGCCGCAGCAAGGGCAAGCTCACGCGCGGCCGCGACGATTTCCTCCTGCGAACCGTAATCAAATGCCAATGTCAGGTTCAGTCCGGTATTGGCCTCGGTACGCCGCTCACTCTCCTCCATCAGCGCGAGAATATCCGCACTGGCCCGCGAGCGGTTGCCGATAAAACGCAGACGGGCGTTGTTTCTGACCAGTTCTGTAACATCGTCGCGCACATAGGCCCGAAACAGAGTCATCAGATGACTGACTTCGGTAACTGGTCGTTTCCAGTTTTCCGACGAAAAGGCATAAAGAGTGAGGTTTTTCAGGCCAATATCATTGGCCGCGCGCACGATCATGCGCACGGTGGATACCCCTGCTACGTGTCCTGCCGCGCGCGGCATCAGGCGCTTCTTTGCCCAGCGGCCATTGCCGTCCATGATGATGGCAACGTGGCGCGGCAGGCGGGACTGGGCTTCGTTCGTCATTGAACTCCGTTACGGCCCTTAGCCGGGTGCGCGGTCAAACCTGCATGATTTCCTGCTCCTTGGTATGGAGCGCATCGTCGATCTCACGAATATTGCTGTCGGTGAGTTTCTGCAATTCATCGCCAAGTTTATGGTGTTCGTCTTGGCCAATTTTGTGGTCCTTTTCGAGCTTTTTCAAAAGCTCCATGCCATCGCGGCGGACATTCCGCACGGCGACCCGGGCCTGCTCCGCATACTTCGAGGCCAGCTTGGCGAGTTCCTTGCGCCGCTCTTCGTTTAGCTCGGGAATCGGAATGCGCAGGAGTTGCCCGTCCACCTGGGGATTGAGACCGAGACCCGCATCACGAATGGCCTTTTCCGCCAGCTTGACCATAGTCTTGTCCCAGATCTGGACAGTAATTAACCGCGATTCGGGGGTGGAGACCGTGCCAATCTGGTTGATAGGCATTTCGTTGCCATAGGCTTCAACCATCACCGGATCTAGCAGCGCCGCGCTCGCCCGACCGGTCCGCAGCCCCGCAAACTCGCTGCGCAGTGTCTGCACTGCCCCCTTCATCCGCCGGCTCACGGCTTCCTTATCGAATTCGACTGTGGCCATCTGGCCCTCCCTGCTAGTCTCAGGCGCCGCGCATAGCAGGTTCGCCGCGCTCCTCGATGATTGTGCACCGGCCCTGACCACGCAACACCCGCGCCAGGGCGCCGCGATCATGGATCGAAAACACAACAATCGGAATGCCATTCTCTCGGGACAGCGCCACCGCTGACGTATCCATCACCTGAAGATCGCGTGCTAACACCTCGTAATAGCTCAACGAATCGAACCGCTTTGCCTGACTGTTATGCTTCGGATCCATGTCATAGACACCATCGACCTGGGTGCCCTTAAGCATGGCCTCACAATTCATCTCGGCTGCGCGCAGAGCCGCTGCCGTATCTGTCGTAAAGAACGGGTTTCCGGTTCCCGCAGCAAAGATCACCACCCGTCCCTTTTCCATGTGGCGGATGGCACGGCGGCGAATATAGGGTTCGCACACGCTGGTCATAGGTATGGCTGACTGGACTCGTGTGGGCACGCCGGCACGCTCCAAGGACGCCTGCACCGCCAACGCATTCATGACCGTCGCGAGCATTCCCATATAATCAGCGGTAGAGCGGTCAATTCCTTTAGCCGCCCCGGCTAGTCCGCGAAAAATATTGCCGCCGCCAATCACCAGGCAGATCTGCACCCCGGCTTCAACTGCCTCTTTGACATCAGACGCAATCCGTTCAACCGTCCCAATATCGATGCCATAGGCAGACTGGCCCATCAGGGCTTCGCCGGAGACCTTGAGCAGGACACGGCGCCAGCGTGGCGAGGCGTTATCCATTCCGCAGGTCTCCGAACGAGGACTCAGTGTCCGGCCATCTTGCTGACTTCTCCGGCGAAGTCACTGTCTTCCTTTTCGATCCCTTCGCCGACCTGATAGCGAACAAAGCCACTCAGCTGAACCGGGTGACCGAGATCCTTTGCCGCCTTTTCGATCACTTTGTTGATGGGAGTTTCTCCATCAATCACGAAGGTTTGCTCCAGAAGCACCTGCTCCTGAAAGAATTTCTTCATGCGGCCATCGACCATCTTGGCGATAATGTTCTCCGGCTTCCCGCTTTCACGGGCCTGCTCGGCATAGATCGCCCGCTCCCGGTCCACGATCTCTGCAGAAACATGATCAGAGGACAACGCAATCGGAGAGGCAGCGGCCACATGCATGGCGATCTGCCGGCCCAGCTGGGTCAGTGACTCGGGATCTGCTGAGGAGGTCAGGGCCACCAGCACACCAATTTTACCAAGTTCCGGGCCCGAGGCGTTATGAACATAGCTGGCGACTACGCCGGGGTTGACCCCGAGTACGGTCGCCCGCCGGACGCTCATGTTTTCGCCAATCTTTGCGATCAGAGCGGTGAGGGTGTCGCTGAGCGAGGCACCCTGATCCTCATGGGGATGCGACATCAGCCGGTCCATATCCCCCTCAACCTTGAGGGCGACTTCGGCAGCACGCTTGACGAAGCCTTTGAACTCCTCGTTGCGAGCAACAAAATCCGTCTCAGAATTGACCTCGACGAGGGCGCCACTCGCTACTCCGGTGGCAACACCGATGAGGCCTTCGGCCGCAACCCGCCCGGCCTTTTTGGCCGCCTTGGCCAGGCCTTTGGTCCGCAACCAATCAACGGCGCTTTGCATGTCGCCGCCGGTTTCGGTCAGGGCCATTTTGCAGTCCATCATCCCTGCGCCGGTCATGTCGCGCAGTTCCTTGACCATGCTGGCGCTAATGTTCGCCATCGTCATGCTCCCAATGCTGTCAGAAGCCCGGCTTAGGCCGTGGCGTGGTTGGCTGTCGCCGCACCAGTCTCAGTCGAGAGTCCGGCGAGGGAAACGTCTTCGGCAGCGCCGATATCGACACCAGAGGCAATCTGACTTGCCGACAGGCCGTCGATGATAGCCCGTGCCACTAGCTCGCAATAAAGGGACAGCGAGCGAGCCGCATCGTCGTTACCGGGGATCGGATACGCGATCCCTTCAGGATCCGAATTTGAATCCAGAATCGCGGTTACAGGAATATTCAGCTTGCGCGCCTCGGCAACTGCGATTGATTCCTTGTTGGTGTCGATGACAAACAACATATTGGGCAGACCGCCCATCTCCTTGATGCCGCCCAGCGACCGCTCGAGCTTTTCCTGCTCCCGCAGCATCTGCAGCAATTCCTTTTTGGTCCGTCCCGAACCCTGCGCGGCATTCAGGGTTTCCTCGATCGTGCGCAAACGCTTGATCGAATGTGAAATCGTTTGCCAATTGGTCAGCGTACCACCGAGCCAGCGGTGATTGACATAGTACTGCGCACATCTACGGGCCGCTGCCGCGACCGGATCTTGCGCCTGACGCTTGGTGCCGACAAAAAGGATGCGACCACCACTGGCCGCGACCTCACGGAGGGCAACCAATGCCTGATGCAGCAAAGGTACGGTCTGAGTAAGATCGATTATGTGCACATCATTACGGGCGCCATAGATGTAGGACGCCATCTTCGGATTCCAGCGTTGCGTGCGGTGACCGAAATGAACGCCCGCCTCAAGCAGCTGGCGCATAGAAAAATCTGGCAGGGCCATAAAACTCGTCTCCTTTTCCGGTTTGGCCTAGCGCGAGGGGTATATCCTGGGTGGGTCATCCAAACACCGCACCTTGGGACACCGGAGGGGCAGAACAGCCAAGGCTGCCTGTCCACCCTCGCGTGTGGAATGGCGGGGGTTATACGGGTGTGGCTTGACGGGTGCAAGCATCACAGGCGAGGAAGTGCACCTTCATCGAACATCAGGCCTCGCCATGTCCCCATTGGGTTCCCCCCCCTCCTCACCCATCCGCTCCGGCATTCTGGCACTCAAGCCCAATGGCATCGGCGCCGTATCCTCTCTGGGCCTGGGCGATCCCAGCGTCATCCCGCTCTGGTTTGGCGAAACCGACCTGGTGACCCCCACCTTCATCCGGGACGCGGCCAAGCAGGCCCTGGATGACGGTAAGACCTTTTACAGTGGAGCCCGAGGCATGCCGGCTCTGCGGCAGGCCATCGCGGCTTTCTATGGTCGGGTTCTGGGGGCCACACCCGACGTCGCCCGCATTTCTCTTCCTGGGGCAACGACCTTGGCCCTTGTGACCGCTTTGCAGTGCCTGATTGAGACCGGAGACAACGTGGTAATCGTTTCCCCCGTATGGCCCAGCATTTTCCAGGCCGTCACCCAACTTGGCGGTGAAAATCGCTTTGTGCGCTTGCGGGAGGACTGGAAGCGTCAAGGCTGGCACCTTGACCTGGATGAACTCTTTGCCGCCTGCTCGGACCGCACCAAGGCGATCTTTATCGCCTCCCCTGGCAATCCTACTGGCTGGGTTGCAGGCCCTGAGGAGCAAAGGGCCATCCTGGACTTTACCCGCAGCCGCGGTATCGCCGTCATTGCCGACGAGGTTTATGGCACGCTCGTATATTCTGAGCGGGCACATGCGCCGTCCTTCCTCGAAATTGCGACGGCCGACGACAACCTCTTCGTGATTAATGGATTTTCCAAGGCCTGGGCGATGACCGGATGGCGCATTGGCTGGCTTGTCCACCCAGCCAAACTTGATCGCAGCATGGATGTTATGTGCATCGCCAATAATACCGGCCCCACCGCCTTCGCCCAGTATGGCGCGCTGGCTGCGCTATCGGACCAGGGCGACAACTTTCGGGCGCAAATGCGCGCCTACTGCGCACGTGGGCGGGAGGTTGTCGAGGATTGGCTTGCTGGTCAAAACCGGTTGCGCTGGATACGTCCGGAAGGGGCGTTTTATGGCTTTCTGCAGATTGAGGGGCTGCACAACAGCCTCGAGTTTGCCAGTCGGCTGGTGCACGGTGCCAAGGTCGGGGTTGCCCCGGGCTCGGCCTTTGGCCCACCACAGGACCTTGCCAGCGACGCCTGCGTGCGCATCTGCTTTGGCCAGGATCCAGTGCGTCTGCGCGAGGGGCTGGAAAGGCTGGGCGGAGCCTTGCCCTGATTTCAAATCGCTTCCACAGCAGCAACGCCAGGCAAGGACTTGATGGCGCTGCGCAGCTGCGCGGTAACATGGTAGCCTTTGGGCAGGCGGATTTCAGCTTCCTGCCCATCCGCAGCGGGTACCACGAGCGTTACAATACCCTTGCCCGTTTCCCGCAGCTGGACCGCGATCGCCCCTAATGGCTCACTGCCCTCCAGAAAGATGCGCATCCCCTCGCCCGCCTGCGCCGCAGCCTGCTCGAGATCCGTCGCCGAGAGTGCCCGCAGCTTTAGTTCATCGCCTTCACGCGTAGCGCTTACCTTGAGCAATACCGATTTTCCAGGCTCCAAAAGTAGTCGGGCAGCAGTGAGCGCCTCGGGGAAAAACATAACTTCAAACATACCAGATGCATCGGAAAATGATATGAAAGCATACGCCTGATCATTCTTTCCACGGCGCTCGGACTTCTTAATTATGGTGCCCGCTAACAGCGTGACGAATGACATTCGACGATCTTCAAGCACCTGGGAGTAATTGGCTACCTGTAAGCGTTTGAGAGCGACGTCAAAGTTATCTAGCGGATGCCCCGAGAGATAAAACCCGATCGCTGAAAACTCCTCCCCCAATCGTTCATGTGCAGGCCAGTCACCAACATTAGCTAGACGAATCTCCACAGCCCCATTGCCCACTTCGTCGAACAAAGTCGATTGGCCGCTTTCCCGTTCCCGACTAGTACGCGCCGCGTCACCAAGCACAGCATCAGCACTTTCGATGAGTTGACGCCGATTGGTGATCAGTGCGTCGAAAGCGCCCGCGCGCACTAGCATTTCGAAACAGCGCTTATTGACGAGTTTTGGATCAATTCGTCGCGCAAAATCCGCGAGTGATATAAATGGGCCTCCGGATTTTCTGACCTCTACAACATGATCCATCGCCTGACGACCAACACCCTTGATCGCTGCCAATGCATAAAAGATGTACGCACTCTCATGATCACAGGAAAATGCCACCTCCGAGCGATTGATGTCAGGTGGTCGCACCGTAATTCCCAGTCGTTGCGCTTCTTGCCGGAAGATATTTAACCGATCCGTGTTTCCGATATCGAGGGTCATCGAGGCAGCAAGAAATTCAACCGGGTAATTGGCCTTCAAATAGGCAGTTTGATAGGCGACTTGTGCATAGGCCGCGGCATGACCTTTATTGAAGCCATAGCCGGCAAATTTTGCGGCCTGTTCGAAGATCTGTTCGGCAACTCTGGAATCAACCCCCTGCTGTTTTGCCCCTGCAATAAAGCGTTCACGATGCAAGGCCATTTCAGAAGGAATTTTCTTACCCATGGCTCGTCGCAGCAAATCGGCATCACCAAGTGAATAACCGCCGAGCGCGCGGGCAATGCTCATCACATCTTCCTGATAGGTCATCACCCCATAGGTATCCTTCAGGATCGGCTCCAACGCCGGGTGCAGGTACTCCGGCTTCTCGCGGCCATTCTTGCAGGCAATATATTTGGGAATGGAGTCCATCGGACCAGGTCGATAGAGCGCAACGAGAGCTACAAGATCATTGATATGATCAGGCTTCATCTTGCGCATCAGATCACGCATACCCTGGCCTTCGAGCTGAAACACTCCGACACTCTCGCCACGAGCTAGCATGTCGAAGGTACGACGATCCTCAAAAGTGATGGATTGCGTATTAAGCTCAATTCCACGCCGGGCCAGCAGTTCTTCAGCCTTCGCAATAACTGTCAGGGTTTTCAGACCCAAAAAGTCGAATTTGACGAGGCCAGATTTTTCAGCGTCTTCATAATCAAATTGCGTTACAGGCATATCCGATCTAGGGTCACGATAGAGCGGAACCAATTCATCAAGAGGTCGATCGCCGATTACTACTCCAGCTGGATGAGTTGAAGCGTGCCTATATAGACCTTCAATTTTCCGTACAACGTTGAACAGGCGCACCGCTGCTGGTTCCGACTGGGCAATTTCGGAAAGACGTGGTTCATGACTTAACGCATCTTCAAGTGACACCGGCTTGCCCGGAGGATTGGGAATTAGCTTGGCGATGCGGTCAACAAGGCCAAGTGGTAGTTGTAAAACACGACCAACGTCCCGAACGGCTGCACGTGCCTGCAAGGATCCCAAAGCCATAATGTGCGCAACGCGATCCAGGCCATACTTATGCTGGACATAATGAACAACTTCGTCACGACGTTCCTGACAAAAATCGATATCGAAGTCTGGCATAGAAATGCGTTCCGGATTCAGAAACCGCTCAAATAGCAATCCAAAACGCAAGGGATCCAGATTGGTTATATCCAGTGACCATGCCACCAGAGACGCGGCACCCGAGCCGCGCACACCGACGGGTATACGCTGCGCTCGTGTCCACTTCATGAAATCGGACACGATAAGAAAATAGCCCGGAAAATCCATACGGTTGATAATTTCCAGTTCGTACGCAAGCCGCTCATCATACTGTTCGCGGGGAGCGTACAGACCACTTTCAGACAAGCGCCTTTCCAGTCCACTTTGCGCCAAGCGCTTTAATTCGTCCTGCGGAGAGAGACCGGAGGCCGGCTCAAATTTTGGCAGTATGGGCTTATGTTTTTTTGGTCGAAAGGCACAACGTTGGGCGATTTCTATCGTGTTAGAAATTGCCTCCGGCAAATCGGCAAACTGGGCACTCATTTCTGCTGGAGACTTAAAACGATGTTCACGCGTAAAGCGCCGCCGATCACTCTGCGAAACATAGGTGCTATCAGCGATGCAGAGTAAAGCGTCATGTGCTTCGTACATATCTTCGCGACCGAAATGCACGTCGTTGGTCGCCACCAGCGGTATGCATTTATCGTATGCCAGATCGATCAAAAATCGTTCCGCTGTGCGTTCTTCGATAACACCATGTCGCTGCAGCTCGACATAAAGACGGTCACCAAAAATCTCGGCAAGTTGATCCAGGATCACTGAAGCTGCGTCCACCTGTCCGCTAACGAGCAGCGTATTAAGAGGCCCGCCTGGGCCACCGGTTAAAGCAATCAGACCCTTTCCGTGGTTGGCGAGGGTCTGCCTATCAACATGTGGCCACTCTCCCGGACCGCAGGTCAGATATGCCGCACTCAGCAACTTGACGAGATTTCGATAACCGTCAGGGCTTTGTGCCAGCAAGGGTAGGACGGACGGCTTTTGCCGCATGCCAAATCCGGAAATCTGGGGCGTGGGATCCAAATCCAGCGAAACCAGAGCGCCAACGATAGGCTGCACACCCTCGTTGGCTAAGGTTTCAGAAATGTCGAAAACCCCGAACAGATTATTATTGTCGCAGACCGCGACCGCAGGCATGGCAAGAGACGTGCAGAGCTTGGCAAGCTCCTTGGGGCGCACGGCCCCCTCTAGGAGCGAATAGCAGCTCTTCACGCGCAGATGGACGAAATTGGCGACCACCCTGCCCAACGCCTTTTCGGTCATGTTGCGTTCCCGTCCTTGCCCACCGCACACCTAGCCTGAGCAGCCGACGCACGAAACCGCACGTGAACAACTTTCCACAGCCTATCGGCGCCACGCATCAGGCCATTCCAACGAATCCCGCGACAGCATGGGCCAACACAAACGTGGCCGCGATAAAGGTGATCAGTCCGGCGCCGGCAATCATGTCGGATATCCAGATTTTCATGTTGCGGTTTCTCCATGTTAAGGGAGGATCCTATACGTTCTTTTTTTGTTCTGTCAAGAACATAAGGCGAACATGTCAGAGTGGCCATATGGCAATTGGAGGTGGTCTTTGCATTCGGATATATTGTGTCAAAGGGCACACTTAACACGCCCAAATGTTATTATCCTGCAGTAATCGGGCATGCCCAGCCCGGAGTAACGGCCGTTTGGTTTCCGGATTTTCCAGATTGCGTAGCAGCCGCCAGCAATCTGGATACAGCGATCCAAAAGGCAGAACGCGCCCTCCGGATGACTGTAGACAAGCTCGCTGGGGACGGGGCCGCCCTACCCACCCCCAGCAGTATGGACACCATATCGCTGCCTGAAACCTGCAACATTGTTGCTTTTGCTCTCGTTGGCGTCGATCTACCGAACCCCTCCGAACGGGTTAACATCTACTACCTAGAAGCCTGCTAACCGAGGCTGACAACTACGCAGAAGCCCTTGGCATGAGCCACTCAAGTTTCTTCGGCCTGGCGATATCCATCATGATGGGCCGGCTACCTTCCCAACCGTCCGGACCTATCGCGCGCCCTCACAAGATTAGCCGGCCTACTCCGCAGGAGCCTACAGCTCACCGCTTGCGACCAGAGCACCCTCCCGCAACATAAGCGCTCGATCCATCCTGGAAGCCAGCTCAAGATTGTGTGTGGCTACCAGCGCCGCGAGTCCCTCTTCCCGCACCATGTGTACCAGCGCGTCGAACACGCCGCCGGAGGTACGTGGGTCCAGATTCCCTGTAGGCTCGTCAGCGAGAAGCAGGCGCGGCCTGTTCGCCAGGGCGCGTGCAATGGCAACGCGTTGCTGCTCGCCCCCCGATAGCTGGGCCGGACGATGTTCGAGGCGAAACGCAAGCCCCATTTTCTCCAAGAGCGCAGCTGCCCGCGTATGCGCAATTCCCCGACCAACCCCGGCAATGCGCAGAGGCATCATTACATTTTCCAAAGCCGTGAACTCGGGTAGCAGGTGATGCGCTTGGTAAACAAAACCGACGAACTCCCGCCGCAAACGTGTCCGCTCACTGTCACCGAGCTGCGATGCAGCACGACCGGCAATGAATACTTCGCCTCCACTCGGCCTCTCCAGAAGGCCTGCCATATGTAGCAATGACGACTTGCCTGCACCAGAGGGGCCAACAAGAGCCACCAGCTCACCCGGGCGCACCTCCATGCAGAGATCCCGAAAGACCTCCAATGTAACCTCGCCTTGGCGGTAGACACGGCTCACACGCTCAAGCCGAAGCATCGCCTCACTCATAGCGCAGCGCTTCCACGGGATCGAGACGCGCCGCACGCCACGATGGATAAAGTGTAGCAAGAAAACTCAGAACAAGCGCCATTCCCACCACGGCGACAACCTCACCAAGATTGATCTCCGCTGGCATACGACTCAGGAAATATATTTCCGGATTGAACAAATCCGTACCAGTGAGGTGTGACAGAAAATTACGGATGGCATTTATGTTTTCACAGAATACCACGCCCACAACGAAGCCAAGAAAGGTACCAATTACCCCTACGCTACTTCCTGCAATCAGAAAAACTCGCATGATCGCACCGCGTGTTGCACCCATCGTACGTAATATCGCGATATCCGCTCCCTTATCTTTCACCAGCATGATCAGACCTGAGATGATATTGAGAGCAGCGACAAGTACGATCAACATCAGGATCAAAAACATGACATTCTTCTCGACATTGATAGCGCCCACAAGGCTCGAATTCATGTCCTGCCAGGTCAGAACCCGCGTATTGGGTCCCGCTGCAAGACCAATTGCACCTGCCATCGCATCGGCTTGATCTGGGTTTTTAATCATGACTTCGAGACCGCTGACACCATTATTTGTGTTGAAGAACAGCTGTGCCTGCGCCAGCGGCATGAATATAAAGGCTTTGTCGTACTCACTCATGCCCAGATTGAATGTACCGGCTACGACATAAGATTTTATCCGGGGTGTCACACCAAAGGGCGTCACTGTTCCCCGCGGCGCCATCAATGTCACCCGCATGCCCGGGACCAGTTGAAGTGCATCGGCCAGACGGGAGCCCAGGATCACGCTATCCCCTGCTTTGAAGCGAGCCAATGCGTGTGGAGAAAGCGTCGATGCAATCGGTGCGTCCCCGGCAATGTCTCTGGGAGTCATTCCTCTTACAATGACGCCGGAATTTGTATTTGAGGATGCCGCCACCACCTGGCCATCAACAATCGGGTACACACGTGTTACACCCGGAACCTTCCGCACACGCTCGGCTATCGCGTTATAGTCGTCAAGGTTTCCAGACAGACTTTGCACTATGGCATGGCCATTGAGGCCAAGAATTTTGCTCAGGAGCTCGTCACGAAAGCCATTCATTACGCTCATCACAATAATGAGTGCGGCAACGCCGATCATAATTCCGAGCAGAGACAGAAGCGAAATTACCGAGATATAGCCCTCTTTACGCTTAGGCCGCAGATAGCGCAGCGCAATCATCCATTCGAAGCTGGAAAACGGCGCAACGGGCTTGGTACGAACCACGGGCGGCGAGCTTGCAGTTGCCATCACCTAATTACCCTGAACCAAGTATTCGACCGCCGCGTCAGCAGGCATCTCATGCTTTGCGCCAGTCGCGCGCACCTTGATCTCGACGTTACCTGCGGACAATCCGCGGGGCCCAACGACAAGCTGATACGGAATGCCAATCAAATCTGCGGTAGCGAACTTGGCACCCGGCCGTTCGTCGGTATCGTCATACAGAGTCTCGATGCCCGCCGTGGTCAGCCGGCTGTACAATGACTCGCACGCTTTGTCGGTGGCGACATCACCAGATTTTAAATTTATCAGAGCAACGCGAAACGGTGCTACCGAGACTGGCCAAATGATACCCGCATCATCATGGCAGGCTTCAATGATGGCACCAACCAATCGCGATACACCGATACCGTACGACCCCATCTCAACTGGCACCTCTTTGCCGTCAGGTCCAGTCACTACCGCCTTCATCGGAGCTGAATATTTTGTGCCGAAATAAAATACCTGCCCTACTTCGATTCCGCGCGCAGACAACCGCTTTTCCGGTGGCACCTCCTTTTCGAAACGAGCAGAATCATGCACGTCCTCTGTCGCCGCATAGAGCTCCGTACGGGCACGTACGATGGATTCTAGATCCCCGTGAAAATCGGTGTCTTCGTTGGGTATCGGCATATCGAGCAAATCTTTATGGCAGTACACCTGACTTTCTCCAGTTTCCGCCAGCACGATAAACTCATGCGACAAGTCTCCGCCGATCGGTCCGGCTTCCGCTCGCATCGGAATACTTTTCAGCCCCATACGTGCGAATGTCCTCAAATAGGCTACATACATACGGTTGTAAGCCCGACGCGCCGCTCGAGCGTCGATGTCGAACGAATACGCGTCCTTCATTAGAAACTCCCGTCCACGCATAACTCCGAAGCGTGGACGAACCTCATCACGGAATTTCCATTGCGTGTGATACAAATTTAGTGGCAGCTGCTTGTAGCTTCGTACATAGGCGCGGAAAATCTCTGTGACCATTTCCTCATTTGTGGGGCCATATAGAAGATCGCGATCGTGCCGATCCTTGATTCGCAACATTTCCTTTCCATAGTCGTCGTAGCGTCCACTCTCACGCCAGAGTTCAGCGGACTGCAATGTTGGCATAAGGATTTCTATTGCCCCGGCTCGATTCATCTCCTCATGAACGATAGCCTTGATTTTGTTCAGCACACGGATACCCAGCGGCAGCCAAGCATAGATCCCGGCTGCCTCCTGGCGGATCAGCCCGGCCCGCAGCATGAGCCGGTGGCTAACGATCTGGGCCTCGGCGGGGGTCTCTTTGAGGACAGGCAGGAAGTAGTGGGACAGGCGCATGGAAGATTACTCTCGTGTCTGGGCATACCTGTGTTCTAGAGAAGCCACAGCACGAGGGCAAATGTATCTGCAGGTCCTAAGGAGGCCCGGGGCTCAATGGACAAGGTGCCGCGCCAGAACCTGCCCCAGCCCCCACCCGCAGAGCACCCCATGACGCTCGCCCCCCTCACGCAGGAAAGGGTGTTTGGGGGAATGCCTGTGAAGCGGGGCAACAGACCCCTGCACTCTGCTCGATCCGCGCGTAGAATGGCAGCATGCCCCGGTCCCCTCAATTTGTGACCAACACCCAGTACCCCAAGCGCTCCCTGAAAGGTGCTGACCTATGTGCATGGGGTGCCTCATTATTCCTGCATGGTTTGGGGCTGTTGTTTGTGTTCGCTTTCCTCAGACAGCACACTCCTGCGCCTGCCCCCCCACTTAAACCCATCAATATCGAGATCATTCCCGAGGTCCCGCTTGGCTCCCATTCAGCTGCGCCACTGGCGATGCCGGCACATGCACCACAGGAGCAAGCCACCCGCGGTCTTCGAGCTGCTCCACACCCACAGGGCGTGCGCAGGCATGCCGCCCACCCGCTGACCGATCCATTTGAGCTCAAATTGCGCCGCTTGGCACAATTGAGAAATCCCGACAGCACACTTATCCTGAAGACTGAAGGCACGTCGCCGCAAACTGCTGGAAATTCCGGAGAAACCGGGGATCTGGCCTACAGCGTACGCGATGCGATCCGTGCACGAGTTCTGCGGAAATGGAACATTGATTTCAGCAGATTGGCCGGACGACATATCGTCATTAAATTGCATATCGCGCTGGCCGGGAGTGGCAAACTCGTATCGATCAGAATTGCCCACGAGCATGCTCATGCCAAGGATCTGACGTGGATGGACATTGCCCTAAGTGCCAGAAACGCGGTTATCCTTTCCGCCCCATTTAAACTTCCAGAACAGCTGCGGCAAAAGGGTTATCGCTTCACCCTGATACTTGATCCTCGACAAACCCTGCACTGACGACAGGGCTAGGGACATACTGCTTTCAAGGCAGGTCGCGGGCGACGCGAAACCCAGCGTAACTTGAGTAATCCAGCTCTCCGCCATCGGGGAGTCCAGCTGTACGGACTGCGGATCGGATAAAGATCGGGGTATTGTCCCAGGATCCCCCGCGGATCACATGCTCGTTACAATCGCCTCCAGCCCAGACCTTGGCAACATGGGGAGCACCCACATAATCCTTATGCCAGCAATCCGCTGTCCACTCCCATACATTACCGAGCATTCCATATAAGCCAAAGGGATTTGGCTTAAACGCATTCACTGGCGCAAGAACACTATAGTCATAAGGGCTGCCACAACCGTTACAGTTGGCATTATCCTTACCAATCGCTTCGCCCCACCATCGCGCTGTTGTTGTGCCGGCGCGCGCGGCATATTCCCACTCTGCTTCACTGGGAAGGTGGTAGGGACCTCCCTGGCGGTAATGAATCTCCGGATGCGCTATTCGGACCAGATGATTGATCCAGGCAATATAGGCGTCTGCATCATGCCAATCGAGACAGACAGCAGGCCAATCAGGTGGTTCTGTCACCGCAGGCGAATAAACCAGCCCCTGCCGCGTCACCGTCCAGTGTGTGTTCAGAATGCGGTTGCATGGTTTTGGCCGATAGTGGGTAGCGCGCAAAAATGTCCTGAACTGATGGTCACTAACTACATATTTACCAAGTGCGAACGCCTTTACGGTGACCACGTGTTGCGGTCCCTCATTGTCGAAATGCCCTGGTTCACTTTTTGGGCTGCCCATAACAAAATGGCCACCCGGGATTGCGACCATGATGGGACAATCCTTACATTCCTGAAATTGTCGTCTGTGGAGATTTGGGGTCGGACTGGCCGCCGCGCACACCAAGCTTACTAGAGACACAAGAATCAGTAGCAGGACAGGGCGCCGGAAGGAGGCCATGAGGCAAACCAGTGGGGGACGTCACACCATGGCATGAGAGTTTCGTCAGTGCACGCTTGCCTGACCAAGATAAAGGTCTGTGACGTCAGCAACCTGACACCACAGGGCCGCGGCTTCGCGTTCGTCCGCCAAAAGATTCTCGGCGGCGCGTCGGCGAATGATAGAGCTTGCCTCACTGCCGAAGGTGACGACGGCCCAGCGTGCAATGGCGGCGATGTCTTCCTGATTCGTAATCATGCCCCACTGAAGCATGACATTTGGACGCGGATTTTGAGGCGGCGCAAAATTCTAGCGCCCCAGCGGCCTGCCCCCTGCCCCCCGACCCCGCACGGCCCGCATTCTTTCTTTGGCGCGCAGGCGGGCACAGGCGTTAGACGCTGCAAGCCCCCGGTCGAGTCCCCAGATTCTAACGGGAATATAACCTTCCGCTGTGTGTGCCAAGATCATTTGTCCGGGAATTTGAACCGGGGGGGCGCCATAGGGACCCTCTGCGGGCGCGACCCGCTTACCATATGCGTTCGTACCGCCGGCGTAGTCACCTTGGTTCTCAAGGCCGTAGCATCGACCCGGGCGCGGCCCCCTAAGCAGATGCTGCTCAGAAACCGAGTTAAGCTCCGCCCCATAGGCCGCCGCACCCGCCAAGGCCAGGGGCAAGAGGGCAAAAAGTACTGTCAACAAAAGCAGTGGAGCCAGATACCCACCGCGGCGTCCTGCCAATAGCTGCAAGTTTTTCATGGTAGCGGCGCTAATATTGCGTGACAGGGGTCGAGGACCCCGCTAACGTTTCAAGATTATGAGCGCGCTTGGATAACAAATAGTAAGTAAGAGCGGCCAAGTTCGGGGAGAGCTATTCGCAGGGGGCCGGGTGGTCCGGCCCTCTTGTGACCCCGGAAACAGAATTTACAGCGTCCTGCAAATTCCCCGCCTGACCGCTAGATCCGGATCACGCCGGCGAGGACGAGCCCGCCACATATCAGCCAGACTACGGTAGCTGCAGCCGTGGACCACGCTATTTTGGCCCGCATACTCAATCTCGGTACTGGCGGGGTAGAAGGCGCGGCCCCTGACTCAACCTGTCCGGAAAGATCCTCCTCATATGGAAGTCCAATCGGCAGCAGCATTAGAAATGCCAAAAACCAGACAATGGCATAGACGCCAAAGATCATCGCCCACCAGGCCGCACGATCAGCATAGTGCATGAGCACCGCACCTGTGACCATCAACGCTGTTCCAGTTCTATCAGGGTACCGACAAAGTCCTTCGGATGGAGGAACACTACGGGTTTGCCATGAGCGCCGATTTTTGGCTCACCGCTTCCCGTGATCGTCGCGCCCTTGGCCTTCATTTGGGCAACTGCCGCGTGGATGTCATCGACCTCGTAGCAAACATGATGAACCCCTCCGCTGGGGTTCTTCTCAAGAAACTTTGCAATAGGGGAATTCGCACCCAGAGGTTCTAGCAATTCGATTTTAGTGTTCGGGAGGTCTACGAAGACCGTGGTGACACCATGATCAGGCTGGGGGACAGGATCACTCACCTGTGCGCCTAATGTCTGACGATATACGGCCGCTGCACTGGCAATATCGCGAGTCGCAATGGCGACATGATTGAGGCGACCTATCATCCTCTTGCTCCCAGAAAAGGCTTATCTATCTAATGCCCTCGATCAAGTCCGACAAGCGGCTTCAAACCCAAACTACCTCCACCCGGGTAACCGGCTTCTTGTCCCAAACGCTTTGCGCTGCCTTTCTCGCCGAACGCCTGACAGCCTCGCCCAGCGCCTGCTCATCGGCCTTCTTGGGGTTATGACGTCTCAAGGTTTCCTGAACCGCAGCACGGACAGGTCCTCGCACCTCATCTGGGATGCCTTCAAGAAAAATTGCCGGCTCGGCACGTACCTTTCCCTTAGCGTCAAGAACGAGCGTGACTGCAATTAACCCGGCAAACGACATGGCCCGACGCTGCCGGGCCATCCCCTCCCCCTCCCGAACAAGCACCCGACCATCGAGACAGAGCCTTCCTGACGGTACCTCGTCGATGATCTCGGCCTTTCCCGGTGCCAGCCTCAGCATTTGTCCGTTGGCCAGCACTACGGCTTCCGGTACCTGAAGGGCACGCGCCAGTCTGGCATGCTCGGCCATGTGGCGCAGCTCGCCGTGAACCGGAACCGAGATCCTAGGGCGGACCCAGCGGTACATTTCGGACAACTCATCCCGGTACGGGTGCCCTGAGACATGAACAAAATGGTCCTGCTCGGTAAGAATTTCCACGCCCAGCGCGGCGAGCTGGTTATGCAGCGCAAATATTGCCAACTCATTTCCCGGAATGATGCGCGACGAGAATATGACCGTATCTCCGGGACCAAGCGATACAGTCGGATGCTGGCCCTGAGCGATCCGTGACAGGGCTGCGCGTGGTTCTCCCTGACTTCCAGTAACAAGGTACAGAATATGCCGTGCAGGCAATTGGGCAGCATCGTCTTCACTAATTACGGCAGGAAAATCTTTGAGATAACCGCTTGCTCTTGCGGCGGCTATGATCCGATGCATCGAACGGCCGACCAGACAGATCTCGCGACCCGAAGCGCTAGCGGCTTTTGCTATGGTGTCTAACCGTGCAACGTTAGACGCAAAAGCAGTCACCGCGACGCGGCCATCCAATCCCAGGATCAGTTCATCAATGGAACGGCGGACTTTCGCCTCAGAACCTGAATGCCCCTGCGCAAGAGCATTGGTTGAGTCACAAACTAACGCTAGTACGCCTCCATCACCAAGCTGACGCAGACGGGTTGCATCCGTCAGCTCACCTACCAATGGTTCAGGATCGAGCTTCCAGTCACCAGTGTGGACGACTGTACCCAACGGTGTTGTTATAGCCAGCGCGTTGGGCTCAGGGATTGAGTGTGTAATAGAGATAAAGTCGATGGCAAAAGGACCCATATCGATGTGCCCTCCCAGCGGCACGATCTGGATTGGGCACTGCTTTTCAAGACCGGCATCTGCCAACTTGTTACGCACAAGTTCCGCAGTGAAGGCAGTCGCGTAAACAGGACAGCGCAGCATTGGCCACAAATACGGAATTGCCCCGATGTGGTCCTCATGTGCATGGGTAAGAACTAGTCCCAAAACATCCTTGCGCAGCTCGGCCAGATAAGAAATATCCGGCATTATAAGGTCTACGCCCGGTGTCTGCCCCTCCCGCCCGAAGACAACACCGCAGTCAACCACCACCCACTTTTTCTCAATGTCAGAGCCAAAACCATAGACGTTGAAATTCATGCCGATTTCGCCCGCCCCACCGAGTGGCAGAAAAACCAGCTCTTCGTCGTTAGGATTTATCAAGGGGCAGACCGCTCGCGCTTGCCCGCATTCCGGTCATAAATGAGGATCAGGCCGCGGATCGTCAGGTCTGGATCAAGATGGTCAATAACTGAGGTTTGCTTGTGAAAAAGATTGGCCAGACCACCAGTCCCAATGACCGTCATAGCCTTTCCATATTCCGCCTTGATACGCCCAATTAAGCCTTCAATCAGGCCCACATAACCCCAGTAAAGTCCAGATTGCATTGCCGGTACTGTATCCTTTCCAATAACCGACTGGGTTCTTTGAATTGCCACTCGCGGCAGCATGGCTGCGGCCTGGTGCAAGGCTTCAGCAGATAGATTGACTCCGGGCGCGATAACGCCTCCCTGATAATCGCCATTTTCGCTGATGACATCGAAGGTGGTCGCTGTCCCAAAATCGACCACTATTAGCGCTCCGGGATAACGCTCATGTGCCGCAACAGCATTAACCAGACGGTCTGCGCCGACCGCTTCCGGTCGATCGATTCTGACACTTATGCCCAGATCGACTTCGGGATCTCCTACAACGAGCGGCTCACACTTAAGATAATGACGGCATAACTGGCGCAGGTCGAAGAGAATTGCGGGAACAACCGTCGCAATAATCGCGGCATCAATATCTTGAAAACTCAGCTTCTCGGTTTCGAACAACTGACGCAAGATAACCGCATATTCGTCTGCTGTCCGTGCAGTTTTAGTCATCGCACGCCACTCGGCACGAATCCCAAAACCGTCATGCACGGCAAATACAATATTTGTGTTTCCGGCATCGATTGCGAGTAGCATCTCAGCTCCCGAAGTACACGTCTGCGGCTGCTATGGTGATAGTGTGTTGTTCTTGCCGCAATAACAACGCACCGCTTTCGTCGATACCATCGAATACACCGCACACCTCGGACTCGGCCAGTCGGGCGCGGATCGGCTCCCCCAACCTCGCTGCCTGTGCCAGCCATTCTGCGCGGATGGGTCCAAAACCCTCATGACGCCATAGCTCATACCATTTTGCGAAGTTGGCTGCGAGTTCAGTCAGCATTTCCTGTGCAGACGGGACAGTCGCGCCAAGCGCGGCCAAGCTAGTGGCCGGAAACAAGCTTTCGGTCGGATGGGTAGCCAGATTGATACCTACGCCGATTGCAAGGTACTCGGGCACGCTCCTTCCCGCCGTCTCCAGAAGAATCCCCGAGATTTTCCGCGATCGAACCAGAATGTCGTTGGGCCATTTAACCTCAACTCCAGTGGTGAACACGCGAACTGCGTGAGCGGCAGCAATGGCGGTCACAAAAGACAACTGCGCGCACTGGGCTACGCTGCATTGCGGGCGCATCAGCAACGTAGCCGCCAGATTACCACTACCGCTCGACCAGCTGCGTCCGCGGCGACCTCTTCCCAGGCTCTGCCGATCAGCTCTAATCCACAGCGGAACGCATGGAGCATCCTTCGCCCTGCGTCGTGCCTCTTCATTGGTCGAATCCAATTCCTCGAACTCTATTCGACCATAACCCGGCGGCCAGGCAGCGCTCACGGTACCAATGTGGCCGCAGCCGCCCCTGCGGAGGCGATAAGGGGGCCGCCAAAGACGACAAAGAGCAGAGTAAAGGCTGCAACGCCAGTCAGGATCAAACCATTTACCAGGCCGAGCTTGCCATCGAATGGCTGAGCCGGTTCGTCAAAATACATCACCTTGACGATACGCCAATAATAGTATGCGCCGACGACGCTCGTCAGCACGCCCAACACCGCAAGCCAGTATTGTCCCGCCTCGATCACCGCCAAGAACACGTAGAACTTGGCCCAAAATCCGGCAAGAGGAGGTATACCCGCGAGAGAAATCATGAGGGCTGCGAACGCAAAAGCAAGACGTGGTTGGGTCCGCGACAAGCCCGCTAGATCAGAAATGTTTTCCAACTGCTTGCCATCACGCTTCATCGCCATAATGACGACGAAAACGCCCGAGTTCGAGATCAAATAGATTGTCAGATATATCAGCACGCCTTTGAAACCGACCACGGAGCCAGCAACCAGACCGAGCAGTGCGTAACCCATGTGTCCAATCGAGCTGTACGCCATCAGGCGCTTGATATTGCTCTGACCGATGGCCGCAAAGCTGCCCAAAAGCATCGAAGCGGCAGAGATGAAAATAATCACCTGCTGCCACTGTGACTGGATGTGGGGGAATGGCACCACCATGGCACGCAGAAAAAGTGCCATCGCAGCAACTTTCGGTGCCATCGCCAGAAAGCCCGTGACTGGGGTCGGCGCCCCCTCATAGACGTCTGGTGTCCACATGTGAAAGGGAACTGCGGAAACCTTGAACGCCAGACCAGCGATCAGGAATACGATGCCAACGATGAGCCCCACCGACACCGTACCACCCTGCACCACATGTGCGATGGTAGAAAATTCCGTTGATCCGGTGAACCCGTAAATCCAGGTGATACCATACAGCATCATCCCCGACGAAAGGGCCCCCAGAACGAAATATTTCATTCCGGCTTCACTAGAGCGCAGGTTGTCGCGGTTGAACGACGCCAAAACATACAGGCACAGACTTTGCAGTTCGAGCCCCATATAGAGCGATATGAAACTTGCCGACGAAACCATCAACATCATGCCACACGTCGACAGCAGGACGAGAACTGGAAATTCGAAGCGCATGAGCTTCGCATCGCTCATAAATCCGCGTGACATGAGAAGTGTCAGCGCGGACCCCAGAAGAATGAGCTGCTTGGCGAATTGAGAAAAGCCATCCACAACAAAAGCGCCATGGAATGCCACCGCTGAAGCGCTACCTGTCGCCACGAAATAGGCGGAGGCCGCTAGTACCACCACGCCAGCCCAAGAAATAAGGCCGGCCATGCGTTCGCCCATGAGAGCACCAACAAGCAGCAGGAGCAAAGCGCTGCAGGCAACAATAAGCTCTGGGAGCAGTATAATAAGATCTGTACTGATCGCGTTCACCTTACCACCCCCTTGGAAATTGGCCTGATCGCCGCATAGGCCTCGTGGCGATCATAGGCGAGCGCCATTTTCTGCTCCTGAATAAGGTTAGCCACCGAAACGCTCGTCACATCGAGAATGGGCTTTGGATAAACTCCAAAAGCTATAATCAAAATCACAAGAGGCGCCAGAATAGCCACCTCGCGCAACGAGAGGTCCTTTATTGTTGCTAGCGCGGGCTTGACGAGCGCTCCCAGAACCACGCGCCGATAAAGATAAAGCATGTACGCTGCGGAGAGGATAACGCCCGTTGCCGCAAAAATCGCTATCCACGTATTGGTTGCAAACGCACCCAGCATCGTCAAAAATTCACCGACAAACCCGGAAGTTCCTGGAAGACCCACATTCGCGAGCGTAAAGACCATCATGCACGCCGCATAGATTGGCATTCGCTGCACCAGCCCTCCATACGCAGAAATTTCACGCGTATGCATCCGATCGTAGATAACCCCTACGCTCAAAAACAGTGCACCCGACACAATGCCATGGCTCAGCATCTGAAAAATGCCTCCGTCGAGGCCCTGCTGCGTCAGCGTAAAAATTCCCATTGTCACAAAGCCCATGTGCGCAACGGAGGAATAGGCCACCAGCTTTTTCACATCGGTCTGGGCCAAGGCCACCAAGGATGTGTAAATAATCGCCACGATGGAAAGCACAAAAATTAGCGGCGCGTAGGCCACACTGGCACTCGCAAACATTGGCAAGGAAAATCGTAAAAAACCATAGCCCCCCATCTTCAGCAATACCCCAGCCAGGATTACCGATCCTGCCGTTGGTGCTTCTACGTGCGCGTCAGGTAACCACGTATGCACCGGCCACATAGGCATCTTGACCGCAAAGCTGGCAAAAAATGCAAACCAAAGCCAAGTCTGCATAGTGGGCGAAAAATGTGTGTGAAGAAGTGTGACGATGTCAGTCGTGTGGGCGGTGAAATACATCATCAAAATAGCAAGCAGCATGAGCACGCTGCCGAGTAGAGTGTAGAGGAAGAACTTAAAACTTGCATAAACGCGGCGGGGCCCTCCCCACACACCGATGATGATGAACATCGGGATGAGTCCGCCTTCAAAGAACACATAAAATAGTACCAAATCGAGCGCACAAAACACGCCGATCATCAGTGTTTCCAGCAGTAGAAATGCGACCATGTACTCCGGGACACGGCGTTGGACAGATTCCCAGCTGGCAAGAATGCAAAACGGCATCAGGAATGCCGTAAGCACCAGGAACAAGACCGAGATGCCATCTACCCCCAGGTGATAGGTAATTCCACCACCCAACCACTTGTGCTGTTCTACAAACTGGAATGCCGCCGTGTGTCCGTTAAATTTTGCAAGAATGACAAATGCTAGCAGCAAATCCGCGAGAGTTGTGACCAGCGCTATCCATCGTGCATTACGCGCAGCGGCCTCACCTTTACCGGACTGTACAAGGATTAAAAGCGCGCCAACCAGCGGGAGAAAGGTAACGAGCGACAGAATCGGGAAATTCATTAGTGCACGCCCCCTACCATAAACCACGCCACCAGCCCGACGACACCGATGAGCATTGCGAAAGCGTAGTGATAAACGTATCCGGACTGCATCTTGACGACCCCGCGGGTGGTATCCATCACTCGCGCAGCAACACCGTCAGGCCCGATCCCATCGATTATATCGCCGTCGCCCACCTTCCACAGCGTGCGGGCAAGCCAGAAAGTCGGGCGCACAAAGATAAAGTCGTAAAGTTCGTCAAAATACCACTTGTTGTACAAGAACAGATAAAGCATGCCGCGCTTGGCTGCCATCTGTGCTGGGCGCTCCGGATGCAGAATGTAATAAAACCAGGCCACCGCAAAGCCGATCACTGTCAGCACAAACGGCGCGGCCTCTTCCCAGGCAGGCATGCTGACCGTTCCACCGTGTCCACTCACGAAGGCTATTGCGCCCTGCCAGAAGGCCTGCGCCCCTTGACCGACAAACGAGTAATCGAAATACCCGCCCGCGAATGCAGCTCCGATCGCCAGTACCCCAAGCGGAATTAGCATAGTCAGAGGTGACTCATGAATATCTTCCAGCCGAGGAGCGTGATGCCCCGAGTGATCGGAGGTATGACCGTCACCACCGTGGTCATGATCCAATCCGCGATAGCGACCATGGAAGGTCATGAGAAACTGGCGCCAGGAGTAGAAGCTCGTTAGGCCGGCTGCGAGGAGAGTCATCCAGAAAGCATATGAGGCCATGGGTGTGGTCGCCGCAAACGTGGCGTTTATGATTCCGTCCTTGGAATAAAAGCCCGATGTTCCCAGCCCAAGAAACGGGATGCCAAACCCTGTTAGTGCAAGATTGCCAATCAGCATGGTCATCCAGGTAAAGGGAATTCGCTTGGCCAGACCGCCCATCTTACGCATGTCCTGCTCATGATGAACCGCGTGGATTACTGAACCAGCGGCCAAGAACAGCAGCGCCTTGAAGAAAGCATGCGTAAAGAGGTGAAAGATTGCGTTGCCGTAGGCTGAGACCCCGGCAGCAGCAAACATGTAGCCGAGCTGCGAGCAGGTCGAATACGCGATCACCCTCTTTATGTCATTCTGGAATAGCCCGACTGTTGCAGCAAAAATTGCCGTAGTTGCGCCGATAAACGTAACCACGGAAAGCGCGAACGGTGCCTGCTCAAACATGGGTGAGCAGCGACAGACCAGAAATACCCCCGCTGTAACCATCGTTGCCGCGTGAATGAGTGCAGAAACCGGTGTCGGACCCTCCATGGCATCGGGCAGCCACACATGGAGAAGGAACTGAGCAGACTTGCCCATAGCACCAACAAATAGCAGCAGACAAAGCGTAGTCATGATGTCCACGCTGTGACCGGCGAACATGAAAGCCTTGCCAGCCATATGGGGCGCTGCGGCAAACACGGTCGAAAAATTAAGGGTTCCGAAGACGTACCAAACGCCAAAGATACCGAGCGCGAAACCAAAGTCGCCCACGCGATTTACGACAAAAGCCTTGATGGCTGCCGCACAGGCTTCAGGCTTTGTGTACCAAAAACCAATCAGCAGGTACGATGCTAATCCAACGCCTTCCCACCCAAAAAACATCTGCAGGAAGTTATTGCTAGTTACCAGCGCCAGCATCGCAAAGGTAAATAGAGATAGATAGGAAAAGAACCGCCAGCGTGCTGGGTCTTCCGCCATATAACCAAACGAATATAAATGAACCAGACTGGATACCACTGTAACTACGACCAGCATCACTGCGGTTAGCGTATCGACCCTCAGCGTCCAGTCGACGTTAAAATTCCCTGAGTGTATCCAGTTGGCGATGTGCACAACGCCGCCATGATGCAAAAAAGCAACGTCATAAAACACGTAACAGGACAACGCCGCTGCAACAAAAAGAAATGCCGTTGTGATCACCTCGGAGGCCCGGTGGCCGATCAGCCATCCTCCCAGACCTGCAATCAGCGCACCAAGGGCGGGCAAAAAGACAATGGCGAGGTACATGCTTCAGCCCTTCATCAGGTTCACGTCTTCCACCGCGATCGAACCCCGGTTGCGGAAATAGACGACGAGTATGGCTAGGCCGATGGCGGCCTCAGCCGCGGCCACGGTGAGCACAAACAAGGCAAAAACCTGGCCTACCAAATCTCCAAGATAGGCGGAGAAGGCCACAAAGTTGATGTTGACCGCCAGCAGGATCAGTTCAATCGACATCAATATGACGATGATGTTCTTGCGGTTGAGGAATATGCCAAACACCCCAATGGTGAAGAGAATGGCGGCAACCACAAGATAGTCAGACAAACCAATTGCCATTTTCAGGCCCCCTTACCTGGCTCGATTTCAACGAGCGTTACCGCGTCCTTTCGGCTACGCGCATTCTGGACAGGGATGCTTTGGCGTCGCGCATCGGGTTTGTGGCGCAAAGTCAGAACAATGGCCCCGATCATTGCAACCAGCAGAATCAGGCCCGCGGTTTGGAAGTAGTACACATAGTTCGTATAAAGAATCCGCCCAAGTGCTTCGGTATTGGTCAATCCTGCGGGAGTTGCATGCGCAAGAGCATGCGATGCTCCGGGCGCAAAGAACCACACGCTTCCTACCAATATCAGCTCGCAGATCAGCACAATTCCTACCAACGTTCCAAAAGGTAGATATTGCAGGGCGCCGCGCTTCAATTCGGCAAAGTCGACATCCAGCATCATCACCACGAACAAGAACAGAACCGCCACAGCGCCCACGTAGACGATCAAAAGAATCATCGCCAGAAACTCTGCGCCAAGAAGCACAAAGAGCGCGGCCGCGTTAAAGAATGTCAGAATCAGAAATAGTACCGAATGCACTGGATTACGCGCGGCAATTACCATGAACGCAGATGCGATCATGATCGCCGAGAAAAAATCGAAGGCGATCTCCGTTAGCAGCATTGACCCACCGGCCCCCTCGTCTCGTCCGTCCGCTCAGCGGTATGGAGCGTCTAGTTCCAGATTTTGAGCGATCTCTCGCTCCCAGCGGTCGCCATTGGCGAGTAGCCGGTCTTTGTCGTATAGCAATTCTTCGCGAGTTTCGGTCGCGAACTCAAAATTTGGCCCTTCCACGATAGCATCCACCGGGCATGCTTCCTGACACAGTCCGCAATAAATGCATTTGACCATGTCAATGTCATACCGTGTAGTCCGACGACTGCCATCTGCCCTCGGTTCAGCCTCAATCGTGATAGCTAGGGCTGGACAAACGGCCTCGCAGAGCTTGCATGCGATGCAGCGTTCTTCCCCGTTTGCATAGCGACGCAAGGCATGTTCGCCCCGAAACCGTGGGCTCAGTGGTCCCTTTTCAAACGGATAGTTCAAGGTCGCCTTGGGCTTGAAAAAATAACGCATCGCAAGCCCGAAGCTCTTCACAAATTCCCAAAGAAAGATAGAGCGTGCGCTCCTATCCAAGACCGCCATCAGAGCGCTCCGATTCCGTGCGGAAAGACCATGACCCACCCCGCTGTCAACACCACCCAGACCAGGGAAATTGGGAGAAAAACCTTCCATCCCAATCGCATGAGCTGGTCATAGCGATAGCGCGGCACGATAGCCTTCACCATTGCCATCAGGAAAAAAAGTACCGCCATTTTGAGGATGAACCACACCACCCCGGGAACAAAGGTGAAGGGTGCCACATGCCAGATTGGCAACCACCCCCCCAAGAACAGTACCGTCATCAACCCACAGAGCATCATGACATTCATGTACTCACCCAGAAAAAACATCAAAAACGGGGTCGAGGAGTACTCTACCGTAAAGCCGGCGACGAGTTCAGATTCCGCTTCCAGCAGATCAAATGGCGGGCGTTGGGTCTCGGCCAACGAGGAGATAAAAAATATTACAAACATCGGGAACAGCAGCGTAAAGGCAAACCAGCCATGGCGCTGCGCTTCAACAATGGCACTAAGGTTCAAGCTGCCAGCAAACAGGAGAACAGTCACGAGTACAAAGCCGATGGAAACTTCGTACGAAACCATTTGTGCCGCCGCCCTGAGCGCCGAAAGGAACGCGTATTTAGAGTTTGAGGCCCACCCAGCAACAATAACTCCATAAACTCCCAGTGAGGACACCGCAAACAGATAAAGTATCCCCACGTTGATATTTGAAATAACCCAACCTTTGTCAAAAGGGATCACAGCCCAAGCGATGAACGCCAAAGTCGCGGTCACTACCGGAGCGATGAGAAAAAGGACCTTGTTCGCACCGGATGGGATGATCACTTCCTTGAAGATGAACTTAAGTGCATCTGCGATCGTCTGGAGTAAGCCGAACGCACCAACCACATTAGGCCCTCGACGAAGCTGTACAGCCGCCCAAATCTTGCGGTCGGCAAGAATTACCGCGGCCACAGAAAGCATGAGGATCAATGACAGAACCACCATGATAATGGCCTGACTCAGAAACCACGCCCAACCATAGGGAACGCCAATGCTTTGGAACGGGTGAACGAGAAACATCTATTCCGCCGCAAGTTTGAGATCGCCGGTAACGAAAAGACGACTGCACTCTGCCATCGTCTCACTCGCCCGCGCGATCGGGTTGGTCAAATAAAAATCTCGGATGGGACTTGCAAGAGACAGTCCGCCATCAACTTGGCCGGTATCGCCGATCGCGTTCCATATTCCTGGATCCGCACCCGGTAGCTCCGGCATTCCCAGGCTCCCATACAACGCGCATTGCGCTGACAGTGCCCGACGCACTCCATCGATGTCGTCATACGGAAGCGGTTGGCCGAGCACATCCGAAAGCGCCCGTAAAATGGCCCAATCTTCCTTGGCATCACCTGGCGGAAAACCTGCGCGATTGGCCATCTGCAGCCGACCCTCGAAATTCGCGTAGAGCCCTGACTTCTCCGTATAGGCAGCGCCCGGGAGAATTACGTCTGCACGATGGGCCCCGGCATCGCCATGTGTTCCCTGATATATTACAAACGCATTACCAAGCTTTGTAGTATCCAATTCATCTGCGCCCAGCAGATATACGAGCTCAATTTCCCCCGACTGCGCGCCGGAGAGAATTCCGTCCAAATCCCTTCCAGCATCACCGGGCACAAAGCCAAGGTCTAAGCCGGCGACACGACTAGCAGCCGTGTGCAGGACATTAAATCCGTTCCAGCCACCCTCGTGGATCCCAGCTGGACCAATCATGCCAGTGTCCATCGCCAAACGGGCAGCAAGCTTGAGAAGCGCCGCACCATCGGGTCTGCAGTACGCCCCCGCGCCCACGATCAGCATCGGGCGCCGCGCCTCCTTCAAGGCATCGGCGAATTCATGTCGGCCATCTACCAAAGCCTGCAGTACATCAGCACTCTCGCCAAGCTGAGCAACAGGATAGGTCAAATCATACGCCTTGCCGATGTTGGCAAAGCGCACGTTAGTGTTGAGCCATAGCTTGCGCATGCGAGCGTTCAGGACGGGCGCTTCCCAACGCAGATTGGTGCCAATGTAAAGAACCAGATCTGCAGCTTCGACGCCTGCAATTGTGGTGTTAAAGAGATAGCCCTGACGGGGCGTGGATTTTAATTTCGCACCGTCTTGCCGACAATCCAGATTGACAACGCCAAGCCCCGTCATCAGATCCTTGAGTGCCTTGATTTCTTCTGCCCCAGCAAGATCACCCACTATTGCTGCCATGCGCTGCGGTGCACATGTTTTCATCTTGGACGATATTGCAGCAAAAGCTTCTACCCAACTTGCAGCAACTAATTTGCCGTTCCTGCGAACATATGGCTTGTCCAGACGCTGGCAGGACAATCCGTCACGCGCATGACGTGTTTTGTCGGAGATCCACTCTTCATTAATTTCATCGTTATTGCGTGGAAGGACCCGCATAACCTGTCGCCCGCGTGTGTCCACACGGATGTTTGCCCCCATCCCATCCATCACATCTATGGATTCGGTTTTTCTTAATTCCCAGGGACGGGCGTTGAATGCATACGGCCTGCTGGTGAGCGCCCCCACCGGACAGAGGTCAACAACATTTCCTGAAAGTTCGGAGGTAAATGCTTGCTGCAGATAAGTTGTAATTTCCATTTCTTCGCCGCGACCGGTTGCTCCTAACTCGGAAACACCAGCCACTTCCGTGGCGAAGCGGACACAGCGCGTGCACTGAATACAGCGGGTCATGATCGTCTTGATCAGGGGCCCCATATATTTGTTTTCCACCGCACGCTTATTTTCATTGAACCTATGAAAACTGGCTCGGCCATAGGCCATCGCCTGATCCTGCAAATCGCACTCCCCACCCTGATCGCAGATCGGGCAATCAAGTGGGTGGTTAATCAGCAGAAATTCCATCGCTCCTTCCCGCGCCTTTTTGACCGGAGCGGAGTTAGTGTTGATCTTCGCCGGGGTACCATCCTTGTTAGGAAAAATATCTCTAACTTGGAGGGCGCACGATGCCTGAAGTTTGGGGGCACCTACCCATTCGACCAGACACATGCGGCAGTTGCCTGCGACCGACAATCTTTCATGATAGCAGAATCGAGGTATCTCCGCGCCAGCCTGTTCACAAGCCTGTAGCAGCGTTATCGTGTCCTCTGCTTCAATCTCATTACCGTCAATGATGAGCTTACGGCTTGCCATCACAGCATCCTATCAACAGTCGTGAAAGTGGTCGGCTGCACCAGCTGAATAGCAGCCCACTCGGCTGTATGTCCGATGAGCAGCAATAGCGGACTGTAGTAGCGCATATCCTTTACGGTCATGCTGGCCTCCCTATTCGGCCGCAAGTGAAGGACTTGCAGATTTACTCTCGGCCATACGCCGCTCCATCTCCGGTCGGAAATGACGAATAAGCCCCTGAATTGGCCAAGCCGCAGCATCTCCCAGCGCACAGATCGTGTGCCCCTCAACTTCACGGGTGACTTCGTAGAGCAAATCGATTTCCGCCGGCGTTGCATCACCCCTTTGCATCCGCCCCATTACTCGCCACATCCAACCCGTACCCTCACGGCAAGGGGTGCATTGGCCGCAGCTTTCGTGCTTATAAAAATAAGAAAGGCGCTGGATGGCTTTGATGATGTCCGTGGACTTATCCATAACGATCACAGCCGCAGTACCGAGGCCTGACTGCACGGCTTTAAGTGAGTCAAAGTCCATCAAAACATCGTCGCAAATTGACTTCGGCAACAGCGGGACAGATGCACCACCAGGGATCACGGCCAACAGGTTATCCCAGCCGCCACGCACCCCACCGGCATGACGTTCAATCAGTTCGCGGAGAGAAATGCCCATTTCCTCTTCAACATTGCACGGACGATTTACATGACCTGAGATGCAAAACAGCTTTGTGCCCGTATTGTTTGGGCGCCCTAGTCCTGCAAACCACTGCGCCCCACGTCGCAAAATAGTCGGCGCAACTGCAATGCTTTCGACGTTGTTGACTGTGGTGGGGCAACCATAAAGCCCGACGTTCGCAGGGAAAGGAGGTTTCAGACGCGGCTGCCCTTTCTTTCCCTCGAGACTCTCCAAAAGCGCCGTCTCTTCACCACAGATATATGCGCCGGCGCCATGGTGTAGGTAGAGATCAAAATCCCATCCGTGAATGTTATCCTTTCCTATCAGCCTCGCTGCATACGCCTCATCCACGGCACGCTGAAGGGCTTCGCGCTCGCGAATGAATTCGCCGCGCAGATATATATAGGCGACGTGCGCTCTCATCGCGAAACTGGCGATCAAACAACCCTCTATGAGGGCGTGTGGGTCGTGCCGCATAATCTCCCGGTCCTTGCAGGTACCAGGTTCAGATTCATCACCGTTGACGACCAAATAGTGCGGACGCTCTTTCACCTCTTTAGGCATAAAAGACCACTTCAACCCAGTGGGAAAGCCTGCGCCACCACGTCCACGAAGTCCGGACTTCTTCATCTCGTCAATGATAGCATCCTGACCCCGCTCAAGGATCTGCTTGGTTCCATCCCAAGCACCGCGCGCCATTGCCCCTTTTAGGCCCGGATCATCGAAGCCATAGAGATTTGTAAAGATCCGATCTTGATCTGTCAGCATTAGCGCGTAGTCCCCGGCGATGTGGGCCCGGCAGCACCGTGGGTTGGACTGCCTTCAACCATAACTTTGGCGTTTTCCTCAGTCGCCTGGCCGCCGTCATGTCCAGCGCCGGATACCCGAATAATTGCTCTGCGATCAAGCAACGTAGTAGCGCCACCAAGCGGCTCTGAGGTGTGGCGACCGTTTTGAGGGCCCGGCTGCGGCACCTCACCCCGGCGCAAAGCTTCGATCAGCGCCTCAGTCTTGGGACCATCGAGATCTTCATAAAAATCTTTTCCGATCTGCAGCATAGGCGCGTTGACGCAGGCCCCCAGACATTCAACTTCCATCCACGACAACTTGCCATCCGATGATACGGTATGAGGCCTCGGATGAATATGCTTCTTGCAGGCCGCGACCACCTCATCCGAACCACGCAGCATACAAGGCGTCGTCGTGCACACCTGAACAAGAAACTCACCCACAGGTGCCAAGTTAAACATGGTATAAAACGTAGCCACCTCAAGAACGCGAATAAACGGCATATGCAAGAGACCGGCAACGTGCTCAATCATCGGCTTGCTGACCCAGCCCTCCTGCTCCTGACCGATCCATAACGCAGCGATAACAGCTGAGGCCTGTCGGCCCTCAGGATATTTGGCGATCCACTGCTCCACACGATCCTTATTGGCCGGGTCGAATGAAAAGCTGGATGGCTGAACGTCATCAGGTGCCAAGCGACGTACGCTCACCGGTCTACCTCCCCAAAAACGATATCGAGTGATCCAAGAACCGCCGATACGTCTGCAACCATGTGGCCTTTGCACATGTAGTCCATGGCCTGGAGGTGGGCATAAGACGGTGCACGCAACTTAACGCGATATGGCTTATTTGTACCGTCGGCGACCAAGTAGACACCGAATTCCCCTTTAGGGGCTTCAACCGCCGCGTACGCTTCGCCGTGCGGAACGTGATAACCCTCGGTAAAAAGTTTGAAGTGATGGATTAACGCCTCCATCGAGGTTTTCATTTCAGATCTACGCGGAGGGGTTATCTTTTTATCCTGAGCAAGCGCCGGTCCAGATGGCATCTTCTCGATGCATTGGATCATGAGCTTGGTGGCTTCACGCATTTCGTCCATGCGCATCAAATAGCGATCATAGTTATCGCCATTTTTTCCTATGGGGATCCTGAATTCGAGTTCATTGTAACACTCGTATGGCTGATTGCGTCGTAGATCCCAGTGAACGCCGGCAGATCGCAGCATTACACCTGTCATGCCCCACATCTCAGCATCAGCACGCGATATCTTTCCGATATCAACATTCCGCTGTTTAAAAATTCGATTTTCCGTAAGCAGCCCTTCTATGTCGTCCAGCGTCTTCGGAAATTGCCGGCACCACTCGTGGATGTCTTCAAGCAGCTGCGGAGTTACGTCCTGATGTACGCCACCGGTGCGAAAATAGTTGGCGTGCAAACGCGCTCCGGAGGCACGTTCATAAAAAACCATCAATTTTTCGCGGTCTTCGAATCCCCACAATGGTGGGGTTAGCGCGCCAACATCCAGGGCCTGCGTTGTGACATTGAGCAGATGATTGAGTATGCGACCCATCTCACAGAAAAGCACACGGATGTATTGAGCTCTCTTTGGAACTTCCACCCCCAGCAGCCGCTCCACCGCCAGCACAAACGCATGCTCCTGGTTCATCGGGCAGACATAGTCCAGGCGATCGAGGTAGGGAGTAGCCTGAAGATAGGTCTTGTACTCCATAAGCTTCTCTGTGCCGCGATGCAGCAAGCCGATATGCGGATCGACGCGAGTGACGACTTCACCATCAAGATCAAGCACGAGCCGCAATACGCCATGCGCGGCTGGGTGCTGCGGCCCGAAATTGATCGTGGTAGTAGGGGAAGTGTCTGCGGTCGTTTTTTCGGGCAGGGCGCTCATTTCTTTGTCTCCGTGGCCTTCTCATCGCCCGGCAAAATGTACTGGGCACCTTCCCACGGACTCATAAAATCGAACTCGCGGAACGCCTGCTGCAGCTGGACCGGCGCGTATACCACCCGTTTAACTTCATCATCATAACGAACCTCCACAAATCCAGTCAGTGGAAAGTCCTTACGCAGCGGATGGCCCGAAAATCCGTAATCCGTCAGAATACGCCTCAGATCCGGGTGGTCAGAAAATGAGACGCCGTAAAGGTCGAAGACTTCGCGCTCAAACCAGTTCGCTGCCGGATATACCTCAACGATAGACGCAACTGCCGTCGCTTCATCCGCCTGAAGCTTGACACGAAGACGCCTATTTCTGGTGATCGATAGAAGGTGATAGACGACATCGAAGCGCTTCTCCCGTTGTGGGTAGTCCACGCCGCAAATGTCTATCAGTAATTTGAACTCGAATCGTGGATCGTCGCGCAAGGTGCGCATGACGGATACAATTTTTCCGGCGTCAACACAGAGCGTCAACTCGCCACGCGAAATATCGTGTTCCAGCGCAGCTCCCGCGAGGGACGCGCTGATCTCCGAAGCTAGATCATTTAAACTGTCTGGCATCACACGAAATCCTCAGCGCTCGAGCGTGCCGGTGCGACGGATCTTTCGCTGCAGCAGCAAAATACCGTATACCAAGGCTTCGGCCGTCGGCGGACATCCGGGCACATAGACGTCAACCGGTACGATCCGGTCGCAGCCACGTACCACTGAGTATGAATAGTGATAGTATCCCCCGCCGTTTGCGCATGATCCCATGGAGATCACATAACGAGGTTCGGGCATCTGGTCGTAGACCTTGCGCAAGGCTGGCGCCATCTTATTTGTCAGAGTGCCTGCAACGATCATAACATCGGATTGTCGTGGTGAGGCGCGTGGCGCGACGCCAAAACGCTCTAGGTCATAGCGCGGCATTGACGCCTGCATCATTTCGACGGCGCAGCAGGCCAGGCCGAACGTCATCCACATAAGTGAACCGGTTCGTGCCCAGGTCACAAGCGAATCAAAACTCGCGACAAGGAAGCCCTTGTCCGCCATTTCTGCCTGCGCAGCACGAAAGTAGGGATCGTCATCACTGCGATGGACGCCGCCTTCAACTCCGGCTCTGCCGGCGCTGAGAGCTGAGATTTTCTCGGGGCTCACTCCCATTCGAGGGCTCCCTTTTTCCATTCATAGACAAAACCGATGGTTAACACCGCCAGGAACACGATCATCGACCAGAAAGCGAAGGCTCCTCCCTGCTTGAGCGTGATAGCCCAAGGAAACAGGAACGCGACCTCCAGATCGAAAATAATGAAGAGAATGGACACGAGATAAAACCGAACGTCGAACTTCATCCGGCTGTCGCCAAAGGCGTTAAACCCGCACTCATAGGCCGACAGCTTTTCGGGATCGGGCTTGGACGGAGCGATGAACATCGGCGCCACGAGCAGGGCTACAGAGATCGCCCCCCCGACGCCTATAAAAAGTAATATCGGGAGGTACTCCATCAAGAGCGCGTTCATTGCATGTTCCTCAGGCAGCCGATGGGCCACAATGATCCGGAGGGATCTAGGTCATTTCGCGGGCGCAGTATAGGCAGGACCAATGCGTACGCAACGCGCGGTTTAGCGCAAGATTCGTAAGAGGGACAAAGGTTTTCTTGCAAAGGCGCGTGATCGTACGCGAACGGTTCTCACTATCGGCATTAACCTGGCGACAGGATGCCATTGCCATCACCTCCTGAGGGAGGATGGCGGGAGCGACGGGGCTCGAACCCGCGACCTTCGGCGTGACAGGCCGACACTCTAACCAACTGAGCTACGCCCCCGCGGCTTACCCCACGTTCAACGGTGAGGGATGCGCGAAAGAGCGCCCGTGTAGGCTTCGCGGTGGACCAAGTCAAGGCGCAACCGCAATCCCTTTAATGCGCTGATCCAGAACTGCTGCGACGGACTTCCCGGCCTCCGGATGAAGAGTGGATGCCCGGCCACGCCAAGGCTGACATCCCGAGTCCCAGCCCACAAACCCCTGATTCCGCTAGGCTTGGCTCCATTGTCATTTACTGAGTGAATAAGCCGGTGGACCGGCCCCGTGAAGCGGATCCATTGTCATGATTCTGCCAGTCCTAGCTTTACGGACAAAAGCCGGTCGGCAGCGGATCTCCGCTGCGTGGTCATTTGGTGCGCCCGTTAGACTTGTGGCAAAGGCTTTGGAGGTGGCTTGGCGCTGAGGCACTTTACCAAGGGGCAACCACACGCTCTTGACCATGTGCTTTCCGCTCGCGGCAGCCATCTTCGATCGAAAGAGGGGAACTGCCTTCTCACCAATTGGCCAATTGGCCAACTCGCGACCGGCGTCAATTAGCCCCAGCATCCGCTCAAAGCCATCTCTGCCCTCTTGAGGGTGGCGATGATCGGATCGGTGGTAAGAAACACGGACAAAACAGCTGTCACTGCCAACAGGGTATTGAGTGACTGTATTGGAATGCTCCCAGATAACGTCCAATCACAGTTTTTCCTCATTGGGAAAAGTTAGTTCCGTCTGGAATTTTATTATATTCATTAAGGCATTATAGGGCGCCTTGAAGACAATACTTCCGTATCATTTGAGATGTGCCCCTACGCGCCATCGCCCCTTCCCCTCGGAAAAAGCGGAATGCCGTCTTTGCTCAGAGGGCAGAAAGTACCAGCACTCTTTGAGCGATTACTGCTGGGGTAATCCAATACTGGGGGTACCCTGCTTATTGGGTCGGCCCCGAAGCTCCTTGGCCGTCAGCACCCCGTCGCCGTTTTTGTCCAGCTCCTCAAACAAGGAGAGGGGCTCCGCTGCGAATTCCTCGAAAGTGAGGCACCCGACGTGCTCCCAGTCAATCAGCGGTGTCGCGCTGTGATTCGCCGCCCAACGCTTGGCGTTCAGTTCCCGCACCTCTGCCGCATTCAAACAGCCGGTATGATCCTTGTCGGCGGCGTTGAATTCAGCATGCAATCCGGCCTCAAGCTCTGCGAGCGTAACCTTCCCGTCATGATTTCGATCAAATTTCAGCAAGGTTAGACCTGGTGGCGGTCCGGGCATTACCGCAATTGGACCATAGTGATCCCAGCTGGAACAGCCAGCGAGAACGCAGGCTACTAGGGCAAGAAGGGTGACACGACGCATAGAGACACGAGGCCAGTAAGCCGGGCCCGGGTCAAGACCGCTCCCGTCGCGAAATGTACCTGGCGCTTCTTTCACTCGATATTTCCTAGTAAACATGCGCACAGGGTCGCCTTCGCGAGGCAACCCAGCCCACGTCTCAAACCAGGCTCAAACGTCGACTTCGCTTAGGTGTTTGCGCAAGGTCGCTTTTAAACCCACCGTTGCTTCGGCATCGGCCCGGAACCCAAGGCCCAGAAACCGCAGGCCAAGCCACAGAGGTGGTGGGCGGTGACGGGTTCGAACCGCCGACCCTATCGGTGTAAACGATATGCTCTACCAGCTGAGCTAACCGCCCGGGGCCGCTCTTCTAGCGCATTGCATCGGCCCACTCAAACCATTCGTAGGTGACCACTCTGGGTAGGGCACTGCCTGTGCTGACCACAGACTGCGCATTCTGCTCAGAGCAACAGGTCCGCCAGAAGATTAGCCCCCATGGCAGCCTTCTGGACCTCTTTCAGCACCACGAGATCGCGCGCAACAGGCCAAGGCCGAACCGGCCGTGGATCCGCCGATGATTTTGGCATTGGTGAGGAGCTACGGCGCATTCATGTATCGACCACAGTTGGGGGACGGTCGTCTTGACCGCAGCAATCTGGGCAACCGTGCTTCTGCCAGGCTGCTATTTTCTAATTCTGCAGGCGTGTGCATGGCGTAATGGCTGAACATCAGCCCAGCAATCGGCTCAATGCGGCACGCGCTGCCAACCGCACGATACCGGCCGAACTCACCTGGCACGTCGGCATGTCACGCATCATCATCAACACGATCAAGAATGGTATATTCGCGCGCCCCACCGCGCTCGCATTAGCCTAGGCCGAGACGTTCAGTAGGACGGTGGAGGCGCTACCTTGCAGCTCCGGTGTGAACCTCAGCCGTTGACCAGATCCTTGAGCTGCTTCCCTGGACGAAAGCGAGGCTGTTTGGACGGCTTAATGGTGATTTCTTCACCCGTCTGTGGATTACGTCCCTTGCCCCCCGCTCTCTCGGCTACGGCGAAGACGCCAAATCCTGTGAGCCTCACTTCGTCGCCGGACTTTAGAGCGTCGGCGATGAGGTCAAACACACCATCAACTGCTTTGGCGGCATCGGTCTTGCTGAGCCCCGCGCGTTCGGAAAGGTGCTGGCTAAGGTCATTCTTATTCAAGGCAGGAACTCCTTTGTTGCGATTTGCCCGCGGTTGGCGGTGAGTCTAGGGCCTTAACCCCTTTTGCCCAAGGGCGAAATCCATATAGTCAAAGAGATTTACGGCTATTCGGGCGGCCAAAGCCGCCCGAATCGTCGTCGTACGACACAAAATTGTCCGAACAACCTTAATGAGCCAATGCCGCCCCGACGCCTTCCGCACTATCAGGGGGCGGCAGGCTCCCGGGTTCGATCTCAGGCTCTTCCCAGGTGATGGGATCTGGCAGTCGTACCAGTGCCACCTTCAAGACCTCGTCCACCGTAGAAACTGGAACAATCTTGAGGCCGGTTTTCACGTTGTCAGGAATTTCGGCCAGATCCTTCTCGTTCTCACTAGGGATCACCACCGTCGTGATGCCCGCACGCAGAGCCGCGAGGAGCTTTTCCTTTAATCCGCCGATGGGAAGTACCCGCCCGCGTAACGTTACCTCGCCGGTCATCGCCACGTCGCGACGGACCGGGATGCCCGTGAGCACCGAGATGATCGATATTGCCATCGCAACACCAGCCGACGGACCATCTTTGGGCGTAGCGCCTTCGGGTACGTGCACATGGATGTCACGCCGATCGAACAAGGGAGGCTTGATACCGTAGCTGGTCGCCTTAGACCTCACGAAGGACCTCGCCGCATCAATCGATTCCTTCATGACATCACCGAGCTTACCGGTGGTCTGCATGCGGCCCTTACCAGGGAGCATCACAGATTCGATCTGCAGTGTATCGCCACCCACTTCTGTCCATGCCAGTCCGGTGACCACACCTACCTGATCTTCGCCTTCGATTTCACCGAACCGGAATTTGCGAACACCAGCATATTCCCCGAGATTGTCCGAGGTTACGGTAAGAGAAGTGATCTTGCCCGAAACAATATCCTTGACCGCCTTGCGGGTGAGATTGGCTATTTCGCGTTCAAGGTTCCGCACTCCGGCCTCGCGCGTGTAATAGCGAATCAAATCACGCAATGCCGCGTCATTGATCTGCCATTCCCCTTCCTTAAGACCGTGGGCCTTAACCTCCTTCGAAATAAGGTGTCGTTTAGCAATTTCGACTTTCTCGTCCTCCGTATATCCCGGAATGCGTATGATCTCCATGCGGTCCATCAACGGCTGCGGCATCCGCAACGAATTGGCGGTGGTGATGAACATCACATCGGAAAGGTCGAAATCGACTTCGAGATAATGATCGTTGAAAGTGTGGTTCTGTTCCGGATCAAGAACCTCGAGCAGTGCGCTCGAAGGATCTCCGCGCCAATCCGCACCCAATTTGTCGATTTCATCGAGCAAAAAGAGCGGGTTCGAAGACTTGGCCTTCTTCATCGACTGTATGACCTTGCCCGGCATAGAACCGATATAGGTCCGACGATGTCCGCGAATTTCAGCTTCATCACGTACACCGCCAAGGCTCATGCGCACATACTCGCGTCCAGTGGCCTTCGCTATGGAACGTGCGAGGCTAGTTTTACCTACGCCCGGTGGGCCCACCAGACACAGAATCGGTCCTTTCATTTTTCCGGCCCGCTGCTGTACTGCCAGATACTCAATAATGCGCTCCTTCACCTTGTCGAGACCATAATGGTCGTCGTGCAAGATGGTTTCGGCATGCTTGATGTCCTTCTTGATCTTGGATTTCTTTCCCCAAGGCAGACTCAGCAACCAGTCCAGATAATTGCGCACAACCGTGGCCTCAGCGCTCATCGGACTCATCTGGCGCAATTTCTTCATTTCAGCTTGCGCTTTTTCGCGAGCTTCCTTGGAAAGCTTGGTCTTACGAATTCGCTCATCAAGCTCATTGAGCTCGTCGCGTCCTTCTTCGCCCTCCCCAAGTTCCTTCTGAATAGCCTTTAGCTGTTCGTTCAGATAATATTCACGCTGGGTCTTTTCCATCTGACGTTTGACCCGGCTGCGGATCTTGCGTTCAACCTGCAGAACTCCAATCTCGCCTTCAATCAGTGCGAGTACACGCTCAAGACGCTCGGTTACGTTGAGTGTCTCCAATAGCTGCTGGCGATCCGGAATTTTTACTGAGAGATGTGAGGCCACTGTGTCAGCGAGCTTGGCTGGATCCTCAATCTGCGCAACGCTGGCCAGAGTTTCCGCCGGGACCTTCTTGTTGAGCTTGATATACTGCTCGAAGTTGGTTTTGACAGTACGAACCAGGGCTTCGATTTCCCGAGCGTCTCCTCCTGTCTCAGGAATATGAACAATCCTTGCCTGAAAGAAGTCGCTGCGATTTGTGAAGCCAGCCACCTGCGCACGGCTCTTACCCTCGACCAGTACGCGCACAGTTTGATCTGGCAACTTGAGAAGTTGAAGGACAGTTGCGAGGGTTCCCACGGTATGCAGACCCTCGGGAGCCGGATCGTCATCTGCCGCCTGCTTCTGGGTCAAAAGCAATATCTGCTTTTCGTCGTTCATTACCTCTTCAAGGGCACGCACCGATTTCTCGCGACCGACGAAGAGAGGCACAATCATATGGGGGAACACGACAATGTCGCGTAGCGGCAGGACCGGTGCCAACTGGCCCCCAGTTTCTGCTTCAGTTGTCGTCACAGCCTTATCTTCGGACATTAAATTTCTCCTCGCCGATCAGGTGGATCGGGAATTTGGTTCAGTCCCCTAGCCTAGGCGGGCTGGAACCGGGTGTTCGAGACTCCCAAATGGGCCGACTCCGCTACGTTAACGTGGCCCCCGCGCGAGGCAGTTTCAAGGCATTGGCAGAGCGCGGAACCGATCTATTTGTTGCACATCCCAAACCAGGCCAGGAACCCCACAGCCACAGCTTTCCTGCAGCTATCATCAGTTACGTCTGATGGGCGGCGTTGGGTCACGACTGAGCGCGAACCCTGACCGGAACCGGATGCTGGGACCGGTCATACCCTGATTTCCACCATAGGTAGTGGACCAATCAGCTAGCCGACTGCTCCCGGGCCTGCCCTTTGTCAGAGTAGGTATAGAGCGGACGAGAGCCGCCATCTACCACATCTCCGGTTATCACCACTTCCTGCACACCCTGCAAGGTTGGCAGTTCGTACATGGTGTCGAGCAAAATGCCTTCCATAATCGACCGTAAGCCACGTGCACCCGTTTTACGCGTGATAGCCCGACGGGCGATGGCATGCAGAGCTTCTTCCTGGAAGCGTAGTTTGACGCCTTCCATCTCGAACATGCGCTGATACTGCTTGGCTAGCGCGTTCTTCGGGCGCGTCAGTATCTCGATCAACGCTTCTTCCGTCAGATCGCCCAACGTCGCCAACACTGGCAACCGACCGATAAATTCAGGAATGAGACCGAACTTCAGGAGATCTTCGGGTTCAACCTCGCGCAAAATCTCTCCAGTGTCACGCTCGTCCGCACCACGCACTTTGGCACCGAAGCCCATCGAGGTCCCTTGGGTGCGCGAGGAAATGATTTTGTCCAGCCCAGCAAAGGCACCACCACAGATGAAAAGTATATTGGTCGTGTCAACCTGCAGGAATTCCTGTTGGGGATGCTTTCGTCCGCCTTGTGGAGGTACCGAGGCAATGGTGCCTTCCATGATCTTAAGCAGTGCCTGTTGCACTCCTTCACCCGAAACATCGCGGGTAATTGAAGGATTGTCCGACTTGCGGCTGATCTTATCCACTTCATCAATGTACACGATGCCGCGCTGCGCCCGTTCTACATTGTAATCCGCAGACTGCAGCAGCTTTAGAATAATATTCTCGACGTCCTCGCCAACATATCCAGCTTCGGTCAGGGTGGTCGCGTCCGCCATGGTGAATGGCACATCAAGAATTCGCGCGAGAGTTTGCGCGAGCAGGGTTTTGCCGCAGCCCGTCGGACCAATCAGCATGATGTTGGATTTAGCCAGCTCGACATCACCGTTTTTGCCGCTGGCATTAATGCGCTTGTAGTGATTGTGAACGGCGACCGACAACACCTTCTTGGCGTGGGACTGGCCGACCACATAGTCATCCAGAACCTTGAAAATTTCGGCCGGAGAAGGGACGCCATCCCGGCTCTTCATAAACGAGGTTTTGTTTTCCTCGCGAATGATTTCCATGCATAGCTCAACGCACTCATCACAAATGAATACGGTAGGCCCCGCAATCAGCTTGCGAACCTCGTGCTGGCTCTTGCCACAGAAAGAACAATACAGCGTATTCTTAGATTCGCCGCCGTTCGATTTACTCATGGGCTCTCCTGGATGCCCTGCCCGCCAAAGCCGGCAGGTCCTGTTTCCAAACTAAGGACCATCGCCCCGAGCGAGCGTCCACAGCCGGTTGACCCCCTACAGCTCATATTCGACCACGATAGCCGCGACGGGATCAAGATTTGTTTAACTGGGTGCTCTGCGGCCATCGGGATTTATACCTAGCTCACGCGTCGCCGCCCGGTTCCGACCGGCGCTCAAGAATCTGGTCAATCAAGCCGAATGTCCGGGCCTCCTCAGCCATCATATAGGTATCCCGATCCAACGCCTTTTCAACTGCCTCAACCGTCTGACCGGTATGGTGCGCATAAATTTCGTTCAACCGGCGTTTAAGCTTAACAATTTCCTGGGCATGGCGAGCGATATCAGCAGCCTGACCGTAATATGAGGCGGACGGCTGATGAACCAAAATTCGTGCATTGGGTAGACAGAACCGCATCCCCTTTTCGCCCGCACAGAGCAAAAGAGATGCCGCACTCGCCGCTTGACCTATACAAAGGGTTGTAACGGCCGGACGGATATACTGCATCGTGTCATAGATCGCCAATCCGGCCGTAACCACACCGCCTGGCGAGTTAATATACATATGTACTTCTTTTTTGGGGTTTTCCGCCTCCAAAAAGAGCAATTGGGCAGTGATGAGACTAGCCCCATAGTCTTCCACGACCCCGGTAATGAAGATGATCCGTTCCTTAAGCAGGCGCGAATAAATGTCATAAGCCCGTTCACCGCGGGCGGTCTGTTCCACCACCATAGGTACGAGCGTATTCATGTAGACGTCGCGGGGGTCTTGCATGGATCCCGTATAGCCTTTCGATTCGACAGCTGAGCCTAGAGCCAGCCTGTTGCCTGTCAACCACCTACCCCCACCTCTTCCCGATCCTAGCATTCTCTACCGCGGATGGGCGGTTCTATAGCCGACCGAAGGCGCTCAGACGACCCGACGCAGGAGCGGATGCGCCCAAATGCCTCGTTTGGGGAGACCACCGAACTAAGTTCCACCTGCCCGTTGGCTTTCGAAGTGGTGTGGCGGTAGCGCGCTTTATTGCTGCTCCTTCAACTTTTCCGCAGCCTCATCAGGGTCAAGGAACAGTATTTCGCGGCTGACTGGGCGCTCATCGACCTGGGCCAGTTCCGCGATAAAGTCCACGACCTTCTCTTCATAAATGGGTGCCCGTAATTCAGCCTGGGCGGCAGCGTTCTGGGAATAGTACTGGAAAACCTGCTGCTCCTGACCCGGAAAACGCCGCGCCTGGTCCATGACCGCGCGATTGAGTTCCTCCTGGGAGACCTGAATGCCGTTCTGCTCGCCAATACGGGCGAGGACCAGGCCGAGTTTGACCCGCCGTCCGGCAATTGCACGGTACTCATCCTTGAGTTCCGCCTCGGATTTGCCTTCCTCCTCCGCGGATTTGCCTTCCTCCTCCGCGGATTTGCCTTCACTCTTAAGCTCGTCCTCCACCTGCTTCCAGATGGCATTGAACTCGTTTTCAACCATTGTGGGCGGCAGCTCGAAACCGTGTGCCTCATCCAAGGCGTCAAGGATGCGGCGCTTAACGTGCAATCGGCTCGCCCGGACATAGTCACCCTTCATCTGATCGCGAACACGTTCTCTAAGCGTGCCGAGCGAATCGACGCCCAACTTCTTGGCCAACTCATCGTCGATCGCGACCTCATCCGCCCGCTTGACCGCATGCACCGTGACCTCAAACTGGGCTGGCTTTCCTGCCAATTTTTCGGCCCCATAATCCGCCGGAAAGGTCACGTCCAATGACCTTGTGTCACCCACTTTGACGCCGATCAGCTGATCTTCAAATCCGGGGATCAACTGTCCGGAACCCAGCGTAAGCTGAAATCCCTCGGCCTTGCCGCCCTCGAACTCCTCGCCATCGACCCGGCCAACAAAATCAATGGTTACCTGATCGCCATTTTCACTGCTTTCGCCTTCCGCTCGGTCGGAATAGGTTCGCACCTGCTGGGCGAGGTTCTTGAGGGCATCATCAACATCCTCATCGGAAACTTTCGCAACAAGCTTTTCCACTTTGAGCTTGGCCGGATCAACAACGTCAAACTCTGGCATCAGATCGATCTTGATGTTGAATTCGAGATCCGACTTACCTTCGACTACCTGGGTAAGATCACTGACCAGATCCGGGCGGGGCGGGAAAGCGGGCTTCAGCCCGTTGTCAGTGACCGCCTTTTGCACAGATTCCTGCACTGCTGCCTCGATGATCTCGCTCATCATCGACTTGCCGTAGGTCTTTTTGAGAAATGAAACCGGAGCCTTGCCGGGACGAAATCCCTTCAAATGCACTTGAGGCTGCATTTCTACGATGCGCCCGGACAGTCGCTCGTCGAGGTCCTTGGCACCGATCACGATGCGAAATTCTCGGCGCAGGTTTTCGTTGGCGGTCTCAGTGATTTGCATGGGATATTCCTAAATCAGTCCTTGTTCGGCGGGCCGCACCATGGCGTTTTCCTCGCGAGGCCGCTCATCGTCCGGTTTACCAGCCATCACCCGACAGACGGGCGAGGACTGGTGCGGGCGGAGGGACTTGAACCCCCACGACTTGCGCCACTGGAACCTAAATCCAGCGCGTCTACCAGTTCCGCCACGCCCGCGTCCGGGCACTCCCGGTGCGGCCCCGCGCCGGAAGGGCGCCCCTATAACAGGGCTTTTCCGCCCCCGCTAGGCCAAAGGCACCGCCGAAGGCGAATTCCCTCGCCCGCTTAGCTCCTCATAGCTGCTTCCCGCCGCCCTGGCCCCGGGCTGGACGGCTCGTTGGGAACCGAGGCCAACTTGCGGCCGGGCGCCAGCATGGCCAGAAGCGGCCGGTCCCGATCATAGCGATCCGGCCAGAATGCAACCGCGCCGCCAGCCTCCACCTGCGCAGTCCAGTAGAGAAGATATAGCGGTAGCGCATGCGACAGCGTCAGTCTCTGGGTCTTGCCAGAGGCAAGTGCCGCCCGAAGGGTCTGGGCCTGGTTGTTAGCAGTCCCCTCAAGCGCCAGATAGGCGAATTCGAAAATCTTCTGAACCCGTACGCAGCCATGGCTGCGGGCACGGTTTGCGAGGTCGAAAAGAGCCGCATCTGATGTTCCATGCAGATACACATCGAAACGGTTGGGCATGTCGAACATGATATTCCCCAAAGCATTCCCAGGCCCTGGCAACTGAATGATCTGGTAAGGAAGCTGCTTGCCCCTGAATTCGGCCCAATCGATCGGCATGTTAGGGGGAGCGCCCACCAGTACCATGTGGCGTGACCTAAGATAGTTGGGATCGCGGCGCAGATGTGGAAGAAGTCCGGCAATGGCAATGTCATCGGGGATCGTCCACACCGGATTGGCAACAATTGCATCGGCGTTTGTCAGTAAAATTGGCGTCGTGTCGCCGGCCCGGTCGCGTCCGATGACAACCTTCGACATCAATTTTATCCTGCCATTTTCAAGCAGCGCCGCACGTTGGGCGGGCACATTTACGAGGATGTAGCGATCAGGCAGGTGTCTTGGTAACCATCGCCAACGTTCCAGATTGGCTTCAATCTCACCAATCCGCTTTTCCACCGGCACGTTGAGCGCCTGCACAGTCTGAGGTCCAAAAACGCCATCGGGTTTCAGACCGTGGCGTGCCTGAAATCGCCGCAGGGCCTCCGCCAGTGCGGCCGCAGACGGATGTCTAAGACGCGCCAAGGCTGGATCTTCGAGAGCCAAGCGGACTGCAAGCTGTGCATGCAAGGGATCTTCGCCGAGTGCAGGCCACCCACCATTGGCTGCAATCCTCCTATACCGCGCAAGAGCTCGCACAAGCGCTTGATACTGAGCTTCACGTGGCGATAGGTGCTTCAGAAATCCATTCAGGTCACCTGCCGCAAGTGCTTTGGTCAACGCCGCGGCGGGTTCAAAATGCCGCGGCGGTAACTCGAGATCACGATACACTTTGGAGGGCACCAGGCGCCCCAGGCGAAGATCATGAATATAGGCAAGAAGCGACCGTGTGAGCTGCAGATCAGCGGCTGCTGCTTGCTGTCCCGCAGTGCGCTCTGACCTAACTGAAAGAGTATATGCGGCCTCTGGCAAGCCCTGCTTGTAGGCCTGCGCTAAGACATGTCTTACCACAGCTGCAAGGCGTCGCGCTGCGGCGCTGCCAGTCCATAGCGGGTGATACTCACGCGCAGCATAGAACTCCGCAAGCTCTGTGTCGGTAGCACCAGCAGCGGTTAGCCAATCGCGAATGGGATATTGGGTTGCCGCGGGGCGGGGCATCTCTACGACCGAGCGCGTCACACTATCTGAATCTGAGGGCTGACCGGTACAGCCGCTGATGACAAGTGCCAAGGCGCAGATTCCCACATTGCGTCCTAAGGCTCGAAACTGCGAGATCACGGCCATTGTCCCTTCATGTTTCAAGGAAGTGCTGTCTGTTCGTGCACTTCTGCAATTGCTTTAAGGGTCATGTTTCAAACTTATCACACGCCATCGCTTGCTGGAGCCTCAACTTACCGTAATGAATCATTGTACTTTCGATAAGCACTGGACCATGACGATAAGGAGGAAATGACGTGCGCAAGACACTTCGACAGATCGCAGTTTTTTCCATGATGGGAGCAGCCTTAATTGTCAGCGGCTGTGCGGCCAATGACGACGTGGCGCGCGTTCAGCATACTGCGGATCAAGCCATGACGACAGCAGAGCAAGCACAACAATCCGCAAACGTTGCGCAGCAGCAGGCTCAGGCGGCAAACCAGAAGGCTGACGCAGCCCTTGCCAATGTGAAGGCGCTAGAGCAGCGTATGACAACGTCCCCTCCGCCAAAGCCTCGCCATCGCGGGGAGCGCGGATGAGCATCAGCGAGGTTTGCGCCGGTCCTGCGGCCCTGCAGTGCAGCCCTGCCGCATAGATGCCAGCTCGGTAGGTCTTGACAACAATCATTTCCGGAATGCAGGTCGCGGCCTTATGGCGAGGTCTTCATGCGGCATTGCCACGCTGGAATGAGAAGCGCAGTAACGGCCGATCATCATCGGCTAAGTATCCCTGCTTACCGCTAGCAGGCGCAGGACCGCAGGGATCTGTTCGGGCAAGTCCTCGGCGATAAGCCCTACCCCAAAACACTGCGCGGCTTGGCCATGCAACCATACTGCGCCGCAGGCTGCGGCGAAGGGATCCATTCTCTGGGCCAGGAGACCGAGAACCAGGCCAGTTAGGACATCACCTGAGCCAGCAGTCGCGAGCCAGGGGGGAGCGTTGGTGTTTACAGCAGCGCGCCCATCTGGTCCCGCGATCACACTGTCTGGACCTTTGAGGATCACTATACATCCCGCGATGCGGGCCGCCGTCCGGGCCGCATCGATTCGACTAGCAGAACTTTCTAAGACACCGGGGAAGATTCGGGTGAATTCCCCTTCATGAGGCGTCAGAACGGCGCGTTCGTCCAAAAGCGCGAACAGAGTCTCAGGCGCCACAGAGAAGCTTGTTAATGCATCCGCATCAAGGACGTTCGCAGCGCCACTCTGGCGAACCACGCGGACCAACGCGCGCGTATCTTCTCCTACTCCACAACCAGGTCCGATTGCGACAGCATTAAGGCGGCGGTCCGAAAGTAACAGTTTAAGCCCAACAGGATCTTGGAACGGCTTCACCATGATGGCTGTCAAAGCTGCAGCATTGACAGCGACCGCATCTATTGGGCTCGCGACGCTGACGAGCCCTGATCCCACACGTAGAGCTGCACGCGCGGCAAGGCGTGCAGCACCTGTCGCGTGAGCAGGCCCACTAATCACCACGCTGTGTCCACGGTCATATTTGTGCCCCTCCAACTTGGGCCACGGTAGCTGGCGTAGCCATAGATCGGGTACATTTTCCCACAGCATGGTGGCGCAGCTTTGCAACGCCTCCTTGGGGATACCGATATCAACGACCTCGATATGTCCGCACAATGCCCGCCCAGGCATCAGGACGTGCGCCGGCTTTTTGCGAAAGAATGTCACTGTCCGTGTCGCCCTGATGCAGTCGAGCCCCAAGGGCCGCCCCAAATCACCCGACAAACCGCTGGGCACATCGATCGCAATTACTGGTAGACTCTTCCGGTTGAGCTCCCGCGCCAGTTGCGCACTTAGCCCATCTAGCGGCCGCGAAAGACCTGCCCCGAAGAGGGCGTCGACCACAACCTCGGCGCCATTGAGAACCGATAAGGCCAGGGGTTCGATCTTTCCCTGCCAGAGCTCGGCCGCACACTTGGCATCGGCACGTAACGCCTCCGGCGGACCGAGCAAGGCAACTTCAATTGGATGACCCAGACTGCGCAAATGGCGAGCAGCAACAAAGCCATCACCGCCATTGTTGCCAGGTCCGCATAGTACAACGATGCGAGCCTCCGGCCAATTGGAATGGATGCAGTCAGCTACAGCGGCACCTGCCGCTTCCATCAGTGCGAAACTCGACACCCCGGACCTCACCGCAAATGCATCAGCCTCATACATCTGCGCTATTGTCAGCAATTCTCCAGTCCCAGCTACGGCACCAGCATCATCACACATGTGGGCCGGTGGGAAGGCCGCCTGATCATGATTACGCGCCATTTAAGACCCGTTGCCCTTTCAGTTGGACAAAGTCTATTGCCCCATGAAAGTGTCACATGACCATAGTGATGAGCGCCTCGACGAGGGTCAACCGCCCACCGGACGAAAAGCGATCCCCTACAGGTGCAGACTTAATCATCTGCGAGATGACTTAATCATCTGCGAGATGACCTACCCTCAACCCGATCGTGCTACGACAACACAGGGCGATGTGGATGGCGCGGCGCGGGCCCCCCCGCAGTGACCGGCAAACGGGGTTTCCGCTCTCGCATCGCAGCCGATGTGTGCGCCACGCCATCCGGATCAAAGCTTGGCGTGGACCAGGAACCAGGACATTGATCCGGATCAATGCTACTTATGTGCCGCGGCTTCGAGTCCGGGCTCGGTAGAAAATATGATTACCAATCTGCACCGTTCTCTTCAGCGTCGCTGCCCAGCGTGGATCGACCGACACCGCGTGATAGCTAGTTGCATTCTCGGTAATATCACCGAGACGCACAGCACCGGTCATGATCTTAGCGGCCAACAGACGCGCTACCGCCCAGGCATGCGGATTCTTCGCACGTTCCATATCGCCATTGCAGACAAAGCTAAACTGGCAAGCTCGTTTGTCCTGCGCCCCTTCAAAGACCACGCCGCAAATGGTGTTGGGATAGGAGCTCGATCGCATGCGATGGAAAATTACCTCCGCGACAGCCATTTCACCGACTGCACCCTCCCCGCGAGCTTCATAATACATCGCCTCGGCCAGACAACGACGCTGGGCCAGTAGTTGTTCCGCTGCCACCTCAATCGGTGTGGGCTTTGGAGCAACCGAAAGGGCCTTGGCGTCAGCCACGTGCATCGTCACCTCCCTGCCGGAGCCTGACGTCACATAATTTCGAAGGGTAAAAACCGCTTCACGCACGCTACAGGTAGCAAGCACAAGCAGAAGTGCCCCAACGAGTGCGCGATCGCCGCGCTGCAGGATTTTACAAGATTGATTTTTCATTCGAGGGAGTCTGGACTCTCGTTTGGTCTGCTTCAGACGGCAAATACCGCGTAGCCCCGGCGCCTCATCTCCCATGTTAAGGGGATGTTTACGAACCTTGGAAGTTGTGCCAGCGAAATGCACGCACGTCAATCATTTTCGTGCACGATCCTGACACCGTGTCACGATAACCAAGAAAAGCCTGATTTATCAGCACATTCCGTACACGGATTAATCGTACTCAAGTTCCGATTGTAGTGCCGCCTGAGCTGCTGCAAGTCGTGCAATTGGCACTCGAAACGGCGAACAGGAGACGTAATCGAGTCCCGTGCGATGGCAAAATGCAATGGAATCTGGGTCTCCACCATGCTCACCGCATATTCCCAGTTTCAAATTGGGACGCGTAGAGCGCCCCCGCTCAGCCGCAGTTTTGACGAGTTCCCCTACGCCGTCCTGATCAATACTGACGAAAGGATCACGCGGGATGAGGCCCTTAGCGAGATATTCATTCAGAAATGCTCCCGCATCATCACGACTGACGCCAAGTGTGGTTTGCGTAAGGTCATTAGTTCCAAACGAGAAAAACTGCGCGACACAAGCGATCTCAGCTGCGCGCAACGCCGCACGTGGCAATTCAATCATTGTACCGATAAGATAATCGGGAAGCGTTCCTCTCTCCGTGCGAACCGCCTCTGCAACAGATTCAATGCGCGTCTTTAGCCAATCAATTTCGCTTTTGAAGCCAACTAATGGGATCATGATTTCGAGCTGAACTGGCTGGCCACCTCGTGCGACCACATCCAGTGCCGCCTCAAAAATCGCGCGGGCCTGCATTTCATAGATTTCGGGATAGGTGATCCCGAGTCTGCATCCTCTGTGACCGAGCATCGGATTGCTCTCATGCAAGGCAATCGCCCGCGCACGCAATTTTGCCGGATCCCCGCCTGCCGCGCGAGCTACTTCCGCAATCTCCCCGTCGTTCTTAGGCAGAAATTCATGCAAGGGTGGATCGAGCAGTCGAATGGTAACTGGCAAGCCCTCCATCACCCCAAAAATGGCTGCAAAATCACCACGTTGCATGGGAAGTAACTTGTCGAGTGCGGCCTTTCTATCGTCTTCCTCATCGGCCAGAATCATTTGCCGCACGGCAACAATACGTTCCGCTTCGAAGAACATATGCTCAGTGCGGCAAAGCCCGATTCCCTCTGCGCCAAACTTTCGCGCCGTCGCAGCATCCTCCGGGCGATCCGCATTTGCGCGGATTTTCAACTTGCGCACGCCATCCGCCCACCCCATCAGCGTTCCAAAATCACCTGTTAGTTCGGGTTCGCGCATGGGCACTGCGCCAAGAAACACCTGACCTGTACTGCCATCGATAGTGACGACTTCACCACGGCTTACACTCTGTCCGCCTGAAGTCATAATACCCTTGGTCGCATCAATCTTAAGCGTACCGGCCCCTGATACGCACGGCCGTCCCATGCCACGAGCGACCACTGCAGCATGGCTCGTCATTCCGCCACGAGCGGTTAAAATACCTTTGGCGGCATGCATGCCATGAATATCTTCCGGGCTGGTTTCGGTGCGAACGAGAATGACACTGCGGCCTTCAGCGGCGAGCTTTTCGGCCTCTTCGGCTGAAAACGCCACTTCACCAGTGGCGGCGCCGGGAGAGGCCGCAAGTCCGACCGTAATCTGTTGCTTTGGTGCGTCTGGATCCAACGTCGGATGCAGCAACTGTTCCAGCGCCATTGGATCAACACGCGCAACAGCCGTGTGCTGTTCAATCAGTCCTTCGCTCACCATATCGACGGCAATCTTAAGTGCTGCCTCGGCCGTTCGCTTTCCGCTCCTGGTTTGGAGCATATAGAGCTTACCCTCCTGCACGGTAAACTCCACGTCTTGCATATCGTTATAATGCGCCTCAAGCGTCTGGGCTATCCGTAAAAGTTCACCATAGGCTTTGGGCATAACCTCTTCCATACTCGGCTTCTTACTCGCCTGGCGTTCACGCACCTGTCGGGATATGGGCTGGGGCGTGCGGATACCTGCGACGACATCCTCACCTTGTGCATTAACCAGAAATTCGCCGAACAGAAGCTTCTCGCCGGTCGCGGGATCGCGCGTAAACGCAACACCAGTGGCAGAACTTTCACCACGATTGCCAAAAACCATCGCCTGCACGTTGACCGCTGTTCCCCATTCTTCAGGGATATTGTGCAATCTGCGGTACGTTTTGGCTCGAGCCGACTGCCATGATCCGAAGACCGCGCCAATTGCCCCCCATAATTGCTCTTGAACCGTATCTGGAAACGGGGACCCCAAGTCCTTCAGAATTTCGTCCTTGTAGAGCCGTGCAATACGCGCCAGTTGTTTGGCGTCAAGCTCTGTGTCTAGTTCAACTCCGGCTTCCTCCTTTGTACTCTCCAGAATTTCCTCAAAGGTTGCGTGGGGGATACCCATAACCACGTTTGAGTACATCTGGATGAAGCGACGATAGCTGTCATAGGCGAAGCGCTCGTCACCGGTAAGGGCGGCAAGACCGGCCACGGTCTTTTCCGTCAATCCAAGATTGAGGACCGTGTCCATCATACCTGGCATTGACACCCGTGCTCCGGAGCGAACCGAAACGAGCAGCGGATTTGAACTGTCGCCAAAGCCGGCACCCGTGATCTCCCCAACCCGCGCCAGCGCAGCTCCAACCGCCAATTTCAGGTCCGCCGGATAGCTCTGCTGATGGCTGTAGTAATAGGTGCAGACTTCGGTCGTAATGGTGAACCCGGGAGGGACAGGCAGTCCCAAATTGCTCATTTCGGCGAGATTGGCCCCTTTGCCACCCAGCAGGTTCTTCATTACGGCCGCGCCCTCAGCCCGACCATCACCAAAGGAATATACCCATTGCATCGTGTTCAATCCGGTTTGGAAGCTCAACTTATAGAGCACGAAATCGCAGCCCTCATGTCAAACGAAGAGAGGCACAAAAGGGCTGCGGCTCCACGCAGCACTCAACTTAGATCCAACTGGCGGCGTCCTGTCGCGACTCTTTGCCGCCAAGGAAGGTCCGCTTTGAGGCGCTACCACAGGGCTAACGCCATGCCCTTTAGCCTTCGACCCTAGAAAAATCGGCAACCAAATGCAGTGTCGATCGCAGACGTGAAAGCAGAAGCAGTCGGTTACGGCGCAATACCGGATCATCGGCGTTGACCGTAACCTTGTCAAAGAATGCGTCAACTGGACCACGCAGACGTGCCATAACCGCCATGGCCTCAGTAAATCGCTCACGCCCAATTTCGGCACTGATCAGCTCCGCAGCCGTCGCAAGATCGATAAAGAGGCCCTTTTCTTCAGCTTGGACAAAAGCTTGCGGATCGGGAGTTCCGGCGTATCGGCATCCATCCTTTTTCTCCTCGGCCCGCAGAATGTTCGCGGCCCGGCGGTAGGCGATCAGTAGATTGGCCCCGTCCTCCGAGTTCAAAAGCCTTTGTAGAGCATCGACCCGGGAAACAAGACGGGCAAGATCATCTTCATCACCGAGGCTCAAAACGGCGTCAATCAGATCATGACGCGTCCCCTTTTCGCGCCAGCTCACCTTCAGGCGCTCGACGAGGAAGCCGAAGACAGATGCCGCAGCGTCCTCGCCACTTATGGATTGGGTGGTATCGCCTTTGGCGGCACGGTGCAGAAGATTTGACTTCACCGTATCCCCGACCAGCTCCTGAGCCTGACTGAGTAATTCCAGCAAAGGAAGACGCACCCGGCTGTCCAAAACAATGCGAATGACACCCAGAGCGGCGCGCCGCAATGCATAGGGGTCGCCCGAACCCGTTGGGCGTTCACCACACATGAAAAAGGCAATCAAACTGTCAATCTTGTCAGCCAGCGCAACCGCCACCGATACTGGGGCGACCGGCACCGCATCGGTTGGCCCCATTGGGCGGTAATGATCTCGGACCGCATCAGCAACTTCATCATCTTCCCCATCATGAAGCGCGTAGTAGCGCCCCATCACTCCTTGTAACTCGGGAAACTCTCCGACCAGTCCGGAGGTTAGGTCAGCCTTGCTCAACCTTCCCCCGCGCATAGCCTTCGTGACATCAGCGCCCAATTTTTGCGCGATTATTCCGGCCAGCGTTTCAATCCGCTCGAGACGAGAATATTGCGAACCCAGTTTGGCATGGAATATCACGCCCTTTAGTGCCTCGACGCGGCTATCAAGGCGGATTTTGCGATCCTGATCCCAGAAGAACTTGGCATCGGCCAGACGCGCCCTCAGCACACGTTCATTGCCCGCAACGATTTGCCTGCCACCATCATCAGCCTTCATATTGGCAACCACAGCAAAGCGAGGTGCCATCTGTCCGGTGACAGGGTCACGCAGTGCGAAATATTTCTGGTGAGTACGCATGGATGTCTGAAGAATCTCAGGTGGGACGGCCATGAAGCTGTCCTCGATCCGACCGATGAGTACGACCGGCCACTCAACGAGCCCGGCGACTTCGCTCAAAAGCCCCTCATCGACGATAGCCTCGAAGCCCAGCGCAAAGCACTTCTGGTTTAGTTCGTGCGTGATGATGTCCTTGCGCTCCTCCGCGTCCAGGATCACATGGGCACCCTTCAGTGCAGACGCGTAATCGGAAAAGCGGCGCACAACGATCGGTTTGTTCGGACCGAGAAAGCGGTGCCCAAAGGTAACATTACTGCTCATAACGCCGGCAAAACCGCATGGCACGACTTCACCATCAAACAAGGCGACAATGCCATGGAGCGGGCGCACCCAGCGGGCGCTACCACCAACGCCCCAGCGCATGGATTTGGGCCATGGCAGTTTGGTCATGGCTTCAGGTACAATGTCGGCGAGAACCTCGCTGGTACTGCGCCCCTTGCGTTCTATGACTGCGACATAGAACTCGCCTTTGGAGTCGCTTTGCACGAGACATTGCTCAAGGCTAACCCCTGCCGTACGCAGAAAACCGTCTATTGCCTTTTGCGGTGCCCCCACGCGCGGGCCCTTCTTTTCTTCCCGCAGGTCTGGTTGCAGGCTTGCGAGACCGTCAATTGCCAAGACAAGCCGACGCGGACCAAAAAAGCTACGAACGGCTTCGAACAGCAGCGCGCGATCACTCAATGCGCCAACAATGAGCCGCTCCAGATCCCGGGCCGCCTGGGCCTGCATACGTGCAGGAATTTCCTCACAAAATAGCTCAAGTAGAAACTCAGCCATCACGCAAACCTCGAGGTATAGGCACCCTGCCCGCTGGCAAGCCATGTTTCACAACAGGCCTTGGCCAGCGCGCGTACGCGAGCGATGTAAGCGGCCCGTTCGGTGACGCTGATGACGCCGCGGGCATCGAGAAGATTAAAGACATGACTGGCCTTGATGCATTGATCATAGGCCGGCAACGCCAGTTGTGAGGCCACCAGTTGCCGACACTCCCCTTCAGCATCGGCGAAATGGCGAAGGAGCACATCGGTATCTGCGCGCTCGAAGTTGAAGGCAGAATATTCCTGCTCTGCCTGGTGAAACACTTCACCATAGAGGACAGAGTCGTTGAATTTGAGGTCATAGACATTTTCGACGCTCTGAACATACATCGCCAGGCGCTCAAGACCGTAGGTAAGTTCCGCCGCCACCGCCTCACACTCAATGCTACCCACTTGCTGGAAATAGGTGAATTGCGTGACCTCCATGCCATCGCACCACACCTCCCAGCCCAATCCCCAGGCTCCCAGCGTCGGGCTTTCCCAGTCGTCTTCCACAAAGCGGATGTCGTGGCGCGCAGGATCGAGACCAATGGCCCTGAGCGAGCCCAAATAGAGTTGTTGCACATCCTCCGGAGCGGGTTTGAGAACCACTTGGTATTGATAATAGTGCTGCAGACGATTGGGGTTTTCCCCATAGCGACCGTCCGACGGTCTGCGGGAGGGCTGCACATAGGCAGCACGCCAGGCCGCCGGCCCGAGGGCACGCAAGGTGGTGGCGGGATGAAAAGTACCGGCTCCCATTTCCATGTCGTAGGGTTGCAGAATGAGGCAGCCCTGCGACGCCCAGTAGCGGTGCAAGGTTAAGATCAAGTCCTGAAACGTCAAAGTGTCAGCCACGGCTCATATCCCGGTTTGGCGCGCCGGACCCTATAGGAGCCGCTCACGCGCCATCAAGAGCGGGCAAGCCTTGGCCAGCACTGCCTCGGCCTCCTCTGTGTAACGCCCGTCAGGCCGATGCAGCAGCAGGCCGCTCATAAGACGCAAGGGACTGCGCGCGCCCTTGATGACCTGGATAATCACCCGACCGGCATCCAATCCGGCCCGAGGCCAGAGAGGCAGAACGCTAACCCCACCCTCCGGCAGTATGGCCAGCGCCTCGCCGAGGCGATCCGCGCGCAGGATCGTAGTGAAGGTGCCCCCTGACGTCGTGCGACGAAGGCCAGCTTGCAACCATGCACCCAGCCGACCCTCATCTTGGCGGGCCGCCGCACGGGCCTCCAGAGGCGAGCCGAGGCCCGATGGACCGTGGAATGGAGGATTGGTGAAGACATGATCAAATTGCCGTCGCAAAGATCGCGGGAGAGCGAAAACATCGCCGACATGAAACCTTACGGCGAGAGCCATCCCGTTGCTGGCCGCATTTTGATTGGCCAAGCTTACAAGCCCGCCGTCCAGGTCAAAGCCCTCAATCAGACATCCCGCCACCCGGACCGCAAGACACAGCGCGGCAACCCCGCAGCCGGCGCCAAGTTCCAACACACGCGAACCGTCCTCAGCCGGCACTGCAGCCGCGACCATCACCGCATCAAGACCCGAGCGAAAACCCAGACGGGGCTGTTGGACACGAATACGCCCGCCCAGAAAGCCGTCCTCACCTTGCCTCACAGTTGACACCGCTATCAAGTCCATGGCGACGGCTCTGCAAGTGCGCTATGCAACAGACGTCGGGCCGCCTCGGCGTCAGCGTCCGCCACCATTAGGCGGCGGGGTAAAATGACCATGCTGCCATCCATGACGCTCATATGACCGTCAAAGACAACACTGGGTATGCCTGCATCTGCAAGAACCGCCTCAGCGAAGTTCAGCTCGACCGGGTTATTTGTCTTGAGGACTTCGCGCATCGGTTACCCTCAGGTAAAGTAGGCCTACTAGGCGGAGGTCGCCGCCAACGCTGGGACGTGTGCTGCCGTTCTTCTTGACCGGCCTTCGGCGCCCTCCCTAATGTCCGCGCTCGCCACGGCCCCAGGCAAGGGGCCAGAAAGTTATGTTTCATGAGTGTAGCCGCCGAGCTTGGCAAAATAACCCTCTCCACCGACGCAGAAACGCCGGTTGACACGCTTTTTGCGCTGGTTGCGGGCGATATGCAGGCTGTTGACGCACTAATCCATGCTCGGATGTCCAGCGCAGTCAGCCTCATTCCCGAGTTGTCACGCCATCTCATCGATTCGGGAGGAAAACGCCTGCGCCCAATGTTGACATTGGCAGCGGCTCATATTTGCGACTACGTAGGGAGCCACCACCTCAATTTGGCAGCAGCGGTGGAGTTTATCCACACCGCAACACTTCTTCATGACGATGTGGTCGACGCCAGCGCGCTGCGGCGTGGCAAGGTGGCCGCAAATGTCGTTTGGGGTAACAAGCCGTCAATCTTGGTTGGGGATTTTCTATTCAGCCGAGCCTTCGAACTAATGGTCGAAACTGGAGACCTGAGTGTCCTTGGCATCTTGGCAAGGGCCTCTTCGGTAATTGCCGAAGGTGAGGTCATGCAGCTGCGTTCGGCCAATAATCTTGGAACGACAGAAGCTGACTATCTGGCTGTGGTGACTGCCAAAACGGCAGCCTTATTCGCCGCGTCCGCCGAGGCTGGTGGTGCACTGGCTGATGCGCCGCTCACGATCGTAGGAGCACTGCGCGATTATGGCCTTAATCTCGGCATTGCCTTTCAGCTCACAGACGACACCCTGGATTATCTGGGAGGCGAACAGCAGATGGGCAAGGCCGTCGGCGATGATTTTCGCGAGGCCAAAGTGACACTGCCGGTCATCCTGGCGCTTCAGCGCGCATCAGAGCCGCAACGACGTTTCTGGCAGCGCGTAATCGAGGCCGGGGAACAGAGTGATCGCGACCTGGACACTGCTATCCAGATCGTCCGTGAAACTGGGGCCATTGGCGAGAGCCAGGCCAGAGCCCGAGCCTACGCAGACTCAGCGATCACCGCAGCCTCACGGTTACCATCTCAGGAAATGACCACGGCCTTGATCGATATTGCGGAGTTTTGCGTTGCGCGCGCCTTCTAAATCACTGTGTAGATGGTGGGCATTTTTTGAAGAGCAAAACATTGGGGCGCCCTCACAAATTCAGTACATATTTTGACGACAGCTGAAGAGTTCCCTAAGTCCCGACAACTATTCCGCCATTTATGCACTTTCTTGCAATCTGTTAGGCCGATATCAAAGACAACCACATGTGTTCAAAGCAGGACACGCTTTCCAGAGCTAGTGTTATGTTGCTGACATAGGATTCACAAATCGGCGGAGATCTGCGGATCTGTGCCGATGAGAAAGATCGAACGGATTTTGCTGAGCAACGCCGACCGTGGGCGGTTGGAACGGCTGGTACGAGATCGCAACACGCCCCAGAAGATCGTTTGGCGGGCCAGGATCGTGCTGCTGGCGGTACGGCGCTGGCGCCGGCGCTATGCCGCTGAGCCCGGCCCGGCCTGCCGATGAAAAAGGGCCGCTGCGGAACGATGGCGCACAACTACAAGCGCAAGGGAACCACTATGCTGTTTGCAGCGCTGAACATGCTCGATGGCAAGGTCATCGGCAGCTGCTTGCCGCGGCACCGGGCGCAGGAGTTCCTCTGCTTTCTCAGGCAAATCGCTCAGCAACCCCCTGCCGGTCTCGATCTGCATCTGATTGCCGATAACTACTTTAGGATATTTGACATGCCGCTAAAATATTAGGCGGATCGATGTCATCCGACTTGCGTAGGACATACCCACCATCCCAGCTGCGCGGACGCTATCTTCTGAGCAGCTCGTGCACATGCGGCCGCGTCACCAAAAATGCCGTAACAAGTTGCGCCGCTACCGCACATTCTTGCGAGCAGCGCTCCGGCATCTTCCAGGCACGCAAGTACCTCCCCGATCGCTGGCGCAATCGCACAAGCAGCGTCCTGCAAGTCATTACGCGTGCCTTTTAGCCATCTCACCAGTTCGCCGGCCGCCAAGGCCCCCGGCCAGTGTGGTGAATCAGGAGGAGGCTCATCCATACTTCGTCCCAGCTGACGAAAAACTGCGGCCGTCGAAACCGCGACCCTGGGATTCACAAGTAGCATCGGTAATTCCGGCAATCCCTCGACTTTAGCCACCTGCTCGCCGCGACCAGACATCTGAGAGGGCTCACTCAACAGGCAAACCGGAACGTCCGAGCCGAGTTCGAGGGCAACGCGATCGAGTTGCGCCGGCTCCAAGGTGAGACCCCATAGACGTGAAAGTCCGCGCAGCGCAGCTGCTGCATCTGCAGATCCTCCCCCAATACCAGAGGCTACTGGCAAGGCCTTGAACAACCGAATGCGCGCACCCAGGGAACGTCCCGCGGCTGGCGCGAGCGCCCGGGCTGCTCGCAGGACAAGATTGTCTTCAGTGTCATCAAGAACAGCACCGAAAGGCCCGGCAAGCTCAAGGCGTATTTCGGAGGCGGGCTCAAAGTCGAGTTCATCCCCGGCATCGGTAAAGCACACGAGGCTTTGAAGCGCATGATAGCCGTCAGCACGGCGACCACCGACATGCAGATATAGATTGACTTTGGCGTGCGCCCGTTCGTGCAACATCAACGTTTTTGCGTGCGTAACGTCATTGCTTTGCTGGGCAGCCCATATAGCAGCTTGCTTTCTATAAGCTGCCTCTCTTTACCTCGGGCACCGAACGTCAGAGCATGGTTCCACTGGAAGCGCGCCTGCAGCTGTCGGCCAACTCGCCATAACGCGTCGCCATAATGATCGTTAATCAAAGCATCGCCGGGCTGCAATTGCACCGCCTGGGCTAAAGCTGTGGCTGCGTCCCTGTAACGTCCAAGACGATAATAGGCCCAGCCCACGCTGTCGACGATATATCCGTCCAGCGGGCTCAACGCTCGTGCCTTTTCCAACAGCGCCAGCGCTTTGGGCAACCGCTTGCCTCGAGCTGCCCAGCTATAGCCAAGGAAGTTAAGGACATCCGGCTGGTTGGGGGAAAGAGCAAGAGCACGTTTCAAGTCCGATTGGGCGGCAGGCCAATTCTTTGTCTGCTGCTCGCAGATCGCGCGCGCATAGTAAAGCGGCCATTCATTTGTGGTAGGCACGGCGATGGCAGAAAGCGCCCGCGTATAGGCCACTGTTGCCTGTGCATATTCTTTCTCGTTGCGCAGTGCGTCCCCAAGCGCAGTCCAGGCCGTTACGCTTTGGGCGTCGATTTTGGTAATCGCCGTGAGCTCAGCGATAGCCTGATCGTTTTCGCCGATGCGGGTACGATCGATCGCGGCCTCAATCGACGCGGCAGTCTTGTAGGGCGAATCCGCGGACACACTGTGATAGTTATCGATGGCGAGCTGCCATTTGTGCAGCGCCTCGAAGCGGTCCGCCAATACAATCTTGGCGAGATCAAGATGTGGAGAGAGAAAGAGCGCCAACCTAAGGTAAAGAATTGCCACGTCGGCGCTGGAGCGGTCCGTCAGAGAGGCCGCGATACCAAAAAGCGCCTCGGCGGCGCCCTCTTGCGGCGTCTGAATCAGAAGTTGGGGTTTTTTGCCTGCAGCAATGCGGGCTTGTGCCGACCGCACAATCACTGCAAGGCTTGGTACCTTGGCAAGCTTGGCGTAGAACGCCGCTGCTTTTGCTGAAGGTTCCTCTCGCTCGAGAAATCTACCATAGGCCTCAATCTGACGCGGCGTTGGGCCCGAGGCCAACAGTGCCGCGGAAAAATCCTTGTCTGCCTGCTGAGCTTTGCCTGCTACAGCAAGAATAAGCGCGCTGTGATAAAGTGCGAGCGCCTCGGTGCCGCCTTGATTGGTTACCTGCGCGAGATCTTTGAGTGCCACATCTGTCTTACCAAGACCCTGGGCGGCCCACGCGTCGAGGAGTGTCAGGGTGAGAGAGGTAAATGGACCTCGCGCCGATTGGGCGATCTGGGTGCGGGCGCCGGCATAGTTGCCATGCGCAAGATCATTGACCGCAAGAACTAGTCTGGCCGTACGATCATTAGGATCGCGAGCAACCACCTGTGTTGCCAGTTTGGCCGCCTGAGCAATGTCTCCGGCTGCCGCGGTGAACAAGAAGGCGCGGGTGAGGATTTCGGAATTCTGGGGCGCGTGAGCCAGGGCATCACGGTAGAACATGGCAGCTGCTGCCAGATCATGATTGCTGGCAGCCAGATGACCTGACAGGTATTGGCCATAAGCCTTAGCCTGGAGAGATTGTGACGCGCTCTGCGTCGGGCGCTGCTTGCCTGCGCCATAGACTGAGTTGATGTGGCCGCAAGCTCCCAGCATAGCCACCATGCAGGCGATGGTAGCAAAGGCGAAGGGCCGTTGACGAAGGGTCATTGGGTCTCGTTTCTGAACATCACATGTTGGGATAGTTCGGCCCACCCCCGCCCTCGGGAGGAACCCAGTTTATATTTTGCGATGGATCCTTGATATCGCAGGTCTTGCAGTGCACGCAGTTTTGCGCGTTGATTTGAAATCTGGGTCCGGAGGGCTCGCTGACAACTTCATACACGCCAGCAGGACAGTAACGCTGCGCCGGCTCCGCGTATTCGGGCAAGTTCACACGGATAGGGATGGTCGGATCTTTCAGCTGAAGATGAATCGGCTGGTCTTCTTCGTGATTGGTATTTGACAGAAACACGCTCGACAGCTTGTCGAAGCTGATGACGCCGTCTGGTTTGGGATATTCGATCTTCTTCGCCTGGCGGGCCAACTTCAGGGTCGCGTAGTCCGCCTTGCGGTGACTGAGCGTTCCCAGTAGCGAAAATCCCAAGAGCTGGTTGGTCCACATGTCAAAGCCGCCCAAAACGACACCCGCCAGAGTGCCAAACCGCGACCATAGCGGCTTGACGTTCCGCACGCGCTTCAAATCCGTGTAAACTGCACTATGACGGTAGGCGTCCTCATATTCGTTCAACGAATCGTGAGCCCGCCCCTGTGCAAGTGCGGCGAATGCCGCCTCAGCTGCCATCATGCCACTTGCCATGGCATTGTGCGTACCCTTGATGCGCGGCACATTGACCAGACCGGCTGCACAACCGATGAGGGCGCCGCCGGGAAAACTGAGTTTTGGTACCGATTGAAAGCCACCTTCGGTGATCGCGCGCGCGCCATAGGACAGACGCTTGCCGCCTTCAAGATAAGGCTTGATCAGCGGGTGTTGTTTGACCAGCTGAAATTCGTCGAAGGGTGACAGATAGGGGTTGGTGTAGTTCAGGTGCACGACGAAACCGACGGCACACAAATTGTCACCAAAATGGTACATGAAAAGGCCGCCACCAGTACGACCGTCGAGTGGCCAGCCCATCGAATGCAACACAAGTCCTTTGCGATGCTTGTCTGGAGCCAGTTCCCAGAGCTCCTTCAAGCCGATGCCGAATTTCTGGACATCACAGTCCTTTTCCAATTCGAACCGCTGGCGGAGCGATTTCGTCAATGAGCCGCGCGCACCTTCTGCGAATAAAGTATACCTGCCTTTAAGCAGCATTCCCGGGGTATAGCTGTCCTTGTGATGTCCATCCCGGGCTACGCCCATATCACCGGTAATAACCCCCTGCACCGCACCATCGGCGCCATAAGCCACCTCAGCCGCGGCAAAGCCAGGATAGATCTCAACTCCAACTGCTTCCGCCTGGGTCGCCAACCAGCGGCACAGATTGCCCAGGCTGACGATGTAATTCCCGTGGTTACTCATCAATGGTGGCAACAGCATGGTGGGAATGCGGACTGCGCCAGCGGGCCCAAGGTAGTAGAAGCGGTCTTCGCGCACCTGCGTGTCAATCGGGGCATCCAGCTTCTTCCAGTTGGGCAGAAGCATGTTGAGGGCCGAGGGATCAATGACCGCACCCGAGAGAATATGGGCTCCAACTTCCGAGCCCTTTTCAAGGATACAGACACTCAGATCCTGACCCTTTTCAGCGGCCAGCTGCTTTAGGCGGATCGCCGCCGACAGCCCCGCCGGACCAGCACCGACGATCACGACATCATAGTCCATGCTTTCGCGCTCGGCCGCCTCACTCATCGTCTTATGCCCCGGTAAATGGATCGCTTGTCATTTAGGCGTTTATGGGGCGCTTAGGTGATCTGGGTCAACGGTAGCGCAATGCCCTCGCCCACGATTATGCTAGGGCCATGGTAGACGATCACGATGCCCTGATTCAGCTCGCCTGGCTCGTCGCGGCTGGAGCCGACGAGGCCGTTCTCGAGGCCCCGGTCAACCGCCTCATCGCTCATTCCGCTAAGGAAACTGCACCACCCCGCACGCCATCGGCTCCGCGTCCCCCCGCCGCTCCTTCCTTGAGCCTCCCGGCTCTCACCGTCACGGATCCCATCAGCCGAGCCAATGAGGCAGCCGCCCGTTGTAATGACCTGGACGCTCTGAGAGTGGCCCTCGAAGGCTTCGAGGGCTGCACGCTCAGAGAAACTGCCAATTCCACAGTGTTCGCCGATGGCACCGTTGGCGCCAAGATTCTGTTCATCGGCGAAGCGCCTGGCGCCGAAGAAGACAAAGCTGGCAAACCTTTCGTTGGCCGCGCAGGCCAACTGCTCGATCGCATGCTTGCCGCTATCGGTCTCTCCCGTCAGCGCAATGTTTACATCACCAACGTCGTGAACTGGCGTCCGCCAGCCAACCGGGTGCCCAGCCCGCAAGAAGCAGCGATCTGCCTGCCATTCCTGCGTCGCCATATCGAACTCGTCGCCCCTGAGCTGATCATTCTGCTGGGGGGAACTGCGATGCAATATGTCAGTGGACGCACAGAGGGCATCTTACTTTTGCACGGGACTTGGCTTGACTATTTTGCTGCCGGCAAAATGGTGCCAATGATACCGACCTTGCATCCAGCCTATCTGCTGCGCCAACCGGCACAAAAGCGCCTCGCCTGGCGCGATCTGCAGGAAATTCGCAACCGTATTCGGACCCTCGGACTTGACGGGGCCGGCAGAGAAGACTGAAGCGACTGAGAGCTTTGTGGCGACACAGGTGTAGCAATATATATATGGCGAGTACTCTTCAGGCCCTGCTGTGTCCTGGCTTGCTGCACCCAGGCCAGAGTGGCACAGCCGCCGCTGCTTTGCTGTCTACAACCACCCCGAGGCCCCATGCCACAACCAGTGATTGATGAAACTATTGCTTTTGTTCCAGTACGGATTGCCGTGCTGACGGTTTCCGATACCCGTACGGCTCAAAACGA
>JAJZGY010000005.1 GCA_021804785.1 Pseudomonadota bacterium | reverse complement strand
GTTGTGCTGCGCGCCGGCAAGGTTTTGGCACAGAGTGCGCCTCAGACTATTGCGGATCGTGCAAAAAATCTGGTTGTTATGCGAGATCCCTCGCCAGGGCAAACCGCGCGCGATCTGCAGGCAGGACTGCTCGATATGGATGAGGTCGTTGACGCCGTGCCACAGGGTGGCCGCGTCCGCACCATCTTTCGCCAGCCCCAGCTCAATGCAGTAGCTCCGTCGTTTGAAGACGGCTTTATGACACTACTGGCGGGTACGCCCCGTGCCCGGGTCGCGCGGCTCCCTACCTCACCATCATCGCAGCGCCGTGACGTTATGGTGGAAGTACGAGACCTTTTCCGGCGGTTTGGCGATTTTGTCGCCGTGGACCATCTCAACTTTAACGTGTCCAGGGGTGAGGTTTACGGTCTTCTCGGCCCCAACGGCGCCGGCAAGAGTACTACCTTTCGTATGCTCTGTGGCCTCCTTCCGGCAACCTCCGGGACGTTGCTGATTGCCGGCAAGGACCTGCGTCGCACACCTGCTGCAGCACGACGGAACATCGGCTATTTGGCACAGCGCTTTTCGCTCTATCCGCAGCTTTCCGTGCTCGAAAACCTGGACTTTTTCGCTGGCATCTACGGGCTTGATGGACGTCGACGGCGTGAACGCATTCGCTGGGCGCTCGAAGAATTCGAGCTGGCCCCAATGCGAACCCAACAAAGCGGCATGCTGCCAGGCGGCCTCAAGCAACGGCTGGCCATGGCAGTGGCCCTTCTGCACGAACCGGAGCTGCTGTTTCTGGATGAGCCCACGAGTGGCGCGGATCCGTTAGCAAGGCGTGATTTCTGGCGACGCATTACTGTGCTTGCCCAGGGGGGCGTAACCACCATCATCACAACCCATTTTCTGGAGGAGGCTGAATATTGCGATCGTCTGGCGATCCTCGACTCCGGGCGGCTTCTGGCCGAAGGAACCCCAGCGCAGATTCGCGCAGCAAATGCAGGTAAAGCGGGCACAACCATGGAAGACGCTTTCCTTGCCATTGTCGAAGCGGCTCGCGCGAAGGCGCATCCGTCATGAGCCGCCTGCATGCATCCATCCGTCGTACCATGGCGCTCATCCGCAAAGAGAGTCTGCAGATCAGACGAGATCCCAGCAGTATCATCATCGGTGTCGTTCTGCCGACCATGTTGATCCTGCTGTTCGGCTATGGCCTGTCACTTGACGTCAGCAAGGTCCCCATAGCCCTTGAGATCGAGGCGCCAAGCCCTCTGGTGACAAGTCTGATATCCGGGTTTCGTCTGTCGCCCTATTTTGAACCCTTCGTGGTAACGGACATGCACTCTGCCGACAGGCTGATGGCGAGCCGCACGGTGGATGGGATCGTCCGTATCCGCAACAACTTTCCCCGACAGAGTGCGTTCGGCTTCGGCAAGGTTCAGCTCATCGTTCATGGTGCCGATGCCAACCGAGCGCGCATCATTGAAGGTTATGCAGGTGCGGTTCTGGGGGCCTGGGCCGCGCAACGACAGGCTGAGGGCTATGGCGCCGAAGTCGGGCCGGTGATCGTTCAGAACCGGTTATGGTTCAATGCCGCCAATGACAGTCACTATTTTCTGGTTCCGGGTCTTATCGTTCTGGTTATGACGCTGATAGGTGCGTTCCTGACAACCATGGTCGTGGCGCGGGAATGGGAGCGCGGCACGCTTGAGGCGCTCTTCGTCACACCCGTACGGGTTACGGAAATCCTTCTGGGCAAGACTTTGCCATATTTTGGCATGGGCCTGGTAGGTCTGGGACTGTGCGTAATCGCGGCACGTGTCATGTTTCACGTGCCATTCCGCGGATCCCTTGTGCTGCTTGGTATCAGCTCCGTTTTGTACCTGCTGATCGCCCTGGGAATAGGCCTTCTCATCTCTTCGGCGGTGCGCAGTCAATTTGTGGCAAGTCAGCTCACCCTTGTGGTGACATTTCTCCCCGCGATGATGCTGTCGGGCTTTCTCTTTGATATCCGCAGCATGCCCAAAGCTGTCCGGATTCTGACGTATCTGCTGCCGGCGCGATATTTTGTGGCGCTACTTCAGACATTATTTCTTGCTGGAAACATCTGGAGTGTGGTCGTGCCCGATCTGGTCATCCTCATCGGCATGGTGTTCGCTCTTGGAGCCCTGTCGTGGTTCATCACGCGAAAGTCGCTCGCATGACTGGCGTGTTTGAAAGCATATTGCGAATTTTATCGCTCATTCGCAAAGAACTACTTGCAATACTCAAGGATCCAAGGAGTCGTGCGAGCGTTGTCGTGCCGCCCATACTGCAATGTCTTATATTTGGATATGCTGCGAGCTACGATCTCAACCACGTACCCTTTGCTGTTATGGACCAGGATCGAAGCTTCGCATCCTATCAGCTTATAGCGCATTTCGATGGCTCACCTGTCTTTACGCATGTGGCGACGCTGACTGACCCGGCAAAGCTTGCGGCATTGATCAACGGACGGAAGGTGCTACTGGCAATCGAAATCCAGCAAGGATTTGCCCGGAGACTTGTGATGGGCCTGCCTGCCAACGTTCAGGTCATCGTTGACGGACGCAATTCCAATACGGCTGGAGTTGCCACATCCTATGCGGCGGCGATCATCGCCGGCTTCAATGCCGAGTGGCGGCAGGATCATGGACTACCAGCCAGCCAGCCTCTGGTGGTGACACGAGCGTGGTTCAATCCCAACCTGCAAACCCGATGGAGCATGATCCCAGGGTTGATTGGTACCATCACGCTAATTCAGACCATGATGCTTGCCGCAATGTCTGTGGCACGTGAGAGGGAACAGGGTACCTTCGATCAGCTGCTTGTTACACCAATCCGGCCGATGGAAATCATGATTGGGAAGGCCATTCCGGCGATGCTGATTGGCATTTTTCAGGCGACCAATGTGCTGTTGGTTGCACAACTTTGGTTCCGCATACCGTTTGCTGGATCTTTCATCGTGCTCTATATGGGGCTCGTCCTCTTTGTACTTGCCGCCGTAGGGTTGGGCATTTTTCTGTCATCGATTGCCATGACCATGCAGCAGGCGATGTTGTACGGCATGGTTGTCATTATGCCTGCGACCCTGCTTTCAGGTCTTTCCACCCCCATCAGCAATATGCCTGAAGCACTCCAGGTCGTGACCTACGCCAACCCTTTGAGGTATGCCATTCAGATTGCCCAAAGGGTCTATCTGGAGGGGATCGGGGTTTCTGAGCTTTGGCCCTATCTCTGGCCCATGGTGATCATTGCCCTGGTTACGCTTGCCATAGCCACCTGGATGTTTCGGTATCGTGTTGCCTAGCGAAGAGATTAGGGGGACGTTCTGGCGTAGTATTTCCGGTCAAACAAAGTGTTATGACCTGGCTGGTGGATGTCGCCGCGTTCAGGACCACTGATGCTGGGTATGCTGAGGTTGGCCCAACGGCGAGCACGATGCAGGGCATCCGATCGTTCGCATGGCTGCTCCTGGCGCGATCCCGGCCGCAGGGCCGCGTAGACCTAGATCCGGCATTGGGGCTCTGGCTGGTAACGCCGATGGATAGCCCATTAGGTTGAGCGGTTTGCACGCACAACGTCGTGACTACGGTTGACGTAAGGATGTCCGGCTGCTCCCCTTTGCTTTTCGGATGGAGGAATTGGGTCAATGTCGCGCTCTGCCGGTGACCATGTGTCGCGTCGTGCGCTGCTCCTTGGTACGGCACCTGCCGCCCTTGGTGCTGCAGGCCTGGGGCAAGGTGTTTGGGCGCGGACACCGTCTCAGACGCTTGCACCATTGCCGCTGGAGAGTTTTCCACTTGAAGCGGTGCGCCTTCTACCATCGCCGTATTTCAACGCGATGCAGGCAAATCTTTCATATTTACACCGCCTTGAGCCGGACCGCCTTTTGCATAATTTCCGCGCCCAGGCCGGTCTTGCGCCCAAAGGTGCTGTCTATGGCGGCTGGGAGAGCGAGAGCATTGCAGGGCATACGCTCGGTCACTATCTCAGTGCTTGCGCCCACATGTTTGCCCAGACCGGTGACACGGAGTGTCGCCGGAAGGTTTCCTATATCGTCGAAGAGCTCGCGCTCTGTCAGGCACAGTACCCCGATGGCTATGTCGGGGGGCTGTGGCGCAGGAAAGAGGGGCGGATTGATCCTGGCAGGGTGGTGTTCGAGGAGGTCCGAGCGGGAGAGATAGATGCAACGCCGTTCTCCCTCAACGGAGCCTGGTCACCGCTTTATACCATTCACAAGCTGTTTGCCGGACTGCTCGATGCAGATCGTTACTGCCATACAACAGGGGCACTTCGGGTCGCAGAACAGCTGGCAGGATATTTTGACGGGGTGTTTGCGCCTCTCAGCCATATGCAGGTTCAGGAGGTTCTCCTCTGCGAGTACGGGGGACTCAACGAATCCTTCGCGGAGCTCTATGCCCGCACGGGTGATCGCCGCTGGCTGCATTTGGCCAAAACCATTTATGACAACAGGGTCCTTGATCCGCTGACGCAGCGTCACGATGATCTCGCTTACAGGCATTCCAATACCAACATCCCCAAGCTTGTAGGGCTCGCGCGTCTTTATGAGGTTACTCGCAAGCCCGGATATGGCGTTGCCTCGGCGTTTTTCTGGCAGGATGTGGTCGAGCGTTACAGTTATGTGATCGGCGGGAATGGTGATCGCGAATATTTTCAGGCGCCGATGACGATTTCCACGCACATTACTGAGCAGACCTGCGAGACCTGCTCAAGCTACAATATGCTGAAGCTGACCCGTCACCTTTATGCGCGCACGCCGCATGCAGCGTACTTTGACTATTTTGAACGCACGCACCTCAATCACATCCTGGCGCAACAGAACCCGCAAAGTGGCATGTTCGCCTATATGACGCCGCTGATGTCGGGCAGTTTCCGCCACTATTCAACACCGTTCGACGATTTCTGGTGCTGTGTCGGCACCGGAATGGAGAGCCACGCCAAGCATGGCGAATCCATCTACTGGCGCAGGGCCAACAACCTCTATGTCAACCTTTACATTCCCTCAACTCTCTCCTGGGTGGCACAGCAAACCCGCATTGAAATGACCACCGGCTATCCATTTGCCGAAGACATTGAGATCAGGTTCGTTGAACGCCAAGCGCCTGAGGAACTGACGCTGTGGCTGCGGGTACCAGGGTGGTGCACTGAACCAAAGGTGAAAATCAATGACCAGGCTCAGCCTGCAACAATGATGGATGGCTATGTCCGGCTGGCGCGACACTGGGAGGGCGGGGACGTGATCAGCCTTGAGCTGCCGCGAAGCTTGCGGCTTGAAGCAACCAGGGACGATCCGGATACGCTGGCGATGCTGCTGGGGCCACTCGTTCTTTCAGCGGATCTGGGACCGTCTGCTGTGCCCTGGCATGGGCAGGCCCCGGCTTTCGTCGGGGAGGATGTTCTTGCCCAGGTGAGGAAGCAGGCCGATGGTTCGTTTCGTGTCACTGCGATAAATCATCCCGAACCGCTCCAGCTCAGCGCTTTTGCCTTCCAGCATGAACGCAGAAATGCAGCATATTTTCGTCGGTTCACTCCAGTTGGATGGCAAAAGCACGAGGAGGAGCGTGCGGCCGTACGGCTGCAACTGGCGGCGCTTGATGCACGCTCGAGCGATATTGTTGCCCTGGGTGATGCGGCGTCCGAACGTGCCCATGGACTTACGTCACATGAATCCTACCCCGTGATCTATCGCGGCCGCACCGGGCGCGATGCTCGCGCGGGAGGCTTCATGCAGTTCGCACTCAGGACCGCGCCAGGGCCACTCAGCCTGGAACTGACCTACTGGGGCGAGGAGCGCGATCGTCATTTCAAGATCTTTGTCGACGGCCAGCTGATCGCTGAACAGCGTCTTTCCGGCACTCATCCTGGCAGGTTCTTTACCTGCGAGTATCCGATTGCGCCGCAGCTGACACAGAGGCGCGCCAGGATCACGGTGCGGATCGAACCGTTCGCCAAAATGAGGGCTGGACCTGTCTTTGGTGCCCGGCTTGTCAGACGCCAAGGGGCCTGACCCCTAACCAAAGGGGTGGTCGATCGATGGCGAGGGCTGGGTGAACCAGGCCGCCCCGTTTTCGGTGACATGGAAATGATCTTCGAGGCGGATCCCGAATGCGTCGGGAACCACGATCATCGGCTCGTTGGAAAAGCACATGCCGGGGGCAAGTGGCGTATTATCGCCGCGTACCAGGAACGGGGCTTCATGAATGGATAGGCCGATGCCGTGACCGGTGCGATGGGGAAGTCCCGGTAAACGGTAGTCCGGTCCAAGTCCCGCCTTGATCAGAACGCTGCGGGCGGTCGCATCGATGGCCTCGCAGGCAACGCCCGGGCGCACGGCTGCAAAGGCTGCGGCCTGGGCGTCATGCTCGATCTGCCAGATTTCGCGATGTCGTGCGGAGGGTGTACCGAAAACATAGCTCCTTGTGATGTCCGAGGTGTAGCCGCGCACCAGACAGCCAGTATCGATTAGCACCACATCGTCTTCCGCGAGACGCATTTCTCCGGGCAGACCGTGCGGGTAGGCGGAGGCACGCCCGAACAGAACACTGCAGAAGCTGTTGCCATCGGCGCCGAGGGCGCGATGGGCTGCTTCAATGAACCGGCGGACCTCCGTGGTGGTGATACCTGGGCGCATGATTCGGGCAGCGCGCCGCTGCACTTCCAGGGTCATGGACTTCGCCTGCTGCATCAGCGCAAGTTCAGCTTTGGACTTTATGCTGCGGCAGCCATTGATGACGGCGCTGGCATTGACCGTATCGAGGCTCGGGGCCTGTTCGGCCAGCCGGCTGACAATCTCAAAGGACAGGGCTGGATCAAGTGCAAGACGGCGAACAGAGGTTTCCCTAAGCCAGTCCGCGACCAGCGCATGGGGGCTTTCGTGCTCCTCCCAGGTGCGGATGTGCGCATCGATGGCAAGGCTTGCCATCAGCGAACCGAGTTCAAAGGTGGGGGCGACTAGAACGGGATCCTTGTGTCGGTGGAGAAGCATGCAGACCAGCCGCTCACTTGCAGCCCACGGCACGCCGGCAAAGTAGATCAGGCTGGCGCCGGCGCCGATCATCATGGCCTCGGCGCCAAGTGTCGCCATCAAGCTACGAGCTTTTTCGATGCGTGTCAGATACTCCTCACGACCGATGGCCGGCGTCGGATTGGGCCATGGTCCCAGCTCAGCAAGCTCTGTGGCCGCGCTTGAGCCGCCAACACCATGCGTCATTGTCGTCTCCTTTGGTGCTATCCGCGATTTTTACTCGGCGAAGGAGCTGCGAGCTGCTCATGCAGGTCCTTCAGCGTGCCAGCGATGTGCCGACGCATCAGCTGTTTGACGCGTGCCGTATCCCGTGCCAGCCAGGCCTCGACAAGCTCGTCATGCTCACGATCGGCGCGGGCGTTGCGTCCTAGAGGCTCGAGATGCTTGCAGACATAGCGGTCAGCCATGACATGGAGCTGTTCGAGGATATTGCTGGTCAGGTTCTGGCCACTGGGGCGGATCAGCGCCAGATGCAGGGCCCGGTTGTGGATGCCACCGCTGCCGCGACGGTCCGCCGCCTCGCGCTTGAACGTGCTGAGTGCGGCAATGGCGCGCTCGCGCTCAGCTTCGGTGGCGCATTTGGCGCCGAGGGCAACCGCGTCGGGTTCAAGCTTGAGCCTCAGGGCATAGATTTCGTCCAGCTCGCTCCGGTTCATGGGACGAACCACGAAGCCGCGGTTGGGAATGAGCGTGAGAAGCCCCGCCTGTTCCAGACGCGCAAGCGCTTCGCGCAGCGGGATCTTGCTGACGCCTAATTCGGCAGCAAGTGTGTCCTGACGGATCGGATCGCCGGGCTGAAGCGCTCCTGCCAGAATGCGTTCACGCACCACGTCGGCAAGCTGGTCAGGCACGGTACGGATGGTAAGGCTCATGGCTCCTCACACCACCGAAAAGCCTTGGGGGAAGGGCTCGTTCGGCTCGATCCAGATCGTATTGAAACCCGTGGTATAGGCGGTTCCCTGGATTGAAGGGATGATGGCAGGCTTGCCGCCCAGCTCGGTCAAATCCTCGACGCGGCCAATAAAGCGGCTGCCAATGTAGCTTTCGTGAACAAAACTGTCCCCCTTTTTCAGCCGCCCCGTGAAGACCAGATGGGCGAGGCGTGCCGAGGTGCCGGTGCCACAGGGGCTGCGATCGATGGCGCCATTGCCATAGAAGACCGCGTTTCGGCCATCCGCCCCTTCGCCGCGTGGCCGATCCGCCCACAGCACATGGCTGACGCCTCGGATGCGTTCGTCCAGGGGATGCACTGGCTCGAACACTGCTTGAATCTGGCTGCGCACCTTGCGGCTCAGCTCCTTGATCCGCTCTGCGCCGAGATCGTCAAGGCCGCTATAGGGGCCCTGAGGCTCGACGATGGCGTAGTAATTTCCACCATAGGATACATCAACCTTCAGCGGGCCGAAATCGGGCACGTCGATCCGGATGTCGGTTGCGGCTACATAGGCAGGAACATTGCGGATCCGAACCCATTCAACCTTGCCGGCCGTGACGGCGTATTCGACGTCAATCAGGCCCGCGGGAACTTCGATTTTCAGACGCCCTTCCTCGCGCGGCTTGATGAGCCCGTGTTCCAGTCCGAACGTCACCATGCCGATAGTGCCATGACCGCACATCGGCAGGCATCCGCTGGTTTCAATGAACAAAATGCCGATATCGGTGTCGCTTCTGGTTGGCGGATAAAGAAATCCTCCCGACATCATGTCGTGGCCGCGCGGCTCGAAACACAGTCCGTTGCGGATCCAGTCAAAGCGTTGCAGGAAGTCCTGCCGCCGTTCGCCCATGCTGGCGCCGCGCAGCAGTGGGGCGCCGCCCACCACGAGACGGACCGGATTGCCCGCTGTGTGACCGTCTATGCAGAAGAAGGTACTGCGCATGAAAGCCTACGCGGCGTTGCTGAAGGATAAGCTAGGGCGGGTTTTGGCAGCCTTTTCGACCATCGCGGTCACCTCGGCGCGCCGGGCGCCCGTCAGCGGACGTCGCGGCATGCGTACGCGCTCACTGCCGCGCCCCATGATCTGTTCGGCAAGCTTGATCGACTGAACGAGATCATGCTCGGCGTCCAGATGCAGCAGCGGCATAAACCAGCGATAGATGCGACGGGCGTCTTCGAATTTGCCGGCAGAAAGAGCGGCCATCAAAGTGACCGATTCCTGGGGAAACGCGCTTGTCAATCCCGAGACCCAGCCTTTGGCACCGAGCATCATGGCCTCAAGGGAGACGTCATCCAGTCCCGCCATGACGATAAAGCGCTCACCAAAGGCATTGATGATGTCGGTGATGCGGCGGGTGTCAGGCGCACTTTCCTTGACCGCGACGATATTGGGAATTTGTGCCAGCCTTTCGAGCAGCGACAGGCTGATGCCGACGCGGTAGGCCGGTGGATTGTTGTAAAGCATAATGGGCAGGGAGGTGGACTGGGCAACCTGCCGGAAGTGTTCGAAGAGTTCTTCCTCGGTTGGCACGTAGACCATGGCCGGCAGCAGCATGAGGCCGGAAACCCCGATCTTTTCAGCGTCCTGCGCATAACGCACCGCCCGTGGTGTGGTCAGTTCCGAAACGCCGGCAACAAGCGGAAGCTTGTCACCAACCGCATCGCAGGCAGCCTCCAACACTGCGCGCTTTTCGTCGGGTTCAAGCGAATTGTTTTCGCCGCAGGTGCCCAGCAGGATGAGCCCGTTGACGCCATCTTTGTGCAGGGCCTCGAGTCCTTTGCGCGTGGCCGCCAGATCGACCGCGAGGGAGGTATCAAATTGGGTGGTGGCCGCCGGATATACGCCGGTCCAGTTGAGCTTGGGCGCCATGTCAAATCTCCATTGCACTTTATAAGTGTATACGATATACGATAGTTGGGTCAACATGATTTTGGGAAAACCATGCCCTGCTCGGTAGTAATCGGTGGCGGCGCGGTAGGGACTGCAATCGCCCAGAGCCTGCAAATGGCAGGCCTTACGGTGTCCCTGATTGATCCTTGCGACACGCAGAAGCCGGCGTCCTGGGGCAATGCAGGCCATATTGCGATTGAGCAGATTGCGCCGCTGGCCTCGCTCGCAACGCTCAAAGGCTTGCCGCGGCGCTTTTTTTCGGCGCATGGCGGGGTATCCCTGCCGGTGTCGGCATTACCGCAATGGCTACCCTTCTCTTTGCGCTTTCTTGCCGCCGCAAGGCCAGATCGCTGGGCCGCGGGCAGGGCTGCTTTGAGCGCTCTTATGGCGCTGGCGATGCCGGCCTGGGAACGCTATGCGGCGCAGCTTGGGCAGCCGGGGCTCCTGCGGGCCGAGGGACATTTCATTGTATGGAGCGATCCCGCTGCGGCCGCGCGGGGACGACGCAACTGGCTGGAGGCGGATTGTGGCACCGCCTATTTTCGTGAGGCCAGCGCTGAGGAGTATACGCAGCTGCGCATGCTGACGGTTAAGCCGGTTGCCGGCGCCATCCGCTGCATTGGCAGCGGACAGATCGCAGATCTTGATCTCTTTGCCAGCGCAGCGCGCGCCGCGTTTGTTGCGGCGGGTGGTGTGACGATCCGTGCCCAGGCTGCACGCCTGGCGCGTGAGGCAGGACGGGTGCGGGTCGAACTGGCTAGCGGACGGCATCTGGATGCCGATCACGTGATCGTAGCTGCCGGTGTGGCGTCACGTCCGCTGCTTGAAGGGCTTGGTCACAGCGTCCCCATGATTGCCGAGCGTGGCTACCACGTGCAGTTCAGCGCGGAACATTGGCCTCACGGTCTACCACCTGTCGTGTTTGAAGAGGACGCAACAATCGTCACCCGTTTCCAGGATGTCGTGCGGGCCTCGAGTTACCTGGAATTCAACAGACCGAAGGCGCCGGCAGATTCGCGCAAATGGGACCGCATCGAGGCTGTGACCAAGGAGTGGGGGCTGCCCGTGGCACCGCGGCTCAGCACCTGGGTGGGGTCGCGTCCGACCCTTCCGGACTATCTTCCGGCGATCGGCAAAAGCCGGATGGCTGATAATCTTTACTACGCCTTCGGCCACCAGCATCTGGGGCTGACCCTGGCACCGGTCACCGGCGAAGTGATGACGGACCTGATCCGGGGCAGCGTCGGCCGTGTGGGGCTGCAGCCCTTCGACCTCGAGCGCTTCGCCTGAGGTTCGAGGAATGCAGCCCAGTCATGGCCCTGCGCGGTCATGGGCAGCTGCACTGTCTTCTGTATACGGATGAAAATGGCGGCGCGACCAGGCTGATCCTTTCCGCAAGCTGCCAGAGGGGCAAGGGGGCTTGGCAAGCTGATACCCACGGAATCTGGACAGATCGCGCGCAAAAGGTGTATGGCCGGGATCGCATCTGAACCAGGCTCACGTTACTTGAAGATCAATCTCTACCGCAACGACTTGCCGGACGGGCTCAAGCTTGCTCCGATCGTCGCAATCGATACCGAAACCTTGGGACTAAACCCGCACCGTGATCGGTTGTGCTTGGCCCAGTTGTCGAGCGGCGATGGTGTCTGCCATGCGGTGCAATTTGCCCCGGGCGCCTATGACGCGCCCAATCTCAAGCGTCTATTGGCTGATCCCGCTACGCTCAAGCTGTTCCATTATGCTCGCTTCGACGTTGCCGTCTTCCGGCAATATCTTGGCGTGCTCACCACTCCCATCTATTGCACCAAGATCGCGTCCAAACTGGTGCGCACCTATACCGACCGGCATGGCCTTAAGGATCTCGTCAAGGAGCTGTTGAACGTCGACCTCTCGAAGGAACAGCAGAGCTCGGACTGGGGAGCCGAGGTGCTCAGCGAACGCCAACTTGCCTACGCGGCTAACGATGTCGCCTACTTGCATCGCTTGAAGGACGCGTTGGACGGGATGCTGGCGCGCGAAGGGCGCAGCGAGCTCGCGGCCGCCTGTTTCGGATTTCTGCCGGCGCGCGCGCTACTCGATCTGGCTGGCTGGCCGGATCTGGATATCTTCGCCCATTAATGCCGGCAAAAAACTGTCGCAGTGTTTAGCCGCCTGGGTCCGGTGCCTTGATCCTGCCTTCTGCACAGGTCATAGTGCGAACGCTGGCATGGAATTCGCTTGATAAGAATATATTAGCGATAACAAATGTTTAGCAAGGGCCGTAGGTCGAATCAGGACCTGGTGCAAGGGCGGCCGGCAAGCGATTGGCCAAGGGTCCAGAAAGACCAACAGGGGTCGTCCCATGCACGTTGAAAAAGTCCCAGATAATATGCAGGGGCGGCTCCAAAACTGCGATCTGACAGCAGCGCGCCGGGTCTTCGACTATGCGAGGGACGCGATTGGTGCGCTCTCCGGCGCGATCGATGGTGATTTCAGCCGGGCGGTTGACACCATTTTGGCCATTCGGGGGCGGGTTATTGTCTCGGGCATGGGCAAGTCAGGGCTGATCGGCCGCAAAATCGCCGCCACTCTGGCGTCAACCGGAACACCGGCGCAGTTCATTCACCCGGGTGAAGCGAGCCATGGCGATCTCGGCGCCGTCACCCGCCAGGATGCCCTTCTGATGCTGTCCTATCGGGGCGAAACTGCCGAGCTCTCCGATCTCATCACCTATGCCAAGCGATTTTCGGTGCCGCTGATCGGCATGGCCTCCAACCCGGATTCGGCGCTGCTACGCGCCGCCGATATCGCCCTTCTCATTCCCAAGGCACCGGAGGCCTGTCCCAATGGACTGGCGCCAACCACCTCTACCACCCTGATGCTGGTCCTTGGCGATGCGCTTGCGGTGGCCCTCATGGAGCGCAAGAGCTTTTCCGCCGACCAATACCGCAACCTTCATCCCGGCGGTTCGCTCGGCCGCATGCTGATCAGGGTTTGCGATCTGATGCGGACCAAGGATCTGCCCCTGGTTGGCGAAAATACGTCCATGCCTGATGTGTTGATTGAGCTCCAGAAGGGGACGCTGGGCTGCGTGATCGTGACGGACTCAAATGGGGGTGTGGCTGGTATTATCACCCATGGTGACATCGGTCGGAATATCGCCCCGGATTTTCTGAGCAGGCGTGCAGGTGAGGTGATGACACGTGAGCCTAAGGCTGCGCGACCGGAGCAGTTGGCGGTGGAAGCTTTGGCACAGATGAACGAACGCCAGATCACCCAGCTTCTCGTCGTTGATCCGTCTGATGCCGCGCGCAAACCCCTCGGCATTCTCCACATCCACGAATGTCTGCGGGCAGGGCTGCAGTGATGAGCGGCGCTGGAGAGGACAGATCCAAGCAGCAATGGCCAGCCAACGGCCTACGTGCGCGCACTACCTTGCAGACCGGTGACCCGCAGCGCTACAGCCAGTTTGTGGCGGTGATGAAGCGGGTTTTGCTGTTACTCGGGCTGGCCATCATTGTTGCGGTAGGGGCCTACTCGCTCCAGCCGCGGCAGAGCAATCGTGTCGCCATGAACTTCGCCCGCCTGACCAAGATCGCCAACGATCTGGCGATGATAAAACCCCGCCTGCACGGCACCGACGCACGCGGCGACCGGTTCCTGATTACTGCTGCGCGGGCGGTGCAGACCGGCCCCTCTGCCCACAAGGCGCGGCTCTACGATGTGCAGGCGGATATCACCCTCCACAAAAGCTTGTGGATCAGCGCTTCGGCAAAGCGGGGATATCTCGACGTCGATCACCATCTGTTGCGTCTGGTAGGGGCGCTATCGGTTTATGCCAGTAACGGCTACGAGCTGCACACAGCTGTCGCGAACATCAACCTGGCCAGTGGAGAGGTATCGGGCGACACTCCAGTCACCGGCCAAGGCCCCGATGGTACCCTCAGTGCGCAACGCTTTGAAATCGATCGCACGCACAAGACCATTCATCTGATTGGTAATGTTCACATGAAATTCTTTCTTGACGGAGCCAAAGCGTGATCTCGTTTCGCTGGGTGATGCTCGCGACGCTGAGTATCGTGGCCATTGGTGCCGCAGCTCATGCGCAGGGACTAAATCTGGGCAGTCATGCTTCTAATGCCCCTATTGCGGTATCAGCTGACCGTTTTAGTGGTGATCTCAATACCAAGGCGGGTGCATACCAGGGCAATGTCATTGTCAGTCAGGGAAATTTCAAACTTCATGCCGACCGTGTCGATGTTAAGACCCAGAAGGGTGCGATCAACGACATCATTGCGACCGGCCACGTTCTTTTTGATGCACCGAACGGCCAGGCACAGGGACAAAAGGGCATCTATCAGGTCAATCTGCGCACCATTACGCTGAGCGGAAATGTCGTGCTTACCCGCCAGAAGAATGTCATGCGCGGCACGCAACTTGTTATCAATCTTGAAAACGGGCTGGCGCAATTGACGGCACAGGGGACGCCGGGGGGGCGCGTGCAAGGACTGTTTGTGCCGCCGGCCCGGCAAAAGCCGCAAAAAAAGCCAGTCGGAAAGGCGAAATAGGGTTTACGCTTCCTTAAAAGAGAAACAGGCACAATTCTTGCCATGAGAGACGCTTCCACCTCCTTTGTTCCAAGTTCGTCATCACCTGGCAGGCCACGACTCGTCGAAGGCGGACAGGGCCTTATCGTGCGCAATATCGGCAAGACGTTTAAGAAGCGTCCAGTGGTCCGAGGCGTAAGCCTCTCCCTGCGTCGGGGCGAGGTGGTTGGTCTTTTGGGACCTAACGGGGCGGGCAAGACCACGACCTTCTACATGATCACCGGACTCATTCCGGCTGACTATGGCTCCATAGAACTCGATGGCCATGACGTCACGGCGCTGCCCATGTACCGTCGGGCTCGTCTCGGCATCGGCTATCTGCCCCAGGAAGCCTCGATTTTTCGCGGCTTGAGTGCAGAGGAAAATATTCGCGCGGCTGCCGAACTGATCGAATCCGATCCCCCCCGACTGGAAGCCATGGTCGAAGAGCTGATGGCCGAGTTTGGTCTCAGCCATGTCCGCGATACACCCGCCATCGCGCTGTCCGGAGGCGAGCGAAGGCGGGTGGAAATCGCTCGCGCGCTGGCCACGCAGCCAGCCTACATCCTGCTCGACGAGCCGCTGGCAGGGATTGATCCGATCGCGGTATCGGATATCCGTGATCTTGTGCGTCATCTCAAGGACCGTGGCATCGGTGTTTTGATCACAGATCATAATGTTCGCGATGCATTGGATATCATCGACCGCGCCTACATCCTTCATGAGGGCAAAGTCCTTAAGGAGGGGGTACCAGGAGAAATCGTCGGCGATCGCGACGTGCGGCGTGTTTATTTGGGCGAACGTTTTTCGCTCTGACAGTGTGGTGGGCAGATTATGGCGGTCACGCAGCGGCTGGAAATAAGACAGGGGCAGTCCCTTGTTATGACGCCGCAATTGCAGCAGGCGATCAAGCTGCTACAGCTGTCCAACCTCGAAATTATCGATTATGTGGAACAGGAACTCGAGCGCAACCCGCTTTTGGAGCGGGAGGAGCAGGATGATGGCAACGGGGTAGACGCTGAGCCCGTGGCCTCCCAGCCAGGTGAGACGCTGGACGCGGCACTGTCCCGCGATGATTTTTCCAGGGCAGACGACATGGATGCCGGTCAGGAAGATCTTTATGACATCGCGCACGCCGATGCGCCGGAGATGCAAGGCCCGCTCTCCGACTGGTCGACGCTGCGCGCATCGGGCCGCTTTGATGGCGACGGCGATGCGCTCGAAGGCGCAGTCAGCGAAAACGAGACATTGAAGGAATTTCTCAATCGTCAACTCTCCATTGCGGCGTTGCCCGCAACACAGCGTCTGATTGCCGCGGCGATTATCGATTCGATCGACGAGGCAGGATATTTCCGCGGCGACTGCGCTGATATCGCGGTGCGTCTGGTTGTCGTGGTCGCCGAAGTTGAAGCTGTGCTCGCCATTGTTCAGGGCTTCGAGCCCACAGGTGTTGGCGCCCGCGATCTGGCCGAATGCCTTGCATTGCAGCTGCAGGAGCGCGATCGGCTCGATCCTGCGATGCGCGCGCTTCTGACTAAGCTTGATCTAGTCGCCCGCCGCGACCTGTCGGGCCTCTGCGCACATTGTGGCGTTGATGCCGAGGATGTCCTCGACATGATCGCCGAGATCCGGTCTTTGACACCCAAACCGGGTTTGAGCTTTGGCGCAGAGCCGGTTCAGCCTGTGGTGCCTGATGTATTTGTGCGTGAGGGTGCGGACGGTCTTTGGCATGTCGAGCTCAATTCGGATACCCTGCCGCGGCTTCTCGTCAATGCCCGTTATTATGCCAGTGTGACCGCAGGAGCTCGCGACAGGAATGCCAAAGACTATCTCACTGACTGCCTGAATAACGCGAACTGGTTGATCAAGAGTCTTGACCAGCGTGCCCGAACCATCCTCAAAGTGGCCAGTGAGATCGTGCGGCAACAGGACGGATTTCTGACCCACGGCGTTCGCCATTTGCGACCGCTCAATCTGCGTACTGTCGCGGATGCGATCGGCATGCACGAATCGACGGTGAGCCGCGTCACATCGAATAAATTTCTCGCCACGCCGCGGGGGGTATTTGAGCTCAAATACTTCTTTACCGCTGCCATCCAGTCGGTTGACGGGGCAGAGTCCCATTCCGCAGAAGCTGTGCGTGATCGCATCAAGGAGATGATTGATGCGGAAAACCTGGAAATTCTCTCAGATGACCGCATTGTTGCAATGCTGACAGCAGATGGTGTGAATATAGCGCGGCGAACAGTCGCGAAGTATCGGGAGGCGATGCGTATTCCCTCGTCGGTGGAGCGCCGCAGACAGAAATGTTCAGGGCTTAGCCTGGTCGCGGTGGGGCGTTAAAATGCGTCGTTGACTCTCGGGTGGCGCTGCGACATAAGACCGCCGCTTGCCGCTTGGGGCATTGCTGGGGTTGCGGGTCCGGAAATCGGGACTTTGCCACCCGTTCGAACGTTAGCGGTAGAGACCATGCAGCTACGCGTATCCGGTAAGCAGGTGGAAATTGGCTCGGCGCTCCCCGAAGCGGTGCGCGAGAAGCTGGAAGGCGCTATCGGCAAGCATTTTGACGGTCATGTTGAAGCCAACGTTGTCTTCAGCCATGAAGGAGCGTTTTATCGCGCCGATGTAACCGCGCATCTTGATACTGGGATTGTTCTCAAGTCGGAGGGAACGGGCAACGACGCCTATCGTGCCTTCGATGGTGCACTCGAGCGGCTGGAGAAGCAGGTTGAGCGCCACAGCCGCAAGCTCAAAAATCATCATCCCTGAGCCGCGTTGTCGCGACTCAGGGAATAGAAGGTCATCATGGAAATCTCGGACATGCTTGCACCGGAAGCCGTGATTGCAGCCCTTAAGGTGCAGACCAAGAAGCAGCTGTTGCACGAAATGGCCGAACGTGCCGCCGTGCTCACGAGTTTGCCGTCCCGTCGCATACTCGAAACACTGACCGAGCGCGAACGCTTGGGTACAACCGGAATGGGGCAGGGGATTGCGATCCCGCATGGGCGCTTGAGCGGATTGTCCAAGATCACGGCGCTTTTTGCGCGCCTCGAGCCGGCAATCGCGTATGAGGCGATCGACAATCAGCCGGTGGATCTCGTCTTTTTGCTGCTGGCGCCGGAAAACGCCGGCGCCGATCATCTGAAGGCGCTGGCCAGGGTGTCGCGCCTTTTGCGCAATCAGGCGGTGTGTGAGAAGTTACGTGCTGCCAGCAGCCCCGAAGTGCTCTATGCGCTTCTGACCGAGCCCAACGCGGCGGGGACTTCACAGGCAGCCTAATCCGGTCCCTTTGCGCAACAGCTAGGGCCGCCGGTGCGGCGGCCCTAGCTGGTTGCGGACCGTCTGCAGTGTTGCTCAGTGAACCGAAAACGGCGTCAGATCATGTTGCACTGCGGCGCCATACGCACTGTTATAATCATCCGTGAAGCCGAGTACGCTGCCGTCAATGGCGTGCAGGACATAGAGCTTCATGCTGTCAGGAATGCGGATGCCGTCCGGTATGATCCCGAGGGCCCGCGCTTCGGAGACAAGCGTCGGTTTGATGTAGGCGATGCGCGAAGGATCAAGCCCCTGACGCTCGTCAAATTCGTTGTAGTTGCCGGTCATGATGACCTCCTTTGTTCAAGGCCCTCGCTGGCTGAGTCGCACTCTGCGGCTTTGGCCTTGATGGCGATCTTCTTCAAAACGCTCGGGGTCTGCGGACGGGTCAGGGTAATTGCGAGAAGCCCGTTTTCCAGGTCTGCGCCTGCAACCTCGATCCCGTCGGCCAGGACGAAAGTCCTCTGGAACTGACGGGCAGCAATCCCGCGATAGAGAAACTGTCTGCCGGGGACATCGGCCTGCTTGCCGCGGATTACCAGCTGCTTGTCTTCCACCGTGACACTGAGTTCCTCAAAGGAGAAACCTGCGACGGCCAGAGTGATACGAAGACGCTCGGGGTCCATCTGCTCGATGTTGTAAGGTGGATAGCCATCTCCAGCACTCTTGGCAGTACGTTCGAGCAGGCGCTCCAGGTGATCGAAGCCGAGCAGAAACGGGCTGTTGAAAACGGCGGTACGCGTCACGGGTAAAGCCCTCCTCGAAGCGGCTTGACGTCCAGGCGGCCCTCTTGGCACCGACCTATCGGAGAGAATGTGGTGATTGTCGGGGCAGGATCAAGGCCCGGCCGGCCGTCAAAAGTTCCCACACGGGCACCGGACGGGGCGTTCCTTGCCTGAAAAGGGCGGGCGCGGGCAGAGGCCGGAGGGGAGCGCGGCGGCCAGGGCTCCTGCCGTCAGGCTTTACGAGGACTCGCCGCCAGAGCACAGAGCTCGGCGACGCTGAGCGGCAAGATCCAGCCCGAGACCTCGACGACCTCGCGATGCAGCGCATCCGTGCACGCCAGCTTGCGCAGCGAGGCGCCGGTGAGCCGGCGACGCAGGCTTGCTGCCACTCTGCTGTCGTCCAGCTCCGGGAGTGCCTGGCGCACCGCCCGGCCGAGGGTGACTGCGCCAGCTTCCACCGGCAGCCGGTTGAGTAGGTCGTCATAGGGCGAGTACGCCCAGGGGCCATGCCAGAGCCCGAAGCCGAAGGTGAGTGCGGCTGCAGACCCCAGACCAATCAAGGCTCCACTGCCGGTAACCAGCCTGCGCCGCGTGAGCTGATCGGTCATACCATGACCTCTTTAAGGTGATCGGCGAGCCGAAGGGTCAAGGCCACCAGATTCATGGTGGGATTGGAGGCGCCATAGGTGGGAAACAGGCCGCTGCCGGCAAGAAACAGATTGGCTATGCCATGCACCCGACCATTGGCATCGGCCACACCCTGCCTGGCGTCCACATGCATGCGGGTTGTGCCCATGTGATGGTTGCCCCAACTGAGGCCTGACAGCCAGTCGGCCCGCGTGGTTCGATTCAGCCTTAGCATGCCGCTGCGCGCGACAAGCAGTTGCCGGCCGAGCTCCTTGAGGGTCCGCTCGTAGGAGGTAAAGTCCGCGTCGGAGATCGTCATGCTGAGCTTCAGACGCGGCATACCGAGTGCGTCGCGCTCACTCGTGAGTGTCAGTCTGCGATTGGGATCTGGATGGAGTTCAAAGCCACAGCCGAGTGCATAGGCGCTGGCGCCGCTGGCGTCGGCCCCGAGTATTGAGGAGGTCTGGGTCACAGCGGCAGTGCCGACCGCATCCAGTGCGACGGTCTGCTCCACCGTGGTGAGCGAGCCCAGCACCTTGGCGCTTCGCTTGAATGTATCGCTCGCGGCCAGCGTAGCGCGAAAGTGCAGGCCGCTGAGTACTTCGGTGCGGGTATAGTAGGTGGGCAGTGCGCCGCGGAAAATCACGAGCGTTGCAGTGTTGCGCGGGATGGCATGGTCAGCAAAAAAACGTCCCACCAGATCGTGCTGATTGCCGACACCGCTTGCCATGACGTCATTGGAGGCAAGCAAAAGCCGGGCACTTTCGATCGCGCCGGTGGCTACAACCGCCGCATGCGGCTGCACGCGAAAACGGCGTCCGGACAAAGTGGCAATATCCAGATGATCAAGCGTGGCGGCGTTGGCAGCAAGGCGCAAGCCTGTCACGTTGGCATAAAGCATCACGTCGAGATTGGGTATGCGCTTGAGATCGGCGGCATAGCGCTCGCCGAAATGGGTTGGCAGGTGCTCGGGGTTGCCCGCCCACTGGCTGAACTGGAAGAAGCTCGAATAGACCCCACCCAGCCCCAGCTCGAGCAGTGGGCCCATGCCGCCAACCGAGTCGGCGAGGGCGTCGTAGACGAAGGGGCCGGCTTCGACGAGCTTCTGGGCGCGCGGGAAATAGGGCTCGAGGGTGGCGCGACCAAAGGGCCAGCCGGAATAGGGCACCGAGGAGCGACGCTCGAAATCGATTTCAGTCAGAGGCCGGCACCAGCCACCCCAATGGTTGGTTGAGCCTCCCAGATAGCGCAGGCGCGTCTCGTCCAGGGGCACATAGGGTATGCCGACCTCGTTGCCAGCATAGAGATTCTGGGTCTGCGCATTGAAATGCATCGACCCGCTTTCCAGGAGCAGGATCTTGAGATTGCTGTTGGCCAGCGCGAGCGCGAGCGAGATCCCTGCTGGACCGCCGCCGATAATCGCCAGGTCCGGGCTTAAAACAGAGCCGTCCGGGACGGCTCGAGCATCGAGAAACTGAGGCAAAACTGAACCTCTGGGCAGCGGTTAGGCGCTTTTAGCCGATTTTTCCTGTGATGCCAGACAAATAAGGGCGATTGCGTATGCGACGAAGCAACTCTTGGCGGCAGGGTCGAGTCAGGTTCACTTCTTAATAAGAATTATTATCATTAAAAAATTCGCGAGCATGTTTGGCAACAATCTATCTTAACGCTCGGGAAGCCAATAGGCGTGGCGGCTTAGATGGCGAGGTTGTGCCTGGCCATCTTGGCCGTGGCAGCCGTGGCGAGATCGTCCGCATCTGTTCAACGCCAGAGCCGGAGTGCGGCTCCCAGGAGGCCGAGGAGCTGGAACGCCGGCTGCCGGAAATCGGCTTTGTGGAAGGAGCCAGCTTCGAGATCCTTCATGAGGGCCTGTTCGGCGGGGATCCTATCGCCGTGCGCATCGACGACACCCGCATTGTCCTGCGTCGCCGCGATGCAATGGCCGTAGTGGTCCAGTCAGACACCTGAGGTGCTTGGTCGTCAGCCTCTGGTCGCGCTGGTCGGCAATCCCTGTTCGGCAAGACGGCGCTGTTCAATCCCTTGACCGGCTCATGCCAGAAAGTTGCCAACTATCCGGGTGTCACGGTCGAAAAAACTTGGCCCGTGACGACCCCTGCCGGACAGCGGGTCGCCATTGTCGATCTTCCCGGAACCTATTCCTCACGCATGCGCAATTCCGATGAGGCAGGCACCAGGGATTTTGTGTTGGGACGGCTGGCCGGCGAGATTGTCCCCGATGTCATCGTCTGCGTTGCGGACGCCTCCAACCTCAAACCGATGCTGGCCCTCTTGCTCGAGCTGCGCCAAACCGGACGACCGGTGGTGCTGGCCAACAACATGTATGACATCGCCCAGCGCCAGGGTATTCACATCGACATCGAGGGTCTGTCCAGAGAACTTCGCATTCCGGTCGTCACCACCGTGGCGGTGCGCAAACGTGGTCTTTTCGCCGTGCTCAATGAGATCGACCGGCGGACCGGAGCGGCGACCACACCCACAATCTGGCACGAGCCCAGCGCCCAGGAAATCCGTGCTGCGCATAAGCACGCGGGTCAGCTCCATCGCCGCCCTGCTGGGACTTGGCTGACCAGGTCGGGAAGCTGCATGAGTCCCTGACGGTCTGCCGCGACCTTTCGCAAGGTGGATGCCCGGTCCGCAATCCTCGCCGCGTCAGATATGGCTTTGGCTTTGCGCGTGTTTGTAAACGACCCCGGCTTTCATCACCCAGTTCACGTCGAGAAGTGCGCGGATGTCTTTGAGAGGATTGCGCGCCAGCGCAATGATGTCGGCGAATTTGCCTGGTTCGATCGTGCCAATCTGGTCAGCAAATCCTAGGTGCTCGGCCGCGTGCCGCGTCGCGGCCGCAATGGCCTCCATCGGACTCATTCCAGCCTCGACCATGAGGGCAAATTCCTTTGCATTCTCGCCATGGCGGGACACTCCGCTATCGGTGCCAAAGGCAATGCGGATACCCGCCTTGTGGCTGCGGCTCAGCGTGTGGAGGATCTGTGGTCCCACCTCGAGGGCTTTCTTGCGTATGGCCTCGGGCAGAAAGCCGTCCTTTGCCTGAGCGGCGACCGTGGCCCCAGCCAGAGTTGTTGGCACGTGCACGACCTTGCGAGCTAGCATGAGTTCAATGGCTTCATCATCCATGAAACTGCCATGCTCAATGCTGTCGACGCCGGCCCTGAGCGCAGCCTTGATGCCGTCGGCACCGTGGGCGTGCGCCGTTGTCCGGCGGCCCAGCATGTGCGCGGTGGCGATGATCGCCTCGAATTCGTCGGCGAAAAACTGCTGTCCGGTACCGGTCGCGGTATCGGTCAGGACCCCACCGGTGGCCACGAACTTGATGAAGTCGGCGCCCCGGTGCACCTGACGGCGGACCGCCAGGCGGCAGCCATCAATGCCATCGGCTCGGCCCGAAGAATCGAGCAACAGATTGATATCCTCTCGGTAGCCGCAGGTAATGCCATGTCCGCCCGTTGGCGAGATTACAGCGCCGGCGGCGAATATGCGCGGGCCTGGTACGTAGCCTTTGGCAACGGCATTGCGCAGGGCAAAAATTGCATCTCCGGCACCGCCGAGCTCACCGAGATCGCGAACGGTGGTGAACCCGGCCAGCAGCGTGGCGCGGGCATGAGCTGCGGCATGAAGCGCAATGGCGGCTGCTGATTCTTCGACCGTGAGTATTTTGTGGGTGGGGCCAAATTCAGAGGTTAGGTGGACGTGGCAGTCGATGAGGCCGGGCAGCACCACCTGGTCTGACAGGTCGATGACCTCGTCGCCCGTCGCTGCGGCCGCAAAGCCCTTCTCTATGGCGCTGATCCGTCCGGCTTCGATCCGGATGGTGTGCCTGTAAAGAGGCTCTTCGCCCGGCTTTGCGAGTAACGTTCCTGCCAGGATGAGTGTTGCCATGCTTATTGATCCTTCTTCCCATAGCCCGGTCCGCTAAAGCCGCAGACGGCGCACGCGTGGGCACACAAGCTTATAGATGAGGTGCCTGGCAGAGCCCAAGGGGGCAGACGCCGCCCCGTCCAGGGCGGTGGATTTGCCCCCGTTGGCGCGGCGAGATGCCCTGCAAGGTTTGGGGATGATTGGCGGGTCTCTTGTGCTGCGCGAAAAGAGCTTTGGTGGAGCTGAGCGGGATCGAACCGCTGACCTCGTGAATGCCATTCACGCGCTCTCCCAACTGAGCTACAGCCCCGTACCAATGTCCGACCTTGGGTCGCCGGTATCGCGCTTCGGGAAGTGGCCTTACGGCTCGTCCTTCTCGATGTCGGCATCAATGATGCCGGTCATGTCCTCGTCTTCTTCGTCGTCGACTTCGGCGAGGAGATCCTCGTCATCGTCATCGGTGTCGACCTCGTCGTCTCCGAGATCAAGATCGTCTTCCTCCGGTTCGCCTTCGACGACGCTCATGCCGGCGTCCGCGAAGCCCTCCTCGGTTTCTTCAAGCTCTTCGTCTTCGAACGCGTCCCCTTCCTCATCGGTCGTAGGACGCTTCTTCTTGCCTTTCGCGGGGGCCTCAGCCTCGGTCTCTTCGACCTCGACCTCGACCTCCTCTTCCGTGGCTTCTTCTTCCTCGTCTTCGCGCTCGGTTTCGACCTCAGCTTGCTGTGGCTCCGGCTGACGCGGCCGGCGCTGCTTATAGAGGGCCTCCGGCTCGAACGTGAATGCACATTTCGGGCATTCGATCGGCCGTTTCTGAAGGTCGTAGAAACGGGCACCACATGAGGGGCACGCACGCTTCGTTCCGAGATCTGCCTTGACCAAGGGTAAAAGGTCCACCGTGATTGCGAAGGGAGGCGGGTTTGCCACGGGCCGAGGCGACTGTCAAAGCGATAGTTGCCCTGGCGGACAATTTTATGGCTTTGGGGGGCGCGCGCGCACTTGACCGGCCCTCCGGTTGCTTTAGGCAGTCTCCATGGTTCACGCATCGTCCCGCCCCCTTCGCTCTCATTCCGCCGGTTCATTGCTTGGCGGGACCGCGGCGGTGCCAGGCGACAAGTCGATCTCCCACCGTGCTCTCATTCTTGGGACACTTTGTGTGGGTGAAACCCGGATCGCCGGGCTGCTCGAAGCGGAAGACGTGCTCAATACGGCAGCTGCCATGCGGGCCTTCGGCGCACAGCTTGAGCGCGATCAGGACGGCAGCTGGCTGGTTCGCGGCGTTGGCGTTGGAGGCCTTGGCGAACCGGATGATGTGCTCGATTTTGGCAATTCCGGGACGGGCTCGCGGCTGGTCATGGGCATGATGGCCACCACGCCAATCCGGGCGGTTTTCACCGGTGACGCCAGCCTGCGCCGTCGTCCCATGGGCCGGGTTCTGGAGCCTCTCCGGCTCTTTGGCGCTGAGGCCGAGGCCGGCGAGGGTGGACGCATGCCCATTACCTTGCGCGGGGCGCGGGTGGCGCTACCGGTGCGCCATCACCTCACCTTGGCCTCGGCCCAGGTCAAATCCGCCCTCCTGCTCGCCGCGCTCAATGCGCCAGGGCGCACCACCATCTCGCAAGCAGCCCTCACCCGAGACCATACCGAGCGTATGCTCCGCGCCTTTGGCGCGCAGATCCATGTTGAGCCACTGGAGACCGGCGAAGCGATCACGCTGATGGGAGAAGCCGAGCTTGGGGCCACCTCGATCATGGTGCCGCGTGATCCGTCGTCGGCGGCTTTTCCGGTGGTGGCGGCGTTGCTCGTACCAGGCTCGGAGATCCTGGTGCCGGATGTGATGCTGAACCCCCGGCGCACGGGGCTTTTCGCCGCACTGCGCGCCATGGGTGCGTCACTTGAGGTCACCAATCGGCGCGACAGCGGGGGAGAAGAAATCGGAGATCTGAAGGTTTGCTCCGGTCCGCTTACCGGTATCGAGGTACCACCTGACTGGGCGCCGTCGATGATCGATGAATATCCGATCTTGGCGGTTGCGGCAGCCTTTGCCGAGGGCCGTACGGTGCTGCGTGGTCTCGAAGAGCTCAGGGTCAAGGAAAGCGACCGGCTGGCGGCGATAGCTGCGGGCTTGAAAGCGCTCGGAGTTTCGGTCGACGAACTGGCAGACGGGCTCATTATCGAGGGCAGGGGGATGGACGTGCAGGGGGGCGGGCTCATCGCCACCCATATGGACCATCGCATTGCCATGAGTTTTCTGGTTGCCGGCCTTGCTACGCGCGACGCTGTCACCGTCGATGATACCCAGATGATCGCGACGAGCTTTCCGGATTTCTGTGATCTGATGCGCCGGCTGGGGGCAAATTTCGCGGAGCCCGACTGATGCGTCCTCCCGTCATTGCCGTCGACGGTACGGCGGCCTCTGGAAAGGGTACCTTGGCCCGCCGGCTTGCTGCGTATTTCGGTTTTGCGCATCTCGATTCCGGGGTGCTTTACCGACTGACGGCACTGGGCGTGCTCGAGGCCGGCGGCGATCCTGGTTTGGAATCAGATGCTCTGGCCGCGGCACGCGCCCTTGATCAGGCCCGCGCGGGCGAGTTGGTCCTGCGCAGCGACGCGGTTGGAGCGGCTGCCTCCAAACTGGCAGCGATTGCTTCGGTGCGTGCAGCGCTCTTGCACTATCAGCGCCAGTTCATTGACCACCCTCCTGGTGCTGCCGCCGGTGCGGTGGTGGATGGCCGGGATATCGGCACGGTGATCTGCCCTGATGCCGATGCCAAGCTCTTCGTTGATGCGGCACCAGAGGTGCGCGCACACCGCCGCTGGCAGGAATTGGCCGGACTTGGCATTCAACGTAACGAGGCACAGGTGCTCGAAGAGCTGGTTCATCGCGATGCAGCCGACCGGGCACGGGCTGTGGCTCCGCTGCGCCAGGCGCAGGATGCTGCCTTGCTAGATACCACCAATTTAGGTATAGACGCCGCGTTCGCAGCCGCCCTTGCACTGGTTGAACCCAGACTTGCGGCCAAGCTCGAAGCCAAGCCAAGGGGTTGAAGGAGACCCGGCGACGCTCGTCCGAGCTGGTTCTGCGTTCCACATTCCGATTTGAACCAACCTGCTGCGCGGGTGCCCTCTGTGAGTGGACGGGCCGAAGTGCAGAAGTCCGCCCGGCGCCAAACCGGGTCGGCATATTCGGCTTTAAGAGTGTCCCGCGGTCGCGGGGTTTGTGGCTCAACCCAAACCAGGTGACTGACCCGACCCTACATCCCAGCCCACTGAAGGAACTTCATGTCTCACGCCGTTGAATCCATCGCCGCTCCCTCCCGCGCTGATTTCGAAACCATGCTCGCGGCCAGCCTCGAAGGCCGTTCCCCCCAGGAAGGCTCGGTCATACGCGGTGCCATCGTTGCCATTGAAAGCGATTTTGCCGTCATCGACGTTGGTCTGAAGACCGAAGGTCGGGTGGCGCTCAAGGAATTCGCGATGCCTGGCCAACCCGTCAACGTCAAAATTGGTGACGAGGTTGAGGTGTATCTGGAGCGCGTCGAGAATGCCATGGGCGAAGCCGTGCTCAGTCGCGACAAGGCCCGGCGTGAAGAAAGCTGGATCCGTCTCGAGCGTGCCTTCAATGAAGAAGCCCGTGTGACCGGTGTTATCTTTGGTCGGGTCAAGGGCGGCTTTACCGTTGACCTCGACGGCGCTGTCGCCTTCCTGCCCGGCTCTCAGGTGGATGTGCGGCCGATGCGCGATGTCGGTCCGTTGATGAACCAACCGCAGCTTTTTCAGATTCTCAAGATGGACCGGCGCCGCGGCAATATCGTGGTATCACGCCGCGCAGTGCTCGAAGAGCGTCGCGCGGAAGAACGCTCCTCGCTGGTTGCTAGCCTCAAGGAAGGCCAGGTGGTCGAGGGCGTCGTCAAGAACATCACCGATTACGGTGCCTTCGTGGACCTGGGCGGTGTCGATGGTCTGCTGCATGTCACCGATATCGCCTGGCGGCGCGTCAGCCATCCCACCGAGGTGCTTCAGGTTGGTCAAAACGTCACCGTGCAGATCATCAAGATCAACCAGGACACTCAGCGCATCAGTCTTGGCATGAAGCAGCTGCAGACCGATCCCTGGGAAGGCGTGGGCGTCAAATATCCCGTGGGTGCCCGCTTATATGGCAAGGTGACGAATGTGACCGACTATGGTGCGTTCGTGGAACTCGAGCCCGGCGTCGAGGGTCTTGTGCATGTATCCGAAATGAGCTGGGTGAAAAAGAACGTTGCCCCGTCCAAGATCGTCAATCCCGGCCAGGATGTCGAAGTGCAGGTGCTGGAAGTCGATTCCAACAAGCGGCGCATCAGCCTTGGCCTCAAGCAGTGCATGGAAAATCCCTGGCAGGCTTTTGCCGGGACCCATCCGCCAGGCACAGAGATCGAAGGCGAGATCAAGTCGATCACCGAATTCGGTCTCTTCATCGGCCTGGACGGCGAGATCGATGGCATGGTGCATCTGTCAGATCTGTCCTGGGACAAGTCTGGTGACGACGCCGTCAAGGATTACCAGAAGGGGCAGGTCGTGCGTGCCCGTGTGCTCGATATCGATCCGGAGAAGGAGCGTGTCAGCCTCGGCATTAAGCAGCTGTCTGGCGATCCGATGGACAAGGTCGGACCGATCCGCAAAAGCTCCGTGGTTACGGTCACGGTCACGGACGTCAATGATGGTGGCATCGAAGTTGAGCTTGCAGACGGCGTGAAATCCTTCATCCGCCGCGCCGATCTGGCCCGCGATCGCGCCGATCAGCGTCCCGAGCGTTTTGGGGTGGGTGACAAGGTTGACGCCATGGTTACGCTCTACGACAAGGCCAGCCGCAAGATTTCGCTCTCAATCAAGGCGCGCGAAATCTCCGAAGAAAAGGAGGCCGTGGCGCAATACGGTTCTTCCGATTCGGGCGCATCACTTGGCGATATTCTGGGTGCCGCCCTGAAGCGCAAGAGCAGCGACGACAACGAAGTCTGATCCTGTCAAGCATCCGCGCCGCCCCCTTCCGCTGAGGGAGGGGGCAGGTGCGTGTTTGACCTGTGTCCGCGGTCTCTCACGCGGTGATGTCGCCTTTATCGATTACGTCTGCGTTAAACTCCGTCAAACTCTATTCAACTGCTGGGAAGTAGGTGATTAAAGCACTGTGCCGGCGGTCTGCTGTTAACATCCGGTTATCATTGCTACCTGTAGTTTCGGACGACAATCGGAACCGAGCTATGTCCGCATCGCACTCCCTTGATGTCAGTTCTCCCCGGGGTCGCGGGGCGCTTGCGCTGGCGCCAAACGTCCGGCAGAGCGTGCGTTACAGTCTGTTTGCAACGCTCGTGTTTGGCTGCGCCTATGGCGGGCTGTGGCTGACCTCCTTCACCGGGCGGATCGCGGTGATTTGGGTGGCCAATGCGGTTGTGTGCGCGGTGATGCTGAAATCAGCGCGACGCGCCTTCTGGCCGCTGATGCTGACCGCTACCTTCGCTGCGATCGCCGGCGGTGCGGTCTTTGGCGATCGCCCCACCGATGCGATTCTTCTTGCCCTCTGTAACGGCGTCGAAATTGCGCTCATGGTCCTCTTGCTGCGCCGTCTTGCTGGGCCGGTGCTCAATCAGGCGACACCGCGGCTGCTGTGGACGTTCTTTGCATTGGCGATCGGACCGGCCCCCATGGCGTCGGCGCTGCTGGCTGCACTAGAGCAGTTACTGCTCCGGGGACACGCCTTCTGGCCGGTTGCCATCCACTGGTATATGGGGGATGCCTTCGGGCTTTTGGTGCTGTTGCCCCCTTTGCTGACGGCGCGACTGCGCGATTTTCGTGCAATGCTGTCCTTGGCCCAGCTGCCTGGAACGATGCTGGCGCTGAGCGGACTTGCGGCTGCGCTCAGCGTCAATCTCATCTTCCATCATTTCCCACTCGCCTATCTGTTCTTTCCCGCCGTGCTGCTCCTCACCTTCACCCGTGGCTTCGCCGGGGGCACTCTCGGTACGCTGGTCGCTGATGCCTATCTGCTGCTTCCCGCCCTGGCCGGCCGCAGCGAGACCATTCCCCTGAGCCCGATGCGCGATCAGATCATGGTCATCCTCGGCTTTGCGGCGGTGCTGAGCTTCACGGTGGTTCTGACCGGAACCGCACTTGCCCACCGCCGGCGCCTGGAGCGGGGTCTGGCGTTGGCCCTCGGGCGGGCCGAGGAGGCGGTTGAGGAGGCGGTTGTGGCCAAGGATGCCGCCGAAAACGCCAATCGCAGCAAGTCGATGTTCCTCGCCAATATGAGCCATGAACTGCGGACGCCGCTCAATGCCGTAATCGGCTTTTCTGAGGTGATGAAGTCCGAGATGTTCGGGCCCCTGGGCCATCCTCACTACCTCGAATATTCCGGACTCATTCACGAGGCAGGCTCCCACCTGCTTGAGTTGATCAATGATGTTCTCGACATGTCCAAGATCGAGGCGGGCAAGTTCGAGATCGAGAAGAAGCTGATTGATGTCATGCCGGTGGTCGAGGACTGCCTGCGGCTGATGCAGGAGCGGGCCCAGGCCGGCGGGGTTACGCTGCTGCGCGAAGTCCCCGAGGAGCCGTTCAAGCTCTTTGCCGATCGCCGTGCCTTCAAGCAGATCCTGCTCAACCTGCTGTCGAATGCGGTCAAGTTCACCCCCAGGGATGGCGCTGTGACCGTGACACTGAGACGAGACCAGGTGCGCCGGTCCTGCCTGCTTTCGGTCCGTGATACCGGGGTCGGAATCCCCACCGAGGCCATTTCCGGGCTGGGCAACCCTTTTGTCCAGGCGCGGGGGGATGTCGCCATTGCCCATGAGGGAACAGGCCTCGGACTGGCCCTCGTGCAGGCACTCGCGCGCATGCATGACGGCACCATGCGCATTGAAAGCGACCTCGGCACCGGGACCCTGGTGACCGTAGAACTGCCCCTTGGGATCGCTGTCGAGCGCGCGGCCTGAGCCCTCCCGGGGCCGCCCGCAGCGCCGGCCTCATTGAGAAATTGTCAAGATCATCAAGGCTTTGAAGTTGACGGCCCCTCTAGCCTCTGACAAGGTTGCCTGCTCGCCATGAGCCGGTGAGGCTTGACGGGCGGGGGGACACGCCCTCGGGGGAAGGGATGATCAAGTCTGAACTGGTTGCGCGTCTGGCGCAGCGTTATCCGCATCTTTATCACCGTGATGTGGAGCGCATTGTGACGACAGTACTAGACGAAATCACCAAGGCGCTGGCCGAAGGCCATCGTGTCGAGTTGCGCGGCTTTGGCGCGTTCTCGGTCAAGGTGCGTCCTGCCCGCATGGGGCGCAATCCGCGCACCGGTGAACCGGTCACGGTAGATGAGAAGCGTGCGCCATTTTTCCGTACCGGCAAGGAACTGCGCGAGCGGCTGAACGGTCACAAGTCCGAAGGCGCGAGTTCGCCAGCGCCGTGAAGCCCTCGACCTACCTGATCGGGATTCCGGTTGCGTCCATCGCCGCGGTGATCGCCATTGCCAATCGCCAGAGCGTGCTCTTCAGCATCGACCCCTTTTCATTGCGTCATCCTGACGCCAGCTTGTCGGTCCACTTGCCGCTCTTTGTCCTGCTGCTCGCGGCTTTATTGCTTGGGCTTGTGCTTGGCTGGGTCAGCACGCTGTTGGCGGCCCGCCGGCGCCGGCGCCGGCGGGAGCAGAAGCTGGCCGGATCTGCCTTGCCTCCGGTTCTGCCGCAGTCTAAACCGCCGGCATGACGTCAAATCCACTCTATGTTGCGCTCGACACACCCGATCTGGAGCGCGCCCTCATGCTCGCCCGCAGCCTCTCTGCCGCGGTCGGTGGCATCAAGCTGGGGCTGGAGTTTCTCAGCGCCCACGGCCCCGATGGCCTGCGGCGACTGATTGATGAGGGGCTTCCGGTGTTCGCCGATGTCAAGTTCCACGATATTCCCAACACCGTGGCGGGCGCAGCGCGGGCACTCAGTGGCCTGGGCGTGGGAATCTTCAATGTCCACGCCTCCGGTGGTGTCGCCATGATGCGGGCTGCGAAGGAGGCCACACTGGGTACGGCGGTGCCAGCCAAGGTTCTCGCGGTGACGGTGCTGACGTCACTGGGTCCGCAGGAACTGGCCCGTGTCGGTCAGGGGATGAAGGTGGAAGAGCAGGTCGTGCGCCTTGCCGCGCTGGCCCAGGAAGCCGGCCTCGATGGGGTGGTTTGCAGCCCGCGGGAGATTGCGGCCGTGCGTAACGCCTGCGGCTCCAACTTCCTCATCGTCACGCCGGGGATTCGCCCCAAAGGCGCGGAACTCGGCGACCAGGTTCGCGTCATGACCCCGGGCGAGGCCGTACAGGCTGGCGCCGACATTCTCGTTATTGGCCGTCCTCTGACCGCGGCGAAAGATCCGGTCGCCGTGGCGCGGAGCCTGCTGCTTGAGATTGGTGTGGGCAGCAGCTGAGGCCTAGCTGCGCACCGTCATGGCGGCCCATGTCTGGGGCATGCTGAGGGCGTCGAGTGCCGCCTCGCCATCGGCGCGACGATGGGTCAAAAGCTGCGCTCCGCACCAGATCTCGACACTGCGTCCGGCAGCTAGCAAGGCAGCCCTGTCAAGTGCGGCAAAGTCATCGTCGCACAATATGGCCATTTCCTCGGCCATTCGGCCGTTGCTATCAAGAATGCGGAATGTATAACGCGACACCAACCGTACTCCTCGCACAATGGAGCGGGAGCCTTTGCCCTTGTTGTTCAGGGCGTAGTCTCTCAGCCGTTGACGCTCTATTTATGCGAGCCAACGATTTTGAAAGTCTATCTCAAACGGGACTGGCTGTCGATGCGCGAAGTATGAAGCTGGTGCCATGTCGACAGGCCCTTTTGGCATCCCTCGGGAACGTTTGCCGGGGCGAGGCTTGCTTGATTTTGCCCCGAGGGACAGCGATAAGCGGCGCCCCATGGCTGTGACCGTGAAAATCTGTGGCATCACCGAAGCCCATGCGCTGGACGCGGCTCTGCGCGCAGGCGTGGATTTTGTGGGCTTTGCCTTTCATCCCGCCTCACCGCGCCATCTGCCGTATGCCAAGGCGAGGGAACTGGCGCAGCGGGCGCGCGGTCGGGCGCGCATTGTTGCGCTTCTCGTTGAGCCGGACGACACCACTGTCGAGCAGGTCATAAACGCCATCCAGCCGGATTTCGTACAGCTCCACGGTCGTGAAAGCCCGCAGAGACTGGCTGAATTGCGCAGCCGCTTTGGGCGCCCGCTGATCAAGGCTCTGGCGGTGGCCGAGGCGGAGGATCTGCTCCACGTTGCCAGGTATGAGTCTGTCGCCGACATGTTTCTGTTCGATGCCCGCGCTCCCAAGGGGGCGACCCGTCCGGGTGGGCACGGCCTCGCCTTTGACTGGCGATTACTGCAGCAGAAGCGCATCTCGCGCCCCTGGCTGTTGGCCGGCGGTCTTACCCCCGACAACGTGGCCCTGGCGCTCAGCGTGTCTGGGGCGCCCGGCGTGGATGTCTCCAGCGGCGTTGAATCGGAGCCTGGCATCAAGAACCCACAGCTGATCCAGGCATTTGTTGCGGCAGCACGCGTTGTACTGCCTGGTTCAGTCCAACAAGGGAGTTCCGCGTGACGCGATTGCCCAATTCATTGCGGGCCGGACCGGATGCAAGTGGTCATTTCGGTGTCTATGGCGGCCGCTACGTCGCCGAGACCTTGATGCCGCTGGTCGTTGATCTGGAAGCAGCCTATCGCGCCGCACGGGCAGACGAGGGTTTTGCCGTCGAGCTGCGCGGTCTGCTCAAAAACTACGTCGGACGCGTCAACCCGCTCTATTTCGCCGAACGGCTGAGCGCGCATTTGGGTGGCGCCAAAATCTATCTGAAACGTGAGGATCTCAATCATACGGGCGCGCACAAGATCAACAACTGCCTTGGCCAGATTCTACTGGCACGACGCATGGGCAAGCGCCGCATCATTGCGGAGACCGGAGCGGGCCAGCACGGTGTTGCGACGGCAACGGTGGCGGCGCGCTTTGGCCTGCCCTGTGTGGTCTATATGGGCGAAGTCGACATTGAGCGGCAAAAGCCCAATGTCTTTCGCATGCAGCTTTTAGGCGCCGAAGTGCGCGCCGTAACCAGTGGCTCGCGTACGCTGAAGGATGCCATGAATGAGGCGATGCGAGACTGGGTCGCCAATGTTGATGATACCTTCTACATCATTGGCTCCGCTGCTGGACCGCATCCCTATCCCGAGATGGTGCGTGATTTTCAGTGCGTGATCGGCAACGAAACCCGCGCACAGATCCTCGATCAGGAAGGCCGGCTTCCCGACCTCGTTGTCGCCTGTGTTGGTGGCGGCTCGAATGCCATTGGCATGTTCCATCCCTTCCTCGATGACGAAAAAGTCGCAATCCACGGCGTGGAAGCAGCAGGTGAGGGCATCGATAGTCCCCATCATGCCGCGACCATGGCTCGCGGCGTGCCGGGCGTGCTGCATGGTTCGCGCTCCTATCTGCTGCAGGATGCTGATGGGCAGATTACCGAGGCGCATTCGATCTCCGCGGGTCTCGATTATCCCGGAGTGGGCCCAGAACACTCTTATCTGCGAGACGTCGGGCGTGTTCAGTATCACAGCATTACCGATCACGAAGCCCTGGAGGCTTTCATGCTGCTGTGTCGCCTGGAGGGGATCATCCCGGCCCTCGAACCCGCGCACGCCATCGCCCATGTCCTCAAGGTGGCGCCCAAAATGGCGCCCAGCGATATCATTGTCGTGGCTTTGTCTGGGCGTGGTGACAAGGATGTGTTTTCGGTGGCCGCAGCTTTGGGAGAATCACTGTGAGCCGTCTTGCCACCCGCTTTGCCACGCTTAAGGCCTCTCGGCGCAGTGCGTTTATCCCCTTTATCACTGCCGGCGATCCCGATAGCACGATCACCGCGGCACTCTTGCGCGCTTTGCCGGCTGCTGGCGCCGACATCATTGAACTCGGGGTTCCCTTCTCTGATCCCATGGCCGATGGGCCCGCCATCCAGTCCTCGTCCTTGCGGGCGCTGAGCGGGGGCATGAACCTCGCAAAGACACTGGATCTCGTGACCGGTTTCCGCCGTCACGATACGCAGACCCCGCTGGTGCTGATGGGGTATTACAATCCCATCCATGCCTATGGGCTTTCCCGCTTTGTCGCCGATGCATCGGCCGCCGGAGTGGATGGGCTGATCACCGTCGATCTGCCGCCGGAGGAAGATGGGGGCCTGCGTACCACCGCTTTGGCGCATGGCATCGACGTTGTGCGGCTTGCCACGCCAACCTCGGATGAAAACCGCTTGAGAACGATCACCGCTGATGCCAGTGGCTTCCTCTATTATGTCTCGGTGGCCGGAGTGACCGGCACAAAGGACGTTGCTGAAAGCGACGTCAAGATGGCTATTGCCCGCGTGCGCAAGGCCTCGCAGCTGCCCGTCGCGGTTGGTTTTGGCATCAAGACTGCTGAGCAGGCGGCGCGAATCGCCAGGCTTGCCGACGCCGTCGTCGTCGGTTCGGCAATCGTCACTCGCATCGGTGCGGCCCACGGCGAAGGCCGTAATGGCGAGGAACTGCTCGCGCACACCCTGCAATTCTGCAAGGAACTCGCCGATGCAGTGCATGGAGCACGCGGATAAACGTGGTAGGATGAGCCCATGAACTGGATCACAAATTTCGTCCGTCCCCGGTTTAAGAGCCTGATGGCGGGACGTCTCTCGGACTCACCCGAGAATCTGTGGCGCAAATGCCCTGCCTGTGGCGAGATGATTTTTCACCGTGACCTGGACGCGGCCCTTTATGTCTGTCCACGCTGCGGTCACCATATGCGTATTGGTGCCGCCGATCGCCTGCGCAGTTTCTTTGACGGCGGGGTTTACGAGACATTGCCGGCACCGGATGTCGCGAGCGATCCATTGCGATTTCGCGATTCCAAGCGTTACACCGAGAGGCTGAAGGAGGCGCGTGCAAAAACCGGCCTGTCAGAGGCACTGGTCGCGGCACGTGGCACACTCGACGGCCTTGCCGTCATGGCCGCGGTTCAACCCTTCGACTTCATGGGTGGCTCGCTCGGCATGGGTGTGGGCGAGGCGCTGGTCCGGGCTATGATGTCAGCGGTTGATGAGAAGCGCCCCTTTGTACTCTTTGTGTCGGCGGGTGGCGCACGCATGCAGGAAGGTCTGCTGTCATTGATGCAGATGCCACGGGTGACGATCGGTGTTGATCTGCTGAAAGAGGCAGGTCTTCCCTATATCGTGGTGCTGACCGATCCTACCACCGGTGGAGTATCGGCATCCTATGCCATGCTGGGCGACGTACATGTCGCCGAGCCTGGAGCCCTGATCGGCTTTGCCGGTCAACGCGTCATTGAGCAGACCATTCGCGAACGGTTGCCCGAGGGTTTTCAGCGGGCAGAATATCTGCGCGATCATGGCATGGTCGACATGGTGGTTCACCGCCACGATCTGCGCGCCACGCTGTCACGCGTGATTCATATCCTGACGAAGAAACCAAAGCCGCGTCCGCTGCACACTCCGGCAACCATTTCGACTGAGGTCAGCCGCGCCGCAGTCGCGACACCCGCTACGCGATGATCACTGAGCGGCCTCCGAGTTCTGAAATCCTCACGCGGCTGCTCAGTCTGCATCCCAAGCGGATCGACCTGGTCCTTGGCCGCATCGAACGGTTGCTAGCCCGCCTCGGTCATCCCGAGCAGGCGCTACCGCCCGTCATTCATGTCGCCGGAACAAATGGCAAAGGGTCTACCTGTGCCTTTGCGCGCGCCATGCTCGAGGCACAGGGGCTCACGGTTCATGTCTATAGCTCGCCCCATCTCGTGCATTTTCATGAACGTATCCGCATCGCCGGGCAGTTGATTTCGGAAGCCGATCTGGTTGCGGTGCTGGATGAATGCGAGCGTGCCAATCAGGACGAACCCATAACCTTTTTTGAAATCACGACGGCCGCGGCATTTCTCGCATTTTCGCGGGTGGCCGCCGATGCCCTGGTGCTCGAAGTGGGGTTGGGTGGACGCTACGATGCGACCAATGTGGTGGTGCGCCCGGCCATGACCGTCATTACCCCCATCGGCATTGATCATGCCGAATTTCTCGGCGAGTCGATCGCCGGCATTGCGGCCGAAAAGGCCGGAATCATCAAGAGTGGGGTACCTCTTGTGGTCGGCAATCAGGATGATGTACCGCGCGATGTCATCGCCCGCACCGCCGATGCCCTCAGTGCGCCTCTTTATGTATTTGGGCAGGATTTTTTCGCCCATCAGGAACATGGCCGCATGGTCTACCAGGATCAACGTGGTTTGCTCGATCTGCCGCTGCCGCGGCTCAGTGGCGCCCATCAGATCGAAAATGCCGCCACCGCCATCGCCGCGCTGCGTCACGCGGGCCGGGGCTGGGGTAGGGATGCTGCGGTTGAGATCGGACTGCGCGGCGTTGAATGGCCGGCGCGGCTGCAGCGTCTGGTTCGCGGTCCGCTTGTCGCGGCCGCGCCTGACGGTGCGGAGGTGTGGCTGGACGGTGGACATAATCCACATTGCGCCCGTGCCATTGCCCGCGCTCTCGCCGATTTTGAGGAAAAGAGCTCCAAGCCCCTGTATCTGATTTGTGGCATGCTCAGAACGAAGGATGCAGCCGGTTTTCTTGCAGCATTTCGTGGCCTGGTCCGTCATGTGGTGACGGTGGGGATCGTGGGCGCTGAGGCCAGCATGGGTGCGGGAGAACTCTATGATGTCGCCCGCAGAGTCGGGCTCGACGCCAGCCCTGCCGACGATCTCGAGGATGCCTTGCTGCAGGTTACTGCACTTGCGCGGATCGCCGAGGGACAGAGTGCGCCGCGCATCCTGATCTGTGGCTCGCTCTATCTCGCTGGTAAGGTACTCGAGGAAAACTCCTGAAATCTAGGCCAAACTGGTTGCAGTTTGCCTCTCCTCGCGACGGCGCGGAAGTCGGTCTCCGAAACCCCGGTAAACGCGGGGCGCTTCAAGATGGAGGTGAGCAGTGCGTCGCCATCGGTGGCCCAATCGCCGAGCGGCACGATGAGCGGCGTGCCGTTCCCGATCTCCGACACGCCTTCGGCGACCTGAAAGAGCGTGGTCGTCTTTCCCATGCCTGGCGGCGCGACAAGGATAAGGTCATCGAGCGTGGTGACGGCATTCGCGAGCGCGCGCGTGCTCAGGGCCTCATCCACATGATCAACCTTGAGCGTCAGCGCGACAGTCGTGCCGGGCCATTTTTCTGTTCGCCGGAATACCGCCAGATCGGCCGTTGCCGCTGCGCGCAGCCGATCTCTCAATTCGTCGGGCGTCGGCGCTTGCATCCCCGGTCCAAAGGGGACGTTGTGCATGATGCTGTGCCACGAGTCCCTGTTAGTCTGCTTTTTCCAGTCGCGCAGCATTTCGACTGTGAATTTCGAATCCTTCGCGTCCACGGCGCGCGCATGGACATCACAAAGCCAGATGCCGTTTTCGGGGGAACGCCGCTCTTCGGGCGCCATGCTGTCGTCGTAGCGCGGCCCACCCGGTGCGGCGGCGCAAATGTGCGCCGCTTCCCCGATGTTAATTTCGCCGTGACCATCGGACGTGGCGGCGTGCGTTAGGCGGCGGCATGCCGGATTGGAGCAATGGCCGCGCGCCTGCCTCTCGATGATCCGCTTGGTCGCGGGCGTGAATTCGTCTCTGTTCTTGGCCATTAGGACGCAGCCTGTTGAGATTTTCCGCCCACCAGACGCGGCGGCATCAGGCATGTGGGTTCCGATGGGTGGCTAGGGTTTGCATCGTTGGTCATTGAGGCAGATCGGCTTGCAGTTTTTCCTGCAAGACGCGCTCCCGTTGGTAAGGATCATTCGCCAGCATCTGTTCGTCTGGCGTGAGAGCAGCGAGGAACCCGAAGCCGCTGATGCAATCGGCGATGATTTTTTCACGATTGATGACCTGCGTGCGGCGGACAAGCTGTCCGAGATCGTCCCAGTCAAATGCCTGGCCGTCCGCGAATTTTGTCATGAGCCGGACGGGGTCGAAGCTGTCTTTCGCTTGCCAGAGTTTCAGGACGACAAGGCGACGGACAAGCGGCTGATTGAGCGGGCGTGTGGCAAACATACCGAGATCGTAGATGTCGCGCGCCTTGTTGCGCTGATAACAGGCGCGGATTTTTTCAGCGATGATTTCGGGGAACGCAAGGCAGTTGATATCGACCGGCGTGAATGGCAGGCGCTGAAAATAGCTCTGCGCGCATTGAGGCCGCCGTTCAGGGCCGAGCGTCGGCGTCTCGCGGCGGCTGATCTGGAGCTTTACTTCGCTCTGCCCGCCAGGGTTCCAGTCGTGGACGTAGGTGGGATTAACGCCCCAGGACAGACCGTCTTGCGTTTCATAGTAGCTGTTGTCCGGGATGGCGAATTGTATGCCGTGAAACGGTTCGGTGAATGCCTGCATCATCTCCAGGATCACGTCTTCATGGTCGTGTTCCTGCAAGGACGTGAAATCGAGATCGGTGGAAAAGCGCCCCTGGCTTCCGATGATCATTTTTCTCAGGCAGGTGCCGCCCTTGAAAGCGAGCCGGTCGAGAATTCCGCGCTCGGACAGTAGCTGGAGGAGAAAGGTGAGGATGACTTCCTTCTCCGCGATCATGATGTCGCGGAGCCCGGATTCGGCAGCGTAACGCTGGACTTGGGGGCGCGTCAGCATCCTACGTGTCCTTCCGGATGCTTTGTTTGCGGCCGAGACCTGCGCTGCCGTGCATCTCCGCTGGCGTCACGTTTACAGTAAGATGCCATTTTTCGTCATAGCCAATCGCGCCCGTCGGAGCTTTCTTAGGGCCGAGGAAGGCTTTGCGGCTCTTGCTTGCGAGCTGGAGTATTTGCGCGCGCGCGTCATCAGGGATTTCTGCGCCGACATAATCAGCGATCCATCCGCATCTTTGTGTGAGCGGATTTGAGGCGATCCGTTGCAGGTAGGAAGCAACCTTGCTCCAGTCGCAGCGGCGGCTTGCCGCTGCAAGAATTGTGGCGGCTTCGCCAATGCCGCCGCACAGGTCCGGCCGGTCGATACAATCGATTGCCGTCTTTTCGATGTCCGACATTTTGACGGTGTAGCCGAGTACATCGACAGGGCCGAACCCAAAGAACTTTCGCGGCACCGGATTGACGATCCGGACGTCTGAATCGTTCAGACGCCGGTCGCGCAGGCGCGCAGGCGTGACTATCCAGATGGTGTTGCGATGCTGCGTGGTCAGGCCGTAGTGGGCGGCGGCCGTTCCGTAGCCCAGATAATAGGGATGGGGCTCGGCGATGCGGCTGGCGAGCGCCAGTAGATTGCCTTCGCCCAGTGCTTCCGGCCCTTGATCGGGGGGAATCAGGAGGTACTTCCCCCAGCTTGCCTGCTGGAGCCAGCCTTTGCGACGCAGGGACCGGATCACATGATCTGCGGATTCCGGGCTTACTGACAGAAGCTTGATAATATCCTCCCGCGCCACTTCACGGCGCCCGCGCTCCGTCAGGGTGAGGACGACGCGGCTTTCTTGCGGCGAAAGGGAGCGGATGGGAAATGTTATGGTCATTCGTGTAACAAAACCTCATGCAAGCCTTTGTTTTGTGTTATAGAATGCCTTAGGCGTTGAAATCTGTCAACATTTAATGTATCGAAACAAAGGAAATCGTCTGGTTTTGTGCCTAAAAATACAAAATAGAGGTCCTTGGCGTGTCAGCAGCATCACCCTGAGGGCTGGCGCGGCTACCTCAATCATCAAGGGAGCGAGCGAACAGACGCGACACTGCGCGGGACCCTGGGGCACATGGGACAATCCATGAGCGATACTTTTGATCAGCCGGACGACGCCGCAACACCGCTCACCGAGATGTCGGAACCGGATCAAAACGAGCAAGATAAGCCGGCGCTGCCTCACAAGCGCCTGGCGATCTTCGAGGACAGCGCGGGCGATAAAGTCATGCTCGGCAGGCTGACCCTTACAAAAACCGAATCCGGCGGTGCCGATGCTAAGTTGGAGACCAGCAGCGACGATGCGCTGCAACGGCTAAAGCATCTCATTGACCCCACTTATCTGAAAACCAAGACCAGCGGACAGAAGCCGCTCGAAGAAATTGTCGCTGATATTAGGAAGTCAATCGAGGAGCGTGGTCTTACGACGAAAGACTTACCGGATGGTGACTTCCAGCTTGAACTGACCATCGATATGAATACCGGCCGGATCATCTCTACCGGCAAGCCGACGCATCCCTATGCGACAGGCCCCGACAATCTCGCCGCTGATATGCACAAAGCGCTTTCGGAGATGTTTGCGAGCATTCCCTCAAAGGTCGCGGAAAAGATCAGCGCGGCGACCGCTTTGGGGGACCATCTAAAAGCTGCCGAGGAAATGGAGGCGGCATCTAAGGACGGACAATTCGGTTACCCGCCGAATGAGGCGCTATTGAACGCGCTGTCGGCCATAGAATTGAACGGGCTGGACGCAACGCGGAAGTTATCTGTCCGTGAGCACCTGATGGTCGTCGCGCACCAGCTCAAGCGGATGGATATCGCCGCTGAGCAAGCGGAAGTCGTGCTGAGAGAAAAGCCGGGCCTAACGGATGTTCAAAAGGCCGATCTGGAAATGATTATCGCCTACGGCGCAGCCATAAGTGGGCAGGTCGAAACGGCGATGACGATATTTCGTCGGCTGCTGAAAACACCGGAGACTCTCGCGCCGGAGAGCCGCGCTTGGGCGTGGCGAAACCTCTCCATGATACTTGCCCCGTCCGATCCCGAGATGGCGCAAGCCGCACGTAATTCGGCTGATGCCTTTCTAGAAGCAGGAAACAAGCCTGAAGCGGGTCGGAGCCTGATGGGGCTGATGAAGGCCCAGATGTACAAAAGTCCGCAACAAGCGATCAACGTCCTAAATGAGGTTGAAGCGCTCACTATGCAGGAGGGCTTGCAGAACAGAGACCTACGCGCGGGGCTTTTCCACATAAGAGCCAACCGTCTATCGATGCTCGGCGATCACAAACACGCATTGGAGGATATCCAAAAGGCGGTTGAGTTGAGACGGGACCTTCAAGGTGCTGAGGCCGAGCTAATCAGCTCGCTCTATCTCCTCCAACAAGAACTAAAGGCGCTGGGTCGCGGAGAGGAAGCAAACGCGGCTGGCACTGAAGCCGATACCCTGACCGAACTGAACAACCATCCGCACTTCAAGCTCGCAAATCGACTGGTTGCGCTATCAAATAACTTTGACGCCGCCGAGGCCGAGGCCATTCTTGCCGAGGCAAAGGTCGCCAAAAATTACGAGGTGATCGCCGGGGTGCAGACGATGCAGGCGACGCTTACCCCTGATCTCAGCGACACGCAACGGATTCAGAAGCTGGAAGCCTGCCTGAACGAACAGGCACAGCACGGCCTATCCGAGGGTGCTATGGCGCCCGCGCGGCATGCGATGGTTCAGCAGCTCTTCAAATTGGGAGAGCTTAATCGAGCAGAACTCTGGCTACGGAAGATTGTCGCCGCCAGCCCGATTGATTGGCCTGCGAGAGACGCGCTACTAAACGTTCTCGTGAAGCAGAAAAAGTGGGGGGATGTTGTGATCCTCCTCCGGCACGAGATTGAGCGTTTTGGCGAGATGCCGGGGCTTATGATGAACCTCGGCAATGCGATCAAAGAATCCGGCAACCTGAGCGAGGCGGTAACGGTGCTGACCAAGGCGGCAAATCTTGCCGCCAGCAGTCCAAAAATCAAAGAATTGGCGCTTCAATATCGGGAAGAGGCCCTTCAGTCGGGTGGCACGATCATTCAGGCCAAAGACGAATCGCCTCCCGATGCACCGATCACGAGCGAGATGTTTGAGCGGGCGCTTTTGGAATTCTGCGCCTTTGTGAAGGCCGACAAACGCATGACGTTCTGGAATAAGAAAGACGATGAAGATTACGAATGGATACCAAGCCCCGAAAGCTACGCCCAGAATTTGCTTCACACATACCTAAAGGGCAAATTCGGCGAGCGCATCAACGTGTTCGAGGAGATCAAAACGGGCGCAGGCCGCATCGATATCTATGTGCAACTTATGGGCGCGCTTGTGCTGGTGGTAGAGCTGAAGATGTGCGGCTTCCGGTACTCCGCGCCATACGCTGCGTCCGGCGAGGAACAGGTTTTACATTACTTGGAGAACAAAAATACAAGCCTCGGCTACCTCGTCGTTTTTGACGCGCGCCTAGATCACAATGGCGAAAAGATCATGCCGGAGCGACCATCTGACAGGTTTACGGTCAAGGAGTTTGATTGCGACGTGCGGCCACGGTTCCGTAAGAGGTCTGGACCTGTTTGAATCACCGAATCGCGAATTGGTCATGTTCCCGCTTGTCGAGGACGCGAGGCCGAAGGCCGGAGCCACCGTCGCCGGGCGTTATGCCGAGCCCACGATGTTCGATGGCGTCGGGCGCAGTCGATAAGCGGCGGGCATTTTCTTGGAGCTGACGTTAGCTCGCATTTCACGGCCGAAAAACGAATCGCATTGCTGGGCAGGAAGACGCTGAATCCCAAAATACTTCTGCACAATTCCTACACAGGCAAAAAACGCGGAAAATTTCGTATAAATTGCAATTACTTATACAAGTCCAAAAGAATGGAGCGGGTCTGCACCATCTGCTGGTGGCCAGGTCTGCAACGCCGTTATCCGCTGTCGCTGACGACGGGCAGTGCGACCGAGTCCGTGCGGCTGCGACAGATTCATGCGCCGCAGCTAACCCCGTCCGCGCTGACGGCATCCTTTCCTGCGCATCTGCATATCAGCCTGCTGCCTCGCCTGCAGGGCCGAGGTTTTGGTCGTCAGCTGATTGTCCACGTCCGCGCCGTGGCAGCAGAGGAGGGGGCACCGGGCTTGCACCTCATTGCTGGGGCCAGAAATACCCGCGCCGGCGCATGCTATCACCATTATGGCTTCCGCGAACTGGGGCGGGAGCAGGGGGCGGTGGCGTTCGGGATCGCAACCGCCTGACTGCATGCCCGTGTCTCAGGCGCCGATGAGGCTGCTCACGGCGGCGCTCTCTTCGCGCAGTTCCTTTTCGGTCTCAGCCAGCCGGCTCTTGGAGAAGGCGCTCAGGTCGAGCCCCTGCACGATTTCATACCGTCCACCGCCTGTGGTGCAGGGAAAGCCGAAAATGATACCAGGCGCGATACCGTAGGAGCCGTCGGAGGGAACGCCCATCGAAACCCAATCGCCATCCCTGGTACCAAGGGCCCAGGAGCGCATGTGATCGATCGCCGCGGAGGCAGCCGAAGCTGCTGAGGATGCCCCGCGCGCTGCGATCACCGCTGCGCCACGCTTCTGCACGGTTGGAATGAAGTCGTTCTCGTACCAGCTGCGTTCGACCAGGCTGAGTGCGGGCTTGCCGGCCGCCGTGGCATGATGCAGGTCAGGATATTGTGTCGAGGAGTGATTGCCCCAGACAATGATCTTCTTGATGTCACTGTTGAGCGAGCCCGTTTTGGCGGCCAGCTGGCTGATGGCGCGATTATGATCAAGCCGCAGCATCGCGGTGAAGCATGATGGTGCCAAATCCGGGGCGTTCCGCATCGCGATGAGGGCATTTGTATTGGCCGGATTACCGACCACCAGAACCTTGACGTCGCGCTTGGCGTGCGCGTTGAGCGCCTTGCCCTGGGGCGAAAAAATGGCGCCATTGGCACTCAGCAGATCCTTGCGTTCCATTCCCGGACCGCGGGGACGGGCCCCGACGAGCAGGGCATAGCTGACGTCCTTGAAGGCGACGTCAACGTTGTCGGTGGCAACCACTCCATGCAGCAGCGGAAAGGCGCAGTCGTTAAGTTCCATGACCACGCCTTCGAGCGCCTTGAGAGCCGGCGTGATCTCGAGCAGGTGCAGAATTACGGGCTGATCCGGTCCCAGCATGTCGCCTGCGGCAATGCGAAACAACAGGGCATAGCCAATCTGGCCGGCGGCGCCGGTTACGGCAACGCGGATGGGAGCTTTCATGAAATCCTCTCTGACAGTGGCCGCAGTGCGGCGGCGAAATACAATGAAGACCCTCTGATAATCCCCCATGGCCTCAGAGGCTAGAGCCTTGTTCATCTCCCTGGCCGGAGGGCAAGTCGTGTGCTGCTGGGCCTCAGTCGGGGACGGAGCCTCAGTCAGCCCTGCGCGTCATATGGGGCTGTCAGTGGCTCTGCGCTGCTCTTGCGATGGCCCCGAGCCAGTAGGCGCTCGGCTTTGGAGTGCGCGCCTGGGTGACGCGGTCAACGGCGACCAGGCCGAAGGTGGGGCCGTAGCCCTCAAGCCACTCAAAATTGTCGAGCAGGGACCAGTGGATATAGCCGTCCACCGGCAGCCCGTCGGCCAGGCAGCGCGTTACGCCCTTGAGCGCCCGCTCGGTGTAAGCAATGCGTCGCTGATCGTCGGCGCAGCCGATGCCATTTTCGGTCACGATCAGGCGAGTTTGCGCGTCACGGGCCGCTTCGCGCAGCGTGGCCTCAAGGGCTTCGGGATAAAACTCATAGTCCATCTGGGTGCGCTCGGCGCCGTGTTCTGGCGGCAGAGGTCCGCTCTCACCGATTTGCACACGCGTATAGGTCTGGACGCCAACGAAGTCATCCCCGCGTGCAGCTTCCAGAAATTGTGTGTTGATCTGGCTGCGCGCCATCGCACACAGCGTCTCCCCGCCAGGCGCGGCCTGAAACTCATTGAGGGCGAGTGTCATGCCAACCTTGGCGATGGTGTGAGCCTTAATGACATCATAGCTCTTACGATGGGCGGCAATCAGGTGTGGCGTCGCGGCCTGGCCATCGCCGGTCAGAAACGTCGAAAAGCGCTGGCCGCCTGTTCTTTGTGCCGCCAGCTGATGATTTCGCGCGATGACATCGTTCGGCTTTCCAGTTGCCCGCATCAACGTCATCATGAGCGGAATGTTGGCTTCGTTAATCGTGCAGGCAAAGGGAATGAGGTCACCAAGGGCCTTGATCGCCTGTTCGCAGTAGCGCGCGAACCAGTCGACGCTGCGTATATTTTCCCAGCCGCCTTCCATGGCGAACCACAGTGGTGCCGTGAAGTGATGAAATGTCACCATTGGCATGATCGCCTGCGCATGACATTCGGCGATCATGCGCCGGTAGTGATCGAGGGCGGCGCGCGAAAATCTGCCGGATTCAGGTTCGATCCGCGCCCATTCGATTGAGAAGCGATAGCAGTTGAAGCCAAGTCCCTTGAGCAATGCGATATCGTATTTGTAGCGGTGATAATGATCGCAGGCATCGGCAGAGGGATCCGCGAACAGTCCCTGCGGGAGATGTTCCAGCAGCCAAAGATCGCTGCTGTAATTGTTGCCCTCGACCTGGTGGGCAGCGGTGGCCGTCCCCCATAGAAAGCCGCGCGGAAATTCCGCCATGATCGCCTCCCCGGACTTTGGCCCAAGCTTTCATGGCTTCAGCCCCGCGCGCAAGCCCGATTCCGGGCTAGTGCAAAGGCCGGCAGGCTAAAACACGATGCCGGTTTCGAACAGCGCTCGCACCTGGCTTGCCTGCGTCGATGCGGGACCAAAGCCTATCGTTTGGTGTCCAAGGCCAACATAGGAGAGTTCAGCCCGGGCAAAGAAAATGCCCTGCTGCCAGGTGGGTGTGAAGGTAAGGGACCAGGCCTTGCTGTGGGGACCGTAACTGAGCGCCATGCCGTTTCCAGACGTTTCATACTCGGCGCGGCCGTTCAGGCTCCATCTCCCGGTCAACTGATAGCTTGTAAGGAGCCCCAGACCGAAGTCAGAGCCCGAACCATGGGCATAGTTTTCGAATTGCAGATAGGGACCGACATTCCACTTACCCTGATTGTAGGTGTACATGACATTGTAGATCTGATGGCCGAGGCTGGCACGGGTATCTGGCGTGATCGACGCATCAATGGCTAGACTGTTCGCGCCATCGATGGCGTAGGACAGAAGGCCTGAAAAACTGTTCAGGACATTGCTGTAATAGCCATCGTTCCAGGACAGCGAGAGCGACACCGGTCCACTGGCATAATTGACCTGCAGGCCTCGGCTTGAGATCGGTTCCTGCCACCACAGCAAGCCACGTTCGATATTGATGTTCTGCGGTGTAAAGGCAAGCTCGGCGCCGACGAGTGTGGGAAGCTGACCGGCTTCGAGCGAAAGCGCGTCGGTGAATTGCAGTTTGGCGTAGGCGACCGGAACCGGTCCCAACAGACTGTTCTGACTGCTGGCCTTCTCATATGGCTGTCCCACGGTGGGAAAGGAATAGAGACCTGCCTGAACGTAGAACTGCAGAAAGCCTGAGTTCTTTTGCACCGTGATAAGGGCGTTGCTGAGGTCGAAATTGGCGGTTGCATCGCCTGGCTGCGTATGGCTGGCGTTGCTCTGGGTGTAGGCCAGACCTGAGATCTGTCCACTCACCAGGATGTCACCAAAGCCTGATGCCATGGTGACGGGCTTAGGATTGGCGGTAATTGCACCGGCGCTGGCGCTCGAGATGGATGCCAGAAGCCAGGCCCCTCCCATAAGCAGTACCTTCAGTCTTTTGGCCATCGCAGAGCTCCTTCAACCTGATCGCGGTCACAACTGCACGGCGCAGGTTTGCGCTGCAGCATGACAATGGTTTCGAAGCATCGGGAAACTGGCAATACGTTTGGCGCACCAGACTCTCTGGTGACGCCCCGCATTGCCCGGTTTAACCGCAGCGTGTCTTTAATGGAGCGATGGAAATGGCAAGGACTTGGGCAATTGCCCGCGTAACAGGCATCAGGATCGGCCGCTGGCCAGGGTCAGATGAACACCGGAATCATTGATCAGACATTCCCCGGTTATGTTCGCTGACTCCGGGCTGGCGAGAAACACCACGGTATCGGCGATATCCTCTGGGCGCGCCGCCCGCTTGAGGGGGCTCGATTCGGCTTGGCGCCGCACGAGCTCTTCGTACTGCTCGCTGCCGAAGCGCTTTTCAAACCAGCCCGTGGCGACGAAGCCGGGACACACAGCATTGACGCGGATGGCCGGTGCCAAAGCCCGTGCCAGTGACAGGGTCATGGTGTTGAGAGCGCCCTTGGAAGCGGCATAGGCGATCGAGGAGCCAATTCCCAGAATCCCGGCAATAGAGGAGACGTTAACGACCGATCCGCTGCCATGGGCTGACAAGGCACTGCGCGCGGCACGTACCATCTGAAACGGGCCGATCGTATTGACCGTATAAATGTGGGCAAAATCCTCGGCGGAGAGCGCGTCGAGGTCGTGATGGGCGGCGAATTTCGTGGTTCCGGCGTTATTGACGAGGATATCGACCCCACCCCAGCGTGTGACCGCAGCTTCAACCAGCTTGCGGCAGTCAGAGTCCAGGGCGACACTGGCCTGTACCGCCTCCGCGGTGCCGCCCGCAGCGCGGATTGTCGCAACTACCTCGTCAGCCTCCGAGGCGCTCTTGGAATAATTGACCAGAACCCGGGCACCTCGGGCGGCCAGGCGCATGGCCGTCGCGGCGCCAATGCCACTGGCCGAACCGGTAACAATCGCGATCTTGCCGTCGAGGCTATGCATGCTCACTCTCCTGTCATGGCCTTCCTGCCGTGCTAGAAGATGCAGGGGAAGCTTATCCCATTCAGTACACATGGGCCGCTCGGCTGCAACGAGGATATGACAGGCAAATTACCTCCCCAGTTTGTGCCCGCCGCAGAGGCGCAGCAGGACTCATGGGACGACGGAGCCTCGGTGGGTCTTTCGGGGCTGCCGGTTCATGACTTCCTGCCCCTTCCGCGCGCCCGCACCAGTTCTGCTTGTCATCGGCGTATTGTGCTCATCCGTCATGGTGAACCGCACATTGACCTGCGTCCGCGCACCGGACATCGTGACTTCCGCGCCTATATCGACGCCTATGATAAGGCGCATCTCAATCCGCAAAGTGCGCCGCCACCGGAACTCTGCACGATGCTGTCACGCCTGGAGGGGGTGGATCGGGTTTTCACCTCGGACCGTCCGCGGGCCCGTGAAAGTGGTGCGCGGCTTCTGCCGCAGGCACGGCTGTGCGAAGAGGCACTGTTCGGCGAAGCCCCTCTTGGCGCACCGCCGGTTCCGCTCCTGCGCATGCGCGTACCCAAATGGGCGATTTTGTCGCGCGGGCTTTGGTATCTCGGCTTCCATCCAGGAATTGAAAGTCCGGAGGCGGCACGCCAGCGCGCCCGGCGCGCCGCCGCAGAGCTTGTCGCCCATGCCGATGCGCGCGGTGCCGCCGTTCTCGTGGGTCATGGCTACTTCAATTTCATGATCGGCAGGGTGCTTGCGTCTGCCGGCTATCAGCGCAGTGGCAGTCACCGCGCACGCTTCTGGAACGTGGTGGTTTACGAGGCCTGAGCCGGGGCGGGAAACTTGGCCGGCCCTTCATGCGCCATCCCTCGCGTTCTGATGGACGTCGCCAAGGGGCAGGCGCGGCGCGAGAGGTGTTATGGAGTTGGCGCTGGCTCTAATGACATTGCCTACAACATCGCCGGAATGACACGATCCGGCGGCTTGTGGCCGTCGACGAAGGTCTTGATGTTGATGATGACCTTTTCGCCCATGTCGATACGCCCTTCGAGCGTGGCTGATCCCATGTGGGGCAGGAGCACCACGTTTTTCAGCCTGAGCAGGCGCGGATTGACGGCGGGTTCATGTTCGAACACGTCAAGCCCGGCGCCAGCCAACTGGCCGGCCTCAATCTGGCGGGCCAACGCATTTTCGTCGATCACCTCGCCGCGGGCGGTGTTAACGAGATAGGCGCTCGGCTTCATCAGCTTTAGCCGCCGGGCAGACAGCAGATGGTAGGTGGCTGGTGTATGGGGACAATTCACGCTCACGATATCCATCCGGGTGAGCATCTGATCAAGGCTGTCCCAGTAGGTCGCTTCAAGTTCGCGCTCGATATCGGGATGAACCGGTTTGCGATTGTGGTAGTGGATCTGCAGACCAAACGCCTTGGCGCGTCGAGCAACCGCTTGGCCAATACGGCCCATACCTAATATGCCAAGCCGTTTACCCCAGATGCGATGTCCCAGCATCCAGTTGGGCGACCAGCCGTGAAACTCTTCGGCCTCAAGACATTTCACGCCTTCAACCAGACGGCGCGGCACCGCCAGCATGAGCGCCATGGTCATGTCGGCGGTGTCCTCGGTCAGGACTCCAGGCGTATTGGTCACGGTAATTCCCCGCTCGAGCGCGGTCTTGACGTCGATGTTGTCGACGCCGGTGCCAAAATTGGCGATCAGTTTCAGGCGAGCGCCGGCGCGGACCAGAACTTTGGCATCAATGCGATCAGTCACCGTCGGTACCAGCACATCGGCTCTTTGGAGTGCGTCGATCAGCTCTGCCTGGTCCATCGGCCGGTCTTCAAGATTGAGCTGCGTGTCAAACAATTCGCGCATGCGCGTTTCGATCGCATCCGGCAGCTTGCGGGTCACGATCACGAGCGGCTTGGTCGCGGGCATGGGCGGTCTGAAACTCCGGCTTAGGGGGCGCCCGGGGCGCGGTTGGGGTTTTGCTTGTCCACTGTGGCGGGCAAACCTAACGTAAAGCAAGCGATTGGTGACATAACGTTGTCTTGCTCACAGCCCCAGGTCTTGGCAGGGTCTACCCTATGACCATCTATCGCCTTGCCATGCTTGCCATCGCCCTGCCCCTGCTCTGGGGCGCCGCCCGTGCCCAGAGCCAGCGGGAAAAATTCCCACGCTTCGCCAGCCTGTCCGCGGACAAGGTGTTCTTACGCCAGGGGCCGGGCTACGATTATCGCATTTTGTGGGTCTACCACCGCAAAGGTCTGCCGGTGCTGGTCACCGCCCAATACGACGTGTGGCGTAAAGTTCGGTTTTCGGATGGCACCGCGGGCTGGGTGCATGTGGCGATGCTGTCATCCCATCGCACCGTGGTGGTCACCGGGCGCAGTGACGCGCCCCTGCGGGAAAGCTCTGCATCCGGAGCGTCCGTCGTGGCACTGGCCGCTCCGGGCGTGATTGCCCAGCTTCGGCGCTGCAAGCCGGAGGCTTGCGCTGTCAGTGTTGCCGGTCACACTGGCTGGATCAACAAGAACAAGATCTGGGGAGCATCGCTTGCGCAGGACGGATCATGAACCGCAGGACCGCTCTCCCATTGTTCCAGAGGAAACTTATCTTGGCGGCGAAGTCGCAGCAGGTCGGCTTTTTGCCCGCCTGCTGACGCCGCCAGATGGGTTGTCAACGACGGGTCGGCCGGTTGCCAGCGTGCTCGGACAGCTTTCCTGGGCCATGTATGAATGGGCTCGCAACCCCTACGTGTTGCTGATCACAATTTATATTTTCGCTCCTTATTTCTCGACTGTGGTGGTCGGGGATCCGATCCGGGGCCAGGTCATCTGGGGTGACATCGCCTCAGCGGGCGGCTTCATCATCGCCGTGCTCGCTCCTTTTCTGGGTGCGGTTGCCGACGCTGGCGGGCGGCGCAAGCCGTGGCTGCTGCTTTATACCGTACTCATGGTGGTGGGCATGCTGCTGCTCTGGAACGCGCTGCCCCATGCCGGAAGTGGCCTTCTCCTCGCCATTGGCGCTGCCGTGGCCCTGACCAATATTTCTTATGAATTCTCGGCGGTATTCCACAATTCGATGCTGCCAGCGATTGCTCCCACAGAACGGGTTGGCAGCCTGTCCGGCCTGGGACTTGCTCTGGGCAATGTCGCGGGCATTCTGCTGCTCGGTTTTATGCTGATCGCGCTGTCGCTTCCCGGGCGCGTGCACTGGGCCATCGTTCCTGCACATCCGCTGTTTGGCATCAGTCAGGCATTGCATGAGCCGGAACGACTGGCGGGACCTTTGGCTGCAGTGTGGCTGGCGGTGTTCAGCCTGCCACTCTTTCTTTTCACGCCGGACCAACCGAGCCTGCGTCTCGGGCTTTTGGACGCCGTGCGCCAGGGCGTGCGCTCAGTCTTGCGCACCCTGCGCAGTCTTTCCCACTATCGCAACGTCGCCCATTATCTTGGCGCCCGAGCGGTCTTCAATGATGGCATGACGGGTGTCCTGACCTTCAGCGGCATCTATGCTGCCGGCACCTTCCACTGGGGCGCAGTCCAGATGGCGTTCTACGGACTTGAGCTTTCCGTGTTTGCGGTGATGGGAGGATTTGCGGGCGGCTGGCTCGACGATCGTCTTGGCTCCAAGCCAACGCTGATTATCAGCTTGAGCGGAACCATCGTCTCATCGCTGCTCAGCCTGACCATGGGCCCTGATCGAATCTTTTGGTTCATCCACTACAACGTGCACCAAGCACCGCTGTGGCACTTTCCCATCTTCAATACGCCTCCCGAGCTGATCTTTCTGGCAGTGCTCAACATCGGCGCGACCTGCATCACCGCAGCCTATGCCAGCTCGCGAACCATGCTGGCGCGCATCGCTCCGCCCGAGCGCATGGGCGAGTTCTTCGGAATTTTCTCGCTCTCAGGAACCTCGACCACGTTTCTGGCGCCGCTTGGCGTTTCGATCCTGACCCTGAGCACCCACAGTCAGCGCGGTGGCATGCTCGCAATCACATTTTTCTTGGTGATCGGGCTCTTCTGGATGGTGACCTGTGTCACAGAAGCGCGCGATCAGGAGGTCTGAGGCCGAACGCCCGAGCGGGCTAGGTTAATGGCGGAAGTGCCGGATTCCGGTAAGTGCCATGGCGAGGCCTGCCTCGTCGGCGGCGGCGATGACCTTGCTGTCATTGATTGAGCCTCCGGGCTGGATGACCGCAGTTGCGCCCGCTTCGGCAACCGCCAGAAGTCCGTCGGGGAACGGAAAGAACGCATCCGAGGCTGCTGCCGAACCTTTGGTCATCGGTTCACGCCAGCCAGCGGCCTTGGCGGCATCCTGTGCCTTGATGAAAGCGATACGCGCGGCATCGACGCGGCTCATCTGGCCTGCGCCGATACCTGCGGTTTGGCCATCCTTGACATATACAATGGCATTGGACTTGACGTGCTTGGCTACCGTGAAGGCGAACAGCATATCGGCGATTTCCTGCTCGGTGGGCTGACGCTTGGTGACGATCCGCAAATCCTGCCGGTTGATATGGGCGTGATCGCGGGTCTGCACGAGAAATCCACCAGCCACGCTGCGAAAACTTGCCCCCCCACTTCGCGGATCGGGCAAGCCACCTGCGATCAGCAGGCGCAAATTCTTCTTGGCTGACAATATACGCTGGGCTTCGGCATCTGCATCTGGAGCGATGATCACCTCGGTGAAGAGCTTGGAGATCTCCTCAGCCGTGGCCGCATCGAGCTTACGGTTAAACGCAAGAATGCCACCAAAGGCGCTGACCGGATCGCAGGTCAGGGCCTTGGCATAGGCTTCAGGCAGCGTTGCTGCCACCGCGACACCGCAGGGATTGGCGTGCTTGATGATGGCGCAGGCTGCAAACATGCTGGGATCAAACTCGCTGACGAGTTCGTAGGCTGCGTCGGTGTCGTTGATATTGTTGTAGGAGAGTTCCTTGCCCTGAAGCTGGCGGGCGCTCGCGACCCCAAACCGAGCTTCACCTGTCACATAAAATGCGGCGCGCTGGTGCGGGTTCTCGCCATAACGCAAGGATTGCTTGAGATGTCCGGCAAGGCTGCGCCGCCGCGCGGGCTCCTCGTCGCCTGCCAGTTCCAGTTGCTCGGCCAACCAGCCGGAGACCGCCGCATCATACGCCGCCGTGCGGGCATAAGCGATCTGCGCGAGCTTGCGACGCAGCGCATAGGTTGTTGCACCCTGATGTGCCGCCATTTCCCCGAGCACCCGTGGGTAGTCCTCGGTGTCGACGACCACGGTCAGCCAGGCATGATTTTTTGCCGCCGAACGGGTCATGGCGGGGCCACCAATGTCGATGTTTTCGATGGTGTCTTCATAGGAGGCACCTTTGGCGACCGTGGCCTCGAAGGGGTAGAGGTTGCAGACCAGCAGATCGATGCCGTCGATGCCATGCTCCCGCATCGCCGCCGCGTGGTCGGGCTTGTCGCGCAGCGCCAAAAAACCGCCGTGAATCTTGGGATGCAGGGTCTTCACCCGGCCATCCATCATTTCGGGGAAACCCGTCACCTCGGCGACATCAAGCACCTGAAGGCCGGCCTCCCTGAGACTTCTCGCAGTGCCTCCAGTGGAGATCAGCTCAACTCCGTGGCGAGCAAGACCCTGAGCAAATTCGGCAAGACCGGTCTTGTCGGAGACAGATAGCAAAGCGCGGCGAATGGGGCGCAAGGTCATGATCGACTCGAACGTTGCGGTAGCGAAGGGCTCATAAACCCATAGGCCCATGAAGAAAAGGCCACCAGGCAGGCGGCCCTGGAGGCCGGTCCCTCGTCTGCCCGGCCAGGTGCCCTCATAGCAGTCCTAGGCGGCGAGGGGGCCTGCCATCGGCTGTCCACCGCCCACCAGCCCCGGCAAACCACGTGTATGCTTTGTCATATCGAGCATCTGTGACTTGCTCGCGACCCATCCACCGGGCCACTGTCGCTCGGTTCCAATGGGGGAGATCGGGATGAGACTGGCATGGATGGCAGGGCTCTTTGCCCTTTCGGCAGTGACGGTGGCGCAGGCGCAGGTCACGCCAACGCCGCCTTTGAAGGATCACCGTTTGCTCACGACGCTGGCCCATGCGGTCCAGCCTGCGGATCTTAAGCTCATCCTGACCAAGCTAGTGTCCTTTGGTACCCGTCATACGATGTCCACGACGACCTCGCCCCTGCGCGGGATAGGCGCCGCGCGTCGCTGGGTCAAATCTCATTTTGAGGAAATATCTAAGCAGTGCGGAGGCTGTCTGAAGATCGAGACGCCAACGGATGTTGTCACTGGACCTCGCATCCCCAAGCCCACTGAGATCATGGATGTGCTTGCAGTGCTGCCGGGGACGAGCGATCCGTCACGGGTGATCGTGATTTCAGGACATCTCGACAGCCGTGTCACCAACATCATGAACGCCACGTCCAATGCTCCGGGTGCCGATGATGATGGATCGGGCAGCACGGCGGTCATCGAGGCCGCGAAGGTATTATCCCAGCACCGCTTTCCCGCGACGCTGGTTTTTGCGGTGCTGTCAGGGGAGGAGCAGGATCTCTACGGCGGCAAACTTCTGGCCAAATACGCCCACGCCCAGCACTGGCAGGTCGAGGCAGACCTGAACAATGATATCATCGGTGGCACGATGGGTGACAACGGCCAGCGCGTTACCAGTTATGTGCGCGTGTTCTCGGAGGGTACGAAATCAACGGAGACCCCCGAACAGGCTGCCATCCGGCGCTATAATGGCGGTGAGGTGGACAGCCCCTCACGGGAACTTGCCCGTTATGTCGCGGGCCTGGCGCAGGCCTATCTGCCCGGCTTTTCCGCGCATATGATCTATCGCACGGATCGTTATTCGCGAGGCGGTGACCAGGTTCCCATGCTTGCGGCTGGCTTTCCGGCTGTGCGTTTCACGGAAGCCATCGAAAATTACGACCATGAACATCAGGATGTGCGCCTCCAGAACGGCATTCTCTACGGTGACCGCGAGCGCTTCATTGACTTTCCCTATCTGGCGCGGGTGACGACGTTGAACATTCTGTCGATGGCGGCGTTGGCCATGGCGCCGCCACCACCTCGCCATCTGTCCATCAAGGGGGCAGTAAGCCATAACACGGTTGTCAGCTGGTCGAAGGCGCCAGGTGCTGCCTCCTACGAGGTGTGGTGGCGCAACACGATCGCACCTTACTGGACTCATCACCTTAATGCCGGGAATGCAACCAGCCTGACACTCAAGAACATCACGATCGACGACTGGTTCTTCGGTGTTTCTTCAGTGTCCAAAGCCGGCTATGCCAGTCCCGTGGAATTTCCCGGTCCAGCGGGATCCTTCGTAACCAAACTGCCGGAAACGGCACGCTGATATCTGGCGTGCCCAGAGGTTTTCGGCACGAAAAACAAGGGCTATTCGGGACTCATGTTCGAGCAGTTGATGCATTTTCTTGGCGCGGATCAGGCACCCAGGGCTCCTGATCCGCGGCTGGCAGTGGCAACGCTGCTCGTTGAGGCGGCCAACCACTCCGACCACTTTGCGGATCACGAGCGGATCATGATCCGCAACCTTCTGGGGCAATGCTTTGGACTTGCGCCCCAGGAGTGCGCGAGCCTGCTTGCCCGCGCAGAGGAAAAGCAGCGCGATCTGGTGCAGCTTCAGCCCTACACCCATGCCATCTTCGAACAGATGACGCCTGGAGAGCGTGCGCTTGTCATCGAGATGCTGTGGGAAGTGGTCTACGCTGACGGCGTACTTGAGCCCGAAGAGGATGCGCTCATTCGAAAGGTCGCAGGCCTTATTTATGTTGACGATATTACTCGCACCGAAGCACGCCGGCGCGTGCTGGCTCGCCTGAAGCCGGAACAACCCTGACGCGAAGGCGCTGGCGACTTCACTAAGACGGCGGTCCACGTCATCGTGGCGGGGTTCTGCCAGACACTGCGCAAGGTCACTGCGAACGGAGCGCCCTATCCTACCGTCGCTGGAGTACCGTTAAAATGGCGGTGCAAAGCTTTTCAAGTTCGTCCTGCGCGATGTTCAGCGCCGGGGTCAGATAGACGATGTTGCGAAATGGGCGAACAAACACACCTTCCTCGATGAAAGCCTGCTTCAAGCTGTTAAGATCTTCAATCCTGTCGAGCTCCACGACCCCGATGCAGCCGCGCACGCGGACATCGACGACACCAGGCAAGGTTAAAGCATGGCCAAGGATGTGTGCCATCGTCTTGCCGGCCTCGGCGCCCTGGACGAGGCGAGGCTCCTCTTCGAACAGATCCAGTGACGCATTGGCCGCGGCACAGGCCAGGGCATTGCCCATGAAGGTTGGCCCATGCATGAGCGCCAGACCTGGATCATCGGACCAGAAGCTGGCAAAGATCTCCGAACTCGCTACCGTCGCTGCCAGGGGTAGGCTGCCTCCGGACAGTCCCTTACCCAAGGTAATGATATCAGGTACGACGTCGCACACGTCGCAGGCAAACATCGGACCCGTGCGCCCAAAGCCGGTGAAGATCTCATCGGCAATAAGAAGGACATGATGGCGCCGGGCCACATCACGGACGTGCATCAGGCACTGCTCGTCGTGGAACAGCATCCCGCCGGCGCCCTGCACCAGCGGTTCGACGATGATGGCGGCTATCTCATCGGCGTGATGAGCGATGGCTGCATCAAAATCTGCCACGGATCGCTCATCACGGGGCAGGTCAACGATGAAATGCTGGTTGAGAATGCCCGAAAACAGCGCGTGCATACCTTCTTCAGGATCACAGACCGCCATCGTGCCCAAGGTGTCGCCATGATAGCCACCCTTGAATGCGACAAATTTTGTGCGTCCCGATCTGCCCGCATTGAGATGGTATTGCAAAGCCATCTTCATCGCGACCTCAACGGCCACGGAGCCTGAATCCGAAAAGAATACCCGCGTCAGGTGCGACGGCAGAAGTGCGCAGAGACGCTCTGCCAGACGAAGCGCCGGCTCGTGCACAAGCCCGCCCAGCATGATGTGCGGCATACGGTCAAGCTGCTGTCTGAGCTTCTCTGCAATATGGGGATTGTTGTAACCGTGACATGCCGTCCACCACGAGCCAACACCGTCGACAAGTTCTCGGCCATCGGCGAGGACGATGCGCGAGCCGTGGGTGCGCACTGCCGCAAGCGGCGGGCGCATGGTCTTCATCTGGGTGTAGGGCAACCAGATATGGTTGAGGCCGCTGTCATACCAATCGGGATTTGCACTCATTCGATTGTGATGCGCTTAAAATGTCATGGCTTGAATACCAAGGCGTTCAAAGAGCGCAGTATCCCGATCGCGACTGGGATTGGGTGTTGTCAGAAGTTTGGCGCCGCAGAAGATTGAATTGGCGCCGGCGAAGAAAGCGAGGGCCTGACCCTCATCACTCATGGTTTCACGACCTGCGGACAAACGGACCATCGAGGCCGGCATGGTCAGGCGGGCAACGGCGATGGTCCGCACGAATTCAATGATATCTGCCGCCTGTCCTTTGGATACCGGAGTGCCCTCGACCTGGACAAGCATGTTGATCGGCACGCTTTCGGGGTGGACCGGCAAGGTTGCCAGAGCGTGGATCATCCCGATGCGATCGTTGCGTGCTTCTCCCATTCCCACGATGCCGCCACAGCAGACGTGAATGCCGGCATCCCGCACATGGGTCAAGGTATCGAGGCGATCCTGATAAGTGCGTGTACTGATGATTTCGCCGTAATATTCGGGTGACGTATCCAGATTATGGTTGTAATAGTCGAGACCGGCCGCTTTCAGCTTATCTGCCTGCATCGCTGTCAGCATGCCAAGCGTGACACAGGTCTCCATGCCCAGAGCGCGAACGCCTTCAACCATCTGGCACACTGTATCAAGGTCGCGGTCCTTGGGTGAACGCCAGGCCGCACCCATGCAGAAGCGTGTTGCACCACCCTCCTTTGCGGCGCGCGCGTCCCTTAGCACGGCCTCAATTTCCATGAGTTTTTCGGCTTTGACGCCGGTGTCATGGGTGGCACTCTGTGGACAATACGCGCAATCTTCCGGGCATCCGCCGGTTTTGATCGACAGCAGAGTAGAAATCTGAACTTCGTTTGCATCGAAGCGGGCGCGGTGGACCGTGTGGGCGCGATAGATCAGGTCGGCAAAAGGCAGCGCAAAGAGGTCGGCAATTTCCTGACGGCTCCAATCGTGGCGCAGCTTTCCTGCATCAAGGTTCGCGGGGGCGTTCATGGGCAGTCCTCCGGGCTACGGGATTGGAACGGCAGGCTACAGGCATTATATCGGCTACGATAGAGGCGCAAGCGGGGTGGCGGGATGGCAAGATCTCTGGATCTTTACACAGCGGAGAAGTTGGCGGCTCTCGATGTGCAGGCGCTCCGTCGCAGCTTGCAGGATACTGCGCGTGAAGGTGTGTGGATTGTTCGCGGTGGCCGTCGGCTGTTGTCGTTTTCCTGTAACGACTATCTAGGCCTCAGTGTGCATCCTGAACTCAAAGTGGCGGCCAAGGCAGCGATCGACCGCTATGGCGTGGGCGCGGGCGCCTCACGCCTGGTGACGGGCAATCATCCCCTTTACGGCGTGCTCGAGGAGCGGCTGGCAGCGATTAAGAAGACTGACGATGCCTGCGTCTTCGGGTCCGGTTATCTGGCCAATACCGGTATTATACCCAGCCTTATCGGAGGAGATGACGTCATCTTTGCGGATGCATTGTGCCATTCCTGTCTGTGGGCCGGTGCGCAATTGTCGCAGGCCCAGCTGCATGTCTTTCGCCATAACGATGTCACCCATCTTGAAGAGCTGCTCGCTCGCTACCGCCCATCTCACGCTCATGCCCTCATTCTGACGGATGGTGTATTTTCCATGGATGGAGATCTCGCACCCTTGCCCGAGCTCGCCCGGCTGGCATCCGGATTTGATGCCTGGTTGATGAGCGATGATGCCCATGGGCTTGGCGTCCTAGGCGCGGGTGCCGGCTCGGCGGCGGCCATGGGAGTGACGCCAGACCTGCAGATGGGTACCTTATCCAAGGCACTGGGCTCCTATGGCGGCTATCTGTGCGCAAGCCGGCCGGTGATCGAACTTATGCACACCAGGGCGCGGACACTGATTTATTCGACGGGCCTGCCGCCGGCGCAGATTGCGGCGGCCATAGCGGCGCTCGATATCATTCGCAGGGAGCCTGAGCGGGTTGCAGCTCCTTTGGCCAAGGCCCGTGCCTTTACCAAGGCTCTCGGCATGGCGCCTGCACAAAGCCCGATTGTACCTGTTGTGCTGGGCGACGAGCAGGCGGCGCTGACCGCATCATCGGTACTTGAAGAGGCGGGTTTTGCCGTCGTTGCCATCCGTCCGCCGACCGTTCCAGCCGGTACCGCGCGCCTGCGGATCGCGTTCAGTGCGCTGCACGCAGACGCTGATGTTCTTCGTCTTGCCGAGACAATTCGCACGAAGGTCCTGCATGGTGCGCGATCGACGACAATCGTAAATGCAGCGGGGCGTTCTGCATGAGTGCTTATTTCGTTACGGCAACCGGAACTGACGTGGGCAAGACCTATGTCACGGCGGCATTGCTGCGTGTGTTCCGCGAGGCAGGGGAGAGCGCCAGTGCCCTAAAGCCGGTGGTCAGCGGCTTTCCAGGTGCAGATCCTGCTATGAGTGATCCCGGAGTTCTTCTGGGTGCTATGGCAGAGCCAGTCGAGCCTGCGAACCTGGATCGGATCGCGCCGTGGCGGTTTGCGGCCCCTCTGTCGCCCGATATGGCGGCGGCGCGGGAGGGCAGGTCCATTGCCTTTGACGAGCTCATCGCGTTCTGCCGCCAGCGGATTGCAAACCGCAAGGGCTTGCTCCTGGTTGAGGGTGTTGGTGGTGTGATGGTGCCGATTGACGGGGCGCATACGGTAAGAGACTGGATTGCAGAGCTGGCCATACCTATCGTGCTGGTAGCGGGTGGCTATCTTGGCAGTATCAGCCATACGTTGACGGCCCTCGAGGCACTGGCGGCTGCGGAACTCCGTCCGCACGTGGTGATTGTCAATGATTGTGGTGGTGCGCCAGTCCCCCTTGCCGAAACGGCGGCAACGATTGGCAGGTTTGCACCGCAGACCCCAATTCTTACTTTGGCGCGCGATGGTGACATTTCCCCGCTGGCTGCATTGCTGCGGCCACTTTAGGATGTTATCGGCTGAAGCCCAAGACAAGAAAGCTAAATACCTATGCCATCCTATGATTGCTCGAAATGTCCGGGCTATTGCTGTTCGTATCCGCTAATTGCCCTGACCAAGCGGGATGTTGAACGTCTGGCAAAACATTTTGCTTTGAGCTTCAAGGAGGCGAAGGCGCGCTTCACCGCTGAACGGTATGGCGTCAAATATTCCATGCGGCGCAAAAAGGACAAGCATTTCGGCCGTATTTGCCAATTCTTTGATACCGAAGAGCGCCGGTGCACAATCTATACTGCACGCCCCGCCATCTGCCGTGCCTATCCCACCGGCAAGTGCGGTTATTACGAGTTCCTGCGCATCGAGCGTGAGACGCAGGATGATCCTGAATTCATCGCGCTGACGGACAACACGAACTAGTACACGTTAACGGCCGACGGGTGAGGTCTTTGTCCGGGAGCTATGCTGCAGCAGGGCGCGTCGGTGCGACGCCATACTGTCACTCGTGAACCATGGCGGGTGGCCAGCAGCGTTGCGATCAAGCACGGTGATCCCGACGATGGCGACCTGGACTGGCATGCCTCATTGTCAGGTCTTCCGGGCAGGGGACAAAGGGCCGGCGCCAAATGTTCACGACCGTCCCTTTGGTGGGTCGCGGAACCTGGTCCTGGAATGCTGCTCTGACAGATCTTGGCGAACGGCTCGTCTGCCGCTATAGCTGTGAGGCTGCCCAAGTGGTGGAATTGGTAGACGCACTGGACTCAAAATCCAGCGCCCGCAAGGGCTTGTCGGTTCGAGTCCGACCTTGGGCACCAACTCCTCGTTCCAGCTCATCCCAGCAGCTGGGAATGTGGTGAGATTTCTCAGTGAACGACAGATTGTGGAAGGCCAACAACCTTGAGAGCCCTAGCGGCTTTTGCGAACTCCGAAGTGTCTTCCGGTGATCACGTATCTGGAGATCGCCACCCTAATCCGTGATCTCTGATTTGCCCGAGGGACCGTGCAGGTCCTCCTGGCTTCGGGATGGCGAACCCATCTTGTGACGCATTCTGCCATTGTCTGGGCAGGGAGATACCTTCGAGGCCAGGGATCAAACATTTAGACACTGGCCAAATGCGGCCGCGCGCTATCCGCGTCGAGCTTGGCCAGGTGCTCGTCAAGGAGCTTGCGCCAGCTCTTGGCGGGACGCTGGAATTCGTCTGCGAACCAAGGCATGGCATTACGGTCGAATACCGCATTTTTCAGGAAGTCTATGGTTTCCCGCACGGCCGGCTTTTTCGCTGTTTCGCGCTCAAAGCAGAGCATGACCGGTACGCGAAAATGAGCCTCCGGCAACAGCGGGACGAGGCGCGGATCGACCAGTGCGGCGTAGGTTGCCAAAAGACCGATGGCTCCGCCCGCACGAACCGTCTCACCCATGACCACACTGGAATTTGTGGCGACCACCGCCTCGCGGTCCAGGCCTGCCCAGGCCGCAAATGAGCCGCGGTCACTCAGACGGTAAGCCGTATCCGTGAGGCGATGGTGACGCAGGTCACGCAGGGAGGACGGGACACCATAGCGCATCAAGTAGTCCTGCGAGGCAAACAGCATGAAATGCAGCGTACCAAGCGGCAGTGCTACCACATCATCGGTCAAGGGGTGACTGTATTGGATTTCCAAATCAAAGACTTGGGTACCGGCCGCATGCGCGTTGTGGGCGGTGTAAATATTTAGTGCCATTGCAGGGTTACGGGCAAGAAATGCGGGGAGAAACATGGGCATCCAATAGCTGGCGACGCCGTCTCCCAGCAGAATGTTGCAGTCGCTATCCAGGCGCTGGGCCGCATCGCGAACGCTGCGAACTCCGCGCGAAAGCATAAGCTCGGCGCCATTGGCGTAGGAAAATAGCTTTTCACCTTCCGAGGTGAGCTGGGTGCCACGAAACGAGCGGTCGAACAGGCGCAGGGATAGGCTCTGTTCCAGCCGCGCGATGCGGCGGCTGACCGCAGATTGAGTCCAGCCCAGTTCCCGGGCGGCGCGGGTGTAACTGCCGTGGCGGGCAACCGCGACGAAGACGCGAAAATCGTCCCAGTCCCAGTCAGGCCACCCTCCGGGCATGTCCAATTTCAGCATGGCCCCATGCGCAATCATGCGCTCTTACCGCCCCTTCGATCGGTTTAGCCTGCCTCCCTGGAAGACGCACGTCGCAGAACGGGATGTGCAGTTCTTGGGGGGCTGGGTATGAAAGACGAACTCTTTGCGATCTCTTCTGAGTCCTCTGGTTGTAACGCCTCCGTAGCCCCCGCTGTGGTCCCGCCCCGTGCCGACAGCAATCCGTCGCAAACGCCAATCCAGGTTCGGCCGATGGACGTGGGCGAACTGGACGAGGCATTTGCACTGACCCGTGCCCATCCGGAACTTAAGACCATTGCAGCGGACGACGTGGTCATCCGCGTCCTCACCCACAATGCCTATTCATTCTGGGGCGTATACCCGACCGAATCAGGAAGTCCACTGTTGGCATACTATGGCTTTCTGCTGCTGAATACCATTGGTGCACAGGCACTGATTGATGGACGCCTGGATCCGCTCGATCCTGACCGTGCCTATCTGGCAAGCACCGATGAGCGTCCCGAGGCGATTTATATCTGGCTCGTGGTGGCGCCGGGCTTGTCGTCCCGGGCAACGCCCATGGTCACAATCTCGCTGGGTAAGATTTGCAGAGGCGTGCCTCTCTACGCGCGCGCGGGTACTCAGGCAGGTCTCAATTTGATGCGCCGCCAGGGCTTTCGAGCGGTCAATCCCGAGAATGATGGGCTTGGTGGGCTCTTCATCTTCGGCGGGGCGGCGGATTCCTTCAAAATGCGTGAGCCCAGGGTTCGCCCAGAAGGGTCGGCTTGTGACGTCAAGGTTGCTCGCACAAGCGAAGACGTGGAGCGCGCCCTGGCCATTCGCTCCGCCGTTTATCTCATCGAGCAGCAATGTCCCTATGAAGAAGAATTTGATGGCAACGACCGAACTGCGACCCACATGCTGGGTTTGGTTGGAGGGGAGCCTGCAGCAACGCTTCGTCTGCGCTACTTTGCGGAGTTTGCAAAGATCGAACGGGTATCGGTGCTGCCACGGTATCGTAATACCCCAGTAGCCAAGGAGCTGGTTCGTGGGACGCTGGAATTCCTGCGGCGCAAGGGGTACCGCAAGGTCTATGGCCACGTGCAAAAACGGTTAATCAACTATTGGACAAGGTTTGGCTTCAAGCTTCTGGAAACCAATCACAAGCTCGTCTTCTCCGACCATGAATACGTGCTCATGTGGGGCGAACTTGAGCCTCATCCTGACGCACTCAGCATGCACTCAAATCCTTATGTTCTGTTGCGCCCTGAGGGCAAGTGGGATGAGCCGTGCCTCCTGGAAAGCTCGGCCGCGCGGCCGGCGACCAATCCTCACTAACTCTGTTCTGAACCCGTTATGCCCGTAGGTGCGCACGGGCAGGCACTTTTCATCCCCATTGATACGTCCCTCTTTCAGCCCGCGTGTGAGCTCAATCAAGTGCGATGGGGACTGGGCATTTCGGAGATCAGGAATTCTTTCCAGCAGCTTCGCGCGATTGCCGTGCTGCGTCGCCATATATGCCGCGGGCCATCAGCGATAATTCGCTCTTCATGCGGGCCTCATAGATTTCAGCGCGCCCGCCATGGATCGAGCGATCCTCAGGGGCGGCCAATGCGGCCATCTCAGCAAGATGGCAAGCGAGTCGGTATTCGCCGGTATCACTCAATGTTTTGGCCCGGGCGATGAGCTGTGCTGCGCCTCCAGACAGTTGTGCGATCTCTTGCGCCAAGGCTTGATCGGGGGCGGGTTTGAGATTTGCCGGATTTCCGTCGTACCAGCCCCCATACAGACGCCAGAGATTACGGATCACGAACTCAGGCTCATCATAAACCGGGCGCAGGTAGGGCTTTTCCATCAACGCTAGTGGCAATTTCACGTTATGGACGATGTCACTCAGGCGCATGCCGGCATTCATCATGGAAAGGGTCTGGTGGCTGACGACTTCAAGCGCCGTAGCGCAGTCGTCGAGTACTTGGGCGATCCGTTCGCCGCCGGCGATCGGCAGACCGTGAGCCGGTAGAAGAAGCTCAGGTTCAAGCGCCGCCATCGCGCGCAGTGCTGCAGCCCAGTCCAGCGGGTAGCGCTGCACCTTCTGGGGGTTTCCGGCGTTGGGAAACACCCAGATGAGAAAATCACCTACAATCACCGTCTTCTTGGCGGGTAACCAAGCCCACAAATGATCATCGGTTTCCCCACGTGCGTGAAAAAGCTCGAAGCGCAGCGAGCCGGAGGCCAGCCCCATACGCTCGGAGAATTCACGATCAGGGGTGACCCATTCCTTAGGGCCAAAGCTCGTTGTCATGCCGGCCGAAATGAAGCCGTTGGTTTTGCCTGGGGCGCCCCCAAACTGTCGCGCATTGATGGTAGAATTATAACCATCGGTGAGATGATAACGGGAAAAGCGGTGTGCTACATTTTCATGCCCGATGACCTGTGGACGGGGGTGCCCCTTTTCCGCTGCTTCGGCCATAATCGCGCCAGCTCCGCCAACATGATCCACATGGCCATGGGTATAGGCGATCGTAGATATCCGGTCATGGCTCCAGCCGCGTAAGGCTCTCAGGATCTGGCCGCCAAAGGCCTCCAGGCTGGTATCAAATAGCACCAGACCCTGTTCGCTCTTCAATGCTACAACATGGCTGAAAGCCTCGACCATGGCGATGCCATCCTCGACCTCCGAGAGCTGTCCATTGATACGATTGACAGAGGCTGGACCTTCGTAGATGCCCTGATCAATGTAGCGGCTGGATAATGCAAGCAAATCGGCCATGATCATCTTCTCCCAATCTGTCTTATCTTAACGAAACCGCGCGCAGGCGCTATACCTACTGCCATGAATTATCGTCACGCCTACCATGCTGGAAACTTTGCCGATGTGGCCAAGCACGTAGCCCTGGTTGCAGTGCTTGAACATCTGAAGCGGAAGGACAAGGGCTTCGTTGTTATCGATACCCATGCAGGCCGGGGGCTTTATGATTTACTTGGTGCAGAGGCGATCAAAACCTCGGAGGCGCTAGCTGGAATTGAGCGGATCCGCCGCTTGAAAGGTCACCTGCCTGAAGCCCTTGCTACCTATCTCGAGCTTGTCCGCGCCACAGGTGACTCGAAATACCCTGGCTCGCCTCTAATTGCAGCCCAACTCCTTCGACCCCAGGACCGTCTCGTGGCAATCGAGAAGCATCCGGAAGAAGCCGAGGTCCTGTCCAACGCGCTCGCTTCCTACACCAGACAGCAGGTTTTGGAGGCGGATGGCTATGATCGATTGACAATGTTACTGCCTCCGCGTGAACGGCGGGGTGTGATTCTTGTGGACCCTCCCTTTGAAGCGGTCGATGAGTTTCGTATTGTTGCCAGAACGGTGGTGGCTGCCCATCGCAGGTTCGCTACAGGCATCTACATGGTTTGGTATCCGATCAAATCGGTCGCGCGAGCTGAAAGTTTTTGTGGTGAATTACTGACTTCTGGTGCTGACTCACTCGTACGGGTTGAAATTAGCCGTGATGAGCCAGGCGAAGGGATGCGCGCGGCGGGCCTGCTTGTCATTAATCCACCCTTTGGCTTCGCCAAACAGATGGTGGCTATCGGCGAGAACCTGCGAGCGCCGCTCGCTGCCCAGCTAAGGGTCAACTGGCTTTCGGGTGGGCCCTAGTCCCATGGAGCGCGCGTCTGGAGATCAGCTGAGTAGCTCAAAAAATAGCTGCTATTCGCTCCAGACTTCAAGATGGCTGTTGCGAACGATGCGTCTTGAGGCTCGCAACTCCCCTAGCTTACTGAGACCAGTTTCATTCAAGAGCTCGTCCATTTTTTTGCGGTCCGGTCTCGGTGCTTGATCAAGTACGGCATGGATCTTTTGCAGGAGGGAAAGCCTGTAAGGCATCACGGCAACGCGAATGGGGTACCCACGCCAAAGGAAATCCACCTGGCCCATGACACGATCCTGGCCGCGCGGCAGTCCATTTGTTCCTGCCTCAATTTCCGGATGTGTGGTTAGCCATTCATCGGTGAAGCCCACAACCGCCTCGATTTCAGGTAGATAGTCCTTTGCTATATATCGCAGAAGCTGCTTCAGACTTTCCGGAGCCTCATCGTTCTTAAACAGACCCGGATCAGATCCTGCATACTCACCGCTGTCGAGTTCTGGTGCACTCATGCGCTCTACCCAGCGCCAGACCCGATGCGCACTGGATTTCATCAATTGAGCAGGAAAGGGATCACGACCAAGATGTGCATAGAGTGGAGCAATTAAGCCATAATCGCCAATTGTCGGGCGGCCACCGAGCAGGTAAGGCGAGCCCTGAAAATGCGTATTCAGGAGCTGCAGAAACTCACCATATGATTCTTCAATTGCCTGTGCTGTCTGTTCGCTTAGGCCAAAGCTGGACATGGCCTTGCGCATGCGTTGGCTTGCCATAGCAAAGATATTACTTCTTTCGTCGGAGGTAGCGTTCGGTGGCGCCAACGCTGCCGGAAAGTCGCACGCCAAAAATGGCAGGTTGGCGTCGTCGAAGTTCCAACGATAATACATGGCTGGTCGCAACAGACCTTCTCCGCCAAAGAGCTCAAATATTTGGCCAACCAGCCGGTGCAGGGCAGTTGTCGGTCTAGCCGGATAGGGAACCGTGCCACCGGCTTCAAACTATTCGATGATCTCTGAACTGTCCTGCACGAGGGTGCCATCTGGGCATTCGAGTACGGGAATGATCCAGCGTCCGATCTTGGGCAATATCGAATTGCGAAAGTGTGGATCGCCCGCAGTCATGTTTTCAAAGATGATGTGCTGCTAGATGAGATATCTGCGTGGCTTGCCGGTATAGAGCGACGGGGGGCGCCGAACAGGCGGTAAGTCATAGTGTGAAAGAACCTCCGTCCGGGTAAAGTCCAAGCTCTATTCGTACCAGTTTTGGCGTTGATGCCTAATTCTAATCTGGCGCCAGGTTGGTGAAGCTTTTCGATATCATCTGGCAGGAACGCAAGGCTTTCGCCAATGGGACCATTTAAGGCAATCGGCGCATTTTAAAATGACACTATGCATGCCAAAAAAGACTTTTGAGACGCAAGCCTCAAGGAGGCCATTCATGGGCTACTCACATCCCGCAGGTCCGACTTTAATGGTTACATTGCACAAACCGTTGCCGAGTCTACGCCCACCTGGCCCGAACGGAAGTTTAGGCCGGAAGCTGCTAATGCGGTACTTGTCGTGCTCGACGATACCGGATTCACGCTTCTCGGTTGCTATGGGGTCTGCAATTGCCACCCCACACCTAGATCGTTTCGCTCTTAATGGGCTGCGATATGCTAGCTTTCATACTACTGCGCTATGTTCGGGCTCGCGCGCCTGCCATCTAACGGGACGCAATCACCATGCAGTTGGTATGCGGGCGTGTCTAATTTGGACACGGGGTATCCAAACTCGCGGGGTGGGGTAAGCCCCCGGGCTACGACGGTTGTGGAGGTGTTACGCGATATTGACGGGTATGGCACTTTTGCAGCAGGCAAATGGCATCTGGCGCGTATGTTGGAGGCAACGGCAGCGGGTCCCTTTGAAAACTGGCCGTTACGAAAAGGATTTGATCGCTTCTATGGTTTCCTGCAAGGAGGGACAGATCAATTCGATTCCGAATTGACCGTCTAAAACCATTTCGTGCAGTCGTTGCACTCGCCCGAGCAGGGCTATCATATAAGCGAAGATTCAGTTGATCAAAGCGTGCGATACGTAGCGGACATGCAAAGTTTGATGCCTGAAAAGCCTTTTCCTTTATCTTGCATTTGGAGCGATGCATTTGCCGCACCAGGCGCCCAGAGCCTATCGAGAAAGTTATAAAGGTGCTTTTGACGCCGGATGGGACGTGACACGCGAACAATGGTTTGCACGTCAAAAGGAAGTGGGAATCGTTCCGGCCAGTACGAAACTTGCACCACACAATCCGGGGGTGCGTCCTTTTGCAGAGCTGTCAGACAATGAAAAGCGCTTCGCCTGTGCCCTACAGGAAGCGTTTGCCGCCCTGCTTGAGCATACCGATGCCCAGATCGGCCGCCTTGCTGATTTTCTAGGAGAAATGAAATTACTGGAAAATACTTTGTTCCTAATTGATTTTGACAATGGAGCAAGTCAAGAAAGCGGAGCGTTGGGCACAACAGATAGGATGAAGACGTTTAATATGATCGCCGAAGATGTCGACGAGGCCGTCGATCTTATCGACGACGTCGGAGGACCGGATAGTCATAGTAATATTCCATGGAGCTGGGCGCAGGCCGGCAACACTCCGCTTAAATGGTACAAACAGAATGCCACGGAGCGGGAGTGCGCGACCCCATGGTTATACAGGGGTCCAAGGGGATCAATGATCTCGGTCAGATCCGTGCACAGTTCTGCCACGCAATAGACGTTACACCTGCCATCCCTGAGGCGGCAGGCATCTCAGCGCCTTCCTCCATTGGGGAGGCTGACCAGATGGTGATGCATGGAGTAAGTGTGGTTCTTACCTTCAGGGACGCAGGTACTACCTTGGGTCGCAAAGTGCAGTACTTCGAAATGTTATCTCATCGCGGGATTTGGATGGATGGAAGGCGGAAACTCATCATGTCAAATCCGTTCCATTCGACAAAGATAATTGGGAATTCTATAATCTTGATGCCCATTTTTCGGAATGTGTCGATCTGTCCGTCTTCGAGACTGCTCGTTTAGACGAGCTTTTTGAAGTTTGGTGGGTGGAAGCGGAAAAGTACGGCGTATCGTTTCTAGACGATCGGCTTGGACTGGAACTGTTTCGCGCTTCGCGCAGAAGGGGAACGCCAGCATCGCGTAAGCGATTTGTTTATTTTCCGCTGATTTCTCATGTTGTCTCTGATGCATGTCCGCCGGTGTTCTGGGGATGGCAGACGTTGATCGATTTTGAATATGATCCTAAGCGGCCGGATGGTGCGCTGGTTGCAAGAGGTAGTCGAAATAGTGGGTTCGCTATTTACGTCAAGCAAGGTTTTCCTGTCTTTCATTACAACGCTTTCCATAAGCATGAGATTGCAACTGCGAGAGCTTCGCTTCCGGAGGGGAGACATCAGCTTGAGGCTAACGTGACACGACAGTCGAACGGGTCTGGTGAGGTTGAGTTGAACATTGACGGCGTGAGGTGTGCTCAGGGAGCACTGCAGAGGTTGCTCTATATTGTGTCTGGCCTTGGCATGGATATTGGGGCTAGCCCCAGACCCATCTGTAATGACTATCTAGCCCGATTTATCTATGAGGCTCCGATCCATTCGGTGGTATTTGAGCTGCCACCCAGTCCTTCAGAACAGCTCGCGACGATGGCCGATTTGGCGCATATCCGCGAGGCTAGTGCCAGGCAGTAGCGACACTTGACCTAGCTCCTAGCGGCGCGGGGGCTGGAGTGGCATGTGATGCAGGGCATCATCCGTAAAATTGCTCCCTTGCACACGCGTTCGCTCTTGCCGGTTGCGAGGGATACCGCTAGAACCGGCCGCTCAGCGGTGCAGGGGTGGATCAAAATGGTCGCAATTGCGCGGACTGGCTCGGGTTGGCTATAACGCTCGTCGACTTAGCTGGTAATGAGCTCGGAGAGGTGGCTGAGCGGTTGAAAGCACCGCACTCGAAATGCGGCATACTCGCAAGGGTATCGAGGGTTCGAATCCCTCCCTCTCCGCCATTTCAGTCCCTGCGTGGGCACCGCGTTTGCGCCACCGTTCGCCACGAGCGTCTGGAGCAGCCGGGACTTCGATCCCATGATACGAACCTCGCCTTCGGCGACCTCGACGCGCTGGGCGAGCGCGCGAAGATGGTCACGGCGGTAGCCACCGCCTTCGAGCCGTATACGCTGGCGCGCGGTACGGGCGAATTTGCTGAGCATCTGCAGCGTGACTGCCTGGCTCCCTGAGTTCTGAAGAATGGCTTGGGCGCGCTCGGCGTCGGCTTTCGCCTGATCGCGGATGGCTTTGAGGCCGTCGATGCGGTCCTTGAGCGCCGGGTCGTCGAGATCGGCGACGCCTGCTTCGATAGCATCGTAGAGACGCTTGAGGCGCGCTTCGGATTCCGCCGCACGCTTGTTCAACTCGGCGATGTGCTCGCGCTGGCGCTCGGATCGCTCCTGCCGCCGGTCGAGCACAGTGGCGAGGATCGTTTCCAGCCGCTCGGGCTGAAGCAGGCGATCTTCGAGATGGCTGGCGACAAGATCGTCCAACTTATCCATCGGTACGGCCATGCCCTCGCAAGCGGTCGGTCCCTGCCGGGCTTTCATGGAGCAGACATAGTAACGATAGCGCCCGCCCTTGCCGGTGCGGATGGTCATAGCGCCTCCACATTTGGCGCAATGAATGAGGCCAGTAAGGAGGGTTGGGCCGCTGACGACAGCGGAGGGCGTCATCGCGGGGTGCCGGGCCTTCAGCAGCTTCTGCACCGCGTCGAAAGTCTCGCGGTCGATGATCGGCGGTACCGGCACGACCACTATCTCGCTGACTGGCTTCAGTTCCTTGCTCTTGAACCGCTTGTTGAACTCGTGCTCGCCCATATAGGTGCGCCGGGTCAGGATGCGGTGGACCTGGCCGATGCCCCAACGGCCGCCGTCGCGGGTGAAGATGCGGTTGCGGTTGAGATAGCTGACGATGTTCTTGACGCCCATCTGGCCCTTGGCGCCGTCTCCGTGAAGCGCCAGCCGGTAGATCAGGCGCACCGTCTCGGCGTGGAGCGGGTCGATCTCCAGCTTCTTCTTGGTCTTGGCCCCGCGCTACTCGGCCGCGACGACACGGTAGCCGATGGGCGGCAGCGAGCCATTCCAGAAGCCTTGGCGGGCGTTCTCCTTCAAGGCCCTCATGACGTGCTTGGCGTTTTCCTTCGACTGGTACTCGTCGAACAGCGCCATGATCTGCCGCATCATCTGATGCACCGGATCGTCGCCGATCTCCTGGGTAATCGACAGCAGCTTGACGCCGTTCTTCGCCAACTTGCGGACGTAGAACTCCATATCGAAGGCGTCCCGGAAGAAGCGCGAGAAGCTATGGACCACAACGACATCGAACGGCGCGGGCCTGGACGTGCCCGCTTCGATCATGCGCTGGAACTCGGGCCGACGGTCGTTGGTCGCCGACGCGCCCGGCTCCACATAGGTCTCGACGAACTGATAGCCCCGCGCCTCGCAATAAGCCTCACCCTGGCGCTTCTGGTCGGGGATGGAGACATCGTGCTCGGCCTGCCGCGCCGTCGAGACGCGCAGATAGAGGGCGGCGCGCAACGGTACGGTCATGGCATATGTCTCCTTCTCACCTCATCGGCACGGCTCGAACAGCTCATCGAAGAGGTCGCCGAACCACGCCTCGAACACGTCCACCTCGGTCTCGGTGACGGAAATATCCTCTGGCCAATCGTCGGTGACGGTCCAGGTCGAAAGGTCGTGCTTGGGCGGCCGTCCCGGAAACGGCCACGGACGGCCGAGCAAAGCTTCAAGCTGTTCGGAGGCGGTCGGCGGGCGTTCCTTACGAAGTCTGGCCATTGGTCCAGAATCACCGAACGAGGCCCTTGAAAGAATAGCCCTTGTTTACGCCTGACTTCGTTTCGTGCCCTGGCGCAAAAATACTTGCCAGAGCGAGGTGAGGCGTTTGGGCGGATGAGAAGGGTGCATCCGGGGGACGCGAGCGTATCAGGCAAGACCATACCAAGCTCCCCGGCCAGCCCCGTGCAGGGTCAAATGGCCCTGCTCGACCAGCGATCTCAGATGCTCCTTGATCGTGTTGCGGCTGGAACCACTGACCCTCACGGCCTCGGCCATCGTGACCCGGCCGTGCTCGCGCGCCAGTTCCAGGATCAACACCGACAGTTCCGGCAGGGCGGCAAGCATTATTCGCTCGCGCTCCATCTTCTTTTCGAGGCGATGCTTCTGGCTCCGCAAGGCCCGCAGGAAGAACTCCAGCCAGGGGTTCCAGTCGGGCGCGTCGGTACGGATCGTTCCCTGCGTCCGTCTGAGCGACAGGTAGTAGCCCTCTTGGCTTTGCTCGATCACGCTCTCCAGCGAACTGTAAGGCACATAGGCATAGCCCGCCCGCAACAACAGCAACGTCGTCAGGATACGGGACAGCCGGCCGTTGCCGTCCTGAAAGGGATGGATTTCCAGAAACACCACGACGAAGGCCGCGACGACCAACAGCGGGTGAAGGCTCCTGTCCTTCTCCTTCCCGGCCACCCATTCCACCAGCTCGGCCATGCGGCGCGGCGTGTCGAAGGGCGTGGCGGTCTCGAACACCACGCCAAGGCTCTTGCCATTTTCGTCGAAGGCTTCGACGTGGTTGGGGAGCGTCTTGTAGGAGCCGCGATGCCGCTCGTCCTTGGTCGAGTGGACCAGCAGGTCGCGGTGGAGTTGGCGGATGTGGTTCTCGGTGAGCGGGATCGCGTCATAGGCGCCGAAGATCGTCTCCATCACCTCGGCGTAGCCGGCGACCTCCTGCTCGTCGCGGGTGGTGAAAGAGCCGATGCGGATGTTGGCGAGCAGAGCTTCGACCTCACGGTCGCTGAGGTGCGCGCCTTCGATCCGGGTCGAGGAGCCGATGCTCTCGATGGTAGCGACATGGCGGAGGCCAGACAGCCGCTCCGGCGCGATCCGACCGATCGCTCGCCACGCGCCCTTGAACTCGTCGATCTCCGCGATCAGCGACAGGATTTCGGGCGTGATGCGAAGAGTCGTGATGTCGAGCGCCATACCGATTATCCACCCATTTACACCCGATCTTAATATGGCGAACTCCGCCGTTTGTCCACCCGTTTTCACCCAATTAGCATGGATGTGACGCGATGGCACCGCAGCGAGGCCTAGAGGGCTGGATGCGGACCGCACATTGTGCTCATATCATTGATTTTTATAATAAAATGTTCTCGCGACACGCGACATACAGCGTGTGGTGGATCCGATCCAGCACGCCGTTATGCGCCCAATCGCAAAAATAACCGTAGACCGTGCTTTTTGGCGGCAAGTCCTTGGGGATGTAACGCCACTGGCAGCCCGTGCTCAGCACATACATGACGCCGTTGAAAGCCTCCCGGATGATGACCTCGCGTTTACGCCCGCCGGTTTTCGCTTTCGGTATCAGCGGCGCGACATAAGCCCATTCATCGTCCGTGACATCGCTTGGGTATCGCAGGTGATCGCGATTTTAGGTCGCTCTATTCTCGTTCGTCCACATTGGCGGTCCTCCGAATCAGGACCAGCTCAACATTCACGCTTCGACCAGGCATGGAGCACCTCGCCAAACGATTCGGGTGCTCCAGACAGAATCACAACCGATTCTTCCGACTCAAGAATTTTCGATCGAAGGGTGCCGGATCGGCCAGGAATTTATGGGTAATCGCAAGCGCTCCCGGAGGGATACGCCAAACCTATCCTGGCTTGCGCCTTGGTATCCTCCGCCCATCCGTCGGCGGGTAGGAGCGGTCGGCATTGAATACGACATCATTCGATGATATATTCGTGCCTCTCGATGGAGGTCGGCAGATGCGCACAACTCTTGCCTTGGACGATGAACTCGTTGCCAAGGCCGAAGCGTTCACGGGCTTGAAGGAAAAGTCGAGCCTAGTCCGCGAGGCCCTCAACGCCCTCATCGAACGCGAGAGCGCGCGACGATTAGCACGTCTGGGCGGAAGCGAGCCTGGTCTGAAGGCGCCGCCACGGCGACGGCCTAACGCAGCGTGATCCTGGCCGATACGTCCGTCTGGGTCGACCATCTGCGGGCGGGCGACAAGGTGCTCACTGCGCTGCTCGACGCAGGGATGGTTCTGGCGCACCCCTTTGTCATCGGCGAACTTGCTTTGGGCAACTTGCGTCAGTGCGAAATCGTGTTGAAGGCGCTAGCAGACCTGCCCCATGCCAGTGTCGCGACGGACGCAGAAGTCCTTCATTTCATCGAGCGTCATGCACTGTCCGGGCGCGGGATCGGATATATCGACGCTCATCTGCTCGCCGCGGCGAAACTGACGGCAGGAGCGGAGCTATGGACGAATGACAAGCGACTGCACGGTGTCGCGGTTCAACTGGAATTGGCGATCACGCTCCCACGCCTCCCCTGATCATAGGGCCAGGGCGCAGACGTAGTGCTCATCATCGTCGGTCGTGGCCCGCCAGGCCATATAGATCTCTGATTCTAAATGGTTTATTTGCTACCGAGCTCCTCCGCTTAACTTCACTCTTTTGAACAGCTCGTGCGGGATTCCGTAGTGAAAAATCCAGTGAAATAAGCCTCTTCACAGTGTGGGCTCTGATCCGAACATCGCCCACCGAAGCTCCAAGCGCGCCGAGAACTGTACGTCAAAATGTGCGTCAGATTTGAGTTCTCGGCGGCCGCGTTTCAGCTCCGCGCATCAACGGCACGCTGTCGCGAATAAGAACATCAACATCGACCAATGCACACCACGAACAGGGATCGCGTGACGGCTCAGCGCGATGAGCGCGGCGCCGTGGGCGACGACAACTCGGGCGCTGGGAAGCGCGGCAACCAGTTCGGTGATACTCTATTCTGTGTCGGGATCGGTTCGCTGTGCTCATATCCAGCACGAGGACTTTGGGTTCGCGGTAGAGCCCACGGGCCAACAGAATGCGCTGTTTCTGTCCGCCCGAGAACATCGAGCCGGTGTCGCCGATGAGCGAGAGATACTGCATCAGCATGCGCAGGATGTTGTCATGGATGCGGGAGGCCATGGCTTCACAATCCTGCCGGCTCCGCGGAGTGGCTGCTGGTCGTTCCGCTGCAGCGGCAAATCGGCTTGGGCACTTCACATTTGTTCACTAGCTCCCGGCACCTTTTTCGCCGAGCAGCTACACAAGAAAGTTGCTGTCAGAAGAAAGCCACATCCATTCTCCATCTGCGGGAAGTGTCTTGACATATATACGGAAATTCCGTACCTGCATGTATCATGCAGGTCGTGGTCGAAACGCCTTCCTTTGAAGTGTCCGCGGCTCGGGCGGGTATATCGCCGGACGAGATCAGTGAACTTGTGACCTACCTTGCGGCCAATCCTGACGCCGGACGCGAGATAAAGGGCACAGGTGGCTGCCGAAAGCTTCGGGTGGCGGGTCGCGGGAAGGGGAAGAGCGGTGGATATAGGGCCATAACTTTCTTTTCAGGGCCCGCGATCCCACTCTTCCTACTGTATGCGTACTCGAAGGGGGATCGGGACGATTTGAACGGAAAGCAGCGTAATGCGCTGAGGATGGTTACCAAGGAAATTGTCGAAGCCTATGGGCAGCAAAAATTGTTTCGGAGAGTAAAATGAAGAAGCGCAAGAAAGAAACCGTGTTCGAAGGAATGCTGGCGGGAGCCAAGGAGGCGCTGGCTTATGCCCGAGGCGAAGCTGACCTCACTCAATATAAGGTCCATATTCCCGAGGACATCGATGTCAAGGCAATCAGAGAAGCTACGGGGTTGACGCAGGAAGCATTCGCGCTGCGGTACGGTTTTAATCTTGGAAGACTGCGCGACCTTGAGCAGAAACGAACCCGCCCCGATTCCGTCGTTCGCGCCTATCTTCTGGTCATCCAAAAGAAGCCCGAGGCAGTAAAAGATGCGCTGGCAGCGTGATATCTGATTTGAGATTGTATACGACGGTCCGATAGCCAACGCTCAGTTCGTGGTCAGACCACAGGTATTCCGACGTAGTGTTTGGAAGTGTAGTCAAAACGTACCTCAGATAGTTCCGGTGGCGTAAAGTAGCGCGCATTCAATGGCTTGATCTGAGTGATCGACAGTCTCCCTTTCGGCCAGGCCATATAAATCTCCGATTCCAAATGCTTTATTTTCTGCCGAGCTCCTCCGCCCAACCCCACTGTTTTCAACTGCTCGTGCGGGACTCCGTAGCGAAAAATCCAGTGAAATAAGCCTCTTCACAGTGTGGGCTCTGATCCGAACATCGCCCACCGAAGCTCCAAGC
>JAJZGY010000122.1 GCA_021804785.1 Pseudomonadota bacterium | reverse complement strand
TTCACGCCCCCGCGCGGCCAACCCCGCGCCGGGGGGGGCTTGCTATGAGAACTCCGCTGCACGCGGTCCCGGCACAGGTGCTGCAGACAGTCACGTCGCATTGAGGCCCACCGCTTGTGTTAAATGTACTTCTTGACCTTGGGCCAATAGCGTTCGAGCGGGATCTTCATGCCGCGCAGCACGTAAATCGGCCGATCGGTTTCATAGGGCATGGCATAACGCGCGGTGATGAACCCCGCGACCTGGTAGGAGTGAAACAGCGTCGCATATTTTTTGGGGCTGCCGCCAATGATGATGATCACTCTGCCCGTGTGGCCGCGCGGCCCCCACAGATAGTAATTATTGTGCCCACTGATCGCCGGTGGCAGGCCAAGAGGACGACCAAAAACATCGATCGCGGCCGCCTCGCCATAATTGTTACCGAAGAAAACAGCGTGTGCGCGCTCCCGTGGTGGCAGCGACCAGTAGACCTTCGCCACTTTGGCCGCCATCTGCCGCCAGCCAAACATGTCGGCGTAAAATTGCGGCAACGCGCCGAGCTTCAGGCGTTCTCCTGAGGACGGCATGATACCGAGCGTGCGCATGTAAGGGATCAAAAGCGTCACTGGAAGGATCGGCAGGGCCAGTGGCATGGTCAGGCAGCCCGCAAGGCTTACGGCACCGAGCAGGAGAGCCCGCGGGCGAATTCCACGAAACCAGGCTTCAAGACGCTGCGCACCGAGCGCCACCAGCGCAGGATAGAGGGGCGCGAGATAATAGGATTTGCCGTGCAGGCCATCGAAGGTCACGAACAGAATCACCCAGGCGATGGCTACGGCACGGGCGGTCGCAAACGCCGGCCTGATGGCGCCGGCCCAAAGACCGCACAGCGCCGCCAAAAGGCCCAAAGGCCCCATGAGAAAAGCCTGCTGCTCAAAAAACGCGAGCGGCGACAGTACTTTGTTTTTGCCATGTACGCCGTCCTGCGCCAACTGGAGAAAGGGCCAGTGATGGGCCTCCTGCCAGAGTACGTTGGGCAGAATCATGACACTGGCAATGAGGGCAGCCACATACACCCAGGGACGCAGGAAGATGCGCCGCTGCGGGGTCGCGAGCAAACCTATGATCAACGCCACGACAAAGAAGGCGATGGCGTATTTGGATTGCAGGACAAGACCTGTCGAAAGTCCGATGAGCAGCCACCAGTGTCGCTCTTGGGTCTGTTCCAGACGCACCAGCATCCAGACAATGCCAAGCCAGCCCAACGCCTGAAACATATCGGTGGTAAAGATGACGCCGGAAAGTAGGAAGTAGGGTGCAATAAGCAGACAGAGCCCAGCGAGCCACTGGGCATACCTTCTGCCACCGAGCACTTTGGTGAATTCCGCGGTCAGCGCCACCGTCGCCGCATGCGCCAGCGCGGGAAGCAGCCGGAAGAGCACAAGGACACCGCCGCTTAGCCAGTAGGCCGCCGCAGCCAGCAGGGGGACAAGCGGTGGCTGGTCGACATAGCCGAAGGCCGGATGGCGGCCACAGACGATAAAATAAAGCTCATCACGGAAGTAGCCGTAATGGCCATTGGCCAGAAGGTGAAGCAAAAGGGCAAGAAGCCCGAGGACGACAGAGGGTCGCCGGTAGTCGAACGCGGATTCCGGGGAGGTAGGCTCGCTGCCAATCATCATGGGTCTGCCTGCCGCGACAGAAGGTTGGTGCACAGTCTTGTGAGGCAGCCCGCGCATCATGCGCGCCACCGATCTCGGATGAGCTTAGCGGATCCTGTTGCCCTGTCGAGCAGGGTCTTCGCCCTTCGGCCCGTCAGGCGGCCTGTTGTGCCAGGCGGGCAAGGTGGCCAACCAGGTTTTGCACGCCCTTCAGCCGCGCCTCCGGCGTGTCCCAGCTGCGCGTGATCACGACTTTCTGATCCGGGCGAACCTTCATGATACCGGCATTTTCCGAAATCAGTTTCACGAGCGCGAGCGGATTGGGGAACAGGCCGCCCTTGAACGAGAGCGTGGCGCCCTTGGGGCCGGCGTCGATCTTTTCCACCATCGCTGCGCGGCATTGATGCTTCAGGGCGACAACCTCAAGTAGGGACTTGACCTCGTCTGGCAAGGGACCAAAGCGGTCGATGAGTTCGGCCGCGAAGCTCTCCATCCCTGCCCGATCCTCGATTTCGGCGAGGCGGCGATAAAGCGCCATGCGCAGATTGAGGTCCGGGACATAGTCCTCGGGAATGAGCACGGCGGCGCCAATATTGATCTGAGGCGACCATTGTTCGCCCGCATCGGCTGCCTCGTCGCCGGTCTTGAGGCTGGCGACGGCCTCTTCGAGCATTTCCTGGTAGAGTTCGATGCCCACCTCGCGCACATGCCCCGATTGCTCTTCGCCCAGCAGGTTTCCGGCGCCACGGATGTCGAGGTCGTGGCTCGCCACCGAGAACCCTGCGCCCAGCTGGTCGAGCGACTGCAGCACCTGCAATCGCCGTTCGGCTGCTTCGGTCAGCTTCTGATCAACCGGAGTGGTGAGATAGGCATAGGCCCGCTGCTTGGCGCGGCCGATGCGTCCGCGCAGCTGGTAGAGCTGTGCCAGACCGAACATGTCGGCGCGATGGACAACCAGCGTATTGGCGGTGGGAATATCGAGCCCGCTTTCGACAATGTTGGTTGACACCAGCACGTCCACCTTGCGGTCATAAAATGCCGTCATCACCTCTTCTAGTGCCGTAGGTGACATCTGGCCGTGCGCAACCGCCGCGCGCACCTCGGGCACGGTCTCCCGCAAAAATTCCTCGGCTTCACGCAGATCGGAAATGCGCGGTGCGACATAGAAGCTCTGACCACCGCGGTAATGCTCGCGCAACAGCGCCTCGCGGATCACCAGAGGATCAAAAGGCGTCACGAAGGTACGCACCGCCAGGCGGTCGATCGGCGGTGTGGTGATGAGCGAAAGATCACGCACCCCTGACAGCGCGAGCTGCAGCGTGCGCGGGATTGGTGTTGCGGTGAGCGTCAGCATGTGCACATCCGCCTTGAGCGCCTTCAGCCGCTCCTTGTGGCCAACCCCGAAATGCTGTTCCTCGTCGACAATGACGAGGCCAAGACGGCGGAATTCGATCGCCCTGGCGAGCAGGGCATGGGTTCCAACGACAATATCAACACTACCGTCGGCCAGCCCCGCCTTCGTCTCGCGCGCTTCCCTGGCCTCAACGAAGCGCGACAGCTGACGCACCTTGAGCGGAAAGCCTGCGAAACGTTCGGCAAAATTCCTGAAATGCTGGCGCGCCAGCAAGGTCGTTGGCACCACGACCGCAACCTGAAGACCGCTCATCGCAGCAACAAAGGCCGCGCGCAGGGCCACTTCGGTCTTGCCAAAGCCGACATCGCCGCACACCAGGCGGTCCATGGGCCGACCCTTGCCCAGATCCTCAATGACATCCGCGATGGCTTTTTCCTGATCGTCGGTCTCCGAGTAGGAGAAACGGGCGACAAATTCGGCGTAAATTCCGTCAGGAGGCTCGATGGCGTCGAGGTGCTTGAGTTCACGCGCCGCCGCGATGCGGATGAGTTCGGCCGCCATTTCGCGTACCCGCGCCTTCATTCGGGCCTTGCGGTTTTGCCAGCCCGCACCACCCAGACGGTCAAGGACAGTGGTGCCTTCATCCGCGCCGTAGCGGGTCAAAAGCTCAATGTTCTCGACCGGCAGAAACAGCTTGCCGCCATCATATTGCAGTTCGAGACAATCATGGGGAGCGCCCAGCGCATCGATGGTCTTGAGCCCGAGATAGCGGCCAATGCCGTGTTCGATATGCGTAACCAGATCGCCTGGAGCGAGGCTCGAAGCTTCCTGGAGAAAATTTTGCGCCCGGCGCGCCCGCGGGCGCACCATACGGTCGCCCAAAATGTCCTGCTCGGCCAGAAACACAAAATCACTGGCCTCAAAGCCATGCTCGAGGGGCAACACCGCCATACCGACCGCCGCCGTGTGAAGCTTGCCGGCATCGGGCCAGTCCTTGATAGCGCGAATAGGCGAAAGGCCGTGGTCGGAGAGAACCCCACCCAAGCGATCGGCCGAGCCTTCACTGAAGCCGGCAACGAGGACGCGCTTGCCGGCCTGCTGCAATGTTTTCAGATGGGCCGCCGCCGCCTCGAACACATTGACGTTGCCGGCCGTACGCTCGGGAGCAAAGTCACGGCCGCGCCGAGCCCCGGCATCAACGCTGGTTTTCGATTCAGGCGCGGTAAAGGGCGAGAGCTCGCGCACGCGATGACGGGAGAGTGTGGACGCCCACTCGTCATCAGAAAGATAAAGCGCCGCACTCCGCAATGGCCGATAGGGTGCCGACCCTTCGGCCCGCGCATTCTGCATGCTTTTGCGGGTTTCATAATAATCTTCGATCAGCTCATTGCGGGCTTTGCGGGCCTCCTCGGTCTGGTGGGATAGGAGCACCAGACTGCGGGGGATGTAGTCGAAGAGACTGTCGAGCCGTTCATGGAACAGGGCCAGCCAGTGCTCCATGCCCTGATGCTTGCGCCCGGCCGACACTGCGGCATAAAGCGGATCATCGCCCGCCGGACCGAACGCGGCCACATAGCCGGTGCGGAAACGACTGATCGAGGCCGGATCAAGTGCCACCTCCGTTGCCGGCAGAAGTTCGATCTGAGTCACCTGATCCTTGGAGAGCTGTGTGTCGGGATCAAAGCGACGAATGGCATCAAGGGCGGTGCCGAAAAAATCAAGCCGCAGCGGCATCTCGGCTCCGGGCGGCCAGAGATCGACGATGCCACCACGCAGGGCAAAGTCGCCGGGCTCGCGCACGGTGCTGCTGCGCACATAGCCATTGCGGACCAAAAATCCGGTCAGCTCCTCATGCACGATGGAATTGCCAACATGGGCGTAGAAGCTTGCCTCGGCGATGGTGGCGCGCGGCGGCACACGCTGGGTCAGGGCATTGATGGTGGTCACCACCACCCCTGGGCCCGATTTTTCGTCCCTGCGCGCCAGTCGTGACAGGGTGGCAAGACGGGTCGCCGTGATGTCCGGCTTGGGCGAGACCCGGTCATAGGGAAGACAGTCCCAGGCCGGAAAATGGAACAGCGGTACATCGGGGGCAAAGAATGCGATCGTCTTTAGGGCCGCCTCCGCGCGCGAGCCATCGGCCAGCACCAGAAGCACGGTTGCACCCGCCCGCTTGGCGCTCTCTGCGGCAAGATAGGCATCAAAGCCTTCCGGGGCGCCGGAGACGACGAAGCGGCCTTCTGCGCGCGCAATATACGAGATGCGTTCCAAAGCTTAGCGGATCCAGTCGGGGCTCTGCCTCTGGCACAAGGCCTTCAGCTGTTCAAGGACGGAGGTTTGGTAGGATGGCGGCGCCTCGCTCATGCCCTGCAGCCAGAGCCAGACATCCTGGTCGGGGGCCTCGAGCAGGGCCTCATAGGCATCGAGCTCGGCGGCATTCAGCCCAGGCAGCCGGTCGCGGGCAAAGGTACCGAAAACGAGGTCGACCTCCTTGAAGCCACGGCGCAGGCTACGAAAATAAAGCCGCTTGCGGCGGGCGTTTTCAGGCGCATCGTCGAGATCAGAGCCGTTCATGGCTGCGATATAGCCATTTGGCGTTTGACATTCCAGTAGCGCGTTGGCGCATGTCCTCGGCCCAGGCCTGAACGCCCGAATAATCGCCCGGCCTCAACCGTGTAAGCCATGGTTCGTCCATCAGTATCCCCCAGAACACTGATCCGATGTCCG
>JAJZGY010000121.1 GCA_021804785.1 Pseudomonadota bacterium | reverse complement strand
TCATGGCCCTGCACAGCCCGAGAAGTGCGATTTTGTCAGCCATTATTTTCAACGCGCTAGTGATCGTCGCGCTAATCCCGCTCGCCCTAAATGGCGTGAGGTATCGCGCCGACAGTGCGGCAAATGTGTTGCGCCGAAATCTCCTGATTTATGGCGTAGGTGGACTTATAATTCCCTTCATTGGCATTAAGTTGATCGACATGGCCGTTGTTGCCATGGGATGGATTTAGGAAAGGCACACCCATGCTCCAGCATGTCACGCGTTCCTTTCTGTTGATGGTGGTAATGACTGTTCTGACAGGGCTGATTTATCCTCTGTCGATAACCGGGCTGGCGGAGGGACTAATGCCTTTTCAGGCGCATGGCAGTCTTGCTAGGGTAGATGGCCGCGTTATCGGTTCGGACCTGATCGAGCAGCCGTTTAGTTCCCCCATGTATTTTTATGGCCGACCCTCGGCCACAACGCCACCGGAAAATGCCGCAGGCTCGGGTGGTTCTAACCTGGGTCCAACCTCTCGGGCTTTGGCTAAGCGAGTGCGCGCGGCTGCGGCCAAGCTGTCAAGGCAAAATCACGGTATGGGGGTTCCGGTGGATCTCGTGACGACATCTGGCAGTGGTGTTGATCCAGATATCACGCCCGCAGGCGCGCTGTTTCAGGTACCGAGAGTGGCGGACGCAAGAGGTCTTCCGGTGTCTATGGTTCGGGCTCTGGTGCTGGCTCATATAAATGAGCCGGTACTCGGACTGGTAGGCGAGCCCCATGTCAATGTCCTCAAGCTAAATATCGCCCTTAATCACCTTACTGCACTCCATCAACGTGCAGTAAAGCGTTAGACTGACTTCATGAGCGACGAGCGTCAGGAGGCTACACGGCCCTCACCCGAAGCTTTGCTGGAGACGGCACAGCAGGAGGGACGGGGTCGCCTTAAGGTCTTTCTCGGCGCGGCCCCAGGCGTGGGCAAGACCTTTGAGATGCTTCAACGGGCGAAGGCCAGGCGCCTGGAAGGTGACGACGTCGTCATTGGTGTTGTTGAAACCCATGGGCGCATGGAAACCGAGATCCTGACCCGCGGCCTTGAGACAATCCCAAAGAAGCGCATTCCCTATCGCGGGCAGGTGCTGCTGGAGATGGACCTCGATGCGGTGCTACAACGTCACCCGAAGCTCGTTCTGGTTGATGAACTGGCCCACAGTAATGCGCCCGGCAGTCGACATCCGAAGCGCTATGTGGATGTAGAGGAACTGTTGGAAGCGGGCATCGATGTCTATACCACGCTCAATATACAGCACATCGAAAGTCTCAACGATGTCGTTGCAAAGATTACCCGCATCCGTGTTCGCGAGATCGTGCCGGATTCAGTGTTGGACCGGGCTGACGAAGTTGAGCTAGTTGATACTACTCCAGATGATCTGCTGCAGCGTCTGAGGGAAGGCAAGGTATACGTTCCCGAAACCGCGGCGCGCGCCGTTCGGCACTACTTCATGCCAGGAAATCTTGCCGCGCTGCGAGAACTCGCTTTGCGGAGGACAGCTCAACGGGTTGATGAGCAGGTTCTTAGTTACATGCGGTCTCATGCGATCAAAGGACCGTGGGAATCGAGCGAAAGAGTTCTCGTCTGTGTCAATGAGCGGGCGAGTTCCCTGGCCCTTGTCAGGTTTACGCGCAGGCTGGCCGACCGTCTGAAGGGCTCCTGGACAGCGATCTATATCGAAACATCGCACACATCGCATCTCACCGAAACGGAGCGGGATCGGATTGCGGAAGCCTTGCGTATGACAGAGCGGCTCGGTGGCCAGACGGTGACCCTGCCGGCAGCCAATGCTGCGGAAGCCATCATAGACTACGCTCGGGCCAATAATTTTACCCATGTCGTATTGTCTAGTTACCCCAAATATCGCCTATGGGAGCTGGTGAGAGGATCATTCCTGAATGCAGTGATCCGCAGGGCAGGAGACATCAACCTCCATATTGTACCATCACCGGAGGCTCCTACCAACCGCGCTGATTGGCATCTTTTGCCCCGCAAACCTGGTTTCGGCGACCGGTATGCCTATCTTGGAAGCACGACTGCGGTTATTGCAGCGTTAGTCATTGGTGAGATTTTAAGCCTCTTCGGAATTACCAATGTTGCGTTGGTATTTCTCACGGCCGTGCTGGCGAGCGCTGTCAGATATGGCCTGCTGCCAGCACTATTTACCTGTGTCCTATCTTCCTTAGCATATAATTTTTTCTTTTTGCCTCCCTTATACACTTTCACGGTTGCCGACCCGGAGAACGTGATTGCGCTTTTCTTTTTTGCAGTAGTTGCTGTGATCACGAGTAATCTGACCGCCCGTATTCGGGCTCAGGCAGTAGCTGCTCAGGAGCGAGCGCAGGTTACGGAAAGTCTTTACCAGTTTAGCCGCAAGCTGGCTGCCATAGCCGACGTCGATGACCTTCTTTGGGCTGCGGCTTATCAAATATCGAGCATGCTCAAGGTTCACGTTGTTCTGCTGCTGCCTGATGAAGACAGTCTTGTTATCCGGTGCGGCTATCCGCCTGAGGATAGTCTGACGGAAATGGATCTGGCTGCCGCGAAATGGGCCTGGACTCACGGTACCGCGGCGGGTCGGGGCGCCGATACGCTGACTGGAGCGAAGAGGCTGTTCCTTCCACTACGAACAGGACGTGACGTGGTAGGAATCGTAGGTCTGGACAGTGACAGGGCAGGCCCCCTGTTGACACCAGATCAGCGTCGGTTGCTTGATGCACTAGCAGACCAGATCGCCGTGGCTGTTGAACGGATATTTCTCGCTGACGAGTTTGATCGCGCACGTATAGCCTCCGAGGCTGAACGGCTTCAGGCGGCTCTTTTGACGTCGCTTAGCCATGATTTGCGAACGCCGCTTGCTTCGATTTTGGGGTCTGCTATGACCCTTAGGAATTATGGCGAGAATTTGAATGCCGCAGATCGCGAAGAGATGCTCGCTACCATTACAGATGAGTCCCAACGTCTAAACAGATTTATTGCCAATCTTTTGGATATGACGCGTCTAGAATCTGGCGTATTGCGGCCCCGGCTCGATGATGTTGACCTAACCGATGTAATCGGAAGCGCACTCTCCCGGGCACGCACCGTGCTTACGGAGAATAAGGTCGAAACACAGATTGAGGATAATCTTCCTTTCGCGAAGGCTGATGCAGTGCTGCTTGAACAAGCCCTGTTCAATCTGCTTGATAATGCGGCCAAGCATGCGGGCCCTGGCGCCCTGGTGCAGGTTAAGGCTGTGGCTGGCGCCGAACAGGTCCATCTCATTGTCATGGATAACGGTCCCGGCATTCCGGAGGCATCCCTTGAAAAGATATTTGACAAATTTCACCGTCTCGAAGCCAGCGACAGCAAGCGCGCAGGAACAGGTCTTGGACTTGCAATTAGTCGAGGCTTTGTCGAAGCAATAGGAGGAACAGTTACCGCATCTAACCGTAAAGACCAGCCAGGAGCTGTCTTTACCGTCAGTCTTCCGCAATCACACCATCGTGTTGCAGACGAGGGATCTTTATCGTGACGTCAGGAACACCGTTGCGCGTACTCGTGGTGGATGATGAGCCGGCAATCCGCCGCTTTCTTCGTGCCAGCCTAACGGCTGAGGGCTATGTGGTATCGGAAGCTGAGGATGGTGACGACACGCTCAAGCTTTTGCGACGTAACAGCTTTGATGTGGTATTACTCGACCTTGGCCTTCCTAATATGACGGGGTTTGATGTCATCGCGCGCGCGCGGGATGCGGGGCTCAGCGTGCCAATTGTCGTATTGTCCAGCCGCAATGATGAAGGCGGAAAGGTCCGCGCGCTAGATCTCGGCGCCGATGACTATGTTACAAAGCCGTTTGGTCTCGACGAACTGATGGCGCGACTGCGCACTGCGATCCGTCATCGGGTCCAGGAAGGCGGCGAGGATCCTGTTTTCCATAGCGGTAACCTGCGCGTGGATTTGGTGGGGCGATTGGTTACAGTGCGAGGCGACGAAGTGAAATTAACGCCACGGGAATACGAGTTGCTGCGTTTGCTGGTTGCTCACGCTGGCAAGGTACTCACACATCGTTTTATCCTGGAGCAGGCCTGGGGTGCGGCCGTCGATATTGCCTATTTACGGATTTATGTCGCCCGGCTGCGCCAGAAGATCGAAAGCGATCCTCAGCGACCGTCCCTTATTCTCACGGAGCAGGGGGTTGGATATCGGTTGAAGTGCGAGGCCTGAGCTGAGCTGCGGGAAGTGAGCGCACATCGGAGGGCAGTCTGCCCTCGTGAGGATTTAACATCACCAGGTGAAGGCCGGCAGGCCACACGGTCGTATCGGTTGGCCATGGGTGCGATCTAAATTGTTCCCATATCGATAGGAGCGTCGACCTTCTCCTTCATGCCGGACGCTATGTTTGTTCAGATATCGGCAAATGTTTGCCGACGTCTTCCTCACAAACCTATCGCGTCGCCAGCATAGTAAGCGCGAATGGGAGTGTCGCGTAGACGTTGGGGGCCTTCAACGGACTTGGCGACAGGTATCTGCGGGAAGAAAGGTCTGTAATGCCACCCTTGGTAGCGACAGGGGTGCCGCTGGTGTTCAACAGGAGTGACTTTGCGACCTGCCGCCACGGCATCAAATTTGCCAAGCTTATCTATCCTAATATTGGCACTGGCGAGCAAGAGCCCTGTTGAAGGGAAGACAGAAGGTGCTCGTCAGGCCGTGCTGATTGAACGCAATATCACCTATCGGTGGCATTTTTAAATCTGCTCAGCGAGCGGCTGTTCCTTACCGCGGCTGCGGTCTTTTCCAGCGCACGACGCGCCGCAAGCAGGTCTGAGCTTTGCTAGGACTTTGTTCTCGGCCGCAGCTTGCGTCGTGTTGGAACCACGGCACCAGCCGGCTCTGCGAGCTTGGCCAGCTCAGTGACGTCTGACCTGGCAGCACGATTGACCACTGTCTCAAGGGCCCGGTACCGAGTCAGAACCTCCCGACCCAATGTGGTGAGATGTGAACCACCACCCCGCGCACCACCGGTTGTGCTCTCGATGAGTGGTGCTCCGAACGTGTTTTCGGTGGCCTTGATAAGTAGCCACGCCTGTCGATAGCTCATATCCATTGCGGATGCCGCCTGTCGCAGTGAGGAGAGCTCGTCGATCAGTTCGAGCAGGCGAGCCTTGCCAGGGCCGAAGCTACCATGGCCGTCCAAGTCGATGCGGATCATAAGGCGCGTCATAGCGGCAGACTGCCCGGTAACAGAGTCTGGGTCCAGAGTGATGGCTGAGCATAATTGATGCTCCCTGATTCGTGATACAAAGCGTATACTGCGAGCTACCGGAGTGTTCCGTCGGACCACGGTGAGGCGCCGTTTGGCACTGGGCCTTGCGGGACGTGCCGCGGGAATTCTGTTTCCTTGCGAAGCCAAATCAACTGCCATTAGGCGATGGCATATCGAGCTACCATAGCGACCGAGGCGGTTGCGAAGGCAACACGCTTTTTCTCTGGCAGCAGCGCAGACGCTCGGTGGCGGTCAATGCGGCATTGGTTGCCTTACAATTGTCAGCCAGCGGGTACTGTTGATGTCTTGTGGGTTGGAGATCCAGCCTTTGACATAGGGTTTGACGAGGTTCTGCGTGACATTGAAGAAAAGCGGTATCACCGCGTATTCACTGAGACCCAGTTCCTCGGCGGCAGATAAAATCTTTCCCCGAACATCTGCATCAGGCTGTTGCTGCGCTTTGTGCATGAGGGCATCGAAGGTGGGGTTGCAGTATTGTCCGAGATTTTGCGGATTGCTGCAGCGCAGGAGA
>JAJZGY010000120.1 GCA_021804785.1 Pseudomonadota bacterium | reverse complement strand
CGTCGCAGCGCCAAGCGGGTGCTGCAAAGACCAGCGTCCATGGTCGAGCCACGGCCGTGTGTCGGGCGCGTCCTCCGCCACAAGCCCAAAGAGATCGAAAATTGCCCGCTCAAGCCGTATCGCAGGAGGATGAAGGGCACTCAGCGCTGGAAAGCAACCGTTCGCGCATTCGAGACTGACGATGGCCAGTTTTGATTGCGCAGCATCAAGGAGCGCTGCATGAACAAAGCCTGCTTCCGCCCACAGACCCGCAAGTCCATAAATACCTTCTGCCAGGTGCTCAGCCATGATTCGCCAGCGTGCCTCATCAAGGAGTGCACGAGATCCATCCGTCACTCCTGTGACAGCTCGTCCGGTTGCGATCAGATCATCGAGCGCGCTCACGAAGCTAACCCAGCATAATGGAGACGTGCTGGAACCAATGCACCAGCATGGGCGAAAGATAGACCCCTGCAATGGCGACGAGCCCCAAATGGGCAAAAATCGGCAGAACAGAGACCCGGACCGGCGCGACCTTGCCCTGCGGCATGCCAAACGCGACAGACTGCAGACGTAGTAAGAGAGCGCCAAAGGCAACGGTCAAGCCTAACACGAGCAGCACGGCAAGCAGTGGCGCACGCACGAAGGTTGTTGTCACGAGCAGGAACTCGCTCATGAATATGCCGAGCGGCGGCATCCCAGCAATGGCAAGAACGCCCACCACCAGACTCCATCCAAGCAAGGGGTGGGACTGTGTCAAACCTTGAATATCCGCAATCTTCTGGCTGCCCTTGGCCTGGGCGATATGGCCGACCACAAAGAAGATCGCGGACTTCGTCAGGCTGTGCATCGTCATCTGCAAAAGGCCAGCGAAATTGGCCAGCGGGCCACCCATGCCAAAGGCAAAAACAATGATGCCCATATGCTCGATGGAGGAGTATGCGAAAAGCCGTTTGATGTCCCGCCGGCGATAGAGCATGAATGCGGCGAAGAGCAGCGATACCAGTCCCAGGGCGATCATCAGCGGACCTGGAGAAATCGCTGCGTGATTGCGAGCCATGAGCATCTTGAATCGCAATATGGCATAGAGCGCGACGTTAAGGAGCAACCCGGACAACACTGCCGATATCGGGGTTGGACCTTCTGCATGCGCGTCCGGAAGCCACGCGTGTACTGGCACCAGACCGGCCTTGGTGCCGTAACCCAGCAGCAAAAATATGAAGGCGACACTGAGAAGTGACGGTTCGAACTCCGAAGCCTTGCTCAAGAGCACTGTCCAGGTCATGGCCTTAAGCCCTTCACCGACCACCGGCAAAGCTGCCATATAGACAAGGATCGTGCCAAACAGGGCGAAGGCAATGCCGACGCTGGCCAGGATGAAATATTTCCAGGCTGCCTCCAATGCCTCGTGGGTACGATATATCCCGACCATCAGAACAGTCGCCAGCGTTGCAAGCTCGATCGCAGCCCACATCAGACCGATATTATTGACCAGGAGGGCAAGGTTCATGCCGAACATCATCACCTGGTACATGGCGTGGTAAAAACGCAGATAGGTTGGCGTCAGGCGCCCGGTCTCAAGCTCGTGGCCGATATAGCTCATACTGAAGAGGCTGGTGGTGAAGCCTACAAATGTGTTGAGCACGATGAAAACGATATTGAGATCGTCGACGAGGACAAACGGATCTGCCGGTGGGTGACCGGCAAAGAGCGACAGGGCAGCAAGAAAGGTAAGGAGGCTGCCGGCAACATTGAGCTTTGCCGAAAGGCGGTATCCTGGCAGCAGGGTAAGCACAAGCGCCGTTACGGCGGGAATGGTCAGGATCAGGGCGACATTGTGACCAAGAAGCCAGCTCATTGGCGTTCACCCCGGAAGCGATCTAGTGCCTGAAGGTCAACGGTGTCAAAGCGCTCGCGGATACGAAAGAGGAAAATTCCGATCACGATGAAGGCGATGAGAATTGAGAAGGCCACACTCATCTCCACTACGAGCGGCATGCCTTTGGCGCCCGCTGCAGCCAGGATGAGGCCGTTCTCAAGCGACATGAAGCCAACGACCTGGCTTACGGCATTGCGACGCGTGACCATAATCAAAAGGCCCAGAAGTATTACCGCCAGTGCAAATGCCAGATCCTCCCGCGCCATTAGGTTGGCACCAGCGGCCGCATGCAGCATGACTACGAGCGAAAGTCCCACCAGTCCCATGCCCGCAAGCATGGTCGGTCCGGTACCGACTACGGTTTCGATTTCGCGGTGGATGCCGAGTTTTACAATCATGCGGTGCAGTGCCACCGGTATGATGATCGCCTTGAATACCAACGCGATGCCGGCAGTAACGTATAGATCGGGTGCATTCTGAATGTAGGCCTGCCAGGCGACCGACAGAAACAGAACCGTGGCGTGCAGGGCATAGGTGTTGAGCAGGGAATAGAGGCGGTCCTGATAGAGCATCAGAAAGCTCACCAGCACCAGGCATCCGGCCAAAAGGTGGGCAACGTCAAATGCGATCCCGTGCATCTAAAATCCTCGTGATACAAAGAGCAGAAGCGTTCCCAGAAGGCCCAGCATGAGGGCCGCACCGAGGAAGGTCGGTATCCGGAACACGCGCATCTTCGCGATTGCCGTTTCGAAGAGTGCGAGCGCTCCGCATCCCGTCAGGATCTTGGCGATATAGGCTGCCAAGCCAATGCCGTACATCCAGGCGCTGGCGTCAGGCAGTGTCAGTCCCCACGGCAGGAAGAGACAGGCGATGAGTGAGAGATAGAGCAGGAGCTTGAGGGAACCTGCCAGCTCGAGAACTGCGAGGTGCCGTCCGGAATATTCGAGTACCATGGCCTCATGTACCATCGTAAGCTCGAGGTGGGTCGCCGGATTGTCGACTGGAATGCGCCCGGTCTCGGCAATACCCACCATGAGAAGTGAGACGAAAGCCATACCCAGAGTGACCCTCAGACCCACGGCAGGTGAAACCATGTAAGCCGCAATGGTGGAAAGCTGCGTGGAGCCGGCGAGAAGTGCGAGGACAAAAACAATCATGATCATCACCGGCTCCGCCAGGGCTGCGATCATCATTTCACGGCTGGAGCCAATCCCGCCAAAGCTCGTGCCCACGTCCATGCCCGCAAGAGCAAGAAAGAAGCGGGCGCTGCCCAAAAGCGCGACGATGGCAATGAGATCGGCCGACCAGCTAAACATCAGGCCCGTGGCAAAAGTAGGGACCAGGGCAGCTGCAACCCAGGTGGTAGAAAAAATCAGATAGGGTGCGCTTCGAAAGAGCCATGACGCATTGTCAGCGAGAACCACATCCTTACGGATCAGGCGCAGCAGGTCACGATAAGGTTGCAGGACCGAAGGGCCCTGACGGCGCAGCAGCCGGGATTTGAGCTTGCGTACGACACCCGTCACCAGGGGGGCCAACAGCACCACAAGGAGCATTTGTGCGCCCTGTACGACGAGATCGCGGATCAGCTCCATAGTGCCAGTACCAGCAAGAGACTCACCAGCGCCAGAAAAACGAGGCTCAGATAACGGCGGATGGTGAGAAACTGAAAGACATTGAGGCGATCCGCAATGGTCATAACGATCCCGGTTACAGGCACATAGAGCCTCTGCCAGATCAGATCCTCGAGATGGACCTTAAACTTGGCCGGCGCCACGCTTCCTACCGGTGGCATCTCAACCTCGGTGCGTGCCAAAAACAGGATGGGACCAAAAACGCGACGTATCGGTTCGGAAAAGCTGCTTGCGGAATATTGCAGCGCCGGGTTTGTGTCAGCATAGCCACAATCCCAGATCGGCGCGCGCCGGATCCGGCGCGAGGCGAAGACATGGATGGCGCTGGCAACGATGCCGGACGATGCCGCTATGAAGATGAAAACAAGAAGTCCGTTATAAGAACTCCGACTGGCTGCAATCGGAACGATGGAAAGCCAGGGCAGACTGGCCTGCACGGGCATGTGGCGACCAACAAGACTGGTGCTGATCGGCCCGAGGGCATCGATCACGACCCCGGGCAGAAGCCCTCCAACGACCGCAAGTCCCGCCAGAAGCAACATCGCAGCAAGCGAAAAGCCGTCGGTTTCCTCTGCACAGCTCGCGGCCTCGGAGCGCGGACGGCCAAGAAAGCTCATTCCGAAAAACCGTACGAAGCACGCTGCCGCGAGAGTGACGGCCAGCGCCAGAAGTGCCCCGACCGCAGGTACAAGAAGTTTCAGGCCCCACTGGGGCAATGATGGGCTCAAGAGAATGGCCTGAAAGATCAGCCATTCCGATGCAAACGCATTGAGAGGTGGCAATGCTGCAATTCCCACGCACCCGATCAGAATGCAGAACGCCGTGACCGGCATGCGGTGAATGAGGCCGCCCAGCCGTTCCATATCGCGTGTGCCTGTTGCGTGCTGTACTGCCCCGGCGCCGAAAAACTGCAACTCCTTGAGGATGGCGTGATTGAAGGCGTGGAACAGCGCTGCGGTAAGGGCAAGGGCGGCGGCAGCCTGAAAGCCGTCAGCGCGAAAGGCCAAGGCAAGTCCGAGGGCCACGAAAATGAAGCCGATGTTTTCGATCGAGCTGTAGGCAAGGACGCGCTTCTGGTCGGACTCGAACAGGGCATAAAGGACGCCCATTAGCGCACTTGCTCCACCGAGTACCAGGAGCACGATTCCCCACCACCAATGCGGCGTCCCCAGAAGGTCAAAGACGATGCGGATCACCGCATAGACCGCGACCTTGGTCATCACCCCGCTCATCAGCGCCGAGACATGGCTCGGTGCTGCGGGATGAGCCTCGGGAAGCCAAACATGCAAAGGCACGAGGCCCGCCTTCGAGCCTGCGCCAATTACAACGAGCCCCAGAACAAGAGCGCCTACCGAAGGCGACACCTGCGCCGCACGCATCGCCGCAAAGCCATAGCTGCCATTGGGTCCGGCAAGCAGGCCAAAGGCTAGAAGCAGCGCAAAGGTGCCCAAACTTGCCATTAAGGCATAAGTGTAACCTGCCCTGACCGTGCGCGGGTCGCGATGCTCGACAACCACAAGCGCCCAGGAGACGAGCGACATGAACTCCCATGACAGGAGAAAGGTGAAAGCGTCTGCAGTGAGGAGAACAAGGTTCATGCCGGCAATAAAGGCCGGAACGAACGGGCGCACACGGGAGGGCTCCTCAGCATGTTGCCCATAGCCAAGTCCATAAAGACAGGCGGCCGCAGCCCCCAGATTGACAATGACGACAAAGAACGCGGAGAGAGCATCAAGCCGGAAGTGCGCCCCGATCCAGGGCAGACCCAAGGGCAGGCTCAGCGCGAGGGGGGGAGCGTCGCAAAGCAGATGCAGGCCACCGACGACAAGAAGTTCCAGCGACAGCAGCAGCCCTGCACCATAGACAAGGCGTGTGGCGAAGCGCGAACCGGAAAAGACGACTGCCAGAATCGCAAGGAGAAGCAGCGCAGCGATGCCAGACAACAGCAGAAACATCGGCATCGCATTTGCCCTATTTCACGGTCCCGTCAGGTTCCGCCGGCGGCTCCGTACGGGCCCGCACTTTCAGGCGCACGCCGCGACCACTGCCCTGGCTGACCGTACCCTCTGCGATCAGCTCTATACCGAAGGCGTCCAGAGCTTCGACAATCTTGATCAGAGAATCGACGTTGCCGCGGATGACCCCTTCACTCGCTTCCATGCGCTGGATCGTCGGAACGGAAAGACCGGCCTTTTCAGCGAGCTGGCGCTGGTCAATCCCGGCTAGAGCCCGAGCTGCGCGCATCTGGGCGGCGCTAATCATTCGCAATGACTCCGGCCATAGGCTTCAGAACACAGTATTAAACTTTAAAACGTGCATAATGATG
>JAJZGY010000119.1 GCA_021804785.1 Pseudomonadota bacterium | reverse complement strand
TCTATCCTGCTTCAGATTGGCGAGGGATTTGCTGGCGTCAAATGCTTGCGACATACGGCGCTCCATTGGTTAAGTGAATAGCGCCGAAGAGTGCCACACCCCCGCCGCGCGCCCCATAGGATCTACATTTTTGTTTTTTGGGGTTGAACAGGTCCAGGCTTGGCGCGCGGGTAAAGGCTCGTTCATCCGCATTCGCTTGGTCAGGACGATGCCGAGACGGTCGAGCAGAGCGGCCTGAGCGGGATCAGGCTGGGTGACGCAATGCAAGCGGATAAGGCCATGGATTGGCGTGAGCAAGGTGACGTCGTGCGATTGAATACGCGCGAGTTCTTCGAGGGCGGTGCGCGGGGAATTTCCCAGACCGGCGCGCTGACGCCATCCTGGACCGCATCGTCCATAACGCCCACCGCATTACTCTGGAAGGCGAAAGCATGCGAGAGCGAAAAGCCAAGCCCCTCGTGACCCCTGAGGAAAACCGCGACACCAATCCAACCTGAGGAAACCCGGCGACCGATACCCACCCCTCCCGCTGTCCGGGATTTAGCGAAACTGCTGTCCCGTATTTGTGAAATACGCACACCAGGCGCCAGTAGCGATGCACCTTGCCGTTCTTCCGGATCGTGGTGTGACGCAGATACATGCTGCGAATCACAGCTGTCTCGCCGCTTCCCGAAAAGGGGCTTTAGTTGGAACTACAGGCTCAAAACCGCCCCTCGACGCAACCCAAGCCATTGATTTGAACCACCCAGCGCGACAAATTGGCCTGTCACTTCGAACCCATTCTGCGCAAGTTGGACTAATTTGTCCGCACCATAAGATGTGGAGTGCAAGAGGTTGCAGCGCAGCATCTTCCGCTCTGCCCTCAATTCGACAGATCTAGCGCAATGGTCCTGTGATCAGAATCATGCACCGCCGCACCCCACCTTCGTCCCTGTCACGTAAATCCCGGAGGCCAGACAGTTCGGCTCCCGCGATCCATTTTGCCTCATTTTTGCGATTGCACTTCCAACATCAGCTGAACCCCGTTCGAACCAGGATTTGCCTGCCGATCTTTGTGCGCGACTGCACCGCGGCCGAGACCTCAGGAGCCAGGAACGGGGCCGGCGCATGATATTCATACACATGTGAACGAATATTGACAGCAAGATCAACATCTGACAGCGTTCGCCCGTCGCGTGCCGAAGAGCGCGCGTGATCGCCTGCGGGCGTATGGGGAGGAAGCAATGAAATTCGGGCTGGGTCTATCTGTATCAGTCTTGGCACTGGTCGGCAGCGGTGCGGCTTTCGCACAGTCGGCAGCCACAAGCGTCAATCACCAGGCAAACTTGGGTGCCAAAAGACCCATTGAGGAAGTGGTGATCACCGCCGAGCGACGCACCGAAAACCTGATGACAACTGCCGTCACCGCTACAGTCCTCAACAGTCGGCAGCTGCAGGACCGGGACGTGGTCAACGTCAATTCACTGCAGTTCATCGCTCCCAATGTTACCGTAAATGATCTGGGACAGGGCATCGATTTCGATATCCGCGGCATCGGCAAAGGCGAGCACAATACGCAAACGCCAGTTGGCGTTGTTACCTATCGCGACGGCGCGGCGACGTTCCCTGGCTACATGACCGCCGAGCCCTTCTACGACATCAAAAGCGTCCAGGTATATCGCGGACCGCAAGGCACCTTTGTCGGTCAAAATGCTACTGGCGGTGCGGTATTCGTGACAACGAACAACCCTACGCTTGGCGGCGGCTATCACGGTTACGGGCAGCTTCAGTATGGCAATTACGATGAGGTTCAGCTTCAGGGCGCAGTCGATATTCCCATCACCGAAAATCTTGCTGTCCGCATTGCCGGATTTGGCGAAAGACGCAACAGCTTTTACACGATCATCGACCGCTCGCCTGCAGATAATTGCCCGCATTACCAGTATGCCAACTGCAAGCCCGGCTACAATCCTGGCAACCTCAAGGAAGGGGCAGGCCGCATCACCATCCTTTGGCGCCCCCTCAGGTCTCTGACCATAAACCTCAAATATGACGCGCTCTACCAGGATTTCGGAGCGGCTCCCGCGGTGCCCTATTCACAGCTTCTGCCGGTGGGTGCCCCGGTTGCGCCTTACGGTTTTCCCAATCCCTACCACAACAGTAATCTCTTCGATGTCACGGCCAATGCGCCGCAGCAGCGCCTCGACCGTGAACAGCGGGCGATCCTCAATGCCACGTACACTTTTGCGGGCGGTACAAAGCTGGAATCCATCTCCGATTACAATGTCGGAAACACCATGTGGCGGGCTGATCTTGACGGCACTGATTATGGAAACCCCGGCGACTTCCCCTATTTTGGAAGCACCAGCAACTGGACGTTCTACGACTCGGTTGATGAAACGCTCTACTCAGAAGAACTTGATCTTATTTCGCCAAGCCACCAGCAGGTGACCTGGGTCGGCGGTCTTTATGCGCAGGAAAACGATTACACTTGGCGTCCTCCCTACCAGTTCTGGATCGCAGTCGGGCCACGCTTTCCAGGTGGACCCACCCCAAATCTGGGCAATCTTTATCAATACACATCGTGGACCATCCAGGGCAAAACAACCAATCTCGACCTCGCCGGATTTGGTCAGGTCGACGTCAAGCTTGGAGATGGCTTTTCCGCATCCTTGGGCGGACGCTGGACCGAGACCCGCTCTCACAACAACGTCGACCTGTGGAGCTACGGCAATGGCTTCGGGGTGACAACCCTGTCGCCGACACCCTATCTCGACAATCAGACCCAGAAATCATCCTACATCACCTATAAGACGGCTCTCGACTGGACCGTCAACAAGAACAACTTTCTTTATGCCTTTGTCGCGACCGGCTACACCGGTGGCGGCCTGAACACCTTCACGTCGGCAGCCGGTGGCCCGGCCCCATTCGGCAAGGTGACCGATACCGATTACGAAATGGGCTGGAAAAGTGCCTCCTGGTTCCAGGGACATCTGCGCACCGAACTCGACACCTTCTACACCAATTACAATCACTTCCAGGTCACTCTGTCCGATCCCAGGGTTCCGATCCAGACCTACGAAATCAATCTGCCTACCACCACGACGATGTACGGCCTCGAAGGAGAGGCGCAGGCATCGTTTGGCAGGTTGTCCTTCACGGCGAGCCTCGGCTTGCTCAAAAGCTCGCTCGCAAGCTTCTGGGCGGTGGACCCACGCTATAACCTTCTGGCTACCGGCACCTGCAATCCCCGGACCGGTGGTACCGATCCCTACTGCGTCAATGTCAAGGGCCACCCGATTACCTACGCACCGAGCTTGACCTATAATTTTGGAGTCCAGTACGAGTTCAAACTAGGTAACGGCAACTCGCTGACACCGCGTCTCAGCTTCGCGCATGTAGCCCAGCAATGGTCCTCGATCTTCGACAATCCAGCGGTCGGAGACCGCCTGGGAGCGCGCAATCTGCTTGGTGCCCAGCTCGAATATCAGACCGGAAGCTGGCTCGTCACACTCTATGGGAACAACATCACCAACGACATGTACGTTGCCTCCAACAACTCCGGTGGTCTCTACGCTGGCCCACCGCGTCAGTTCGGCATTCGTGTGACGAAACTGTTCTGAGCAAAATGCCAGCAGAGCCGCTGACCGACAACAGGTCAGCGGCCGCTTGCCCCTTTCCCCGAGCACCAAGCAGGAACATGCAGCTTTATTCTCTCACCGTTGATAAGCTTCTTGATCACGCCGCAAAGTGGTGCAGTCAGCAGCAGGTTGTCACCGCCAGTTCTGGGCACATTAGTTACGCGGAGCTGCGGCAACGCAGTAATCTTCTCTCAGGTGCGCTGGCTGCGGTCGGCCTCAGTGCTGGAGATCGGGTTGGAACGCTCGCCTGGAACACCCAGCATCATCTGGAGATGTACTTCGGAACCATGGGCATGGGCCTCGTATGCCACACCCTCAATCCCCGGCTGACACCCGCCCATCTGACTGCGATGCTCTGCGAAGCGGAGGATCGGGCAATCGCTGTTGCCGCTGATCTTATGCCCCTGTGGGCACAAATGGCACCTCACTGCCCAACCGTCGAGCATGTTATTGTGCTCGATACGCCCCCATCCTTGAACACAGCTCCGGACCCAAAGCGGCGTTACTGGAACTACGAAGCCCTTCTTCACAGCCATGGCAAAGCGAGCGAGTGGGGCGGATTTGATGAGAATACCCCTGCGGGACTTTGCTACACCTCCGGCACCACAGGACACCCCAAGGGGGTACTCTACACCCATCGCTCCAACTATCTGCACACGTTGCGCTCGTTGCAGGCCGACGCGGTGGCACTCACCAGCGCCGACAGCATCCTGCTCGCCGTGCCCATGTTTCATGCCAACGCCTGGGCATTTCCGTTTGCAGCACCGGCAGTCGGAGCCAAACTCGTCCTGCCGGGCCGTGCGCTCGACGGAGCCCATCTGACCAAACTTATCCGTGAGGAAGGCATCACCATCGCCGCCGGCGTCCACACCGTTTGGCAGGGCGTGCTCGACTATCTCGATGCCGAAGGCGGAGACGTACCAACGCTTGAGCGTGTTCTCATTGGCGGTTCATCGTGCCCGGAGGTGGTCCTCCAGCGCATGCAGGATCGTCTCAAGGCACGGGTACAGACCAGCTGGGGCATGACCGAGCTTTCCCCGCTGGGCACGATCTCGCCCGCGCGCGGGAAAGGACCGGCTATTGCCTCGGGCCGTCCCCCACTTGGCCTCGACCTAAAGCTCACGGATGCAAATGGCACATCCCTGCCGCAGCAGCGCAACGTGATGGGACACCTCAAGGTCAAGGGCGCAAGCGTGGTGGATCGCTACTTCAGGTCCGACGTCGATGTACTCGACAAGGAGGGTTACTTCGACACCGGGGACTTGGCCAGCATTGACGATCAGGGCAATCTCAGCATCTGTGGACGTTCAAAGGATCTTATCAAATCGGGAGGCGAGTGGATCAATCCGGCGGAAATCGAGGCCGTGATCGGGGGGTTGCCGGGGGTCGGTCTGGTGGCGGTCATCGGCAAGATGGATCTTAAGTGGGGCGAGCGTCCGCTTCTTGTGGTCGAACCACAAAAGAACCGTACCCTGGATGAGGAGACTCTGCTGCGCGCGCTTCGTGGTAAAGTCGCTGACTGGTGGATTCCGGACCAGGTCATCCAGGTCAAGGAGATGCCCCTGGCACCCACGGGAAAGATCGACAAAATCCGCCTGCGTGCGGACTATGCGAAGGCCTGAGACGCAAGACCTGGACCCGGGCTTGAGGATCTACTCACGCGAGCCCCCAGAGCGCAAACCCGACCGGGATTCGTCAAGCCTCAGGAACCTGCGAGATAGCGTGGCAGCTCACGCTCAAATTCCGGGAAATACCGGCTGACTACGGACAGGTCAAAGCACGCCAGGATCGCCTCCTTTGGTTCTCGATCAAGAAGAAACGCGAAGGCGGCCTGAAGGACACGTTCGGGGGGAAACCTCCCGGCCACAAGGCGTTGCCACAGGCTGGGCTCCAGCGTGACGTGATAGCGGCTCCGGCTTGCGGGCTCGTGCACCACCACCTCGAATTCCAGCACCGGATCTGTACCGATTCGTTTGACCTCAATCATGGCGGATCCGGTCTTTTTGGTGTGCATGCTCTCTACCCATACTGCGCCTGAAGCAGAATCTGGGCAAGAAACGAGGCATCAGGCTCCCATGTCCTGCACGCAGCCGGCACACGATCTGTGGGCATGGAACGGTGTCTGGCCCCCTAGCTGGGCTGGGGCAGCTCCAGGCGCAGGGCCCGTGGATCACGCGGACCTGGGCGTCCGAACCCCACCTACAGAGAGAGCAGAGCCTTGACTGCCCCGGTCGTAACGCTTGCCAGCG
>JAJZGY010000118.1 GCA_021804785.1 Pseudomonadota bacterium | reverse complement strand
GAAGCTTGTATAACTGGCGTCGAGCCAGCCGACATTGGCGGAGAGGAGCAGATTGCCAAAGGGAAGCGCGGTCAATTCAGCTTCCAGGCCATCAGCCTGTTCATGGGCATTGTTGATGATGGCCTGTTGCAATCCGCCACCGGGGATGAACGCTCCTACCTGCAGATTGTCATACTTGTTCATAAAGCCGGTCAAATTTGCGCGCAGGTGATTATGGAACCAGTCCGAACGCAAGCCCGCTTCCCACGCACTGACGGTTTCCGGAGAATAGGGCTGACCGGTTAGGAAGGCGGTATCGACGCGCGTATTGAACCCACCTGAAACGAAACCTGTCGAATAGCTGACATAGACCATCTTGGTCGAGTTGATCTTGTAGCTCAGGCTGGCGTGGTAGGTGGCGTTGGTCCATGTTTTCGAGAAGTAAAAAGGTGCCGGCGTCGGCAGCGCCCTGTCATGCGACGGGATGCGGAAGATATCTTTCATCTCCGAGGTATAACGCACGCCACCGGTGAGGTTGAGTTTTGAGGTGATGGCGTAGGTCGCCTGCCCGAACACTGCCCAGGACTTATCGTGCTGGCGCGAATAATCGATGTGATTGTTGAGCGTGGGGAACATCGAATAGAAAAGCTGCGTGCCATCCCACCTGCGGGTCGAGTACATCGCGCCAGCAACCCATTTCAGTGGTCCTTGCGTATTGGACTCAAGGCGCAGTTCTTCGGACAATTGCTTGCTGTGCAAGCCAAAGGTCGATTGGAAGAAGTTGAGTTCAGTATTGTCGTAGTCGTTATAGCTGTAGTTCCAGTTACGGACATAGCCGGTGACGGAGACGATATCGAAATCACGTGCGCGGTAGCGGGTGTTCAGAGCGATAAAGGTATCATCCTCGTAATCGCCGCTCGGAAAATTGCGATAGACGACGAAGGGTTTGTTCGGCCCCAGCGGATAAGGAAGGCCCGGGGTACGATAATCCCAGCCGGGATAGCCGAAGAAAGTGAGGACATCAGTAGGCACCGAACCGTTCTGGCCACCAACCGACGGGCTGCGATCATGGGTATAGCTCGCCATAAGATTGAAGCTGAGCCTGGGAATAGGCGTCCAGACAAGCGTGCCTCGCACCGTTTTGATATTGTCGCCGCCCAGACGCCTGGGTACTGGCGGCTGACCGGGCGGTGGTTGATAGGCGTTCTTGTAGGGTCCATCCGAATACTGGCTCGAGAAAGCAATGCGAGCGGCAAGAGTACTGTCGATCGGCAGATTGACAGCCATGAAGTAATCCTGCCGACCATAGCTGCCATAGCGTGCCGAACCCTCAATCCCAAAAACCGATCCTGGTTTCTTGGTGGTGACGTTGATCACGCCGGCGATGGTGTTCTTGCCCCAGAGTGTACCTTGGGGGCCTTGCAGGATCTGAATGTTGGCGACATCCAGCATGTTCGACAGAGCGCCCACATTACTGGGTTCGAAAACGCCGTCCACTGAGATGGCCACGGCCGGATCCTGACCAAGATCAACCCCTTCGTAGCCAACACCGCGCGAATAGATCACCGCCGCGTTACGATGGATCGCGCCCACGCCCTCGATCAGGAAGTCCGGGGCGACATGATCGAGATCGGCCAAATTGTGCACAAACATCTTGGAAATTTGCGACGCGCTGACCGCCGTCACTGTGACCGGCGTCGTCTGGATCGATTCGCGGCGCATCTCCGCTGTGACCATCACGGTCTCGATCTGATGATTATTTGCTTTAGCGATCTGCGTCGTTCTGTTCGATTGGGTGCTCCCCGTCTGTGCCTGCGCTGTGCCCGAAAGGACCAATGCGCCCAAAATGGTACCGGTCAACCAAGTTGATCTCGCCGTCATTGCAGCTACGCCCCCTGTAAATTACTCCCTCAAGACGCACGCTTGGTGTCACGACGTGTGAACGCCGCCATTCCAACGCACTTAATAAAATGGTATGGCTTTTAACATTCCGGCAGCAAACCAAAAAAGTTTGAACCCTAAGGAAATTCTGTTGGCGTCCTTATTGCAGTGCAATAGACGGGGATTGAAGTCAGGGAGACGCCAATGCGCCGCCTACCCCCTCTGACTGCACTAAGAGCCTTCGTGGCCTTTGGCCACGAAGGCAATATCCGCAAGGCTTCTGAGCAGCTGAACGTGACGCCAGCCGCAGTGCACCATCAGATCCGCCAGCTGGAGAAGCATCTGGGCGTCGAACTTGTTCTGACCACCGCAGGCGGCGCGATGCTGACCAAGGCTGGGCGCGAATTCCATCAACATGTTGCGGAGGCCTTCGACAAGATCTTCGCCGCCGTGCGCATGGTGGAAAGCCAGACACCGGAGAAGGTCATTCGCGTCCACAGCCTTCCGAGCTTTGCCAGTTGCTGGCTCGTTCCACGCCTGACGGACTTTTATGCCCACAATCCTGGCATCGAGGTGGAGGTCAATACCGTTGGAGATCTCGGCTTTCCGACCGGTCTTGTCCGCAGCACCGCTGACGTCGCCATCAGGGTAGGCGCTGATGATCACGCCTGGCCGGGTCTGGTGGCTAAAAAGCTCACCCATGAAGACATGTTTCCGGCCTGCGCTCCCCATCTTCTGCGAGGCCCCAAGGCTCTACGTACGCCCGCAGATCTTGCGCATCATCCGCTGCTCATTGTGTCGCGGCGCCCCGAGGGCTGGCCCGAATGGATTGCCGCAGCTGACGCCGCCGGCGCCAATATCAGGCACATCGATCCTGATCGGGGGCTCAAATTTGATACAATTCAGCTTGCCACCGCCGCTGCTGTGGAAGGCATCGGTGTCGTGATCGGGCGCACCCCCCTCGTCAATCATTATCTCGAGACGGGACTACTCGTCGAACCCTTCAAGCTCCGCGTGACCAGCAAAATCGCCTATTGGCTCGTCTACCAAAAGGAAGCCATCTCCTCGGAGCCGATACGTTTGTTTTGCCACTGGCTGTTCCATGCCCTGAGGCAGGAAAACCTGCCCCAGGATTTGGCCTGACCCCAAGCACGGCCCGATTCTGGCTCTCTACTCGGCCGGCTCCAGCACAACTGCGCGCTTCTTGCCGCTTGCGTCGACAGGCTCATGACGAACATCGACTTTGGGATCAAGGACACGCGTCCAGCAGGCAAATTCGAGGCAGATCCCGTCCGGATCGAAGAAATAGAAGGAGCGCACGAAGGTCGAGGGAGAGACGGTCGCACTGACCTGACTATCCGATTCGTCGTGATTCATGATCTGGCTAACGCGCACGCCCCGCGCCTGCAGCTTCTGATAATATTCATCAAACCGCTCCGCCGGGACATTGAAGGCAACATGGTTCATCGAACCATGACCGGAGGCGATATTGCCTTCTCCCGGCAAAGCCGCGGCCGACGAGATGCCTGGTGCCGCTTTGGCGGCATTCGGAAACCAGAAAAACGCGAGCGCATCTCCATTGCCGATATCAAAGAAAAAATGCTGCCCGAGGCCACGCGGAAGATCGAGCGTCTTGATGAGCGGCATACCAAGCACATTGCTGTAAAAATCGACCGTGCGGGCCATGTCCTTGCAAACCAAGGCTAGATGATTGATCCCCTGGAGTTGAAAGACCTTGTTTTCGGGCACCGGCATAGCATTCCTCCCTCGGTTCCTGCGCAAGATACTAGCACCAGGAGCGCGGTTTGTACTAGATAGGATCCTAAGTAATTTTCTGATCCACGCCGCAGCGCAAAAAATTGGAGGAGATAGCTATGCCCAGGCTACGTCAGGTGGGACTTGAGGATGCATCACCCAGCGTCAAGAAACAGTATGAGAAGCTGTTCGGCAGTCGTGATCCGGTCAAGGAGCCCGGCACGGCCACCGGCACTCCTGGCAACTGGTGGACGGTCTTCGCCCTCGTCCCGCCGGTGTTCGACCACGCCGTTGCGCAATTTGGCATGTTCGGCATGTTCAGTGACACCTGCGTCAGCAAGCTCGACACCCGGCTACGTGAGCTCGCCTTGCTGCGCGTCGGCTACACCGTGGGGAGCCAGTTTGTCTTTTCGCAACACTGCAAAGCCGCACGCCGACAGGGTCTTGCAGAGGACAAAATCACTGCAATTCCCAACTGGAATGTTGCCGAAGTCTATTCGCCACTGGAGCGGGCGGTTCTGGCCTATACGGACGCACTTGTTCTTGAACGCGGCAGGGTCAGTGACGCGACCTTTGCGGCACTGCAGAAGCTGATGTCCGACGAGGACATCCTCGAACTCAGCTATCACGCACTGTGCTACAATACACATGCGGTGATGTGTAAAGCACTCCGCCTGGAGTTCGATGACGTGCCAGAGCGCATCCGCGAGGTGCCGGTGCCCGAAGGCGGTGGCCTTGCCGCAGACTGGGCCGGAACAGCGTGGCTCAAAGAGTCATGAGCCTCACGCTCGTTGCCCTTTCCGGCTCGTTGCGCCGCGGTTCCTATAACCGTCTTCTGGTCGAGCAGGCTGCCCGTGGTGCCGAAAACGCCGGGGCCACGGTCCGCCGCATCATCCTCGGCGATTTCAAGCTTCCACTCTATGATGCAGATGCCGAGGAGGAACTTGGTATGCCGGAGGGGGCGCGCGCACTCAGAGAGCTCTGCAGCGACACCGCCGGCTACCTGATTGCCGCCCCCGAATATAATGGCTCGCTGCCGGCTGCACTCAAGAACGCGCTCGACTGGCTTTCCCGACCACTTCCGAATTCGAATGAAACGGCGCTTTCACTTACGGCCTTTCGCAACAAGGTGGCGGGTATCCTCTCTGCATCACCAGGCAACTGGGGCGGCGTGCGCGGGCTTGCCCATGTCCGCCAGATCCTGAGCGGCATGGGGGTGCTCGTGACCGCGGAGCAACTGGCTGTGCCACGCGCCAATGAAGCCTTCGATGCCATGGGCCGTCTCGCCAACCCAGCCAGCCAGACCCTCGCCGAGAGCATCGGTGCACGCACCGTAATGCTCGCCCGCGCCCTGCAAAGCAGAGAGCAATAAGGAGCCGCTCTGTCAGGCAGGAACGTGCTTTGCCATGCACCCTACCGGATCTGGTGAACCCGCCTTCTGCGCCAGGTTCAAACAACCCAGAAGCCTGCACATATCGCGGGAGCCGTGTTCCCACTGTTGTAGACAGTTAGAGTTCTAAGCGATAGCGTCTGCAGGTTCCTTGCGGGAGAAAGCTATGAGTGATGCCATACGTGCGCTGGCCAAGAGTTTCTTCGATGCCGTTGAGAATGGAGACATCGCGGCCCTTGAGCGCTTCTATGCTCCCGATGCCAAGATCTGGCATAATACCGATGGCATTGAACAGACGCCAAGGGACAATGTTGAAACCCTCAAGGGCTTCGTCCAGCGCATTCCCCAGCGCAAATATGATGCGCGCCGCCTTCAAGTCTTTCCTGGCGGCTTTGTCCACCAGCACACATTACGGGGCGTGAAGGCCAAAGATGGGCAGACGGTGGAACTTGACGCCTGCATCGTCTGCCTGGTGGAGAACGGACGGATCACCCGGCTCGACGAATATTTTGATTCCGCAGCAGTCGCGAAATTCCGGAGCTGAGGGCAGGACGCTCGCCGCACGGAACACTGCTTCCATCGGCTTGCATGCTGCCTGCATCAGCCCAAAGCGCCACCTCCGCTGCGATCGTCATGGTATCTCGCACAGCGCGCATCGCCGTTGCTGTGAACGCCTGGCATCGTGGGACCATCCTGTGCACGCAAGCCGGTCCTTTGCCACCGCAGCAAGGCAGAAGCCAGTGCCGATGTGGCGCAGGAGCTTCCGGGGTCGTCGGTGAGGCTTATCAGTCACGCAGGCCACGCTTCGCGCTGGACTATTTCAGTCGACGCGGTTCGGCGGTTTGGAAGGAATCCGTGACGCAGGGCTCCTGGACCCGGCCTTTGCCCGTCCGCGGAACGCCTTTCATTATGATGAGCTGGACGATGCCGCACGGCTGGCGGCGTCATATGCTTTTGGCCCAGCAAAAAGTCACCC
>JAJZGY010000046.1 GCA_021804785.1 Pseudomonadota bacterium | reverse complement strand
GGGGCGAGGGGCATTATGTCACCCAGTCCGTAAACCTTAATGCCGAGTAGTAAGTGCTTTTTCAGCTCACGATTGACGATCTGACCCAATGCAAATGATCGCCGCTCACTTTCTGAAGAAGTCTTCCCCGGGTTGGTAAACGCCAAAAGGCGTACTCCGTCACGTGTAACCTCCAAACGCGTGAGAAATTCCGCAACCCGTTCGATCTCGCGCGCTACCTGCTACACTTCGACCTGTCATTCGACGAGGCTAATGACGGCCCCTTGGCCGACAATGTCAGCTGGCTTGATTTCACGCATGCGCTGACCTTTGCCAACGCGGCGCGCCAGCTCTGCACCGAAACGCCGGCGCTGTGGCCAAGCGCCCTACTCCAGCACGGCCTGTTCGTGGCCCGCAACTGCAAGTATGTCAGCCATGAGCGCAGCTCGAACTGGCAGGTCGCGGACAGCGTTACCTTCCTGTCGACACAACTCGACAGCCTTTACGATCATGGCATCGCCGAACCCATCGTCGCCTGCCATCGCCTCAAGGTGCTCTTTGCGCTCCAGAGCGAGCTTGCTCAGTCGGTCGAGGCGCCCTGGGCTGCACTCTGGCTCGCAGCGGTCCATCGCTATCTCTCAAGTCCACTCAAGCGCCACCATTCCCTGCGTCTGGCGCGCCAGGCGCTGCATTTTGTCGCCAGCGAAACCTGAAACGCCAGTTCAGGAAAAAGCAGCTTGGGTGTTCAGGCGCCTCACACCGTCTCCACAGCAAGCCCGCCGATCAGAAATAGCCCTCGCGCTTTTTCTGCTCGAGCGAGCCACCATCCTCGCCATCGCTGATTCGCCCCTGACGTTCGGATGTAGCCGCGAGCAATGTCTCCGCGACGATCTCGCAAAGCGTTGCGGCACTTGATGCAATGGCGCCCGTCACCGGCCAGCAGCCGAGGGTGCGAAAGCGCACACATCGCATCTGAAGGTCCTCTTCAGGCCGAAAACGCATGCGCGCCGGATCATCGACCACGATGAGGGTGCCCCTGCGCTCCACTACCGGCCGGGATTTGGCGCAATAGAGCGGCGCAAGGGAGATGTCGCGCAGCAGCGCATAGGACAGGATGTCCTCTTCGGTCCAGTTGGAGAAAGGAAAGACCCGCGCCGTCTGCCCTCTGGCCAGACGCGTATTTTAGAGCGACCACAACTCCGGTCGCTGTGCGCGGGGCTCCCAAGAATGGGCCGTCCCCCGCACCGAAATCACCCGCTCCTTTGCCCGTGATTTTTCCTCATCACGGCGCGCCCCTCCAAAGACAACGTCATAGCGGCCGGCATCCAGCGCCGCCTTGAGCGGCTCGGTGCGCATGCGCGTGGTGTAAAGCTCACTCTGATCGAAAGGATTCAAGCCTTCTGCGCGCGCCTCTTCATTGGCGTGCACGATGAGCGAAAACCCATGGTCGCGCGCAAAGGCGTCACGAAAGGCCAGCAGCCCGGAAAATTCCCATGTCGAATCGATATGCAGAAGCGGAAAAGACGGCCTTCACGGATAGAAGGCCCGCACCGCAAGCTGGGCCAGTACGGTGGAATCCTTACCTGCGGAAAACAGCATCACCGGGTTTCTGGCTTCCGCCACCGCCTCGCGCAGAATGCAGATCGCCTCAGCCTCAAGGCGCTCGATATGGCGAAGACCGCTCAAGGCAGGCTCTGCCATTGTCCGGCTCCCAGATAACGATGCCGGATCCTGCCATCCTCACCAAGCGCAAACAGATGCAGCCAGCGATTGTCCGTCAGCTGGCGGACGCTTTCATGTTTGGCGATAACCCTGTTGATGGCATCCACAGGCGCTTCAATGATGACGCTCAGACGCAGGGGCTTGTGCACGAGGACCTTGCCGTCATGGAGGGACTGTGCGGGCAGTCCTGTCCTTAGATCGCCGGCATTGCCTTCGAGGACACCAAGTCCGCCGACAATATTGTGCAGCACCTTGTTGCCGCTGCCAAAGCTGCGATTGTTCACCACCGAGCCGTAATATTGCAGGTTGATCCAGCTCGCCACGATCATGGGCGCCGTCATGATCTGCTCGAGAATCTTGAAATCCGGATCGCTTTGCCATGCATAGCTGTGCAGAAAGGCCCGTCCGCCGAGATCAAGGCAATGGCTTCGTCCACGGGGTGCCGCGATGAATGCAGCGTTGCCAGCAAGGCCCCATTCCGGCCGCACCTGTGACCAGTCGCGGCTGCGCCGGTCGAAGGACGTACCAAGGTCATCGTCAAGAGGCAGTCCCAAAGCGAAGGCGCGTTCATGGCGCGTCAGGGAAGACGCCTTGGCGAGTGGCTGGCGCAAATCAGCCACGCGGGCGCGCTGCACAGGGCCAAGCTCATCGAGATCAAAGAGCGTGACCGCGTCGGTCGTCGTGTCATGCAGGGCTGCCACGAACGAGGTATCGGCGGGTATTTCAATTCCTCTTGCGGCAAGCCCCTGCCTGACCTCCCTATCATTCAGAAGTGCGGCAGCGACGCGCGCGTTCACGGCACCATTGTGTCCACCACAGGCACCGCATTGCAGTCCTGCCGCGTGCGGATTGTTCACCGTGGTACTGCCGTGACCGACAAGCAGCACGAGCGGGGCGAAGCCCTTTGTCAGTGACATCGCCCGCAGCATGCCCTCGGACAGATCAAGGCGCGCACCAGGAGCTATCCCGGTGATGGCTGGATTGCCGGCGGCCGGGGCAAGGCTTGGCCGCAGCCGCGCCCCCGCCTTGGCCGTCAGGCCAGCATTCGGTCGCCTGCGCGCAGCGCCGTCGCAAATCAGCGCGGCAGCGGCAAGAAATCCCGCACTTTCGACATAGGTAAAACAGGACACCGCGGAACGCTTGAAGCTTATCCAGCTTTCCTTGAGCCGTGCTTTCAGCGACAGACGCCGCAGCAGCTGGCGCTGTTCGGTAACGCCGGCATGCGTCAACGCCTCCCCAATGGTGAAGAGCGGTTTCAGGAGGACCGGGCATTGCGCCTCGCCCGCGCCCTGTCCCAGAGGCTGCCAGGCCATGGGAACCCCGAAAAAACCAGCAAAGCCGATGGTGTGAACTTGCGGCAGGATGGTTTCGAGAGCCCGCCGGAAGGGCTCCGAGCGCACATCGATGCAGAACGCTGCCTGCAGCGCTGGCCTTGGCTCTGCGGCCTGCTGTGCGGGCGGACAGGCCAGTCTGAAGGCTGCGATGAGCTCGCGCTGGTAGGCGTGCTCGTAGGCCTCCTGCAAGATCAGATCGATGAGCAGATCACTGTCTTGAGCCGGCGTGTCCCCAGTGGCCAGGCGTCGGGCTGCTGCCATGGCGTCCTGCCAGGTGGTACGGAAAAGCGTATCGCTGTGTTCGAGATAAAGCGCATAACCCCACACCACACGGATGGCGAGAAGCTCAATCAGTGTATCGTCGTTGCGGCCGTCAAGTTCGCTCCTCCAGACGCGATAGCGCGCATAGCCCGCCCAGCCACCGATATCGAGGAGGGCGCGATGCAGATAGTCTTCGTAGGCCGTTTCGGGAATGCCCAGCGCTTCGAGCACCACCTGGATGGCGACAAGGGGGTCTGCTGGCAGCGCGGCAATGGCGCGGCGGAACCCTTTGATCCCCATGGTCTCAGGATTGCGGTCGAAGGCGGCAGCTTGCCGCCAGGCCTGATACAGGGGCAGATGCCGCCACGGCGAAGGCCACAACGCCTGACCCTGATCGAAATAGCCGGCGCACCATTTGGAGATTTCATCGATCATGAAAGCGGTGCGCGAGACCTGCCGATTGCCGCCGGCAAGGTGGTCAAGCGTTTCAGCGATGGTCGCAACCGCCACCGGCGTGCGGTCATTTGCCGGATGCTCCCGTGCCAAGGCGAGCCTGAATGCGGCCAGATCCATCGTCGTGCGCCCGTCGGCACAAAAGATCTGAAGCGCCGTTTCCAGATCGGCGTCGAGTATGTGCTTCTTGCTCAAAGCCTCACGGTAAAAGGCACGCGGCATCAGCATCTGGCACTTGGCGAGGCGTTGCATGCGGGCGCACGCCATATCGAAGGTAAGATCGCTGAGGCCAAGGAAGGGATTGACGGCAACGAAGCTGTCCAAAGGCCAGAGCGGCGCAATTCGCAGGCAGGCCCGTGCGACGACAGCGCGAAAGGCCTCTGGCAAGAGCGTGCAGCTGTCGGTTGAGGCGGTGGAACGCTTTGTCGGCTTCAAGGCGAGTGTCATGCTCTATCTCCGGAGCGCGATTAAGGGAGGTTTGGGGTATTGATCCGAGGCGGTGGCACGGAACCTGGCCACAGCGTGATCGCCCAGCGATTGGCCAGCGTGTTGACGTAGAGCCCGTTGGCGAGGTGGACATAAAGGGCCTGAAGCGCATGGACACGCGGTGCTTCAATGGCACTGTTCTGGAGGACGAGGACCGTGACAAAGCCAACCAGTATCAGTCCGGCCACCACCGCTTCGACCGGACCTCTGAGCGGCAGGTAGGGTGTTAGCGTCGGCCGCAGCAGATGCGCAGCCAGGGCTTCCAGCGCGAATACGGCTAGGGCGACGACGACAGCACGGATGGCCAGTTGCACAATGAGCCTCGGCGAGAAGGAGGGCGCCGCCGAGCTGAAAAGATGGGTCAGGCTGAGAACCGCAATGCTGGCGATGATCAGCAGGCCAGGCGCCCGTGCCGGCGAGAAGTCAAAGAGCGCCCCGGTGCTGACCACGATGACAAGACCAAGGCTGAGCGCTGCCCCATGGGCAAGAGGTGTCGGTGCGCGCTGCGGGCCGGTTTCCACACGGCCTCCTGCGGGCGTCGCACCACTGCCGGTGCTGAGAAAGGCATGGGCCTTGTAGAGCGAATGGCCGATGATATGGATCCACGCGGCAGCAAAGGCTCCAAGTCCGCATTCAAGCATCATGAAACCCATCTGGCCGATGGTCGAATAGGCCAGTGACACCTTGATCGAGGTCTGGGTGAGCATGACGAGACCGCCGAAGAGCGCTGTGATGCCTCCTACGAGCAGCAGCAGATCAAGCGCGCCAGCCGCGTGCGAAAAGACCGGCGCAAAACGCAGCACCAGAAAGCCGCCGGCATTGATGATGCCGGCATGGAGCAGTGCCGACACCGGCGTTGGTGTTTCCATCACCTCGAGGAGCCAGCCATGCATCGGAAATTGTGCCGATTTGAGGAGCGCGGCCAGACCAAGCAGCAGCGCCGCCAGGGTGAGCCCGCCACTGCCCGCGTCGCGAGGAAGCCGTCTGGCAGCAGAGAGGATGTGGGCGATATCTGTGGTTCCAAAACAGTGCGCAAGGATGAGAAAGGCTGAGGCCAAAGACACATCGCTGAGCCGCGCGACCACAAATTTCTTGCGCGCAGCGAGGATCGCAGGCTGACGCTCACCATAGAACACGAGCAGCCGATGCAGACAGAGGCTGGTGGCGATCCAGGCGAGCGCAAACTGTGGCAGGTCTGCCGCGACGATCAGATGCAGGACCGCTGCGAGCGTAAGGCACAGGCGCTTCAGAAATGCGCTGTGACGTGGATCCCCGTCCAGATAATTTCGGCTGAAGTCAACCACAATCACACCGATAAAGGCGACGAGAACTTCGATCGAGGATGACAGTGCATCAAATTGCAGACCGGCAAAGCCATTGCCCATCGGGGTCCGGACGCTGCCCTTCAGAAGTACAAAGCTAAGAGCTGCAACCCCCAGGATAAGGCAAAGCAGCGCGGCATCGCGCGCGCTGCGCGCCACGGCTTGCGGATCTGACAAGAGAGAATCGGGCATCAGTCCAAGCAGTGCCAGAGCAAGCTGGCCTGCCGCAAAAAACCAGATCAGTCCGTCGCGCATGAAAGCACCCTCGCGTTGCGGCGCGGGTGTAGCCTCCAGACGATATTTAATAAAATAGATAGTTTGATCTATATCGTTCTGTTTTTACGAAGATATGAGCCTGACGTGAGACTGCGAAGGCGGACTTAACAGCACGCAGCCAAACGCGGGCCTTTTTCGGCTTTGCAGGGCAAGCTTTAGGGACAGCGCAGCTGCGGACAGGAAAGCGGGTGGCGGGATTGGTGCAAACCTAGTCTGCCCCGGCAGGCGCCTGCTGAGGGCCCAGCGCAAGGCGCAACAGACCAAGAGCGGCGCGAACCTTCAGGTGGCGCAGTCAGCGCACACCGCGATTTCGATGGTGACGTGACTGAGGCTGGCAAAGCGGGTGCGCAGCGTGGCCTTGATCTCCTCCGCCGTCACCTGACCGGGTGCCACCAGCGAAACAATGAGCCCTTTATGACCAGGACCAAGGCGCCACACATGAAGGTCCGCCACCCGCGCGCCCATCTCGTCCTCGAGCAGCGCGCGAATATGCCCGGCCAGTTGCGGATCATCGGCGGCGTCGAGAAGGACGAGACCGGCATCCCGGATAAGGCCATAGGCCCAGGAGCCAATCACCACCGCACCGATAATGCCGACGACGGGGTCAAGGGCATGTAGGTGCCAAAGATAGCCGGCCCCCAGGGCAAGAAGCGCAAGGGCGCTGGTTGCGGCATCAGCAAGGACATGCACATAGGCTGCACGTATGTTGTGGTCGTGGTCATGGTCATGGCCATGGTCGTGAGCATGACCCTCTTCATGCGGCTCATGCAGGATGGCAGCCGAAACGAGGTTCACGCCAAAGCCGATCGCCGCCACGATGAACGCATCACCAAAATTGACCGCCACCGGAACGAACAGGCGCTCGACCGATTCGATCGCCACCACGACAGCGGCAATACCAAGGGCAATGGCGCTCGCAAAGGCGGCCAGATCGCCGAACTTTCCCGAACCGAAGCTGAAACGCTCATTGCCGGCATGGCGACGGGCCAGCCAATAGGCCATCGCCGCCAATCCGAGGGCGCCCACATGGGTTGCCATATGAATGCCATCGGCGATCAGCGCCATCGAGCCAAAGGCAACACCGGCGGCGATCTCCACCACCATGAACAAGGCCGTCAGGATGGTGGCAAGACGAGCACGGCGTTCTGCGCGCTCATGACCATGCCCCAAAAAGACATGGTCATGGGTCCAAAGTCCGTGATCGTGGCCCTGCACATCTACCATGGCGACAACATAATGCGAGGCAACTGCGATACCAAGCCCTGCTCAGTCCGTGGGAGGCAGGAAGCCGCGATGCTGGAACAGGGTCTTGCCATCAGAATCGGTCACATTCCAGATCCTCAGGCAGCGGAAATCGCTCAGAGTCGAGCAGCGCTCGTCGACCTCGGCGGTATAGGTCGTGGCACCAAACTTGGCCTTGCAGGCGACCCGGTCCTTAACACTGGTCGGGGTCGCATCCTTGGAGACAAGGGTCGTGTCCGGTTCAACCACACCATAGGCCCGCAGGCGGTCGAGCGTGATCCCGCACACACCCCCTACCTGCGCGACCTCAGTGCCCTGGCTGCCGGTGCCGCCGCTGGACGAGGTGCCGGTACCCTGTCTGCCCAGGAAATAAGCGCCGGCCACGGCCAGTACGACGACGACGGCGATGCCCACAAGCACAAGGGGGCTGCGCATGAAATCCGAGGAACTCTTCTTTTCGTCGCCATTCGAATCCGACATTGCCGCGTCCCTTGCCTTGCGCAGTGGCGTCCGGAAAAAGCGGCGGACCTGCGCGCAAACCCTTGTCCAACCGTCCTGATTTGCGTGCGACCATACTGGCAGCGCCCGCCGCCGCCAAGCCCCCCAACCGAAGATCGCGGTGCATCGTTGCCCAAGCCTTCGCCTCCCCGAAAAGGGCGCAGGAGCCTGGCCAACCTCCCAGGGCCGGGCGCGCGACCCAGTCCGTCTCCCCTCAGCTCACGCCAGTGATTTGACGATTTCCTCGGTCATCTTCTTGGCGTCACCAAAGAGCATCATGGTGTTGTCGCGGAAGAACAGCTCGTTTTCGATACCGGCATAGCCCGAACCCATGCCGCGCTTGACGAAAAGAACAGTCTTGGCCTTTTCGACATCGAGGATCGGCATGCCAAAAATCGGCGACTGGGGGTTGGACTTGGCGGCTGGATTGGTGACGTCATTGGCACCGATCACATAGGCGACATCCGCCTGGGAAAACTGGCTGTTGATGTCCTCAAGCTCGAACACTTCGTCATAGGGCACGTTCGCTTCCGCGAGGAGCACGTTCATATGGCCCGGCATGCGCCCGGCCACCGGGTGAATGGCGTAGGAAACCTTCACCCCTTCCTTTTTGAGCACGTCGGCCATCTCGCGCACGGCATGCTGGGCCTGGGCGACCGCCATGCCGTAACCCGGCACGATGATGACGCTGCCGGCATTCTTCATGATGAAGGCCGCATCCTCGGCCGAGCCCTGCTTGACTGGACGGGTCTCGGTCTTGCCCGCCGCACTCGCCACTTCACCACCAAAGCCGCCCATGATGACCGAGATGAAGCTGCGATTCATACCCTTGCACATGATGTAGGAGAGGATCGCGCCCGAAGAGCCGACCAAGGCGCCCGTGATGATGAGGGCAGTATTTTCGAGGGTGAAGCCGATCCCCGCTGCAGCCCAGCCCGAATAGGAATTGAGCATCGACACCACCACCGGCATGTCAGCGCCGCCGATGGGAATGATGAGCGTGATGCCAAAGATGAAGGACAGAGCGCTGATCGCCCAGAACGCCCAGTGCGGCTGGGCCACAATGAAGTAGCCAATCAAGCCGACAATCACGACGAAGATCAGCAGGTTGAGCGCATGGCGGGCCGGCAGCAGGATCGATGCCCCCGACATGTTGCCATTGAGCTTGGCAAACGCGATCAGCGAACCGGCAAAGGTCACCGCACCGATCGCCACACCCAGGCTCATCTCGATCAGGCTCTGGGCCCGGATCGCACCCTCAAAGCCGATACCATAGGCCTGCGGTGAATAAAGCGCAGCAGCAGCCACGAGAACGGCAGCCAGGCCAACGAGCGAATGAAAGGCCGCAACGAGTTGGGGCATCGCGGTCATGGCAATGCGACGGGCAACCACCGCACCGATCAGCCCGCCAATCGCGATGCCGCCGCAGATCATGGCCCAGGTGAGCATGTCCTTGACGCCCGTCACCCATAACGTGGTGATGATCGCCACCGCCATGCCGATCATGCCATTGCGGTTGCCGGTGCGACTGGTCGCAGGCGACGACAATCCGCGCAGCGCCTGAATGAACATCACGCCAGAGAACAGGTAGGCCAGCGCGGCCACATTCGCATTCATCTAGATTTCGCCCCCGAATTTCCTCAGCCGCCCTGGAGAAAATGGTCTTTCTCCCTCCTCCACGGGCGGCGCAAACCAGCTATCATCATCCGACCACAGCAATGCGGTCCCGAACAGAACGAGGATGCCGCATGCGACCTCAACCCACGATCTGTAGCCATAAAATAATAAAGCCGTGCGGGTCCATGCCGCGGCGATGCCCCAGTAAAGGCCCAAGAGCACAAGACCGAGCCCGGCAATACGCATCTGCCCAATCCGTTGTAGCCGCGTGTACTGCAGAACCAGCATCATCCCGGCAAGGATCTGATTGCCAGCCACAAATGTGCCAAGGGATGTGTTCTCACCCAGAAGGGCGCTACTGGATGCGAACATCATGGCCGCAGTCGCCACAGCAAACCAGCGGGGCATGCGCTGGCTCGTTCCACGATGCAGCCCCATATAAAGACCGATCCCGCATGCCAGCACGGCATAAACCAGCAAGAGTCCCAACGACGCAGTTAAAAGCCAATGGCGGATGAGAAAGGCGTCATCGCGCATCATGCCGAGCTCCCGCGCCACTGACGCCAGCTCGCCGCCGCGCCGAAGAGAATGCTTGCGCTGGCCCCAAGATCAAGCACACCCTTAAGCCACCCCCCGGCGAAGGACGACACTGCAAGTAAACCCGTGGCCAACAAGACGCAGCCGCTTAGGCCAATGCTCGACCACCTCAGATCTCGCCGCGGGATCAGCATGCCTCCCAAAAGGCTCAGGGCTGCGCCGCAGGCAATGATGGCATAGCAACCAAGCACCCAGCTCTGCAGATGGGCCTGGTGCCGCATCGCGTTCTGGCTCGCCTCCCACACGCCCAGCACAGCAAGGCCGAGACCGCTCGTGCAGGTCAGCCCCGCGCCGAGAAGCATCAGCCCGCGACCGCGGCGGTGCTGGACCACGGAGCTATTTCTCCTTCTTCTTGTACATGGCCAGCATGCGCTGGGTAACGAGAAAGCCCCCGAATATGTTGACCGAGGCAAGAATGAGGGCGAAGAAGCCGAGCAGCTTGGAGGCCCAGCTGTAGCCGCGCGAGACCGGCACCACACCGAACAATGTGTGGACGACATGGGCCGCCATCGCCCCGGCGGCTCCACCCACCACCACGATGTGATGCTGCAGGCCAAGGTTCACCACCACGTGAGTGGACGGATGCGTACTTACTCCCACGGCCATCAGGGCGCCCACCACGATCACCGAGGAGATGGCATTGGTGACGCTCATCAAGGGGGTATGCAGCGCCGGCGTGACACTCCACACCACGAAATACCCAACGAAGATCGCCAGGACGAAGATGGAAAGACGGAAGACAAAGGGATCAATGAGACCGGCGGCGTGCATGGCTTCACCCTTTCAGGCTCGGATGGACAATGACGCCATCACGCGTCAGCGCCGCACCCTTGATGATGTCGTCATCCCAGTCGAGCGCGAGGTGACCGCTCTTGCGGTCGACCATGAGGGTGACGAGATTGAGCAGATTGCGCGCGTACAGGCTTGAGGCATCGACCGCCAGCCGGGCTGGAAGATTGGTCGGCCCCATGATGGTCACACCACGGACATCGACGACCTCGTCCGCGCGCGTCAGCGGACAGTTGCCACCCTGCTCCGCCGCCAGATCGACGATGATCGAGCCCGGCTTCATGGTGCGCACCATCTCTTCACTGACCAGAACCGGCGCCTTGCGCCCGGGAATCAGCGCCGTGGTGATGACGATGTCCTGCTTCTTGATGGTCTCGGCGATGAGTGCAGCCTGCTTGGCCTGATACTCCGCGCTCATCGGCTTGGCATAGCCGCTCGCGGTTTCAGCCTGCTTGAATTCCTCGTCGATCACCGCAACGAAGGTGGCTCCCAGACTTTCCACCTGCTCCTTGGTGGCCGGACGCACATCGGTGGCCGAGACAATCGCCCCTAGCCGGCGCGCAGTGGCAATGGCCTGCAGACCAGCCACGCCTACGCCCATGATGAACACCCGTGCCGGAGCAATGGTGCCGGCCGCCGTCATCATCATGGGCATGGCGCGGCCGAACGCCGCGGCCGCATCGATTACAGCCTTGTAGCCCGCAAGATTGGCCTGCGACGACAGTACGTCCATCGCCTGGGCCCGGCTGATGCGCGGTACGAATTCCATCGCCAGCGCAATCACACCCTGGGCAGCCAGCTGCGCGATCGCCTCTTTTTCCGTGTACGGAGCAAGAAGACAGGCCAGTACCGCACCCGGCTTCAGCTGCGCGATCTGCTCGGCCGAAGGTGTCCGCACCGACAAGACAAGATCGGCTTCGCCAAGCATGCGTGCCGTGTCCGGAGTGATCACCGCACCTGCAGCTTCGAAGTCATTGTCGCTGATGTGCGCGAAACTTCCCGCACCGGCCTCGACCAATACCTCGAGGCCAAGGGCCTTATATTTCTTGACGGTATCCGCAGAGACCGCGACGCGCCGCTCGCCGGAACGGCGTTCCTTGAGTACTGCGAGTTTCATATCCCCCCTCGCCTCGCCTAACCGTGGGTACGGAAGATGGCGAGAAAGACAAGCAGCACGACATTGGCAGCGATGCCCCAGCGGATCAGCCGGGTAAATCTCTTCCAGGTCTTGACGTGCTCGGACATATCCATATGGCCATGCTCGGACAGCGCCGGTCCTGTCGCGTGGGCGGGCTGGGGGAAGGCGGAATGAGCGTCATTCATGGCTGGGATCCTGAATCACATACGGGGCAGTTTTCGGCTCGACTATAGCAAAGCGACTCGCCAGGGCAAACTTGCCCCTCGTCAGCGCCGCCGCCGCGGGATCGAGTGGTTCCAGTCGGCCAAAAGCGCACGCAGGGCAGCGACAAGAGCCAGAGGCTGGTCCAGCATCACATGATGGCGGGCCAGCGGGATTTCCACCACCGGCGAGGCCCGGCCAAGGAGGTTGAACATATATTCCCCAATCTCCGGTGGCATCAGCACCGAATTCTCGCCGCGGAAAATAGCGATCCGGCAGCTGTCGGCCTTGAGCCTTTCCGCCGTGTCGCCGATGGAGAAATCCGTCCAGATCGCCGGGTCGAACTTCCAGGTGAAACCGCTTTCGGCTTCGCGGGTGATTGCCTTTAGGGAATGACGCGCCACCCAGTCAACGAGGAAGAGATTGTCGCAGTCTTGCGGCGGCATCAAACGAAAACGGGCCAGTGCCGAAGCCAGATCCGGATAAATCCGGTTGGGTTTGATCTGCTCGCGCCGCCTCGGACCTCCTCGTTCACGGTCAGGCGGATTGACGGGTGAATCGACAATCACCGCCCCCGACAGGCGCGCGCCATAAAGCGCCCGGGTCAGCATGGTGACAAAGCCGCCAAAACTGTGGGCGACGATAACCGGCTTGATTTCGTGATTGAACATGCCGGCAGCTGCACATACTGCCAGCTGTTCATTGGCAAAAGTCTCCATCGCATAGCTGCGGCGCCAGCCTGAATCGCCCATGCCCGAAAGGTCCATGGCCACAACATTGAAATCGCGCGCCAGATAGGGGGCGATGAAGCTCCACCAATAGGCGTGTGCGGCATTGCCATGGACAAGCAGCAGCCCAGGATTGCTCGCATCACCCCAGCGCAGATAGTGAATGGGAGCCCCCTCCACCTCGATAAAGGCACTCTCCGGCTCAACCAGAACCGCCTCTTCAAACCATGCCGGCGCCGCTGGCCGGACACCGTGAAGCGCCGCGAGCGGCCCCTCACCGCTTGGGACGCCAGGCTTTTCAGGGGGGGCGGAACGGTTCATTGCACTCTCCTCGCGTGCCCAGGCTCAGCGTCCAGCGCACGAATGGGACGGGTTAGCCTCAAAGCTTGTGATGTCTACAGGGGACGATGCAGCTGGCCTAGCCTCAGCGCAACCACACAGCAAGCACGCAGTGACGAGACCTCCCTGGCACGCCGCTGAGGAACCAGGGCCTGCACACTCTGGCCGGGATTGCCCTTTGGTCCGCGCGCAATGACACGTCAGCCATCAGCTGCGTGGCGCCCGGCGGCTCAGCGTCTTGAAGATGCCGGTACCGGTCATAAGCGTCCGCGTTCCGCTCCAGATCCGCCCTTTGACCGTGAAGAGGTCGTCTTCCACTCCGACGATCTCGCCGGAGCCCTCCACCCAGTCACCAAGATGGGCAGCGGCCAGAAAATCGGTCATCAGCCGCGCCGTCACCCAGTAATGATCAGGTTTGGCGAGTGACACGGCATGGCCGAATGCGGTGTCGGCGAAGGCCATCAACATGCCGCCATGGCAGTTGTTCATGCCATTGGTGTGGTGCTCGCAAACCAGAAAGGCGCGCCGGTAGTCCCCCACAGGCCCCTTCCACTCGTAAAGCGGACCAATCTGGCGACCGAACCCCCGAAACCAGTCCATGCGCCGGTAACCAGCAGGAATGGCAATGCTGTCCTCATCAAGCAGATCATCAGTCATGACAACTCCTTGCCCCCGTATCCATCCACCAACCCCGCGCCCTAAACTTCGGTCGCACGATGCGGGTCAAACACGTTCTTGAGCCCTACGCCAGCCACTGCATCCAGGCACCATGTGGCTGCGCATCCGCCAGGATCCAGTCCTCGCATACACCGTCACCATATCGGCGCAGGCCAAGAAGATGGCGCATGTCCCCAGCAAGTTCAAAACCGAGACGAAACACCTGCCGCCGCAGTCCCGCGACCGTCAGAAGATCCTCGAGGCTCTGCTTCATGGCACTGCTGAACTGATAAAGAGCCACGGTATGATAGATGCAGACGGTGGCCTGCCGCGGTGTGGCCGCGATCGCCGCCATCAGAGTCTCAAGTGCATCGCCTCCCAGAATGTCGAGTTTCATCTTGCGCCGCAAGCTGATCGCAGCCTTGAGCCGGTTGAACCGCTCGACATGCTCGGGCCACACCAGAGCACAAAGCCAGTCACGGTTGCGCACGTCCTCAAGATCATTGGGATTAAGTTCAAGCCCGAGACGCTGAGCCACCGCGGGTGTGGGGCCCAAGACTGGCAGCTGCGCGCCACGCAGTTCACAGTCGATCACAAGCTCGGCCTTGGGCGCAATTGCCAGGACCTCTGCGCCATCACGCCAGTAGCGCACGCCATAATGATCCCACAGCATGTTAAGCCCGGCCGAAGGGCCGATCTCTATGAGGGCAAGGGGAGCTGGAGCCTGCGCATGAAGAAAGCGAAATCCCGGATGCAGCAGGGCCGAGCGCCCCACTTCGTTGGTATTGGTGGTGTGGCTCGCGATGAGCGTGGCAAGCTCGGCCTCGTGCTCACCGACAAAATCGACAAAGAGCGCAAAGGGCTCTCCCTCAACCACCGTCTTGCTGCCACCAAGGCTCGGATAATAGTTGGCGAGCCGGTGGTGATAGCCGCTCAGGAGCAGGTAATGCACCGCACCCAGAAGCATATTGGCGCGCGGCTGACCGGGACGGGCGCGCGCGGCCAGGGCTTTCAGCCTCTCATCCCTTCCGATCCGCTCGGCGAGGAAACCATAGAGCGGCGAGCCAGACTTGCGCGCCTCACCGGCAAAATAGCTCCAATAGTCCTCCACACCCATCACTCTGCCTCTGGCAAGGGCACACCGGCGGCGCTGAAGGCATTGGCCTGACGCTGCGCCAGCAAGGCCTGATCAAAATCGGCAATTTCCTCTTCAAAGAGGCGATGAAAGTTGAGTTCCGCGCGTAGCCGGATCAGCGCCCCACCGAGTCCGATCGCCGCCCGGTCCATGAAAACGAACTGACGCGGCGGACGGATGCCGCCGAGCGCCTTCAGCCTGGCATGCACCTCATTGGCCTGTTTCAGCCCGTATTCGGCGGCAGAGACACCATTGTCGACCACCCGTACCCGATCATCGAGCAACGGCTCAAATATGAACCCCGCCCACAGATTGAGTACACGGACCAGTTCAGGCGTCACCTTGGCAAAGCCCCAGGCCTTGTAGGCCTTCGCCGCCAGAGCATCGTCCTTCCGCTTCAGCGCGTGATAGAGGGCCACCACACCGGCCACAAAGTCCGGCGCGAAGGTGCGCACGCAGCCATAATCGAGCAGATTGATGCCATGGTCGGGGCGCACCGTGTAATTGCCAAGGTGCGGATCGCCATGAATGACGCCATAGCGTGCAAAAGGGCGCCACCACGCCTTGAACAAGGCCGTCGCAATGGCATTGCGCGTGGCAAGCGCCGTGGTCTCGAATTCGAGCACCGGCCGGCCTTCGAGCCAGCTCATGGTCAAGAGACGTTTGCTCGAAAGCGGGACAAAAGGCGCCGGCACCGAGATCTCCGGGCGGTCGCAAAGCATTTGCCCATAAAGGCGCATATGTGCCGCCTCGCGCTCATAGTCGAGCTCCTCGCTCAGCCGAGCCTCGATCTCGCGGCCAAATTCGCGCGTATCGATCGTGCCATCAAAATTGCGCTGCAACATCAGCGCTGCCTTGAACTGGCGGATATCGGCCTCCACCGCCGCGCCCATATTGGGATATTGGAGCTTGCAGGCGAGCTTGCTGCCATCGCGCGCCACGGCACGATGCACCTGTCCAAGGCTGGCGGCGTGGGCCGCCTCCTTCTCGAAACTGCGAAACTTTCGTTCCCAGTCCTGGCCCAATTCCGCCGCCATCCGCCGCCGCACGAAACCCGAGCCCATCGGCGGGGCATTGGCTTGCAGTGACAGCAAAGATCGGGCGACCTCCGCCGGCAATATCCCCGGCACGGTGGCCACGAACTGGGCCACCTTCATGACAGGCCCGCGCAATTGTCCAAGGACCGCGGTCAGATCGGCGGCATTGGCAGCGCTGACCGTCTTGCCGCCGGCCAAAGCCCGCCCCGCGCCGCGCACCGCAACGCCAGAAAGTCCAGCCGACACCCTTGCGAAGCGGGAAATGCGGCGCCCCAGCCCGTCTTCATCATCTCGTTTGCTCATCGCCGCCTTCTAGCAGATTTGGGCACGGAAAGGGGCGCGCGTGCCCCCGACTCCCGATCTCTTCGGCCGCGCGAAGCCAATTCTTAAGCGCGTCTTTACCGCTTCCGCCCCACATTGGCACGGTAGCGATCTTGAGCCCCCAATGGCGCAGACCATACTTATCGTGGATGACGACCCGGTGCAGCGACGCCTCCTGGAGGCCACCATTCGCCGCAGCGACCTTGAGGTCTTGACCGCACCAGGCGGGCGGCCAGCGCTCGAACTCATCCAGGGGCCTCATGGCGAACGCATCCATCTGGTGCTCCTTGACCTTGTCATGCCGGACCTGGACGGGCTCAGCGTACTGGCCCAGCTGCGTGTCAGCCATCCGGAACTCCCGGTAATTGTGCTCACCGCGAGGGGGGGCATCGATTCGGCAGTTGAAGCCATGCGGGCCGGCGCCAATGATTTCCTCGTCAAACCAGCAAGTCCCGAACGGATCGCCGTCTCGATCCGCAATGCCCTCAAGATCGGCACACTGTCCGGCGAAGTCTGTCGTCTGAAGAAGAAAAAGGACAACCGCCTCGCTTTTGCCGATCTCATCGGCTCCAGCGCCCATATGCGCCACGTGGTGCGGCTCGGCCAGCGGGCCGCCCAAGCGTCCATCCCCATCCTGATCGAAGGTGAAAGCGGCGTCGGTAAAGAGCTGATCGCGCGGGCCATCCAGGGCACGTCTGCCCGTGCCGGAAAGCCCTTCGTCACGATCAATTGCGGTGCCCTGCCCGAGAACCTGATCGAGAGTATTCTGTTCGGTCATGAAAAGGGCGCCTTCACGGGCGCCAGCGACCGCCATCTCGGCAAATTCCAGGAAGCCGATGGCGGCACGCTGTTTCTCGATGAGATCGGTGAACTGCGCCTCGACATGCAGGTCAAGCTTTTGCGCGTGCTGCAGGAAAACGAGGTTGATCCGATCGGCGCCAAACGGCCGGTAAAGATCGACGTACGGATCATATCTGCCACCAATCGCGATCTTGCACAGATGACGCGTGAGGGTAGGTTTCGCGAGGATCTCTTTTATCGCCTCAACGTCTTTCCCATCTGTGTGCCGCCCTTGCGCGAGCGCGATGAGGATATCCTGAGCCTCGCCCGTCATTTCATCGCCCGCTTCAATGCCGAAGAAAATCGCAGCGTGATCGGCCTCAGTCCCGAGGCGGAGAGCCTGCTGCGAAGCTTTTCCTGGCCTGGCAATGTGCGCCAGCTCGAGAACACCATCTTCCGCGCCGTGGTTTTGTGCGACAGCGACGTGCTCGATATTCACGACTTTCCGCAGATTGCCGCCGCCATGGGTGTGGAACTCCGCGGACACTTGCCTCTAGCCGGCAGCCCTGCGGACTGCGAAGCTGATGCGGCGGTGTGGGAACGGCCAAGACCTGATGCTCAGCCGGAGCTCTTTGCCGTGCCAGCGCTCGATGCCTCTGGTCACATGCGCAAGCTCGAAGAACTCGAAGCCGAAATGATCCGCCTCGCCATTGCACGCTACAACGGTCACATGACCGAGGTTGCACGCAGGCTGGGTATCGGCCGGTCGACGCTCTATCGCAAACTGAAGGATCTCGGACTGGAGGGTGCTGCACCCGACAGCGATACCGCACCCCAGGCACAGGCAGGCTGAAACCGCTCAGCCGCGCATGCCAAGGGCCGTTAGATAAAGATCCAGCACCGCTTCCTGTTCCTGCCGGTCGGCGGTATCGAGTTTACGCATGCGGACCACCTGACGCATGATCTTGGTGTCGAAACCCTGGCCCTTGGCTTCGGCGTAAACGTCGCGAATGTCGGCTGTCAGCGCCGCCTTCTCTTCTTCCAAACGCTCAACGCGTTCGATAAAGGAACGCAGCTGGTCGGCAGCAAATCCGGCCTTGGTCATCACTATCCCGATTGCATAAAGGCCAGCCGCCTGACGCGCGGCAACATCCAGCCTCTTCAGGTTCCGAGCTTTAAGGGGCACGGCGCCGATAGGCAACGAGGACCGTGCGGACTAGCTGTGAATCATTTCCGTTCGGCCCTCAATGCGAGCCTTCGCCAGGGGTGTTGGCAGCGGCAAATTTCGCTACGGCCTCCGGTGACGCTTCTTTCTGGTGGCGCCGTTTCCATTCCGCCGGATCCATGCCGTAAACCAGCCCGCGTGCCTCATCCTTCGCCAGCACGATGCCTTTCTGCACCGCCGCCTCGCGATACCAGTCGCCCAGGCAGTTGCGACAGAACCCGGCGAGGTTCATGAGATCGATATTCTGAACATCGGTGCGGGACTGAAGGTGGGCAACCAGGCGGCGAAACACCGCGGCCTCAATCTCGTTTGTCGTGGCCTGATCCATGGTTTTGACCTCCTGCGTGACCGGGCCGCTCGTGCTGCACCTTACCTGGGGCGGGCCCATCGCCTTCAGCGCGCCATCGAGCGCAGGTTTGAGCGAAAGCGCAAACGCCCGCGCCGCCTCAGGGCTTGCAACCAGATCCTGGCGCATCTCGATCAGGACATGGGGCAGCCCACGCCTGGTGCCGTGCTGCCACATGGTGTCACCATGAAGAGCCCCTGAATAGGGCTCGTTGTCGCCCGTCACAAGGCCCTGCGCCCTGAACGCCGCCAGCAGCGGACGGGCCAGCCGCTCATCCTTGTCCCACAGCACACCAACCTGCCATGGCCGGCTCTGGCCCTTCCATGACGGGGTGAAACTGTGCACCGAGATCAACACCGGCACCACAGCCTGCGCGATCAGGCCATCAATCCTTTCGGCGATGGCGGCATGATAGGGCCGGTAGACCTCGCGGATGCGCCGCTCCATTTCGACGTCATCGATCGCGGCATTGGCGGGAATGATCCGCCCATCGGAGAGCCGCATGACCAGCGTGGGATCGTCCTCGCTTCGGTTCAGATCGATGTAGAGGCGCGAGTAGCGTGCGAGCACACCCGCCGCCCCATAAGCCTCGGCGAGGGCCAGTGTGGCCTCTCTGGCGCCAATATCGTAGGCAATATGTTCACGAAGCCGCGCTGGCTCAAGGCCGAGGGTTCCCGCGCCCTCGGGCAGCGCGTTGCCCGCATGATCACAGACGAAAAGCAGCGCTGTTTTCGTCCGCGCCGGGAGAATCGTGTAAGGCACATCACACATGGCGCCTATTTTGAAAGGTTAAGGCTGGGCCGACAAGCCGGCAGGGCAAGAGACAGGCGCCAAGCGCCTCTGCATGCCCGAAGCACGGTCACATCTTAACTGTGAACGCTGGCAAGATCCGATCCTCGGGAGATGGGGTCAAACCGCATCCCCAAACCCGCGCAAAGCCGCTATGGTGGACGCGTGCCAGTAATAGGGACGCCGGAAGCGGAGGTGGACGCAGACGTGCCATCCGGTCAGTCAATCGCTTTCCCAAACACATTTTCACATTGAAATGGATCCTGCCATGCGCCGCACCCGAAAGACCAAGATCGTCGCCACCCTCGGCCCCGCCTGTCTGGAGCCGAAGCAGATGGAGGCGCTGCTCGAAGCGGGCGTCGATGTCTTTCGCATCAACATGAGCCATACCAACCATGAGCTCCTGGCCAGGCTTTATGGCCAGGTGCGCGCGCTCGAACAGACCCTGGGGCGTCCCGTCGGCATTCTCGCAGACCTTCAGGGACCAAAGATCCGGCTGGGAACGCTGCCGGGGGGGCAAGTCAGTCTCCACGAGGGCCAACGACTGAAGCTGCAATGCATCGCGTCCAGCGACGATCCCGACATCCTGCCGATCCCCCATCCCGAAGTTTTCTCCTCGCTCAAGCAGAAGCACTGTCTTCTGATCGACGATGGCAAGCTGCGCCTGCGTACCTTTGCCGCCAAGGCCGACAGCGCCGAAGCCTTCGTCGAAATCGGTGGTGTGCTCAAGGACCGCAAAGGCATCAATCTGCCCGACACCCTGATGCCGATCTCTGCCATGACCGACAAGGATCGCAGCGATCTTTCTGCTGCACTCGCGCTTGGCGTGGACTGGGTTGCACTGTCCTTTGTCCAGCGTCCCGAGGATGTTGCCGAACTGCGCAAACTGGTGCAGGGCCGGGCGGCGATCATGTCCAAGATTGAAAAGCCCAAGGCCCTTGAGCGCCTCGATGAGATCATCGAGTTGTCCGACGGCCTGATGGTGGCGCGCGGTGATCTGGGCGTCGAACTGCCGCTGGAGACCGTGCCCGGCATTCAAAAGCGTATCATCCGAGCCTGCCGCATGGCGGGCAAACCGGTGGTGGTCGCAACCCAGATGCTCGAATCGATGATCCAGTTCGCAGCCCCAACGCGGGCCGAAGTGTCCGACGTGGCCCAGGCCGTGTTCGAGGGCGCCGATGCGGTGATGCTGTCCGCCGAAACCGCTTCTGGCCAGCATCCGCTTGAGGCCGTGTCGATGATGAACAAGATCGCCTATGAAGTCGAAGGTGATCCGCTCTATCGGCAGATCCTCGATGCCCAGAGCAACGCTCCGGAAGAAACCACCCCCGACGCGATCATGGCGGCAGTGGCGCAGGTCACCCATACCATCCATGCCAAGGCGATCGTATGCTGGACCAAATCCGGCTCCACTGGCCTGCGCGCAGCGCGTGAGCGCCCTGAAGCCCCCATCCTGGCGCTCACGCCCCTGGAACAGACGGCCCGGCGGCTGTGCCTCGCCTGGGGACTTTACTGTGTGATGACCGAAGACGCTCATGATCTGGATGATGTCGTCGGGCGGGCGGCGCAGATCGCCTATGAGGAAGGCTTCGCCGGCAGCGGCGAGCGCATCGTCATCACGGCGGGGATTCCCCTGGGAACACCGGGCGCGACCAACCTCTTGCGCGTGGCCTTTGCCGGCAGCCGCTGAGCGTCACGTTCAAATCAGATGCTTTGGCCTTCAACCTTGCGTACCAAGGCCCGCAGCGCCGAGCGGACGTCGTCGTAGTAGGGGTCGAGCGCTGCCGCCTTGCGGTACATGGCAAGCGCGCCTTTGTCATCGCCATAGGCGCGCAAGAGGCTGCCCAGCTCGGCATAGGCCTCGAACTGGCGCGGATTGAGGATAATCGTCCGCTCGAGAAACAGGATCGCGGTGCGATCATCTCCCTTGAGGGCAGCAAGGCGGGCACGCTGATGCCATCCTTCAGCATAATCGGGCGCGATCTCAGTTACCGCGCGCAGCAGCGCCCGCGCCGGATCGAGTTTGCCAATCGCAAGCAAGCGGGCGCTACGGCTCATCAGCAGATTGACGCTCGGGCTGCCGGAATTCAGAAACAGTATCTCAACGCGCTGTTCAAGCGGCGCCGCCGCCGCCTTGGAGGACGCCGTGGAGAGTGCCCGCATCAGCGGCTGGAGCGGTGCCTCTGACACGGCCGCAAGTGCCGGCTGCGTGAGCCACAGCGCCACCCATATGACACCGAGAGTCTTACCCATGCATCACATCCTGGCACGGCCTGACACTGCATGACAGTGCAGCCGCAATTCGCAGCAAAGACAAAATCCCGCAAAGACCGTTCCCTCGTCGCAGTCGGCCGGCACTATGAGCGGCGCCCCGAGAACGCCTTGAGCTGATCTGCCACTGGCAGGTTGCGCAAACGCCTACCAGTCGCCGCAAAGATCGCATTGAGGAGCGCAGGCGCCACCGGCGGCAGGCCCGGTTCGCCGATCCCGCCCATGGGAACGTCGGCATCGGGTGCCACCAGATGGACGCGGATCTCAGCGGGCGCGTCAGCCATGCGCAGAAGGGTGTAGGTATCGAAGTTCGCCTGCTCCGGCCGGCCATTCTTGAAGCTGATTTCGCCGCTGAGGGCGAGGCTCAAGCCCATGATCACCGCTCCTTCGATCTGAGCCCGGACACGATCGGGATTGACGGCAAAACCACAATCGATTGCAGCATCAACACGCGGAATGTTGAGCGCGCCATCCTGGTTGACGGCCACCTCGATGGCACAGGCCGCGTAACTGGCAAAACTGTGGTGACCGGCCAAGCCAAGACCATGCCCATCCTTGGTCCTGCGCCCCCAGCCAATGCCAGTGGCGGCGCGCGTGATGACACGTTTCAGCCGTCCTGTATCGATCGGATAGAGCGTAGGAGATTCGCCGTAGTTATCGGTGTCACCAAGACTGCGCGGATCGATCTGACGCGAAGGCCCGATCAGCTCCAGAAGATAATCGAGATGATCGCGACCGGCCGCATGG
>JAJZGY010000117.1 GCA_021804785.1 Pseudomonadota bacterium | reverse complement strand
AAAACAAACGGCGCGCCATTGTCGGAGCTGGTGTCAAGCGGCAGTCCGTGCTCCTGGAAGAGCTGTTCAAAGGCGGCGAACGCCAACACTTCGCGGTTGGATTCCGGTGCTTCGCAGAGCAGCAGGTAATGCGAGGCGTGGTCGGTGACCGTCAGCGGATAACAGTAGGCGCCGCTGCCAAGCTTGAACTCACCCTTTTAATCGACGCACCACGGCGTCTTCGGCTCCAAGCCCGGTGACGGCACTGTCCCGCAGGCCCGCGGGCGTCTCGGCCGCGTCCGCTTGACCAAGCCGTGGCGGTTTAGAACCGCATGGAAAGTGCCTTTAGCCGGGACCCGTACATCGCGTCGCTTCACGCTCTGGCTGACGCGCAGTTCAAGCGGCACGATGCGTGATAGATTATCCTGAACGTTCGTCGGGTTTCCCACGGCTATGGCTGAGCGCGGGGGCATGCTGCAGGTGTTCCCTCAGTTGGGTCCCCAATTCCGGATCGGTCCCGTAAAACTCTGCGCCGACATTTTTAAAACTGGCGGCGTTGTATTGTCTTTCGTAGCGGCGAGCTCATGCATTTTTGTTGGTGAACTGTGCGAAATCGGCGATACGGGTGGGCCATCCGCCCTTGAGTTTGGTAACATGGAGTTCGGCATGCTTTCCGAAGCGCTCGAGATTGCGGTGTTCGAGCGTGACGCGTGTACCGCCGCCCTCAAGCGCGGTGAAGGTCAATTCGACTTCGGTGAGAAGCGTCGGATCATAGGTCCATTGCGTACTGAGCTGCCAGCCGAGCAGTACGCGGATCGGTGGTTCCCAGGCGAGCACCTTGCCCCATTGGCTCTCATTGCCTGCCTCGTCACGCTCAAACCAACGCCCACCTTGGCAAGGTTCGATGATGATTGCGGTGTGGGGCAGTGCGCCGACGCTCTTGCCCCGTGGCCACCATGCGCCCATCTGTGCCGTGAATAGCTCGAAGGCGCGCGCCGGTGATGCCTTTACGTCGACGCTTTGAATGATTGGCGCGATGCTCATTCTCGGCCCTCCTCATCATGCTGCTGCCGGTCCGCGAATTCTCTGAAGGCCTCCATCGCCGAGGTCCAATGTGCATCCAGCCAGTCACGCATGGCGGCGATACCGCGCGGGTCGAGACGGTAGATGTGGCGCGTGCCTTCGGCGGTCTCGTGTACGAGCCCGGCCTCTTTCAGCACTTTGAGATGCTGCGATACGGCCGGTCGGCTTACGGGCAGGCCTCGCGCCAACTCGCCCACCGCCGACGGCTTCTTCGCCAAACGCTCAAAAATCGTGCGGCGGGTTGGATCCGCCAGCGCGCCAAATCCTTCTGGAGCAGTTTTTATGTTAGCCATAACTTACCGTAAGATATCACTTACGTTAAGTCAAGCCCACGCTGCTCGTCCGTTCGCATAGGTCCAAAGTCCCGCCCGCGACCGCCGCTTCAAATCTCACCGGGCTCCAGACTTCTGACCGCGCCTCTCGCCGCACTCGTTGTGAACGCTGCATAGGCTCTCAGCGCAGCCGAGACCCGGCGATTACGCCCTTCAGGCTTAAAGGCACGGGCGCCTTTGGCGGCCATCGTGTTGCGGCGATGCGTGAGAACCTGCCCATCCACTCTGAGCTCGATCGAACGCTTTGGTATGTCGATGGCGATGGTGTCGCCATCTTCGACGAGACCGATCAGGCCACCTTCAGCGGCCTCCGGCGATATATGCCCGATCGACAGGCCCGAGGTGCCACCGGAAAAGCGTCCGTCAGTGATGAGGGCGCAGGCTTTACCGAGACCTTTGGATTTCAGATAGCTGGTGGGGTAGAGCATCTCCTGCATCCCCGGTCCGCCGCGAGGTCCCTCATAGCGAATGACCACGACATCGCCGGACGTGATCTTTCCGGTGAGGATGGCGCTGACCGCCGCGTCCTGGCTTTCAAACACCCGTGCCGGTCCACTGAAGGTCAGAATGCTCTCATCCACGCCTGCCGTCTTCACTATGCAGCCGTCCTCGGCCAGGTTGCCATAGAGTACCGCCAGTCCGCCGTCTTTAGAGAAGGCGTGCGCCATGTCGCGGATCACGCCGCCTTCGCGGTCCAGATCAAGCGTCTGCCAACGATTGCTCTGACTGAATGCCACCTGCGTGGGGACGCCCCCTGGTGCCGCCTTATAGAACTCGTGCACGGAAAGGTTGTTGGTACGGCGTATATCCCAGCGCTGTAATGCTTCGCCCAGCGTCTTGGTGTGAACGGTAGGCACGTCGTCATGAAGCAGGCCAGCGCGATCAAGTTCGCCGAGTATCGCCATGATGCCACCAGCGCGGTGGACATCTTCCAGGTGCACGTCAGACTTTGATGGGGCGACCTTGCAGAGGCAGGGAACGTGGCGCGAAAGCCGATCGATATCGGACATGGTAAAATCAACCCGGCCCTCATGCGCTGCCGCCAGAAGATGCAACACTGTGTTGGTTGAACCACCCATGGCGATATCGAGGCTCATCGCATTCTCAAAGGCAGCAAAGCTGGCGACGCTTCGCGGTAGCACGCTGTTGTCGTCATTTTCGTAGTAGCGCCGCGAATTGGTAACGATAAGCCGCCCGGCCTCACGGAACAGTTTCTCGCGATCGGCATGGGTTGCCAGCACAGAGCCATTGCCGGGCAGTGACAAACCAAGGGCTTCCGTCAGGCAGTTCATCGAATTGGCGGTAAACATGCCCGAGCACGAGCCACAGGTGGGGCAGGCCGAGCGTTCGATAGCCATGACCTCTTCGTCGCTGACTTTTTCGTCCGCAGCGGCAACCATCGCATCGATGAGATCAAGCGTAACCTCTTTACCCTTAATAACAACCTTGCCGGCCTCCATGGGGCCGCCGGACACGAATACTGCAGGAATATTGAGACGTAACGCCGCCATCAGCATGCCGGGAGTGATCTTGTCGCAATTGGAGATGCATACCATCGCGTCCACGCAATGCGCGTTACACATGTATTCAACGCTGTCAGCGATTAGTTCGCGCGAGGGCAGGCTATAGAGCATTCCGTCGTGCCCCATGGCGATGCCGTCATCGACCGCAATGGTATTGAACTCGCGGGCGACACCGCCCGCCGCTGCGATTTCTCCGGCCACCAGCTGACCAAGATCTTTGAGATGCACATGACCTGGCACAAACTGTGTGAAAGAATTGACCACAGCGATGATTGGCTTACCGAAGTCACTATCCTTCATGCCTGTCGCGCGCCATAGTCCGCGGGCCCCGGCCATGTTGCGGCCGTGCGTGGTGGTTCGAGATCTATAAGTTGGCACCGCAAAACTCCTAAAGCTGGACGCGCATTGTCTTCTGGCAAATAGCAGGGTCTCGAGACAAGCATTCTGAGGGCCGCAACAGACATGCGCCAGGCAATTTGTACTGCGCCAGGGTGCTTGGGCCCGCCCCTTTTTTATGCCTCGGGCAGATGGCTCAGGTCATGGGAAAATGGACAGAATCAAGATCATGTTCGGAGTACAATATAGATTGAACGAAAGGGTCATAAAATTCAGAAAACTTATATTGAAAGAATAAAAATAAACAAGAAAAATTCTAATTATTTATGTATATTACGGAACTTGCATTACCGATGCTTGCCTATCCGGTTGGCGCATACACCCACCAAATGTAGCGTTCCCTTGTGGGCAGGGCGTGGCGTTGATTGGCCGTCGGCTCCGACGGTATCAGCTGGGCCACCTTAACGGTATGCACCCGCAAATCGACCCCAGGTCGTTTACGTATGACACGGAAAATTGCGGCAAGGGTATCCATACCAGGATTTCCGCGTTTGGACGCCATGCGATAAAAACTCTCGCTGGGCTTCGTGGTTACGGCGGCAGCGTCCCGTAAACGAAGGGGGCTGTTACGAGCTCGCGCAGGATGATGTGCGCGCTTTGCGGATCGTCGTCGAGAAAGACGGTCGCTGCTTCGTCCACTAGCGCCTCGCCTTTCCGCTGTCGGTCAGCTGCCCTGTTTAGCCCCGTCCACAGGAAAAATAATCTCGGCACTTCCGTCACCTGGCACCAAGCAGATTTCGAGTAGCTCTTCTCTTGAAAACATCAAGCCGTAAACGGAACAGACTAGCCTCAATACCTGGCCCCCAAGGTAATGCCCAGGATCTGAGTGCCAGGCCTCACTGTTCTAGAGAGAAGTGCTCTGGTCCGCAGCAAGTGTGCGGGAGATGCCCCGGCGGCATGAGCTGTACGCGACATAAGTGGCAAAATGCCATAGAGCCAATTTAAATGATACCGTGCCGCCTAGGCTGTATGCTGGGGCGCGCATATGCCTTCAAATATTGGACGCACGAAGTGTTCCGTAGCCTTGGGACTTAGTGGCGTTGGCAACCAAGATTTTAATTCCGCTGCAGCTACAATTCTGCTTACTAGAATTTCCGCGGCAATTTGCACATCTATTGCCCTCAAGGAGCCATCAGCAATGCCATCGCAAATCATCGAACCCATATGCATGATATTGCGTTGATACTTTGGTTCTATTCTTTGTCGCATTGATTCAGGCAACGACGTAGTTGCGTACCGGAGCAGCGGCACATCTCCATGGAGCTGATGCTCTACGAGAAAATACATCAGTGAAATAAGTTGCGCACGGCCGTCAACATCCGCCTTGCATGCCGCATCCAGTGCCTGTCTTATGATGTCAATAGTTCTATTGAAGCAAACCTCTACGAGGTCATCCTTATCATCAATGTGATGATAGAACGCTCCGCGGGTAACATTTAGCTCGCCCGATATCATTTCAACCGAGGCCCCGCGATAGCCATGCTCGCTTATCAATCTGGTTGCGGCACGGAGAAATGTCTCCCGTCCTTCACTAGGCTCGGGTACAACTTCTATCATTTCCGAAAGTAGAATAGGCTCCCACTTATAGGGTGCACTGCCAATTCCATGCAGTAGGATATCGAGAGTTCTTTGAGCTGCCCGATCGTAATGCGACGGATCAAATCTTTGCAGCCACAATGCTGAAGCGTGCAAAGTTTGAATTAGAATATGCGTGTGTGCATGAACCGCAGTTTTATCTCTGTCTAAATTCAGATATTCCAGAAAAAGTGTCCGCATATGTCGAAACATTTCAACATAAGCTTCCGTCACTAGGGGGTCGTTAAGTGCTCTTAAGTCGTCGAATCTCGCTATGTCGTGTTCGGTTCCTCGTGCGACCTGTTTACGAAACTCGAAGTGGCATTTTATCAAAATCTCAATTCGCTCCCGTAACGACAAACCCCGCTTTGCCTCGTCAATGAAGTGACGGTACTTTTCTATCGCACGAAGAAAGCACGCGGCGGCCAGCTTTTCCTTGGAAGGGAAATAGTAAGCAACTGCGGTTGGCTTCATATCAAAGTGCCCGGCGACATCAGCCAGTGTCATGCCGCGAACCCCGTTGGAATTTAGCGAGAGCGTTGCGGCCTGAAGGACTGCATGCTGCTTTGCTAGAAATTTTTCCGAACGACTCCGCTTTGAAACTTTACCGGTCATTTCTGGGTCGGTCCTCGATTGCTAGTTTCTAACGTCGCGTCTCAATTACTTCAGTTTCCCGCAGACAAAACAAAACGGGCAAGCCTGTTGGCGGCAGCCTAGGCGCCCAACGCACGCTTTAAGGGTGCGTAAGAGTAGCGGTAAAACATACATATAATCCAAAAAAGTCCAAAAGTATAAAGCGGTGCAGTGTGATAGCTGGCAGGCGCAATCTTATGACCTATATTAGGCGGCTTTTATTGAGCATAGGCGCTTTTTTGGCGTCATCGCCGGTAACGTAGTAGACATCATAAACATACCGCAAACAAAAAATGTTGCCACGGGCACAAAACCAACGTATGGCTTGCCTGGTGAAATACGAAAAACGCGCAATTTTTTGCGCGATACCGGGGGGAGCATGGGCAAAGGTAATCAACTCGCAATACGTCGAAGCGCTTCTGCGCTATTGGCTGCGCTTTTGGGTGGTGCTCCGGTGGCGCTCGCGCAGTCAGCGCCTGCCAAGGTTCTGGAAA
>JAJZGY010000116.1 GCA_021804785.1 Pseudomonadota bacterium | reverse complement strand
GTAAGTGATCGTGTTTCACGTGAAACGTTCGTCGAGAGAATGTTTCACGTGAAACGTCTTGCCCCTTTTGGGACGGCCGCTTATGTCTGCCCGCCATGGCAGGCTTTGATGTCATTGTGATTGGCGGTGGACACGCAGGCTGCGAGGCAGCGGCAGCGGCAGCGCGAGCCGGCGCCCGGACGTGCCTGGTCACCCACAAAATTGAGACCATCGGTGAAATGTCCTGTAACCCCGCCATTGGCGGCTTGGGCAAGGGACATCTCGTGCGTGAGATTGATGCTCTCGACGGTCTGATGGGGCGGGTGGCCGACAGTGCGGGGATCCAGTTCCGGCTGCTCAATCGGCGCAAGGGCCCTGCCGTTCGCGGACCGCGCGCGCAAGCCGATCGTCGTCTCTATCGGGCGGCGATGCAGTCTCGACTGCTTGAGATTCCGGGACTCGAACTGAAGGCGGCGTCCGTTGATGACCTCATCATTGAGGATGGTCAGGTGGGCGGCGTGGTTACTCAAGTTGGAGAGGTGTTGTCGGCGGCGTCGGTGGTACTTACCACGGGCACTTTTTTGAACGGCCTCATTCATGTTGGCGAGAAGCGGTTGGCAGCGGGACGGGCAGCCGGTTCTCACGGTGCCATTTCACCCTCGGGCGTCGAGGCACCCGCCATCCGCTTGGCCCACAGGCTTTATGCTCTTGGCCTCGCCATGGGCAGGCTGAAGACGGGAACGCCACCGCGCCTTGACCGTAGAAGCATCGACTGGGCAGCGCTTGAGGTTCAGACCGGGGATGATCCTCCAGAGCCCTTTTCCTTTTTGACACCGCAGATCACTACCCCCCAGGTGGTGTGTCACCTGACCCGAACCACCGCACAAACCCATGCTTTGATACGCGCCAATCTCGATAGGGCTCCGATCTATTCGGGACAGATTGAAGGCACCGGTCCGCGCTATTGCCCGTCGATCGAAGACAAAGTCGTGCGTTTTGCCGGACGTGACAGTCATCAGATCTTTCTTGAGCCAGAAGGTCTCGACGACGACATCATCTACCCTAACGGGATTTCAACGTCGTTGCCTGAAGAGATCCAGCGCGAGATTCTGAAGACCATCCCGGGACTCGAACAGGCGCAGATGCTGCGTCCTGGCTATGCCATTGAATATGACTATGTAGATCCGAGGGAGCTTCTACCTTCGCTCGAGGTCAAGCGCGTGCACGGCCTGTTTCTGGCTGGCCAGATCAACGGAACTACGGGATATGAGGAGGCCGCCGCGCAAGGCCTGATGGCCGGCATCAATGCGGCGCGTCGCGCCGGCGGACAAGCGCCACTCATTCTGGACAGGGCGCAGGCCTACATCGCGGTTATGCTCGATGATCTCGTCACCAAGGGTGTCAGCGAGCCTTACCGCATGTTCACCAGCCGTGCCGAGTATAGGCTTAGTCTGCGGGCCGATAACGCGGATCAGCGGCTGACGCCACTTGGCGCGAACGAGGGCGTGGTGGGCACAGTGCGCCGACAGCACTTTGCTGCCAAGGCTGCTCGTCTCGCCGAGGCGCGCCAGCGTCTGCAGGCGTTGAGCCTGACACCCAATGAAGCCAGACGGCATGGTCTCGCTCTAAGGCAGGACGGCGTGCGGCGCACCGCGCTGCAGCTGCTGGCCCTTCCAGAGATCTCCTTTACGCAACTGTGCGAGGTTTGGCCCGAGCTGCAGCAGGTCGAGCCCGACGCGGCGGAGCAGCTGCAAATCGATGCCGCCTATGCAGGCTATTTGGATCGGCAGGAAGCCGATATCGTTGCCTTCCGCCGCGAAGAGGGGCTCTCTTTGCCGGCGGATCTCGACTATCGCGCGGTCTTTGGGCTGTCGACAGAGGCGATGCAGAAGCTGGAAGCCATACGACCCATGACCCTGGGTCAGGCTGCGCGTATTGACGGGGTTACTCCTGCCGCCATCACGCTTGTTCTTGCCCATATCCGGAACCGTGCGATCGTGGTGGCGAGGGCAGGGTGAACGCTTTCGGGCCGGAAGAGTTTGCTGCTGCTAGCCATGTTTCACGTGAAACATTAGAACGCCTCAAGCGCTTCGCGCAGCTCTTGGCCGAGTGGAACAGCCACCATAACCTTGTTTCCGAGGCGAGCCTTCTTGAGCTCTGGGACCGCCACATTTGGGACAGCGCCCAGCTTCTTCCGCTCATTCCTGACTCTGCCAGGAGTCTGGTCGATCTGGGCAGTGGTGCGGGCTTTCCTGCCCTGGTTCTCGCCTGCCTGCTGCGGGAGCGGGAGGGTTTTCGTACGGTCCTTTATGAAAGCGTGGCCAAGAAATGCCGCTTTCTTGAAGCCGCAGCCGCGGTAATGGACCTTAAGGTCGAGATCCGTCCGAGCCGGATCGAGCAGGCTATGCCAGAATCTTTCGATGTGGTGACGGCACGGGCCTGTGCACCCCTGGAAAAGCTCCTGTCCTATGCCGAGCCCTTTCAGGGGCCTGAAACCATCAACCTTTTTCTCAAGGGTCAATCGGCAGAAGCTGAATTGACCGTCGCGGCCGAATACTGGAGGATGCGCGTTGAGCGCCGTTCAAGCCAGACTGCGCCGTCCGCCACGATTTTTATCATCCGGGAGATCCGCCATGCCGGTACCGAAAGGCGCCGCCGGGCCCGCTGAGGCGTCTGGAAAAATGCCCCGGGTGCTGGTTGTTGCGAACCAGAAGGGTGGAGTGGGTAAAACCACGACAGCGATTAATCTGGGTACTGCTCTGGCTGCTATTGGCCAAGCGACGCTGATCATCGATATCGACCCTCAAGGCAATGCCTCAACCGGTCTCGGCATTGCTGAAAGCGAGCGCAGCCGTACGATCTATGACGTGCTGCTCGGAGAGAGCAGCCTGGTTGACGCGGTCATGGCGACGCGCATCCCAAACCTCTGGCTGGTTCCGTCAACGGTTGATCTCTCCGGCGCTGAGCTTGAGCTCGTGAACCGGGCTGACCGTAATTTTATATTGCGCGCGGCTATGAAATCATTGCCAAAACATGTCGGTAAATTGTCTTATGTATTAATTGATTGTCCGCCCTCTTTAACGCTGCTGACCGTCAACGCGATGGCGGCTGCCGACGCCGTGATGGTGCCACTGCAATGCGAGTTCTTTGCCTTGGAAGGCCTGTCCCAGCTGCTGAAGACGATTGATCTGGTGCGTGGCAATCTCAATCCGGATCTCGAAATCCAGGGAATTATTTTGACCATGTTTGACAAGCGCAACCGTCTTGCTGTGCAGGTAGCCGAAGATGTGCGCACACATATGGGTGAAAAGGTTTATGACACGATGATCCCGCGCAACGTGCGAATATCCGAAGCGCCAAGCCATGGCCTGCCGGCGCTTATCTATGATCTGCGCTGTCCCGGAAGCCAGGCCTACATCAAACTGGCCGGCGAAATGATCAAACGCGAACGCGCGAGCCAAGCGGCATGATGGCGGAAGATCGCGCACGCGGGCTCGGACGGGGCCTTTCATCCCTCATCGGTTCAGCACCGGCCCTCGACGCCCGGACGGCAAAGGCGCAGCGCACCCTTCCGGTCGCATTCCTGCGCGCAAATCGCTTCCAGCCACGCAAGACCTTCCAGGACGCAGACCTTGAAGACCTTGCGAACTCTATCCGAGAAAAGGGTGTGCTGTTACCCATCCTGGTACGCCCGATTGCCGGGGAAACCGGTCAGTTCGAGATCGTTGCTGGTGAACGACGCTGGCGCGCGGCCCAGCTGGCCAAACTCCATGAAGTTCCAGTTGTGGTACGTGAGCTGAGCGACGCGGAATCGCTTGAACTTGCGATCATTGAAAATGTGCAGCGCGCCGATCTCAACGCTATCGAAGAAGCGGCGGCTTACCAGGAACTGATCGAACGCTTTGGCTACACCCAGGAGAAACTTGCGACCGAGGTCGGCAAAAGCCGCAGCCACATCGCCAATATCTTGCGCTTGTTGAAACTGCCGGAGACCGTCAAAGCTCTGGTACGTGATGGCAAGCTTACGGCCGGTCACGCCCGAACACTTGTCGGCCGATCTGACGCGGAAGCCCTGGCGCAGCAGATCCTTGAAGCGGGTCTCAATGTACGCCAGGCCGAGCAGCGCACGCATCGCAACAAAGGCCATCGTGCTCCTGACAAAGATCCCGATACCAGAGCCCTCGAACATAGCCTTACCAACGTTCTCGGACTGAAGGTTGAGATCGCCGACCGCGGCGATGCCGGTGGCCATCTCACCATCTCCTATAGGACCCTTGAACAGTTGGACGACCTTATCCGCCGCCTGAGCCGCCCGTGACTGCAAAGACCTATTTCCCCGAACACTATCGTGCCGCGCGCACCGGCTTCATTGCCGCTGCCGAGGCCGCACAGCTTGGCATAACCAGTCGACTTCTTGGCGGAATCAAGGGCGTGGATGGTGAGCCGTTGTTTCTGGATACCGCCTGGGCGGGACGCCGTGACGCCAAACGGGCTTTGCTGTTGATCTCTGGAACCCATGGAGTGGAGGGCTATTTTGGCTCGGGGGTGCAGACAAGCCTGCTTCGACAGGGCCTCGCCGCACAAGTGCCACCCGACTGCAAGCTCGTTCTGCTTCATGCCCTTAATCCCTATGGCTTCTCGTTTGATCGGCGCGTGAACGAGGACAATGCCGACATCAATCGCAATTTCGTCGACCACGCCCGCCCCCCAGCTAATCCTGACTATGATGACCTGGCCGAGGCTGCAGCACCCAAAGATATTTCGTCGGCATCCTTTGCGGCTGCGAACAGTGTCCTCTCAGCCTATGGAGCTGAGCACGGCAGTTTTGCGCTTCAGGCCGCTCTGTCTCGCGGGCAATACAGGCATCCCGACGGCATCTATTATGGTGGCGCCAAACTCTCCTGGTCCTTGCATATGCTCAAGGACGTGCTCCAGGAGGAACTCAAGGATGTCGAGGAATTGACGGTCATAGACTTCCATACCGGTCTGGGCCAATACGGTGCTGCGGAAATTATTACCGAAGCCGAACCGAATTCAGCAGCATATGAGCGTGCGCAAAGGATCTGGGGATCTTCGCTGCGCTCTACGGCAAATGGGCAATCACTTTCGGCCCATCTTCATGGCACCATCGACAGCGCCATGGCTGCCTGGATGGAAACACGTGCCCTGAGCTTCGTAGCACTGGAAGTTGGAACGCAGTCCGTGAGCAAGGTTTTTGAGGCCCTCCGCAAGGACAACTGGCTAAGCTGCCATGCGCCAGCCGACTTCCCACACCGCGCGCAGATCAAGCGCCAGATACGTGATGCCTTCTACCCCGACCAAGACGACTGGAAGGCGATGGTATTTGCCCATGGCAAGGCAGCCGTCGAGATGGCCCTTGCAGCTCTCTAAGGTACCCTGATGGACCGCAAAACCGGCGCCAGGCTAATCGAGGACTGGCGTTGGCGTTATCCTTGTCCTTGGACGGCGACTGCGTCCGGGCCCAAGTGGGCAGATGGACGCTCGCGATGCTATGAGTAGCGACGCGCAACTGGGCCAGAGAGATCTAATCGGAAATCGGCCGGTCTCACGGGCTCATGGTCGCTTGGTGAGGATCAACCGGTCAATGCGCGAGGCGTTTGCGGCGCAAGATGTCCTCCGCTATAGGTAACGCAGCTGCACCCGTAGCTCAGCTGGATAGAGTGCTGCCCTCCGAAGGCAGAGGTCACAGGTTCGAATCCTGTCGGGTGCGCCACTCATCCTTTGTGTCCGGTCCTGAGACATAGGCAACAGATCGTACCGGAGAGATAGGTTACAACCCGGGCCGACCGGGTTGTCGAGGGGTGGCAAGATTTCTGCTCCAGATTCAAATATTCCAGATCGTGCCGTATCAAGGAGATGGGCCGAATGCCCTCGTCGACCTCCTCGATGCTGGCGGTTTGGCCGGCGAAGACCTTTGAAAAGTTCATCTTCTTGCGGTGCAGGCAGATCCGACCGCAGGCGGTGACCAATTTGTCACGGTCATGGAAGGGGTGTTTGAGGTTCGGCAGCCGCTGATAGGGGCGGGTTAAAAG
>JAJZGY010000045.1 GCA_021804785.1 Pseudomonadota bacterium | reverse complement strand
CAGCCTGATCCACGAACACGCTGCTGAATACGATTAGAAGCCCCAAATTTTCGATCAGCGTCTGGATGACAAACATGGTGTGTCCGATTTCTGATCCGCAAATTCTACTTTGGCCCGGTCCGTCAAAATAGAACACCTCAGGGCAGACAGGCATAAGGTGGTCTTGGTGGCGATACAGTCACGACGGAGGATGACCTCATGCACCGGGTAAAGTTCCATCTGACGGCGGCCCGACCCCATGACGGCTGCAGGTGTACAGGGGCCCCGTAGCGTCAAATGTCCGGTGGCGCAAGTGGCTGGCAAGATAACGCTCACCTGCGTTCATGCTTGCCCCGGTCGCACTACCCCCCCCGGGGGCCTGGCCGAGGAGACGATCGCGCCAGGTTGTGATGCCCAGATGACGCGTCTCGATGCCCTGGCGGCCATGGCACCCGGCGATCCGGGCGTGGTGCAGATTCGTCCCGGCCCCACCCGACCATCTTTGCCCCGACAGGAACTGGGTTACACCCTCAGCGTATCTCCGGGGCGAGCCACGAGAGCGTAGAGCACCGGCATCAGGAACACGCTGATGACCAGCCGGGTGACAAGCCCTGCTACGATCACAATGGCGAAGGGCCGTTGGGTATCCGTGCCCACACCGGTCGCCAGCGCCGCCGGAAGAAGTCCGAGCGATGCTACCAGCGCGGTCATCATGATAGGGCGCAATTTAAGTATGGCGCCCTCGCGGATGGCTTGCGCCACAGGCGTCCCGCCTCGTCGCAACTCGTTGACATAGGAGATGTAGACGACCGCAGTTAGGACCGACACGCCAAACAGAGCGAGAAATCCGACGCCAGATGACACCGAAAGAGGGGTGCCAGTGATCCAGAGCGCGGCAAGCCCGCCTGCAGGCGCGGAAAGCAGGACGCCTGCAACCGTGATGAGCGGAAACTTGAAATTGCTGTAGAGCGCAAAGAGCAGGAGAAAAATGAGCAGCACGGTGAGCGGCAGGATCGTTGTCAACTGTGCCCGTGCCGCGGTGTACTCGGAGTACTCGCCACCCCAGTCCAGGTGATAGCCAGATGGCACGGTGACCTTCCGTTTCACCTGCGCGATCGCATCCTGAACCGCGCTGGCAAGATCCCGTCCCTGTACCGAGAACTGCACACCGATATAGCGGGAATTGTTCTCGCGGTAGATGAACGAAGCTCCATCGGTGACCGTAATCTTGGCGAATTCCTTGAGCGGTATCTGTTGGCCATCCGGGGTTGTAACTGGGATGTTACGGATCTCGTGCGCGTTGTCGCGATACTGGCGCGCAAGGCGTACGACGAGATCGAATTGCTTCTCACCCTGAACCACCTGCGTTGCAACGTCGCCACCGATCGCGGTCTGGATGAGACCGTTGATGTCGTCGACATTGATACCATATCGCGCAATCTTGGCGCGGTTGATCCTGATGGTCAGGCTCGGTTGACCGAGCTCCTGGACGAGGCTGATATCTGTAATCCCGCGCACGTGCTGCAGGACCTGCTTGATTTGCTTGCCTTTGGCCTGGAGGGTCTGGAGATTGGCGCCGAACACCTTGACGGCAAGTGCGCTCTTAAGACCTGTCTCGGCCTCATCAACGGCATCTTCGGCAGGTTGGGTATAGTTGAAGATGATACCGGGCAGAGTGCGGAGTTTCTTGTCCATCGCCCTGATGAGCTCGGGCTTCGTGGTATAGCGACCGGTCCAGTCCGAATAGGGTTTTAGCCCGACATAGAACTCGACATTGAAGAAGCCGGTGGAGTCGGTGCCATCGTCGGGGCGGCCCAGCTCCGATGTTACGACCGTAACTTGCGGGAATGAGCTCAGGATCTGGCGGATCTTGGGCGTGATCCGCGCTGCTTCATTGAAGGAAATCGTATAGGGCATCGTTGCCCGCACCCATAATGCGCCCTCGTCCATGTGCGGCATGAACTCGGCGCCGATGCCCGGGATAAGCAGGAGCGATCCAGCAAGGATCGCTGCGGAAACCAGGGTCGTCTTCCACGGCCGGGCCAGGCAGAAGTCGAGGCCGCGAATATAGGCCCGACGGATGACCTCATAGCCAGGATTGCGCCGTTCACGTACGCCATGGCGCATAAACCAGGCGCAGAGTACCGGTAACAGCGTAAGGGTAACGATGAGTGAGCCGACCAGGGCAAAGACCATGGTGTCGGCCATGGGTTTGAACAGCTTACCGGAAGGACCCGAAAGCACGTAGATCGGCAGAAAGCTGACGACGATCACCGCAACCGCGTAAAACAGCGGCCGGTCCACTTCCGCCGCTGCGCCTTTGATGACGTCGGCTATGCTGAGCGAACTGTTTCGGTTCTGGCTGAGTTGCCGGAAGATATTTTCGACCATGAACACCGCACCATCGACCAATATGCCGAAGTCGACGGCACCGATGGAAAGCAGATTTGCGGATGCGTTCTGTAGATCGAGGCAGATGAAGGCAAAGAGCAGAGCGAGCGGTATCGTGACCGCAACGATGAGCCCTGCCCGAACATCGTAGAGAAAAAAGACAAGAACGATCAGAACCAGAAACATACCGCGCAGAAGATTGCCTTCAACCACCTGCGTGGTCAGGGCGATGAGGTCGCTTCGATCGTAAAAAGGATGAATTTTGACGTCCTTAGGCAGGACGTGATCGTTGAGCTGACGCGTTTTGGCTTCAACCCGCTTCAGTACATCCTGAGTTTTTTCGCCAGTGCGCATCATAATGACGCCTTCAACAGCGTCATTCACTTTTTCATAACCGAACTCACCCAGGCGCGGTGCGATACCCGTAACCACCCGGCCGACGTCCTTTACCAGGATCGGGGTACTGTGATGGACCGCAACCACGACATTGCCGATGTCCTTCAGCGTCTTGAGGCGTCCCATGCCCCGGACGTAGTAGAACTGCCCACCTTGCGAATAAAATCCACCGCCGGCATTGGCATTATTGGCGGCAAGGGCACTTTCCACTTGCGCGACCGAGAGCCCATCGCCGGCAAGTTTGAGGGGATTGAGCAGCACCTGGTACTGCATGGTGCCGCCACCGAAACCTGAGTCATCCGCTACTCCCGGCACGGAACGGTATTGTGGCGCGACGATCCAGTCGTCAATGGTTTTCAGTTCCGTGGCGGTGCGGTCCGAACTCTGAAGGACATAGCGGTAGATCAAACCGGAAGGTGAGGACAGGGGAGAGATCGAGGGACTGACGCCGTTCGGCAGGCTAAGGCCGGCCAGGCGGTTAAAAACGCGCTGTCGTGCGAAATAATTGTCGGTCTCGTTGCGGAAGGTGAGGGTTACATCCGAAAGGCCGTAGAGCGAAATCGATCGAATGGTCTTGAGCTTGGGGATACCGTTCATGCCGCGCTCGAGCGGCACTGTGATCAAACGTTCTACTTCCTCGGCGGCGTGACCCGGCCACTGGGTGATCACCTCAACCATGGGAGGTGAAAGATCTGGATAGGCATCAACCGGCAGTCGATCGAGCGCCCGTGTTCCCGCTGCAAGCAATAGCAGGGTCATCAAGAGCACGAGCAACGGCTGGGCCAGCGACGTCGCCACGATCTTGTTCATGATGGAAGCCGCACGCGGTTCTTCTTCAGGGACGGGCAACGGATCGCTCATTGGTTCTGCATGAATTGGAGGAACAGGGAGCCATTAACGACGACGTTATCGCCCGCGTGAATTCCACGACTGAGGTCGTAATGGTCGCCAAAGCGGTAACCTAGACGCACGCTGCGGCGGGCGAAGCTGCCATCGGGTTCCTCGATATAGACGAAAGGCAGATTGTTGCCGTCGCGCAAGACCGCAGAGACCGGGACCAGAAGCCCTGTACTTGGCCTTTTGTCATCGATTCGCACGCGCACATACATCAGCTGCTTCAGGAATTCGTCAGGATTGTCGACGAGGACGCGCACGGAAACCGCGCGGGTATCGGGATCCACAACCGCGGCAATGTTGTCAACGTGGCCCTGGAAACGCCCGCCCTTGACGCCGGTCATCACCGTGACCGGATCGCCAACATGAATCCGTCTGAGGTCGGAGCCAAACACCTGAGCCATGATCCACATGTGGGAGAGATTGGCGATGGTGAAGCAGCTGGTTGAACCGGTCTGAAGGAGTTCGCCGGGCGATATCGTTTTGCCCACAACCGTGCCGGCAATCGGGGAGCGGATCATGCCTTCAATGGGACCGACCGGGCGCCCCGCAGCTGCGGCCTGAATGATCTTTGGTGAGACATTCAGGGACTGGAGCGTCTGTCGCGCCGCCCGCTCGTTAGCCTCGGCGCTGACCGCCTCCGCTTCAGCCTGTTCGGCCTCACGTAAGGAGACGCCATGGTGTTTGAGCAGGTCCTTATCCATGTCCGCGACATGACGGGCGGCCAGTGCCGTTGCGATGGCAGTCTGATAAGCGCCAACTGCGGTGGCGTAGTCCGGGGATGCGACCGCAGCCAGCGGTGAACCCATTTTCACCTTCTCGCCAAGGGTGACGAGAAGGCGGGTCACCGGCCCGGAAATTGGGGCCAGTATGGTCGTCGACTGATCCTTGTCGAACTCGACTATGCCGTTCGCATCGACACTCTTGCGATAAACTGCAGGCTTAACCTTGTAGATCGCAATATGTTGACGCTGGGCCGGGGTCAGCGTGACATTGCTCGGCCTTGATGACGGCGCCTGGCCTTTGGTGTGCGGCGCACACCCGACAACAGTCAGCAGCAAGAGCGCGAGAAGGATGAGGTGCTTTCGACCATGCGTGGTTGCTTCAGGTCGTGCGGGAATGCTCCCGTCGCAAGATTTAGTGGTCATGACTGTCCTTGCTCATTGCCGTGCGATTCCACCATCCGCCACCCAGCGCCTGAAATAGCGCAGAGGTGTCGGCAAAGCGGTTGGCTTCGGCCTGTACGAGATTGATCTGTGCCTGCTGGTAGGCCTGCTCGGCGTTCAGGAGGGCAAGCGTGTTGGCGTAGCCGTCTTTTTCCTGTCGGCTGACCAGCCGGAACGTAGTCCTGGCGGCACTCTGGGCGGCCGCTGCTGCCCTCAGTCCTTCAGCGTCCTGCTGCAGTGCCGCGAGCGTGTCGGCGACATTTTGAAACGCGGTCAGAACCGTGCTGCGATATTGCGCCGTGGCTTCGCGGTAGGCGGCCCGTGCAGCCCGCTCCTGATGCAGAAGTGTGCCCCCTTGAAAGATTGGCGCAGTCAATGCTGCGCCAAGATCCCAGAAGTCGGTTCCGGGTGTGAAGAGCTTATTGAAGCCTATCGCAGAGTTACCGGCAGTGGCCGTCAACTCTATGTTTGGCAGCATATTGGCGATCGCGACGCCAATCTGAGCACTGGCTGCATGCAGGTTGGCCTCGGCCTGTCTGATATCGGGTCGCTGGCGCACCAGCTGCGAAGGCAGGCTGAGCGGGACACTCCCGGGCAGAGCAAGGCTGGAAAGGGTTATCCCGTATTTGGGCTCTTGCGCGGGAAATCGTCCGATAAGAACTGCAAGCAGGTCACGCAGCTGGGTACGCTGCTTTTGCAGTGGGGGAAGCATCGCCGCGACTTCAGCCAGTTGTGACTTTTGCGCTGCATAGTCGACTCCACTCGCATAACCCTTCGCATATTGATATTTGAGGATATTCACCATGCGCGTGTTCATGGCCACGAGCTTGTGCGTCGCATTGATTTCGGCGTCGAGTGCGGCGAGCTGGATCGCATTAACCACAACATTCCCTACAAGGGTGTTGTAGGTCGCTATCATCTCGAAACGTGCCGACTGGGTCTGGGCGGCAAGTGACTCTGCTGTACGACGGTTGAGCCCGAAAACGTCTGGGGTGTAGGAGACCGTAACCTGCGGAGTGAAGAGATTGTAGAGAAGCGCATTGCTGGCGGGAACCGGAGCAAGCAGAGCCGAGCCCAGGTTGCGGGAGGCAGAAAAACCCAAAGCGGCAGATGGGAAAAAAGCTCCGCGCTGGGCGCGCTCGGTTTCCTCTGCGACACGCAGCGCGGCCTGTGCCGCCTTGAGATCGGAGTTGTGGGCGATCGCAAGGTTGATCAGTCGATCAAGAGGTCTGGAGCGGAACAATGTCCACCAGGCTCCGGCGACTTTGCGTCCAACCGCAAATTGCTGCGCGGTTCCAGCGGTCACACCTTGAGTGGAAGCGGTGGGGAAAAGTGGTTCAGCCGTATAGCCAGAAACCGGTGGGGGCGCTGGACGCTTGAAGTTCGGTCCGACAGCACAGCCCGCCAGCAAGAGTGGCAGCAATCCGGCCAGAATTGCGGCAGCGCGCAGTTTAATGCGCAATGGGTGCTCGTTCATGGTGCTTCCATGGAGGTTGGCGGGTCTGCACGCGTCTCGTGGACCTGAAGGCTGATGCCTTAGCTGGTCGAACACACGACGTTGCAGCGGCTGTGGCGCGCCCTAACGCGCGCGACCTAGAGAGTTGGAGGGGCGCGGCTTCGCCAGATATGCGCCAGTGCAGGCTTGTGCTGCCGCAAATCCAGGGCGATCCGCACCACCTGAATGCATAGTGCGGGGGCGAGCCACTGGAGCGGTGCCGGACCGATAAAGGCACCGGCATGAAGAACCGCCAGACAAAACGGACAACGCAGATGACCACGATGCCCGGATAATGGAGACTGCTCGGGCGCTCTGGCAGGGGTGGAAAGGCCTTGGGTCAGCCCGTCGCTGGCCCGCAATTGCCAGCCTTCGAAATGGGTCTGGGCAATATAGGCCTGAAGATTGAAGGCGATGAGGACGAGCACGGCAACATGCCGCAGCTCGACCTTCCAGCGCCGACTTCTGTGCCGGATGTATGCGGTAGCCCTCATCCAGCCCTTTTCCGATCACCCCTCACGGCAATTTACAAGCAATTCGCAGGGCCGCGCTAGGGCTTTGGTGGAGCAGCGTGTCAGAAAGAACGTGATCTCGCATAAGTATGTCCACAAACCGGGGCTTTTCGGCCTGGATTCCGGCTTGAGTATGGCAGCCCGTCCAGGGGAATGGGGCTGGCCAGCGGCAGGTAACACATGAACTTGGAGCTCCGAAGTTGGGGAGAGGCCGTTCCGCTGGGCGGAAAACCGCATATCGGCCATGTCCTGCCAGTGACACGCTGCCGTCTGGCAGGATCCGCGCAGATGCGGGTTCGTCAGCTTTACTGTGCGCCTGCGGTTTGCAGGCTATCCACGAGCTAACTCAGTGCGGCCGCAATTTCGGCCAGCCTGGCGACTGTATTCAGATTTCGCGCAGTCCCTTGCTTTTCACTGGGGATGCGGAGCCGGGTCGCGGCCATGCCGTCTGGGTAATACACGTACAGTTCACGCAGGCCCGGGCGTATCTGCTCGTTTTTAATCCCGGTCACGCCCGCCAACGGGTCACTCGGTGGCGGTCCTGGGACGAACAGCGCCATGATACGATTGCGGGGCGCATCCAAAAACGGATTCCGGACGAGTACGGCCGCAATTTCGTCAGCAGTCCGCACCATAACGGTGACGTGTTTGCGGGCGTAGGCACTGACACGCTCTTCAAGCTCTCGTCGAACCGGATCCTCAGCTCGATCGCTTTGGAAGACAACGTTGCCACTCGCAATGTAGGTTTTTACCTTCTGAAAGCCCGCCGCCTCGCATATTTCGACTAATACGCTCATTGGCAACTTTCCGGTACCGCCCACGTTCACCGCCCGAAGCAGTGCTACATATCCGGTCACGCGTTGTATTCTCCCTCGCCCACGCGAAATGTAATTACGATTGGGGTTTGAGGCTGGACCATGTGTCAGTTCACAAGCGTGCCGGCCTTCCAGATTTGCTGGATCGCCGGTTGCGGCCGGTACAAAAGGGAGAGATCGTCAAGTGGATTACCGTCCACGATCACAAAATCGGCGTAGGCGCCAGGACTGATGCAACCAAGCCTGCCTGCCATATTGATCAGTTCGGCATTTATGGATGTCGCCGATTGCAGAATCTGCAGGGGCGTTTCAACTTGGCTTCTGAGCCGGAATTCGTCACGCTGATGAACATGAAGGGGCCCGAGCAAATCCGTTCCGAAGCCGAGCTTGACGCCCGCGGCCCGGCACAGCTCAATGGCTTCAAGGCCGCGTCCGCGAACCACTTCCAGTTTTTCAAGAAGATGATTGGGGGCTCCCATCGCCCGTCCATGCGTATAAAGACTGTCATAAGTTGACAGTGTCGGAACAACAAAAGCGCCATGACGGCTGACATCCGCGGCCGCATTCTTGTCGATCAGATTGGCGTGTTCGATGGAACGTACTCCCAGCCGAACCGCCCGACTGATAGTCTCGGCGGTGTATGCATGGGCCGCCACATAAGCTCTGCGGCGCGAGGCTTCGTCTACCACCGCGGCGATTTCCGCTTCGGAGAATTGCTGCATCCAGATAGGATCGCTTGGCGAGGCAATGCCGCCGGAAACGAAGATCTTCAGATGATGGGCCCCTTGGCGCAGTGCCTCACGCGCGGATTTGCGGATTGCATCGACGCCATCAACAACCTCCGAGATACCTCGGTGGGCGGAGCAGCCACAGGGTTGCCATTCCATATGGGGGGGACGGGTATCACCATGGCCGCCGGCCTGGCTGAAGGCGCGGCCACAGTAGAAGAGACGTGGACCTGAGACATATCCTTCCTCGATGGCGCGCCATAGTCCGTAATCCGCCCCACCGACGTCGCGCACAGTTGTGAAACCGCGTCTCAGTGCCTGTTCCATCAGGTGACGGCTGCGCTGGGCAACATAGGTTGCCGGATAATATTCGAGCTTGGCGAGATCAATCTCTACGGCATAGGCATGAAAATGCGCGTCGATGAATCCGGGCAGCATCACGGCGCCCTTCAAATCGATAACCTGATCGAAATCACCTTCAGGCTGTTCCTCGGTGACGGATTGGATGACGTCGTTTTCGACTGCCACAAAAAAATCGGCCAGAAGGTCCGACCTCACCCCGTCAAAGATGAGTGCGTTTTCAAACAGCGTTCGTGTCATCGCCCGGTCCTCGTCCAAATCCAATTCGCTCGCAATGGCCTTAGTAGCGCAAAACGTCCAAGGCTGGTAGCGCCGCGAGCCGCCGTCCGTCAGCCGGCTTCGATTCCGTCGACTATCGCGGTCAAGCCGTCAGGCTGACCCTGGACCTGAACCTCGACATGGCCTCGGTGGCAGCCCCAGAAGGGGTTTGATGTGCCGGCGATGAGACGTTGCCGCAGCGCAGGGTGGAGCTGAAAATTTGTCCACTGTGCACGGTCCTCTCGGCAGGAGGAGGTGTCCTCAGCCTGGCCCGCTACGGCATCGAACGACCACCCTGACCAGGACAGGGGCGCAGGTGGCGCTCTTTCCGTGACAGGTTTTATCCACATCGCCACAACAAGACTGACGTTGGGACAGACTTGGAGGGGAGGGGCACTCCACACTATTGGCAATGGGGGGCTAACCTGCCTAGAAAGGAGGCACAATGCCGCGTTGTAACGCCGGTCAAGCTCGGCGGAGATGTGATCGGGGCTGCTATTACGACTTGGAGACACGATGATCGAAGGGGCTGACAATGCCTGGCTGATGATGTCGTCGGCGCTGGTGCTGCTGATGACACTGCCGGCACTGGGATTTTTCTATGCCGGACTGGTTCAGGCCAAAAACGTGCTGTCGGTGTTTGCCCAATGCGTCGCCATGGCAGGGGTGGCCTCGCTGATCTGGTTTGTTGCCGGGTACAGCTTGGCTTTTGGCGGGACGGCTCCCTTTATTGGCGACCTGCACGAACTCTTCCTCTCAGCTCTCACGCGTGGCGCCGTACATCCTGGTACCCATGTGAGCGAGACCGCTTTTATCATGTTTCAGATGACCTTTGCGGTCATTACACCGGCTCTGATCATCGGCGCCTATGTCGAGCGTATCCGCTTCGCCGCAGTGCTGATGTTTTCGGTACTGTGGCTGCTGATTGTCTATGTACCGGTGGTGCATTGGGTATGGGGTGGCGGATGGCTTGAGACGCGCGGAGTGCTTGATTTCGCCGGCGGTCTTGTCGTGCACGTGACCGCCGGGGTGTCCGCGCTGGTGGTAGCCTGGCAGCTCGGTCCGAGGCGGGGCTTTCCCGAGCATGTGCAGCCGCCGCACGCGCCGTGGATGGTGGTGGCTGGCGCCGCGATGCTGTGGGTAGGCTGGTTCGGATTCAATGCCGGCAGTGCCCTTTCGTCTGGTGGCGATGCAGCGATGGCCATGCTCGCGACCCACTTGGCCGCGGCCACAGCCACGCTGGTTTGGATCGTGATTGAATGGGTGAAATTCGGTAAGCCGAGTCTGATCGGCGCGGTCACTGGCACTATCGCCGGGCTCGCCACCATCACCCCAGCCTCTGGCTATGTGGGACCGGAAGGTGCTGTGTTACTTGGTTTGTTCGGCGGGAGCGTTTGCTATGTCGCCGTCCTCGTCGTTAAACGTGGCCTCAAAATTGACGATTCGTTGGACGTGTTAGGGGTTCATGGCGTTGGCGGTGCACTGGGTACGCTTCTGCTTCCGTTCGCTGCTGTGATGGGCGCCGGCGGCCTGCCGTCGGCTTTGCATGGCGGAGTGGATGCGCAATTCCTCATTCAGCTGCTGGGCGTCGGCATTGTCAGCATTTGGTCTGCCGCGGCCAGTTATGGAATTGTCAAATTGACGGATGCGGTGGTCGGTCTACGTGTTAGCCGCGATGATGAGATCCAGGGGCTGGATTTCGCCTCTCATGGCGAATCCGCCTACCACGGTGCCTAGTCCAACTGTTGGAGATGATCATGAAATTTATCATTGCGATCATTCAGCCGCATCGTCTGGAAGCTGTGCGCGAAGCCCTTCAGGCCATTCAGATCAACGGCATGACCGTGACGGAGGTACGTGGCTATGGCCGTCAGGGCGGACACAAAGAAATCTACCGCGGTGCCGAATATGCCATCTCCTTCGTCCCCAAGCTGAAGCTAGAGATTGCCGTCGCGGAAAATCGCGTCGAAGAGGTCGTCACCACAATATCCAGTGCAGCGCGCACTGGCCATGTCGGTGACGGCAAGATCTTTCTCCTGGACCTGGAAAACGTGATGCGCGTTCGCACCGGCGAAGCCGATGAGGCCGCGCTTTAGCGGTCTGGCCTCCCGTTCATAAACAGACGTCGCGCACTATGAGACGTATCCATTTGCCTGCTTCTGATCCGAGCGAAGGTGACTGTAGTCTGCAGGACCCGACAGTCGTCGCCACCCAGCGCTGTTGACGGCACTGACGGTGCGCTGCGCAGGCATCCGAGAGAAGGCAGGGCGTTGCTCCAAGAGCGATCAAAACTCCGTGCGCGGTCACGGCTTAGGATCGTCGGGCGCCAGAAAGCGAGAGCCGGACGTAACAACTTGGCGCGAGCCAGACCTGCCACTGCGAACGGCATGGATAATGAAACTCACAAAAGGCCGCTAGCAGAACAGCAACGGCCCAGTTGCGGTTGGCATCGAGGTGATGCCCAACTTGCGCTATGGAATGGAAGCGGTCCGCTCCTGTCACATTGCCCGCGCCATGCCCACATGATTAATCTATGGCAAAAAAGATGTGGCAAGCTGCGGGAAGCTAGCGAACGGTGCGGGCCCATCAAGGTGGCAGGATGAACAGCGTCGAAGAGTGGCGGCAAGTGCCTGGCATGGATGTTCTGGTTTGCCAGAATGTCATGGTCGCCATGCGTGATGGCGTGCGACTGGCGACCGACATCTATCGCCCGAGCCTCGCCGGCGGGCCATTGGAGACCAAGCTACCTGTTTTGCTTGAGCGTACCCCCTACGACAAGCGCGGTACCAATGCTGCCGACAGAACTCGAGTGGCGCCAACCCCTCTTTCCAAACCGCAGGTGGCGAGCCTCTTTGCACAGGCAGGCTACATCGTTGCCGTTCAGGACTGCCGTGGCCGCTACGCGTCGGAGGGCATTTTCGCCAAATATGTAAGCGAGGCGGAGGATGGATGGGATACGGTAGGCTGGTTGAAAGGGCAGCCCTGGTGCAATGGCAGGATCGGCACGTTTGGACTTTCCTATGGGGCACATGTTCAGGCGGCGTTAGCCTCGCTAGGCCCGCCAGATCTCAAAGCCATGTTTCTGGATTCAGGCGGATTTTCGAACGCCTTTGAAAGTGGCATCCGGCAAGGTGGGGCCTTTGAACTCAAGCAGGCCACATGGGCTTACAGACATGCTCTTTCAAGTCCTGCAGTGCACGCCGACCCCGCGCGCAAGAAGGCTCTTCAGAATGAGGATATCGCCGCATGGTTTGCCCGTATGCCATGGCGTCCAGGTCACTCACCACTGTCCTATGCCCCGGACTACGAGGAGGTCCTGTTTGAGCAATGGCGCAACGAACGCTTTGACGCCTATTGGCAGCGCGCAGGCCTCTATGCACGGGGCTTTTATGACCGCTTCGCCCATATTCCAGCGGTCCATATTTGTGGCTGGTACGATCCTTACGCCAAAACCGCCGTCGACAATTTTGTCGGCACGAGCGCATATTCAGGCGCATTTGTAAGGCTCATTCTCGGGCCATGGACACATGGGCAGAGATCGCTAACCTATGCGGGCGATGTCGATTTCGGACCGAACGCTCCTCTCGACGGTGCGGTTGCCCCTGATTACATGGCACTGCGGATCGCGTGGTTTGACCGACATCTCAAGGAACAGGAGACCCCCGATTATCTTTCGAGCCCGGTAAAGCTTTTCGTTATGGGGGGAGGCTCGGGCCTTAGAAGTGCGGAGGGACGGCTTGAGCATGGGGGTTACTGGCGCGAAGGCGCGAGCTGGCCACTGCCTGGTGTTTCACCAAAGCGTCTATATCTTGATGGCAGTCGATTGCAGGACGAAATTGGTTCGGAAGGGGTCTGTGAGTGTTTGTGCGATCCCTTCCATCCTGTACCAACGATCGGCGGAGCCACCGCCTCAGGGGCGCCAGTCATGGTAGCGGGGGCATTTGATCAGCGCGAAGCCGACGGCGTTTTTGGCACCAAGCCGCCTTACAGAGCCTTGGCACAGCGACAGGATGTGAGGGTCTTTGAAAGCGCGGTATTGGATGAACCCATTGAGTTTATCGGCGCCTTTACAGCAATCCTATACGTATCGTCATCAGCAGCTGATGGCGATATCATGCTCAAGCTGATCGATGTCTACCCGCCGAGTGAGGCGTGGCCGAACGGCTTTGCCATGAACCTCTGCCACGGCGTTTTGCGTCTGCGCTTTCGTGACAGTTTTGAACATCCGGCGCCGTTAGAGCCAGACCGTGTTTACAAGGTCGTGATCGAGAGTTTCCCAATCGCTAACCGCTTTGCCGCCGGTCACCGGATCCGTCTGGATATCTCGGGCAGCAATTTTCCTCACTTTGACCTCAATCCTCACACTGGAGAACCAGGAGGGGCTGCCAGCCGCTTTGAGGTTGCACAGCTGAAGATCCACACTGGAACCAGCTTCCCTTCCCAGATCCTGATACCGGTAATGCGCGGAGGGCATGATTGAAGGCAACGGGCGAAGCTTGCGGCCCATGGTGAAGTTAATAGCCGATATGAGGGGCTATCGCGAGGACGGCGCCTGACATTAGAAGAAGCAGTAAAAAGAGGGGTGCGACGAAGCGTATCCACTCACCAAATCCCACCCGGGCTGCAGCGAGATAAGCGAGCAGCATGCCCGATGTGGGTGTGATCATGTTGGTCAGGCCGTTGCCAAGGATGAATGCCAGTACTGTAGTCTGTCCACTCACACCGGATAGATGGGCGATAGGGGCAAGGATAGGCATGCTGACGGCAGCCTTGCCAGCCGTTGATGGGATGGCGACACCAAGCAGCATCTCAGTCGCCATAATCCCGTTGGCTGTCAATGCCCGGCTGTGGCCATGGATTAGCCGGGTTGCGGCAAATATCAGCGTGTCAAGGACATGGCTTTGCTGCAGCAGCACCTGCACGGCGCCCGCCAGACCAATCAACAAGGCTGCCAGCATCATGCTGTTCAGCCCCTCGACAAATGCGTCGGCAGCCTTGGGTGCAGGCAGTCCGCCTAGAACAGCAAAAGCCAGAGCCAGTGCGATGTAAAACGCACTGATATCGGTCGCACCCCACTTGTAGGTTGTGCAACCCCAGATCAAAAGTCCACCGGCTAAAAGCAGGCTGGACAGAACAAGTTTCTGCCGTAGTGAAAACTTCGATCCGATGGCCTCCGTCGTCGTGATCTCTCGGTTGCGATCAGGTTTCAGGCGAAATATTACGTAGATAATTCCAATGCTAATAAAAGACAGAAACAGTATTAGCCGTAGCCAAAGACCGCTGAAAATCGGAACACCGGCGATAGGCTGCGCCACGATAAGCGCGTAAGGATTGGTTACGGACGTCGTGTAACCAATTTTTGCTGCAACGCCAACAACTGCCACCGCAAAAAGTGGACCATATCCCAGGCGTTCACCGACAAGAACCGCGATTGGGATCAGAACCAAATATTCAGAGATGAAGCCCAGAAAAGTACTGCCCAATGCCAGTACGATCATGATCGATGCCATTACCAGATGGACATGACCGCTTGCTCGACCGACCAGATGGTCAGCAGCCGCATCAATGGCGCCGGTTTTTCGCAGGACGCCAAACATGCCTCCGACCATCAGCACCAGAAAGATCAGACGGGCATTTTTCAGCAGGCCTTCCGGAACGGACGTCAGAATGGACAGCAATCCCGCAGCTTTAACAGGTGCACCATGTACCGCTGGCGGCGCCAGAAGCGTAGACAACCCGTCAAGCTTGCTCATGGGATGGTAGCTTCCAGGCACCACACGGCCGTCCAGTCGCGTAAAGTGCCCGGCACCCACCACATGAGTAATCGCCGCAGCCAAGACCAATACGGCCAACATCACGACAACGGGGTGAAGGGAGCGTCTTCTGGAATTAGTGCCTTCGTTTGCGGTCATCTGCCCCTTCCCGATCCATTTCAGTGCGCCCCACCTGATGCGGACGTCAATGTACCGTTTTGTCAAGTGCGCCGATCCCCAATGAGCTCGTTATGCAGGTCAATCCGCGTTGGGCGAGCCGTGGTGTCGAGAACGAGTGGAACTCAGTTGCGCAGGTCCGTAAGGGAGCCTCCTCACACGCAAAGGTGATTCTTTCGGTTTCAGGGGGGCGTCGCAGTCATAATACCGTCCGCGTCTAAATCGGGGAGATTGCCGGGTATTTGCATGCGAGGTACTCCTCCGGATGGCAGAGGGGCGATGCAGATTGGCTTTTCGCCAATGCAGTGTGCTTCACAAACTCAGGATTCTGTGTCGCTGTTGGTGCGACTGGGCTGTAAGCGAAAATGTTCTTGTACGTCGTCGTGCTACTACTCTGACGGGGAGCCGCAGACGCACCATCATCAAAAAAGGAGAGGAGAGACGCCGCCGCAACATGAAGCCGGATCGACGGCTTCAAAGAATGTCGTAGCGAGGCTATTTTCCTCCGGTTGATATCTTGGACGGATGATGGTGCAGTATCAATCTCTGGGGGCTGATTTGCACGAGGCATAGGGCGTCTATCGTTGGGGGTGGGGCTTGGGCGCAAGCCGGAGAGTCCGATTAGCCCTTACTTTTCCACTTTACGGGTGTTCATCTCAGACGTCAGCGACATAGATGCGTCCTTTGATCGATATTTCCTTCTGGAAGGCCTGAAGGGCGGAAGAGTAGGTCGCTAGAATTGGTGTGCTAATAGCCATGGGTAAACATCGCGTAAGATGGGACTGGTGAACATGGACGGGCTCGGAGTTTGATATGGCTACAATCTCGATGAGAATTGAGCGTCTCCCGTTCTATTCATTTCACCGTCGTCTTCTCTTTATGGGGGGGCTTGGTTACACGTTTGCCGCAATGGAGCTGGCCGTCATTGCGTTTGTGTTACCGGTCCTTCGCTTACGCTGGCACCTTGATAGCTTTGAAGTCGGTCTGGTCGGAAGCTCCCCCCTGATCGGTTATTTTTTTGGCGCGTTTTCGGCCGGAATGATGGGAGATCTAATCGGTCGACGTGCGATCATGATGTGGGCATTGATCCTTTACTGCGCTGCGGCGCTTGGGAGCGCTTTTGTGCACTCATGGGAGCTTTTTTTCATCCTTCGCATTGTGGCGGGCATAGGTGGTGGTGCTGAGAGTGCCATTGTTGCGCCTTATCTGTCGGAATTTGTCGCACGGCAGTACCGCGGAAGGTTCACGGGCTCACTGGCCGGCTTCTTCTCGTTCGGCTTTGTCGGCGCCGCGCTGCTCGGATATTTCGTAGTCCCTCCGCTGTATGATGGATGGCGCTACGTGATTATGCTCACTGCTCTTCCGGTTGTTATGCTGCTTTGGTGGCGGCGCGCGCTGCCGGAATCTCCTCGTTGGCTAGACTGTCGGGGAAGGGTGCGGGAAGCCGAAGCGGTACTTGACAAAATGGAGCTCGAATTCGAGAGGCGTGTTGGTCCTCTTCCGTCCCTTCCGCCCGAAGGCGTTGCTCCATCCTTGTCCGTATACCAAGGGACTTTTTTTTCAAATTTTGGAGCTCTCTGGTCCGGGAAACTTGCTCGTATTACAGCGATGTCCTGGATCTTATTTTTGACAATTACCTTCACCTACTATGCGTTTTTCACCTGGATTCCAACTCTCCTCGTTGAAAATGGTCTCGCAATCACCAAGAGCTTTTCGTATTCGATCGCGATATATCTCGCCCAAATCCCCGGATATTATGTAGCGGCGTGGATAAATGACAAAGTTGGTCGTCAGCTCAGCATCTCATGTTTTCTTATATTCGGAGGTATATCCGCCATCGCCATGATTTTGTCCCATGCGGACATAACTGTTCTCATGGCCGGGATATGCATGTCCTTTTTCATGAATGGGACCTACGCCGGGGTCTATGCCTATATCTCTGAAATCTTTCCGACCGAACTCAGGGGGACAGGTTTCGGGGTGGCATCTTCCGTGGGGCGGGTTGGTGGCGCGGCGTCACCGATCATCGTTGGTCTGATCTATCCAGCTTATGGTTTTGCGGGTGTCTTTGGTTTGAGTGCCGCTTCACTGGTGATCGGTGCGCTTGCTGTTATTCTTCTGGGAGTTCCAACGCTGAATAAGTCGTTGGAGGAAATAGCGGCAAGGTAATGACAACTCTTCTCCAGTTCGATGGTCTCAAATAGACCTCGCGTACAAGCTCCAGTGTGTGCCAAGTGGAGCGACGACACGGTCTTGTTGCGTAGGATTAAGTACCAAAAGCAGCTTACGATCCGCACAGGTCAGCGATGCATTATCCTCAACCGGCTGGCACCACCGAGATGACATTGTTATCGGCATTGCGTTGAATCCACTCGATATAAGGATCAATACCGGCAAAGCGCGGCTTCTTGTTGGTTATTAGATGCACAGTCTGTGTGCCTGTGTGGATGGGTATTGTCTGCCAGGCTAACACGTCCTTCCGTCCGAAGCCTGAATGATCAGGTCGCATCGTGAATGCGCCGACGGGTACAGATTCCTGCATAGGTGCTGGCGTCTCTTTGCCCTTTCCGTTTGCATAAAATTTTTGGGCTTCGACAGTAAGCGTCACATAGTACTTGCCATCAGGGCCTTTTTTCCAGGTGGCCGATTTGGCACGAAGATCATAGATGGTTATCTTCTGGAAAAGATCCGTAATGAGTTGACTATACTTGGGACCTGCCGCCCGCCGCAGATAGGTGATAAAATCCGTGGATGAAGGATAGGGAGCCGGCTTAAAGGCATAGTTCGCAAGTAACTCGCGCAATGCTCGATTGACGACGTTCTCGCCAACTTCCTGCTCCAGGCGATACATCACCATGGCGCCTTTTTGGTAATGGATATAGGGCTGGTCCTCAACACGCTCGAGAGGCAGCTCTTCGATTTCCTCGCTTCCGCGACCCCGCAGATACTTGTCCAACGCATACTTCAGAAATTTGCGTACATGATTAGGCCCGTAGAGCTTTTGCATGACCAGCATGGCCGAATATTGCGCGAAGGTTTCGGACAGCATCGTCATGCCTTGCATGTCCGCACCAACAACCTGATGGGCCCACCATTGATGGGCAAGCTCGTGGGCCGTAACAAAGGTCACCATGTCGATCAGACGCGGATCTGAGTCGATCTTGGCAGAGTTCTGGATAAAGCCCATGCCTTCGGAATAGGCAATTGTATTGGCGAAGGACTGAGCAAACTTGCGATAGTCAGGAAATTCGACGATACGTATCTGTCGGAACTGGTAGGGGCTGAATTTCTTTGTATAGATGCTAAATCCTGTCTTCAACGCACGTATCATCCGCTCCACATTGTAGGGCTGATGGCGATCATAATAGACTGCGATGCGGATCCCGTGCCAGCTATCGCGTCTGACCAAATAGTGTGCCGACTGAATGGAAAAGAAGTTCAGTATGGGCGAATTCGATACGAAGCGTGCAATTCGTCGGCCGTCTATAATCTTGTCGGAAACGCGGTAACCAGGCGCGATCGGTGTTTGATTGGCGTCGGTCGAAACTGTAATGCTCGAGGTGACCCAATCGGAATCATGGGTTACATAGTTATAGCGTCGCGCGGCATTGTCGCCGAGTTTGGGAGGGCGCAGTTCTGCAGGCAGGCCGTAGCGACGCCGCGTCGCCGGATCGTGCAGCAATCTTTGCCGATCCATCCCAATGATAGGGGCAATTTCGTCATTGTTGATGAAGGTACCGTTGGCAACGATACGAGTCAGATCGCCACTGTTGCGGAAGCCTTTCTCCTGCAATACCGTGTAGAAACGGATGTGGCGAACCTCACCAGGCATCATTGGCTTATTGAACGTATAGATACGATAGTCGAATCGCGGGTAGCTTTTCGTGAGGTGAGCGCCTTCTACGACGAGATGCTTCATCTCTAGACCGCGATCCCAACGGACATGGACGGCCGTCAAAGGTTTCCCAGTGCGGTTCTGGATCGTATAGCTACCATGAGTAACGGCACGAACCTGGTGTGGATAAAGGGCTACTGAAAGATTTACAGCGGTGATTTTGGGCTGCAAGAGCGCGTGATACTTCCAAAGCGTTTTTTCGTAGTCGGCAAGAAACCGATCGTTGCTGGTTGTAGTGCGATACCGATTTAAAATGTTTGTATTGTAATAGATGAAGCCACCGCTGCCGACGGCAATCAGTACGCCGGCACCGAGAACGACGCCAGCTGGACCCTTCAGGCGTCGGCGAAGTCGCAAGAGGCGCGGCTTAACCCGCGTCTCGGCCCCACGCCGCCACAATGCAAAGGATAGCACTGTCAGTACCAACGCGACCGCGGACCAATAGAGGTCAAACCAGTCGCGTCCGATCCAGAAGCGGCCTTCGCCATTCATATCCGATAACGGTACATCGGTTGTGGTCGCATAGAGATACAGGTGATGTTCGAATCCAAGCTCTGGCAATGTCAGTAGAGCGATGATGTAAAGGACCATTATGCCCCAGCCGACGTACTTGTTCGGCGATAGAGCCTGCACGAATACCGCGAGCACTGCGATCTGGGTTGCTGTCACTGTTTGGGGTATTACATACCAGATGAGATAATGGCTCAGCTGATAATCGTAATAGCCCTTCAGCGTCTGGATGAGGACCGCCGTAACAACCGAAATCAAGAATGTGGAGAACAGCACCAGTACAATGGACGCGATCTTCGGTAGGACGAAGGCCCAATCTGGTACTGGACAGGCGTCGAAGAGTTCGTGCGTTCGCCGATCGCGTTCACGCCAAACGAGTTCACCTGCATAGTAGATCGCTATTATGATAGGGATAAAGCTGAAGCCACCTTGCAGCGCGTCAATCATACGCCGGGTCACCATCATCAGGTGAAATCCCTGGTCTTCATCGATGATCCACATGACGCTACCGGCGTTAAACAGTCCCAGGGCCAGAAGAACGAGATAACCGGGACTGCGGAACACTTGGCGCATTTCAAAGCGGGCCCAGGCAATAGCCTGAAGCCGTCTTGAGTGGGCGTCGAAGCGTGGAATTGGCAGCAGCCTGGCAGGTGGAGCAGGGGGACTTGCCTCTACCTTGGTTTTGCGGTCGTGCTGCGTACCGCGCTTTTGAAAGCCAAAGAATGCGTATGCTTGCGCGAGGAATAGAAATGAAATTCCAAGCCAGATGGCGCGGTTTTCGGCCACGATTCCCCAAAACTGCGGTAGCCTGGTGTTACGGTCAAATGCGGTCCAATATTTTGTTACCTGACCGATGGCGCCGACCCCGAAAGGCTCCAATAGAGCGACGATGTGGTCGTACTGTGGTTGCTTGAACCATTGCAGTAGAACGACATAGAGGATGAGAAATCCGACCACGCCCAGATAGGTGGCCATCATGGAACGGGTGGCCGTGGCTAGCGCGAAAAAAATCGCAGAGACGAGGAGGAGAGTCGGTGCACCCACCACGAAATAGGCGTAGACATAATCAAGGGGCCGAAATGGACCAACCTTGGCCGGATCAAGCCACGGCATCATGCTCCCAATCGCAATTGCGAGTGGTACAGCGGCAAAGATAATCATTGTGGTCAGGTAAGCGCCAACGAAGCGACCGAACAGGTAATTGAATCTGGTAATGTGGGTAGTACGGATAATGGGGCCGTAGCCGGTTTCATCGTCGCGTATGACTGTATTTGCGACAAAGGCCGCGACAATGAACATCGAGAAGATGCTCATGATTGAGGCGATGCGTACGATGGCAAAGGGCGCGTTGACGAAGGTGTTGCCTTTGGAGCCGATCTGGATCTCCGGAATTGTCGTGGCACCAAAGGTGAGCAAGAAGAAGGCGACGAGTGAAACCCAGAATACAGGCGAGCTCAGCTGGTAGCGCAGCTCGAACGTGGCTATTTTGCGGAACATGGGCGCCTCAGGCCGCTTGTCGATGGTGGGCAAGCGTCGAGAAGTAGAGGTCTTCAAGCCCGGCCTCAACAGCGGCAAACCCGTCGCCGGGGTCGCTATCAGCCAAAACGTGAATCATGGTTTGCCCCCCAACAAGCCGGGTTAGAATCACGGAATGTCGTTCGCGAACGATATCCAGCTCGGTCTTGGGAATAATTTTGCGCCAAATGCGGCCCTTCAAGCCGCCTGTCAAATCTGCCGGTGCGCCCTGTGCGACGATACGGCCCTCGGCAATGATCGCCATGCGCGAGCAAAGTTCGGAAACGTCCTCAACAATGTGGGTAGATAAGATAATGACTACACTCTCACCCACCTCGGCGAGAAGGTTTAGGAACCGGTTGCGCTCCTCCGGGTCTAGGCCCGCCGTCGGTTCGTCGACGATGAGAAGCTCCGGCCGGCCGATCAATGCCTGGGCAATGCCGAAGCGTTGGCGCATGCCACCGGAAAATCCTGCGATAGCCTTCTTGCGCACAGCCCAAAGATTGGTCTGTTGTAACAGGGTTTCCACGGTTTCACGCCGTTCCCCGCGTCCAGTTATACCCTTCAGCACTGCCATATGATCGAGCATGTCGTAGGCCGAGATACGCGGATACACGCCGAAGTCCTGTGGCAGATAGCCGAGCACACGCCGAAGGCGGTCGGGCTCGGTGATCACATCTATTCCATTGAAGCGGATCCGACCTTCGCTAGGGGCCTGCAGTGTGGCCACATCACGCATGAGTGTCGATTTGCCGGCACCGTTTGGTCCAAGTAGCCCAAACATACCCGGTCCGATTTCGAGATTGATGTCGTCCAGGGCACGTACGCCGCCCGGATAGATGTGGGTCAGGTGTTCAATAGCCAGCATTGCGCCCCCTCCAGCCTAAAAAGAATAGTTAGGGGTTGGGTGTGGTGCCTTCAAGTCTCAGCCAGTTACCAAAGTTGGTAATGCCAGGCGGAGAATGTGTACGAGGTTTGAGGTGCCTGTGAGATAAAATGAAAGTTTCGTAAGATCGCTACTGCGCATGGCGATCGCAAATGGCATTCGCGTGTCCGCGCCGAGGGGATGGCTTGATGAGGCTCCTGGTAAGCTCCCAAAGGAATTAACGTATTGAACTAGTGTGGGGTTTGGCCAAGTCCGATGGTGCGTGATGTACTAGCTCGCTCGAACATGTGCTTCAGGACATTGAGTGGAGGTGGCAGCGGCTTGCCTCTGTATTGATGTGTAACACTCGTCACCAATGATTGGCGAGGTGTTGCCGTTCCTGCTTGCGCGCCCTTGGGGGGGCGACGAAAATGAGCGTAAGAGGCTCGATCAACTGTCTAGTATTTGCGGGTCAGCCCTGATCCGGCCAGGGGCTGCGCACGACCATGCCGCGGCTGCTCCACCGGCTTATCGGCTAACCCGGCGCCGACATTTTTTGGGTGAATGGTCGATCAACTGCGCGAAGTGTCCGGATTTGAACACACGCTGTTCGCGGCCGGACATCGTCGAACGCGTCGTAGGTAACCAGGGCAAATTTCCGGGCGAGCGGCGTTCTCACGCGGGTTCTGGTGGGATGAGGCTTGCGAGGGGTGGG
>JAJZGY010000115.1 GCA_021804785.1 Pseudomonadota bacterium | reverse complement strand
CAATGCCTAAGAATAGCCGCATCATGCCGTCGCCATATTACGGCGCGACAAACTGCCGAGAGGCAGGCGTTTGCGAAACAGGGCCACAAAACTGAAATACCCTGCCCCGCCCAGAGCGATGGCAAAGCCTAAGGCCGCAAGATCGCGATAGGATCCAGTCGGCAGCAGTGCCATACCGGCCAGCCTTCCAGCCCATGCACCGAGCGCCGTGGCCGCGGCCGCGATCAAGATCGCCGGCAGCGCCCGACGAAATTGCGGGCCAATGTGCAGAAGTCCGCGTCTGTGTCCAAGCCACAGCAGCATGGCCACATTGACCCAGGCGCCGAATGACGTTCCCAGCGCAATACCCCCAATGCCAAAGCTCAGTCCCCAGACCAACACCACCTTGAGCGCGATGTTGGCAGCAATCGACAAGGCCGTGATCCTGGCCGGCGTGAAGGTGTCGTGTCGCGCATAGAATGTAGAAGCAAGGATCCGGACCATCGCGAAAGCCGGCAGTCCGGCGCCATAAGCGCCGAGGGCCACGGCCGAAATCCCGGCGGCATGGGCATCAAAATGTCCATGGGCAAAGATGGCCTGCATGATGGTGTCCGGAATGACCACGAAGACCATGGCGAAGGGGAGCACGGACAGGAGTGACAGTGTGGCGGCCTTGTTCTGTGCGGCATCAGATCCCTCGACATCGCCAAGAGCGAGTTTGGCGCTCATCTCGGGCAGCAGTACCGTGCCAAGCGCGATGCCAAGTACCCCGAGCGGCAACTGGTCAATGCGATTGGCGTAATAGAGGGCCGTCAGACTGCCACTGGCCAAGAGGCTGGCCAGTAGCATGTCGATGAAGGGGGCGATCAGAACACTGGTCGCGCCGAAAGTTACTGCGGCGAAAGCCTTGAAGAACTCAGCAATTTCCGGGGTCCAACGCGGCAAGCTCAGGCGTAGCGCAAGACCCGCACGCCTTGCCGCGATGTAGATGAATACCAGCTGGGCAACACCACCAGCCAATACGCCCCAGGCTGCTGCTACGGCCGCATTGGGAAACCAGGCACTGGCGAACAAGGCTGCGATCATGGTCAGATTGAGCAGGATCGACCACGCGGCCGCGGCAGCAAATTTTTCCAGTGCATTGAGCATTGCCGACAGCTGCACCACAACCACTGTCATAATGAGATAGGGAAAAGTAATGCGGGACAGGTGGGCGGTCAGCGCAATTTGACCGGGATTCCCATCAAATCCGGGCGCCAGGATGCGCACCACAAATGGCATCGTCCACAGCGCGGCAATGAGAATAACTATCTGGACCGCCATCTGCCAAGAAAACACGGCATCCGCAAATCCTGCCGCAGCTTCCTTTTCGCCGCGGGCATGCAAGGCGGCATATCTCGGCAGAAAGGCCGGGTTGATAGTCCCCTCACCAAACAGACTGCGAAAATAGCTTGGGAACAGAAATGCGACAAAAAAGGCATCCGATAATGGTCCCGCCCCGAGGATCGCCGCCTGCAATATGTCGCGGATGAACCCGGTGATGCGCGAAAGCAGCGTAAAGCCGCTGACCGACAGAAAGCGACGGAACATCAGCTGCGCCCCTTTTGGGCCCGGACCTCGGCAACCAGCTTTTCGACATAGGGCAAAATATTGGCAACAATGATTTTCTCGCCCTGAACATTAGGATGAATGCCATCCTTCTGGTTTAGTGTGGGGTTGAGGGCGACACCTTTTAAAAAGAACGGATAGAGAAGAACACGTTCCTTCTTGGCCAGTTGCCGATAGATGGCATCGAAATTTTTCACATAGCTACGGCCGAGATTGCGCGGCGCCTTCATGCCAACAAGCAGAACCTTGACATGAACTGCCTTTAGCCTTTGAACAATAGCTTCAAGATTACGCGCAGTCTCAGAGGGGGGCAGGCCGCGCAGGGCGTCGTTGGCACCCAACTCAACGATGGCGGCATCGGGATGATCTGCCAGCGACCAGCTCAACCGAGCCAACCCTCCTGCAGAGGTATCGCCGGAAACCCCGGCATTTATGACCGCGGCATCAATACCGTTCTTCTTCAGCGCTTTCTGCAGTACGGTGGTGAACTCTGTGCCAGGAGGCAAACCATAGCCTTGCGTCAGGCTTGTACCCAGAGCCAGAATGCGCAGCGGTGCTGCGACGGCGACTGGACCTGCCAGCAGCAGCACGGCGGCAATTGCTGCAGTACGCCAGAACGGCGGCCCACTCCGGTCAGCGTCCAAACGGGTCGTAAGCACGGTACTGTCCTTCATTCTCTCGCAAGGGAAATATCCGATGCATGTTCCTGCGTCGCCAAGTCCGGCGGTTGATCTTGCAGCGATCACCCTGACGCTGCCAAGCGCCGCCGGGCCCGTAGCAATCCTCAAGGGCATATCGCTTCGTATTCCTGCTGGCCAGACCGTAGCCCTTCTGGGTCCGTCAGGATCGGGCAAATCCTCGCTTTTGATGGTCGCCTCGGGGTTGGAGGCGCCGACCGCGGGCAAAGTCCACCTTGCCGGCACCGAGCTTGGCAGCCTTGGCGAAGATGAACTGGCGCGCTTTCGCGGCCGCCATGTGGGCATCGTGTTTCAAAGTTTTCACCTCATTCCGACGATGACGGCGCTCGAGAACGTCGCTGTTCCACTCGAACTTGCCGGGCGGCGCGACGCCTTCACCTGCGCCCGCCGTGAGCTTGCCGCCGTGGGCCTGGCGGCGCGCGCCACGCACTATCCAGGCCAGCTTTCTGGTGGGGAGCAGCAGCGCATCGCTCTGGCGCGGGCCATCGCACCTCGCCCCACGGTTCTGTTTGCCGACGAGCCCACGGGCAATCTCGATGCGGCAACGGGTGAGATCGTCGCAAATCTGCTGTTCGATCTGCATCAGCAGACGCGCACCACCCTGTTTCTGGTAACCCATGACGGGCGTCTTGCGGAGCGCTGTCAACGCATCCTGCGGCTAACAGACGGTGCTATTGTGGCAGACGAGACGATTCGGCCGTGAGACCATCTTCCCTTATCATCGCGCACCTTGCCATTGAGGAAATCCTGGTCTTGGTTAGATCGCTTTTCGTCTTTCACCCAAGGAGCAGCCGCGACGCAACGGGTGGATGCAGTTCAGCGCTGCATCTGGCTTACGACGTGGTCCCACCTGTCGTGGTACGGTCCACTGGCGCAACGCATAGGCCACGTCAGCGAGGCGCGAAGTTGCACTCCGTGCTGAACCAACCCCCATCGGCCAGCAGGTCTCAGGGGAACAGATCCACGTCTGGCCCCACGACCACGGCAAGGGCAACATCGGCGCGAGAAGCCCCAAGGCCCGTTCCCGGGCTGCGCCTCGGCACCTGAGGAGAGCATAATGACACGGCTGCTCGGTGCCTTACGTATCGGCGGTCGCCAGCTGCGTGGCGGGCTGCACGGGCTTGGCATCTTTTTCGCCGCGCTGCTCTTTGGGGTGGTGGCGATCGCCGCGAGCGGTTCGCTGTCAGACGCCATCCTGACTGGCCTAGACCAGCAAGGCCGCGTGCTTTTGGGGGGAGATGTTTCGGTCAGTCTCGTACATCGGCCTGCAACTCCGCGTGAGCAGAGGTTTCTTGCGTCATATGGACGGACTTCGGCAACCACCACAATGCGGGCGATGGCCTATCACCTGCCCCAGAGCCCCTCGAGCCCCCGCACACTGGTTGAACTCAAGGCGGTCGATGGCGCCTATCCGCTTTACGGTAAAATCGGACTTGCTCCTCGTTTGCCGCTGGCGAAGGCGATGGCCTGCACAGCCAAACTCTGTGGTGCTGTCGTTGAAGAAACCTTGCTCGCCCGTCTCGATCTAAAGATCGGCGATGAGCTGCGCATTGGCGCCCAGCGATTTCGCGTGAATGCGGTGCTGACAAATGAACCGGACCGAATAGCCGACGGCTTCAGCCTTGGACCACACATTCTGATTTCGAACTTCGCCCTGGCCCGCACGGGCTTAATCACGCTGGGCAGTCTCATCAATTACCACTATCGTGTTGCCTTTGATCCCGGCAGGACAATTGCGGGCTTCCGGCATGCCGCAAACCGGAACTTTGCACGTGCCGGATGGCAGGTACGTGATCGCAGGGATGCAGCACCCGGCCTCAAACGCTTCGTCGAACAGATCACAATGTTCCTGACCCTGGTCGGGTTGACCGTTTTGGCAGTAGGTGGGGTGGGAGCCAGCCAGGCCGTCACTGCCTTTCTGCAGCGCAAGGGGACCCAGATCGCGACTCTCAAGAGTCTGGGTGCCGATACCACTCAGATTTTTGCGATTTATTTTGTACAGATAATGGCCATTGCCGGAGCAGCGGTCCTGTGTGGCCTCGCTCTGGGGGCAATTCTCCCGTTCGCTCTGGACTTGGGCAGGCTCGTGCCATGGTCGGCAAGCCCGTCGATTTACCCTGCCCCGCTGCTGCTTGCAGCCTTCTTCGGCCTTGCTGCAGCCGCGAGCTTCGCCATTCCTCCCCTTGCAGGCACCCGCGCGATCACACCCGCCGGCTTGTTTCGCGATCTACTGACCCCCGTGCGCAGAACCGGGCGGCTCGTCTACCTGCTTGCTGCAGGCGCCTGCGCCACGGCGGTCATTGCCGTCGCACTCCTGCTCGCACCACAGCGCAGTTTCGCACTTCAGTACCTTGCGGGCATTGGTGCAGGTCTCCTTGCTCTGCGTCTTTGTGCCGAGGCGCTAAGGAGGACATTGCGCTTTCTACCTCGATTTCGGCGCCCCCTGGTGCGCCTTGCCTTTGCCAATCTTACACGACCAGGAACCACCGCGACCGGTGTGATGGTTGCCCTCGGTCTGGGTTTGACCCTGCTTTCGACAGTTTCACTGCTCAATCACACCATCCAGCACCAGGTGGTGGACAGTCTTCCGGCGACGGCGCCGAGCTTCTTCTTCATCGACATTCAGCCGAACGAAGCAAAAGCCTTTGATGCCACGATCCGTGCCTTCAAAGGCGCACGGGATTACAAGCGCACACCGATGATCCGTGGACGGATTACTGCACTCAATGGCGTCGCTGCCGCACGCGCCAAGGTCGCGCCACAGGCGCGCTGGGCACTTTCCGGTGATCGTGGCATCACCTACGCGGCGGCGGAACCCAAAGGGACAATCCTCACCGCGGGCAGCTGGTGGCCGGCCGAATACAAAGGTCCACTGCGGATCTCCTTTGACGCGGCGCTGGGCAAGGCCATGCATCTGCACCTTGACGATACCCTCTCAGTCAATGTCCTCGGCCGTGAGCTCACCGGTACCATTGCCAATTTTCGCAAGGTCGATTTTGCCAACGGACAGCAGAACTTTGTCCTCATCCTGTCGCCCGGCATCATCAACCACGCCCCTCATGACTATCTCGCAACGGTACGCGTTCCAAGGCGCGAAGAGGAAGCGGTATACCGCGCCATCACCAATCGCTTTGCCAATGTGTCAACGGTTCGGGTGAGGCAAGTCATCACCACCATTGACAATCTGTTGCAGGAGCTGGCTGCGGGCGTGAGCGCAGCCAGCCTGCTGACAATTCTTTCTGCGCTGCTCGTTCTGGCCGGTGCCATCGCCGCCAACCAGCGCGCCCGCCTTTATGATGCGGCGGTCCTCAAAGCGCTGGGCGCAACACGCTTCCAAATCGCGGCCGTCTATCTGCTGGAATACGGTATTCTTGGCCTGCTGACCGGAACTCTGGCTCTGGCGACAGGCAGTGTGGCTGCCGCGCAGATCGCCCGCCATATCTTCAACGTGCCCTTTCAATTCGATCCGGGGGTGGCGGTCCTTACCGTTGGGGGCGGAGCTCTTGTGACCCTGCTCTTTGGATTGGTGGCGGGCTTGGCAGCGCTGCGCGCCAAACCCGCAATGCTGCTGCGCATGCCGTAGGTCTTGAGGCACTTGCCAAGTACAATCCACCCGCGCAGAGCGGGCAGACCTGGCTCCGCAGGCCGCCGGAGCCCGCCCCCAGCACGGCTTGCAGAGGCAGCATGGTGCAGACGCCTTGCCGATGCCCCGGCACTGGGCGGAAATCTGGTCACAAAGCGCACCGGAGTAGGCTCA
>JAJZGY010000044.1 GCA_021804785.1 Pseudomonadota bacterium | reverse complement strand
GAGCAACGAAAACGTCATCTCATTGTGATGCCAGCGCCTGTAGATCGGCTCCTTCCCCATATACAGCAGCGAATCGTGCATCCAGCCCATGTTCCACTTGAAACTGAAGCCGAGCCCGCCGCCCTCAATAGGCGCCGAGACCCCTGGCCAGGCGGTGGACTCCTCAGCGATGGTAATGGCCCCCGGTGCCTCTTCGGCTATGGTTCGGTTGAGCCGTCGCAATAGCGCGATTGCTTCCAGATTTTCTCGCCCGCCAAAGCGATTGGGAATCCATTGCCCGGCCTTACGCGAATAGTCGCGATAAAGCATCGAGGCCACGGCATCGACGCGCAAGCCGTCGACGTGGAAGGTTTTCAGCCAGTAAAGCGCACTGGCAATCAGAAAGCCTTGTACTTCCTGCCGACCGAAATTGTAGATCAACGTATTCCAGTCGCGGTGAAACCCTTCCCTTGGATCAGCATGTTCGTAGAGGGCCGTGCCATCGAACCGCGCCAGGCCATGAGGATCGTTCGGAAAATGTCCAGGCACCCAATCCAGAATGACGCCAAGCCCGGAACGGTGCGCGGCATCGACAAAATGCGCAAACTCATTGGGCTCGCCAAAGCGGGCGCTGGGAGCAAAGAGCGAGAGCGGTTGATAGCCCCAGGAACCGCCAAAGGGATGCTCCATGATCGGCAGCAGCTCCACATGGCTAAATCCGAGGTCGCGGACATAAGGCACCAGCCGTTCAGCGAGGGCTCGCCAATCGAGGATGCCAGCAGGATCATGCTCGGGTCGTAACCAGGACGGCGCATGCACTTCATAGATGCTAATGGGAGCATCCACCGCCTGACGCCCCGCCCGCTCCGCCATCCAGTCCTGATCGCTCCAGCGCATGGAAAACGGCGCCGCAACCACCGAGGCGGTCGCCGGAGGCCGCTCCGTCGTCCGCGCCAAAGGATCCGCACGCTGTGGCAACAGCGTGCCGTCGGCACCGATCAGCTCAAATTTGTAACGCGCGCCGGCGGTCAATCTTGGCACGAAAAGTTCCCATATCCCGGCTTGATGGCGCAGACGCATGGGATGACGCCGGCCATCCCAGGCGTTGAAATCACCCACCACCGAAACCCGCCGGGCATTGGGCGCCCACACGGCAAAGCGGACTCCGTCCACATCCTCGACTCGCATCGGTGCGGCGCCCAGCCGCTCGGCGAGCTGCCACTGACTGCCCTCTGCAAAGAGGTGCAGATCAAGCTCACCCAGCAGCAGGCCGAAACTGTAAGGATCCTCGGTTTCCTGCACGGCCCCCGGCCAGTGAATGCGCAGGAGGTAGGGCACCGCTGCCGCCACCCTGCCGGCAAAAAGGCCACCCGGGCCTTTAGGCGCCAGCCGTCCGAGGAGGCTGTAATCGTAACGGGCCAGCACCTCAACCTTCAGCGCGCCCGGCTGAAAGCTGCGGACCACGCACGCGCCATTGTCCTCATGGGGGCCGAGAAAGCCGAAGGGATCGGCAAGGCGCCCCGCGAGAAGAGCAGCCACTCGGGCTTCTGCGAGGGGATCACTGCCAACACGCTTAGTGGCCATCGCCGTCCCCCGAAAGCAGCCGCGCAAGGAGGCTTTCCAGCCCCGCGAGCGGAATTTCGATCCAATCGGGCCGGTTGGCGGCCTCATAGCTGATTTCGTATGCCGCCTTTTCCAACGCAAAAACAAGAAGCACACGGGTTTCGCACGCGCTGAGCCTCCGCCCGCGTCCCTCCTCATAGCCGCGCAGAAAGCGCGTCTGTGCCACCTGACGAAACTCATCCAGCAATGCCGCGGCACGCGCTTCACCAAGTCCGCCACTGGCAATTCTGCTCTCGCGCGCAGCGATGGCCGCGGCGTAGTCAAAGGACCGCAGTTCACCCGCGACATCGCGCAAAGGACTGGTCTTAGCGCGTCGCTGCTCGAGCGATTTGTTTGGTTCACCTTCGAAATCGATCAGCACGACATCACCGGCCGAGACCAGGACCTGGCCCAGATGCAGGTCGCCATGGATGCGCGTCAGCACCAAGCCCTCTGCGGCTTCAAGGATTGTGCGCACCACCTCCGCCAATCGGGGCCGCAGCTGGGAAACCGCCGCCAGCCTCGGCGCGACAGCACCGTGTTCGGACACCACCGCCAGGGCCGCCGCAAGCTGCGCCAGCAATGCCTCATGCCAGTCTTGCAGCACGGACGCCGTGGCGTGCTCAGGTGCAAACGCCGGCGATGGGCTTGGCTGCTCCAGCACCTGGTGGAGCTGACCCACACGTCGGCCGAGGACGGTGGCAAAATCCTCATAGGCCTCAAAATGGGCTCCCTCCTGATGGGGATGCACCGAGAGCTCATCGATGGTCCGCTTCAGCTGTTCAATCGTCCAGCTCGCCCCGTCACCCTGGTTGGCGACAAAGCCCTGCACGATCGCAAGAGCCGAAACCTGCCCGTCCTTGTCTTCCCGCACCACCTCGCCCAACATCGGCGCGATACCATCAAAGCCGCGCGCAGTGAGTGCCCGCCCCATTTCGGCCTCGGGATGTTCGCCCACAACCTTGCGGCGCAGCAATTTGATCACCACCCTTCTTCCCACAATCAGTGTCGAGTTGGTCTGTTCGAGACGCGGCCGCTCGATTTCGCCGTCCTCAGCCAGATCTGGAGGCAATCCGCCCACCGCGCGAAACAGGATGCGTCCGTCGCCAAAGGTGATATCGGCACGGGCCTTAAGCCCCGAAAGCAGGCCCCGGGCAAAGCGGGGAGTGGTAAAGCCATCGGTAAGCAGACCTACCCTTCGGCCCCGCCGTGCCCGCGCGAAGGCAAGAGGCGCCGCAAACGGGCTGGAGGGCTCATCCTCAAAAGCAATTGACATCGGCAAAGCGTAACACTCGCGTTGGCTCCCGAGAGAGACCTCGACATCGACGAAGACACAGTCGCCATCACCACCGGGCAACGGCGCGTAGGTGGCGATGGAAACCTGATCGATCGCCGCGTTCTTGTTCTGAAACCAGCGGCGGTGGGCAATATAGGTCGGAAGGATACTCTACTCGAGGCTGAGCCGCACGGCCCCTTCAAGCACGAGCCCCTCGCGCACGACAAAGGTCAGCAACTCCAGACCCGGCCCAGCCTGGGCGATGCTCCAGGGCGGCGCCTCAGCCTCGGTGGAGAGCTGAAACCAATAAAAGCCAAATGGCGGCAATGTCAGCATATAGGAGAGCTGCCCGATCCGCGGAAAGGTGGTGCCACCGATTAATTCGACTGGTGTACGTCCCTCGAATTCATTGAGATCGGGTTCGACCGCCTGCGCAGTACGTGAGACACTGGCCACACACAGCAACGTCTCGGTGTCATGTTCGCGCAGATAGGCAAGGATTTTGCGGTTCTGTGGGGCTTAAAAGCGCAGGCTCCTCCGTCCGAAACTGAGATGGGCCCGGCGCACGACCAGCATGCGACGCAGCCAATTGAGTAGCGAGTGGGGGGGCACGCCATTGCGCCTCGACATTGACCGCCTCATAGCCGTAGAGAGGGTCCATGATCGCTGGCAAAACAAGTGTGGCCGGATCGGCACGGCTAAAGCCGCCATTGCGATCCGGTGACCACTGCATCGGTGTGCGTACGCCATCGCGATCGCCCAGATGGATATTGTCTCCCATCCCGATCTCGTCACCATAATAGATGATCGGCGTGCCGGGCATCGACATCAGCAAGGAATTCATCAGCTCTATGCGGCGGCAGTCGCGTTCCAGGAGCGGGGCGAAACGGCGACGAATACCCAGATTAAGCCGCGCCCGCCGGTCCGAGGCATAGACGTTCCAAAGATAGTCACGTTCGGTGTCCGTCACCATTTCCAGTGTCAGTTCGTCGTGATTGCGCAAAAACACCGCCCACTGGCAATTGGCAGGAATGTCGGGGGTCTGGCGGATGATATCGGTGACGGGAAATCGGTCTTCCTGGGCGATGGCCATGTACATCCGTGGCATCAGCGGAAAATGGAAAATCATGTGGCACTCGTCGCCTTTGCCGAAATATTCCTGAATGTCTTCCGGCCACTGGTTGGCTTCGGCCAGCAGCATGCGGTCTGGGTAGTGTTCGTCCACCTTCTTGCGCATGCGTTTGAGAATGGCATGAGTTTCGGGGAGGTTTTCATTGTTGGTGCCTTCCCGTTCCACCAAATAAGGAACTGCATCGAGCCTTAGACCGTCGACGCCCATGTCAAACCAGAAGCGCAGGACCGCCATGACCTCGTCAAATACCCGCGGATTATCGAAGTTGAGGTCCGGCTGATGACTGAAATAGCGGTGCCGGTAATAGGCCTGTGCTTCCTCATCCCAGGTCCAGTTGGATTTCTCACTGTCGATGAAGATGATCCTGGTGCCGGCATATTTCTTGTCGTCATCAGACCACACATAAAAATTGCGGGCGGCTGAACCCGGCTTGGCCCGCCGGGCGCGCTGGAACCAGGGATGCTGATCGGAGGTATGGTTGACCACCAGCTCAGTGATCACGCGCAGTCCGCTTGCATGGGCCTCCTAGATGAAGTGCCGGACCTCGCGCAGGCTCCCATACTCGGGATGAACGGCACCCTATTCGCTGATGTCATAGCCATCATCACGCCGAGGTGAAGGATAGAAGGGTAACAGCCAGACTGCGGTAACACCGATCTCTGCCAGATAGTCCAGCTTCTCGACCAGTCCGGTAAAATCTCCGATCCCATCACTATTGGCATCGAAGAACGACTTCACATGCAGCTGGTAGATGACCGCATCCTTGTACCAGGTGGGATCGCGCGACAGTGCCGAAGGCTTCCTGCGGGTCGTGGTCAGGTCTCCCTCGCCGGCGTTACGCGCCAGATCGCGTAGGGGCGCCCGTTGCCCAGCCACAACGCGGGACAAGCGTCCGGTTTGTAAAAATCGAGGTTGACGATGTCTTCGTATTTTTTAGGCGGATTTTCCGCATATTTGATGCTGCCATCGGGGCGGTAGTCAAACCAGCCAGGGTGCTCCTTGAGCCAGGGATGGTCCGGCGAGCATTGGATGGCAAAGTCAAGCGCGAACTCGATACCGTAGTCGCGGCACGCCGCAAGCAGAGCCTGAAAGTCCTCAAAGCTGCCAAGCTCGGGGTGAATAGCGTCGTGGCCACCTTGCGCCGAGCCAATGGCGTAGGACGACCCCGGCTCACCGGGCTTTGCATTCACGGTATTGTTCGCGCCTTTGCGATTGGTGTGGCCAATGGGATGAATGGGCGGAAGGTAAAGCACATCAAAGCCCATAGCCGTTATGCGCGGCAGTTCCTCTATCACTGCGCGCAGCGTGCCGTGCTTTCGCTTGTCTGTGGTGAGAGAACGAAGAAAAAGCTCGTACCAGCTTGAAAAGCATGCTTGCCGGCGCTCGGCCTCAAGCAAGACCGGCGCGCAGGGCCCGGTGCGTTGACTGAGACGCCGTCGTGTCGCGCCCGTCTCGCTGACATAACGATTGGCGGCGCGAATGCACGCGAGCAGCTGCTGTTGCCTATCCTCCGCTTCGCTCATGCCCACAAAGCCTGCTGGCAGCAGCAGCCCCACGCCAGCAAGCGCAGCCACCGCGAGGCGCGCACACCGCGCCTGGGTGCGCAATGGCGGCAGCTTTTGCCAACTTTCAACGTGGCTCATGACCGGCGCAATCCGGCTCAAGAGCGCATGCTCTTCGACAAACCAGCTATGGCGATAATCCCACCACGGCAGCGAGCCCAGCACATGGTCGAAGCCGCAGCCCCTCAGCTGCAGCATGCGCGCCCAGTCCTGTGCCGTCGCATCGGCAATCCACAGCGTCTTGCCAGCGTCTGCGATCAGACGCGCACACAAAGCTGGCCCCAAGCCTCCGCTCTGGCGCAGACAAAATCCCCCACAGCCTGCCCGGCGCAGAACACCAATGACCTCAGCCCAGAACTCGACCACCGCCGCGATCGGGCGCTCGGTACGCAGAAGCGCCCGTCCCTGTGGTCGGTCACGCTGACGTGGATCGACAATGCCACCGGAAAAGGACGGCCGTAGCGCAAAGAGCTCTGGCTGGGCAGCGACGAGAGGATGAGACGGATCCAGGTTGAAAAGCTCAAGCTCGCACAAAAGCACAAGCTCTTCGCTGTGGCAGAGGCGGGCGAGCTTGGCCACGCGCTCAACCAGCGCGGGCTGAGGTGTGATGCAGGCAAGGTCCGGCAGGCTGACTATGAGCCCCGAAAATCCAAGCGTGCGGATCTCCTTGATCCGCGCCGCAGTCAGAGACGTCGCTCCCGCCAGAGCGCCGAGGTGAAATATCGTCGGTGTGGGCATCCCCCTCCTCACGGTAGACACTAGACACATGGTGCCGGACCGCACCGTCCCGACCACCAGCCCCAGGTTCTAACCGGCAGAGGGCGTGCCGGTTCCAGACTCTCAAGAAGAGTTTGGATCCGGGGGTCTACGGCGGCAAATATGAACAGATGTTATTTCGGCTCACAGGCGCTACAGATAGGCCGGAGAATCGCCAGCCCGCACTTTCTGCGCCCGACCACCCGCTCTCATGTCCGAATTTCCCGACGGTCTACCTCGACCACGCCGCGACTGGGCCATTGCCACCATTGGCCTTGTCATCATCATGGCGGTGATGGATGGTGCCATCGCCAATGTTGCGCTCCCAACCATCGCCCGCGATCTGCATACCAACGCCACCAACTCGATCTGGATCGTCAATGGCTATCAGCTCGCCATTGCGGTCTCATTGCTGCCCCTGGCGGCGCTGGGTGAGATCATCACCTATCGGCGTGTCTTCATCGCGGGCCTTGCCCTCTTCACCTTCGCCTCTCTGCTCTGCGCCCTGTCGCTGAGTTTCTGGATGCTGGCCGCAGCCCGCATCCTGCAAGGTTTCGGTGCTGCAGGTATCATGAGTGTCAACACCGCACTCTTGCGCTTTACATGGCCCCATGCCGAGCTTGGCCGCGGCATCGGCGTCAACGCCCTCCTGGTTGCGGTCGCTGCAGCCCTCGGGCCCACGGTGGCTGCCGCCATTCTTTCGATCGCCAGCTGGCCCTATCTCTTTGCTGTCAATATTCCGCTGGGCCTTATGGCGCTTGCGGTCGCGGGACGCACCCTCCCCGATTCTCCTCGGGCGCAGCAGCGTTTCGACAGTCGCTCCGCAATCATGAGTGCGGCCATGTTCGCCCTCTTCGTAACCAGTATCGATGCCCTCGGTCACGGTGAAGCGCTATGGATCTTTGGTGGTGAAATGGTTCTGACCGGGCTCATCGCCACGGTTCTGGTTCGCCAACAGCTCGCGCTCCCCTCTCCCCTCCTGCCAGTGGACCTACTCGGCCAGCCGCTCATTGCTCTTTCGGTCGGCACCTCGATCCTGTCCTTCACCGCCCAGATGCTGGCTTTGGTGTCGCTACCCTTCCTGCTGCAGACCCGGCTTGGCTTTTCGGCAGTTGCGACCGGTCTTCTGATCACACCATGGTCAGTCGCAACCGGCTTTGCCGCACCCATTGCCGGGAGGCTTTCTGATCGCTATCCCGCTGGACTGCTCAGCGCCATTGGTCTCATCGTATTTGCCAGCGGTCTTGCTGCACTTGCCAACATGCCAGCCCAACCGGCCATCGCCGACGTGATCTGGCGCATGGCGCTGTGTGGTGCGGGCTTCGGTCTTTTTCAATCGCCAAACAATCGTGCCATGATCGGCAACGCCCCGCGCGCCCGTGCTGGAGGTGCCGCCGGCATGCTGGGAACTGCGCGTCTGCTCGGACAGACCACTGGCGCCGCACTGGTGGCCTTGTGCTTCGGCCAGCTGGGAGCATCTGGACAGATCGTGGCGCTCGAAGTTGCAGCGGGCGCCGCAGTTCTTGGCGCTTGCATCAGTGCGATACGCCTGTTCGATTGGCCACAGAAACAAAATGTGAGGACACTATGAAACTTGCGAGCTTTGAACATGATGGCAAAGTGCACTGCGCCATCGCCGTCGCCGACGGATTGATTGACCTGTCGCGTGCCGCCCCCGAGTTGCCGGCGACCATGATCGGACTGATCGAGGAATTTCCGCGCCTATCCGGGCGGCTTCAGGATATCGCACGCAATACCCGTGCACATCTACGCACGAGCGACGTGCATCTTCTTGCTCCGGTACCCAGACCCTCCAAGATCCTCGCCATTGGCCTCAATTACGCCGATCACATTGCGGAAACTGGACGTGAACCGCCCAAGCAACAGGTGTGGTTTTCCAAGCTCGTCAATGCCGTCAACGGCCCGTATGACACCATCCAGCTACCGCGTGCGTCTCACCAGGTCGATTACGAAGCCGAACTGGTCTTTGTCATCGGCAAACGCTGCCGCCATGTGCGCAAAGAGGATGCCGCCTCCGTGATCTTCGGTTTTTGCGCAGGTAATGATGTCAGTGCGCGCGACTGGCAGTTCAAGACGCCACAATTCATCCTCGGCAAGAGCTTTGACAGCCACGCCCCCTTCGGCCCCTACATCGTCACTACCGATGAGATCAAGGATCCCCACAACCTTGGCATCCGCTGCTTCGTCAACCGCGAAAAACGTCAGGATTCAAACACCCGCCACCTCATCTTCAACATTTTCGACCAAATCGCAGAAATCAGCCAGGTGATGACGCTCGAGCCCGGCGATGTCATCTTCACCGGTACTCCAGGTGGGGTTGGCGTGGCGATGGAGCCACCGTGCTTCCTCAAGGAGGGGGATGTGGTGCGCGTCGAAATCGATGAGGTCGGGACCCTCGAAGCGGTGATGACGGCCGAGCCCGCTTGAGACAGATCAAAACCTCCTGAGGCGTGGTCGGCCCATATGTTTCGCATCTAAAGCTGTGGCCGACCCATGCCTGCCAATCCCATCGTCACGCTGACACTTAATCCGGCTCTCGACCTGTCGGCGGCGACCCCGCGCCTTGAGCCCCTGCAGAAGCTGCGCTGCACCGATGTCCGGCGCGACCCCGGTGGTGGGGGCATCAATGTTGCCCGCGTCATTGCCAGGCTCGGCGGCACGGTTACCGCGATCTTTCCCAGCGGCGGCATCAGCGGCAAACTGCTCGAGCAGCTCTTGCGCGCCGAAGCCCTGAGCCAGATCGCCATCAGGACCGAGCTTGAAACCCGTGAGGATGTCACGATCTTCGAGGAGCAAAGCGGCCAGCAGTATCGCTTCGTAATGCCCGGAGCGGCGTTGAGCGAGGCCGAGCAAGGCGCCATGCTCGATGCGTTCGGCCGCTGTGATGCCGAGATCGTTGTCCTCAGCGGCAGTCTGCCACAGTCCACCCCGGCTGCCATCTACGGCCAAATCGCCAAAGCTGGCCGCACCCGCGGCCAGCAACTCATCGTCGACAGTTCCGGCGCCGCCCTCAAGGCTGCCCTGGCTGAAGGCGTGTTCCTGATCAAGCCCAATGCGCGTGAACTTGCCTCTCTGAGCCCCCAGCCCCTTACCAGCGAGGAGTCTTACATCGCGGCCGCCAGAGCCATCATCGCCGAAGGCGCCGCCGAATTCGTCGCCCTCACCCTTGCCGATCGTGGCGCCCGGCTCATCGGCCGCAATCAAATTCTGCGCGCCACAGCACCAGCAGTAACACCGCTCAGTACTGTGGGCGCCGGAGACAGCTTTACGGCTGGCTTTGCCTGGGCGTTGGCCAACAAGCGGGAACTCGCGCAGTGTCTGCGTTACGGCGTCGCTGCCGGCACAGCTGCTCTCCTCGGTCATGGTACCGAACTTGCTAGAGCCGACGACGTGCACCGCCTGGTCCGCGGCATTGAAGTCCACGCCGATTGACACCGGTCAAGATCTTGGGAGAGGGCGCACTCAATCATGCCCCAGGCTCAAGGAGCGCGAGGATCATGACCGGACAGTATATTCGCTGGTTTCGTGACATCAGCATGACCGACGTGCCCAGCGTAGGTGGCAAGACCGCCTCTCTGGGTGAACTTTATTCGCAACTAGCCGCCGAAAACATTCGTGTTCCCAACGGCTTTGCCATTACCGCTGCAGCCTATCACGACGCCATGACAGCAACGGGCGGGTGGGAGAAACTGCACCACGCGCTCGATGATCTTGATGTCGGTGACACGGCACAACTTGCGGAGCGCGCCAAAATCTGTCGCGAGATCGTCTATGCGGCTACCGGAGGCGATGCGCTGCGCGAGCAGATTCTCGCCGCCTATGAACTCCTCAAGAATGAATATGGCGCCGGACTGACGCTGGCGGTGCGCTCTTCAGCCACGGCGGAGGATTTGCCCAATGCGAGTTTTGCTGGCCAGCACGAAAGCTATCTCCATGTTGCCGGCAAGGCCGCGCTCGTCGAGGCTTGCCGCAACTGCTTTGCCTCCCTGTTTACCGAACGTGCGATCGTCTATCGCCATACCAATGGCTTCGACCATTTCAAGGTTTTCCTCTGCGTCGCAGTAATGAAGATGGTGCGCTCCGACCTTGGGGCATCGGGTGTCACCTTCACGCTCGATACCGAATCTGGCTTTCGCGACGTGGTGTTCGTGACCGCTGCCTATGGGCTCGGCGAGAATGTGGTTCAGGGCAACGTCGATCCCGACGAGTTCTACGTCCACAAACCAACCTATGCCCAGGGCTTTCGCGCCGTTCTCGACCGCCGCCTTGGGGCCAAGCAGATGCGCCTCATTTATAGCCGCGGGCCACAGCGAACGCGTGAAAAGATAGTATCCCAAGCTGAGCGAGTCCGCTTCTGCCTTAGCGATGATGAGGTTCTGGCGCTGGCCGGACATGCCATAACCATCGAGCAGCATTACTCGAAAGCGGCAGGCCACATGATGCCCATGGACATCGAGTGGGCCAAGGACGGCACCGACGGCAAGCTCTACATCGTGCAGGCACGGCCAGAAACCGTGGCCTCCCAGCGCGGTCCAACCTTTGAAACCTTTCGTCTCAAGGAACATCCCGCGCCGCGTCTCAGCGGACGTGCCGTTGGCGAGAAGGTCGCTGCAGGCAAGGTACGGGTCATTCACGGCCCGGACGAACTTGCGCTCTTTCGCGATGGCGAGGTGCTGGTGGCCGCCACGACGACGCCAGACTGGGAACCGGTGATGAAAAAGGCGGCCGCCATCATCACCGATCGTGGCGGGCGCACCTGCCATGCTGCGATCGTGGCCCGGGAACTGGGGCTGGCCGCAGTAGTGGGAACCGGTACAGGCACAACGACACTCAAGACCGGAGATGTCGTCACCGTGTCCTGCGCCGAAGGCGAAACCGGGCATGTTTATGACGGCACCGTGGCAGTCGAACGCACCACCGTCAAAGCTGACGCGCATCCCCCTACTCAAACCGAAATCATGGTCAATCTCGGCAACCCCGAACTGGCATTTCGGACCGCCATGCTACCAGCAGCGGGCGTCGGTCTTGCTCGCATGGAGTTCATCATCAATGAAGCCATCGGCATCCATCCGATGGCACTCGCTCATCCCGAACAGGTGACCTCAGCCAAAGAGCGGCGTCAGATTGCAGCACGCACGGCCGGCTTTGCACAACCGCAGGATTTTTTCATCCGCACGCTCGCAGAAGGGATCGGACGGATTGCGGCCGCGTTTTATCCGCGTCCGGTCATCGTCCGGCTTTCAGATTTCAAGACCAATGAATACGCCACGTTGCTCGGCGGCCATGCTTTCGAACCGGTGGAAAATAATCCGATGCTGGGGTTCCGTGGGGCGGCGCGCTACAGCCATCCGGCTTATGCTGACGGCTTTGCCCTGGAATGCGCAGCTCTCGTGCACGTCCGCAAGGAAATGGGGCTTTCCAATCTCAAGCTGATGGTACCGTTCTGCCGCCGTGAAGAGGAAGCGCGCAAGGTGCTGGAGACGCTAAAAGCCCATGGTCTTGAGCGCGGCAAGGACGGCCTCGAGGTCTATGTGATGTGCGAAATCCCGGCCAATGTCATACGTATCGACGGCTTTGCCCAGCTGTTTGACGGATTTTCCATCGGTTCCAACGATCTCACGCAGTTGACACTGGGTGTCGATCGCGATTCGGAAATTGTCGCGTTTGACTTTGACGAACGTGATCCTGCCATGCTTGAAATGCTCCGTCTTGCGGTCACGGGCGCCAGGCGCAACCATCGCCATTGCGGCATCTGCGGTGAAGCGCCAGCCAATTTCCCCGATCTGGCTGTGGCACTCGTGGGGATGGGCATCGACTCGATCAGCGTCAATCCCGCGAGCCTGATGCGAACCATCGCGGCCGTAGCTGCAGCCGAAATGCCGCGTAAACCAGACGCCACCTGAGCCCGCAGCGGTCGCGCCAGGCCTAAAGGAGATGACATGGTCGCGATCTTGCTGCCACACCTACCCGATGAACTTGTCAGCCTGCAACAGCTGGCCCTCGATCTGCGCTGGACGTGGAGCCACGAAGGCGACGCCTTGTGGCGATACATCGATGAAGGGCTTTGGGATCTGACCTCCAGCCCGTGGGCCGTGCTGCAGGGCACCTCGGCAGATCGGCTGGAAAGCTTGCGTACCGATCCACAGTTTCTTTCCAAGCTGAGAGATTTCTGCCAGCAGCGCGAAACCTACATGCAGCGATCAGGCTGGTTTGCGCAGAATTATGGCCGCCAGAAGCTCGGGGGAGTGGCGTATTTCAGCATGGAGTTTGGCCTTGGCGAAGCCCTGCCGCTTTATGCTGGCGGCCTCGGTGTGCTGGCTGGTGATTTTCTGAAGACCGCAAGCGATCTCGACGTGCCAATGGCGGGCGTAGGCCTGCTCTACCAGGAAGGTTATTTCCGCCAGATGATTTCGGCCGATGGCAGCCAGCTTGAAGCCTTTCCCTATAACGAGCCGGCGACCATGCCCATCGAACCGGTCACCGATCCGCAAGGTGGCTGGATGCGCATCAGGATCGAGTTGCCTGGCCGCTCGGTTCATCTGCGGGTGTGGCAGGCCAATGTCGGACGCATCAAGCTCTATTTGCTCGACTCCAATGATCCGCTCAACAGCCCCGTCGATCGCGGCATCACCGGCAAGCTCTATGGCGGTGGCGGCGAAATGCGCCTGATGCAGGAACTCATGCTTGGCATCGGTGGCTGGCGGCTGATCGCGCGACTGCGCCCGGAAATAGATATCTGCCATATCAATGAAGGTCATGCGGCTTTTGCCGTATTGGAGCGCGCCTGCCAGCTCGCCCGCAACCATCATCTCAGCCTCGAAGAAGCCTTCTGGGCCGGTCGGCCGGGCAATGTCTTCACCACGCACACGCCCATGCCGGCCGGATTTGACCGCTTCGAACCCGAGCTGCTCAGCCGGTATCTGCCGAGCGCAGAGCCGCTCCTCGCCGAAGCACCTGAACGGCTCAGGGAGGTGATTGCGATGGGTCAGGCCGAGCCTGGCAATCACAGTGAGTTCTTCAACATGGCCTATTTCGCGTTCAGGGGATCGGCCTTTACGTGCGGCGTGAGCAGGCTGCACGGCGCCTTCAGCCGGCGCATCTTCCAGCCTCTGTTTCCCCGCTTTCCCGAAAGCGAAGTGCCGATCGATCACGTCACCAATGGCGTCCACATTCCCTCATGGGACTCTGCCGAAGCCGACCGTCTGTGGACCGAGGCCTGCGGCAAGGAGCGTTGGCGGCAAATGCCCGATGCGCTACACCGGCAAATCCTCGACGTTGCAGACGAAGAGTTGTGGCAGCTGCGCAGCCGCGGCCGGCGCCTCGTCGTTCAGCATGCACGGCGTCACCTCGCCATGCAGCTGCGCGAACGCGGCTTCACTCCCCAGGTGGTGCAGATGGCCCAGAGCGTGCTGGATCCAAATGTCCTGACCCTGGGCTTTGCCCGCCGCTTCACACCCTACAAGCGGCCCAATCTCTTGCTGCTCGACAAAGCCCGCTTCATCAGCCTGCTGACCAACGAACACCGCCCCATCCAGATCATCGTCGCTGGCAAAGCCCATCCCGCCGATGTGATGGGCAAGGAAATGGTTCGCGAATGGATTGAGCTGGCGCGTGAGCCGAGCTTGCGCCGGCATCTCGTGTTCCTCGAAGACTATCATATGGGGATTGCGCAAATACTGGTGCAGGGCGTCGATGTCTGGATCAACAATCCCCGCCGTCCCTGGGAAGCCTGCGGCACTTCCGGCATGAAGGTCCTCGTCAATGGCGGCCTCAATTGCTCGGTCCGCGACGGCTGGTGGGACGAAGCCTTTACCGACGAGGTCGGCTGGGCCGTTGGCGAGATCGATCATCACCTCGTCAGCAACGATGCCGACGACGCCAAGAGCCTTTATGACCTGCTCGAAAACGAGATCGCGCCAGAGTTCTATGACCGCGACGCCGAAGGCGTGCCGCGCCGCTGGATCGCGCGCATCCGCGAAAGCATGGCGCAGCTGACCCCGGAGTTCTCGGCCACGCGCATGGTGCGCGATTATGTTGAAAAGGCCTACCTGCCATGCGCGGCGTCCCGCGGACAGCGCGTGGCCGACAATTGCGCTGCGGCGCGCGCCTTGTGCGCCTGGGGCCATCGCATGGCCGAGCGCTGGCACAGCCTGCATCTCGGTGTCCCCAACGTTACGCGCGACGAGGACGACAGCTGGCATTTCACGGTGCCGGTGAGCCTTGGAGACATCAGCCCTGAAGAGGTTGCAATCGAGCTCTACGCCGAGACCAGAGGAACGCTGCCCGCCACGGCTCTGCCGCTGAGCCGTGAGCGTCCCATTCCCGGCGCCATGAACGGCTTCATCTATTCCGGCAGCGCCCCCTCAAGCCGCGCCCCGGCCGACTACACAGTCCGCGCGGTTCCCCACCACAAGGATGGCCAGCTTCCGCAGGAACTGCCCTTGATCCTCTGGCAGAAGTAGGGCTTTTGAGGCCACCACGACGCAGGACGCAAGGGCGCCTTTGCAGCCATGGCGTCAAACCCGGGATCCTGTGCATGCGACTTCTCTTCATCGGTGATGTCATCGGCCGGGCCGGTCGGGAGGTTGTCGGTAGCTATCTTCCTGCCCTCAAGGAGGAGCTGGCACTCGATTTCATCATCCTCAATGGTGAAAATGCCGCCCATGGCTTCGGCCTCACACGGCGGCTCGCCGACGAGTTCTTTGCCCTCGGCGTGGACTGCATTACCACCGGCAATCACTGGCTCGATCAACGGGAAATCCTGTCCTTCATTGGCGACGATGACCGGGTGCTGCGCCCGCTCAACCTGCCCAAAGGCACGCCCGGGCGGGGCGTTAACCTGTTTCAGGCCAAAAACGGCGAACAGGTCCTTGTCATCGCGCCGATCGGGCGGGTGTTCATGGAACCGCAGGATGATCCTTTTGCCGCGGTCGCCCGCGAACTTGAACTCTGCCCCCTTGGCGCGGGTGCCGATGCCATTGTGGTGGATTTCCATGCCGAGGCCTCTAGTGAGAAAATGGCCATGGGCCATTTCTGCGACGGCCGCGTCAGTCTGGTAGTCGGCAGCCATTCCCATGTCCCGACCGCGGATGCGCAGATCCTGCCAGGAGGTAGCGCCTATCAGAGCGACGCCGGTGCCTGTGCGGACTATGATTCGGTCATCGGCATGGACAAGAACGAGCCGCTGCAACGCTTTTTGACCAAGATGCCCGGCGGACGGATGAGCCCCGCCGAAGGTCCAGGAACCCTCTGCGCGGTCTTCGTCGAAACCGGCCGCGGTGGCTTTGCGCAGCGCATCGATCCTGTTCGTCTCGGCGGGCGCCTGAAATCAACCCGCCCCTAGCGCGCCCAGCCTGCTAGACTGGACCATTATCTCGCAGCGGACAGGAAGATGATCCCGTTTTCGTTACTGACCCTGGACCACATCGTGTTGCGCGTTGACGACCTCACCAAAAGCCTGGGCTTCTACTGTGATGTGCTCGGCGCGAACGTGGAGAAGGTGCAAGAGGACATCGGCCTTTGGCAGTTGCGCGCCGGCACAAGTCTCATCGATCTCGTCCCGCTTGCCGGCACGCTGGGCGCGCGTGGTGGCAAGGGCCCCGGCCCCGAGGGCCGCAACCTCGATCACTTTGCACTCGAAATTGCTCCTTTTGACGAGGACAAGATCCACGCCCATCTCGTCCGCCATGGCATTGCCGTACTCGAGGAGGGCCCGCGCTATGGCGCCCGTGGCGTCGGCCCTGCGATCTATATTCGCGATCCTGACGGCAATATCGTCGAACTCAAGAGCTCCACAGGCATCCCCCATCCCCTCACTGCGTGATCCCCTGCCCGCTTGCCGCATCGACTTCGCCACCGCAACACAACTTCGCCTGGCGCCTCATGACCGACAAAGGTCTCACCCCCACGCCTTCATTGGCACGACGTGAACAGACGCGCCTGAACGATTCACTCTCACCTGCGCTCCAGCAAATACCGGGACCAAACATCTAGCCGGTCTGGTGCGCAAAGGATGGCGCAAGAATGGGCGCGAACAGCGCGCGTGCCACCATGAGCAGAACCGCCGCCGTCACCATCAACAACGCATGCAGCAGCCAGAAGTGGACCGCAGTCATGGTGCTCAGCAAGCCGCCAATATAACCCACGAGCATGTTACCGAGGAAAAGGTGGAGGTAGTAGATCGCGATCATGGTACCGGACAAGCCTTTTGGTGCAGCCCGCGAATAAAGTGCAAGCCCCGTGGGCAGTACCATCGAGAAGCCGAAATCATTGACGAAGTGGAAGGCGAAGGCCCAGTAGATCGTGACGGGATGGTGGCTCTGCGCAACCCGGTAAGAGGCTGCGGCAAGGATGAGGGGTGCACAGGCGGTGATCGCAGTGCCGATCACGATCTTGGTGATTTCATCGGGCTCGCGCCAGCGCCGCCCCCAAAAGCGCCAGAACCAGATCACGAACGCCATCATCCCCGTCGAGATGAAGGCATCAACCGAGAGCATCCACGTAATGGGCATGGTCCTGCCGAAAAAGACCAGCTGGTAATTCTTCTGCGCCCAGATGAGATAGGCATTGAAGATTTCCTGGTTGCTCACCAACGAGAGCGCAAGCACCGGCAACAGGCCGACCAGAACCGCAATCACGCGCCAGTCCTGCACCGTGAGCTTTGATCGTTTGACTTTCACCTGGCGCGAGGGCTCAGGCGGCATCGCCTTGCGCCCGACAAGATAGGTGGCAAGACCGATCACCATGCCCACACCGGCTGCGCCAAAACCCCAATCCCAGCCCACGGTCTGACCGAGCGTGCCGCAGATCAGAGGGGCCACGATCACGGCCAGCTGAATGCCCAGGAAATAAATCATAAAACCGTCCGCACGGCGTGGATCGTCCTCGCCATAAAGATCGCCAACCTGGGCTGCGATATTGCCCTTAAAGCAGCCCACCCCCAGCAGCAGGCAGAGCAGCGCCGGCAACAGGCTGACCTCGAAGGCCATGAGAAAATGGCCGATGGCCATCAGAACGGCCCCGATCGTCACCGTATGAGTGCGCCCGAGGATGCGATCCGCAAGCCAGCCGCCGGCCAGTGGCGTGACATAAACAAGCCCGGCATAAAGGCCGAAAATGGCACTGGCCAGCGCCTGGGGCGACAAAGGGCCATAGGCCCAGCTTATGGCGTGGGCGAAGGGCGCAAAGCCCCACACATGGCTGATACGGCCCGGCTTGAAGAGGTATTCGGTGAGATAGAGCACGAGCAGGGACTGCATTCCGTAATAGGAAAAGCGTTCCCAAACTTCGGACATCGAGAGCCAGCCGAGCCCTGGGGGGTGTCCCAGGAAGGCCGTGTTGGTGCGGCTGACGAGCTGGAATTCCTCGAGCGGCGAGCGCAGCGCCGAGCCACTTTTGACCTCGGCAGCCATGACGAGGTCTTCGGCTTCTTCAGCTTTGATATTGGCCAAGCAGGCACCCCCGGTGATTACGCCGCCACTCTTTAAAGAGCCTTCGCGAACACGCAAGCTTTGAGCCAGTCCTTTGATGGGTGGGACTTGAAGGATCCCCGGGGCTGGGTCTATTCACGCGCTTTCTTTATGGATCAGGGCGATGGCCGGGCACTCCCAGTTCAAGAACATCATGCACCGCAAGGGGCGCCAGGATAAGGAGCGCTCCAAGCTGTTTTCCAAGCTCAGCCGGGAATTGACCGTGGCGGCCAAGATGGGGCTGCCCGATCCCGCCCACAATCCACGGCTGCGGGCCGCGATCATCGCCGCCAAGGCGGAAAGCATGCCCAAGGACAATATCCAGCGGGCGATCGACAAGGCGAGCGGGGCAGCGGCGGACAACATCGAAGAAGTGCGCTACGAAGGCTATGGCCCTGGCGGTGTCGCCCTCATCGTCGAAGCCTTGACCGACAATCGTAACCGCACCGGGGCCGATGTGCGTGCCGCATTTTCCAAGTTCGGCGGCAGCCTCGGCGAACCCAACTCGGTTGCCTTCATGTTCGATCGCGTGGGCGTGATCAGCTACCCGAAAGCCAAAGGCAGTGACGATGCCATGCTCGAGGCGGCCATCGAGTGTGGTGCCAATGAGTGTGTCTCAAGTGAAGACTCGCATGAATTCATCGCCAGTCTCGAAGACTTCGCGAGCGTGCGCGATGCCCTCGAAGTGGGGTTGGGCGAGCCCGCCTCGGCCCGTATTGAGTGGCGGGCCAAGACCATGACCACAGTGTCCGACGATGCCGGCGAAACCCTGATCAAACTTCTGGACGTGCTCGATGAGCAAGATGACGTGCAGAATGTCTATGGCAATTACGAATTCTCCGATGCCCTGATGCGCAAGCTCGAAGCCTGAGCGCGCCGGGTCCTTCGCCTTTTTTTCTGCGTCCGCCTTTGCCAGACCCGGGTTCGTTGCGGCATGATTGCTGCGCTTCGCACCAAGACGCCCAGCGGCGGATCAGGGCGCATGAGCGCCGCGCTGGCGCTCATGTCGCGTTTGGCGATAGGTATTCCTTATGGCGCACGCGATTCGCATTCTGGGCCTTGATCCTGGCCTTGCCCGCATGGGCTGGGGGGTGATCGAACTGTCCGGAACCCGCCTTGCCCATATCCGCCATGGCGTGCTTTCGAGCGATGCGCGCCAGGACCTCGGCCGGCGCCTGCTAGCGCTCCACAGTGGTCTTGGTGCGATCATCGCAGAGCTCACCCCGCACGCCATAGCCGTCGAACAGGCCTTCGTTGCCAAGGATCCCTCCGCCGCACTCAAGCTCGGCCATGCCCGCGCCATCGCCCTCCTTGCCGCAGCCCAGGCCGGGCTCGATATCGCCGAATACGCTCCCAACCACATCAAAAAATGTGTGGTCGGAGTGGGTCACGCCGGCAAGGAGCAGGTCCAGGCGATGATCCGAGTGCTCCTGCCAAGTGCCAATTGCGAGCAGGCCGATGCCGCCGATGCCCTGGCCACGGCCATCACCCATGCCCATCTGGCGGGCAGTCTTGCCCGCATTAAGGCCGCGTCGTGATCGGCAAGCTCACCGGAACCGTGGACATGGTCGGCGATGATCATGTCATTCTCGATGTCGGAGGGGTTGGCTATATCGTTCACTGTCCGGCTTCGAGCCTCGCCCGCCTGAAGAAAGGTGAGCGAGTGGCATTGACGATTGAAACCCGCCTCACTGAGGAGAGCATCAGGCTCTATGGCTTTGGGACCGCACAGGAACGCGAATGGTTTCGATTGCTGCAGACCGTGCAGAATGTTGGAGCTCGGGTTGCACTCTCGGTGCTTTCCACACTGAGCCCGCAGGATCTGCACACCGCCATCGCACTCTCCGACAAGGCCGCGATTGGCCGGGCGCAGGGCGTCGGCCCCAAGCTCGCCACCCGTATTATCAGTGAACTCAAGGATAAAGCGCCCGCGCCAATTTTTGCCGGCAGCGACGCAAAGGGGCTGAGCCCTGCTGCGGCAACCCCCAGCGGCGACGCGCAGGCCGCCCTCGTCAAGCTTGGCTATGCTCCGGCACAGGCCAGCGAACTGGTCGCCCGTGCGCTCCAGTCCCTCGGTCCAAACGCGCCGGTCGATGCCGTCATCCGTGAAGCATTAAAAGCGTTGGCGCGATAGGATCGAGCCATGGCAAAAGCTCCCATGCCCAGTGCAGACCACGTTCTTGATCCCGGCCGGCGCGATGATGACGGGGTTGAGACCTCATTGCGGCCCCAGGTGCTTGCCGACTTCATCGGTCAGAAGCAGGCCCGCGAGAACCTCGATGTGTTCATCCGCGCCGCCCGCGAACGTGGTGAGGCACTTGATCATGTCCTTTTTTCAGGGCCACCCGGCCTCGGCAAAACCACCCTTGCCCAGATCATTGCCCGTGAGCTTGGAGTGAATTTCCGTTCAACCTCCGGTCCGGTGCTCGCCAAGGCGGGTGATCTGGCGGCCATCCTGACCAATCTGGACGAGCACGACGTTCTCTTCATCGACGAGATTCATCGCCTCAATCCCGTGGTGGAGGAAATTCTCTATCCTGCGATGGAAGATTACGAGCTCGATCTGGTGATCGGCGAAGGCCCTGCCGCACGCTCGGTGAAGATCGGGCTTAAACCCTTCACGCTGGTTGGCGCCACCACCCGCTCAGGGCTGATAACCACCCCGTTGCGCGACCGCTTTGGCATTCCGGTACGCCTCAATTTCTACAGCCCGGAGGAGCTGGTGGCGATCGTCGCGCGCGGCGCCCGCCTCCTTGGCTTTGACCTCAGTCTCGATGGTGCCGAGGAAATCGCTACGCGTGCCCGCGGCACACCGCGCATCGCCGGCCGTCTGTTGCGGCGGGTACGGGATTTTGCCGCGGTCGCCGGCCAGGCCCGCATCGACGCCAAGATCGCTGATGCCGCGCTCACCCGGCTGGAGGTTGACGGGCGCGGGCTGGATGCGTTCGATAGGCGTTATCTTGCCCTGATCGCCGGTTCCTTTGCAGGCGGCCCGGTGGGAATTGAGACAATCGCTGCCGCGCTCGGCGAGGCCCGCGATGCGATTGAGGAAATCGTGGAACCGTTCTTGATGCAGCAGGGCTTTGTCCAGCGCACCCCACGTGGGCGCGTTTTGGCCGCTGCGGCCTGGGGTCATCTGGGCCTGGTCGCACCCGCGCCGCGTGCGGGCGATCCTGGGCTGTTTGACGGGCAGGACCCATCATGAGCCGACAGGCCATCTATGTGCGCCTTGGCGCCCTTGCCATCGCCCTTGCCATCGCGTTTGCCGTGGTGTGGTCCTATGGCATGACGGCGACTATCATCGGCACCTATCTGTCACATCCCCGCCTTCCTGCCTCGCCCCCGACGGTGACACCCGGGGTCGTTACGGTATCGGTACTACCCGCAACGCCCCCTAAGGGCGCCACAGCGCCAGGCACGGAACCAGGGCGATGACGCACGGCCAGGAGCAAAGCCGCGGGTTCGGGCATTTTAGCGGCAAGGTGCACGTGCTGCCTCTGCGCATCTATTACGAGGACACCGACCTTTCCGGGGTGGTCTACCACGCCAATTATCTGCGCTTCATGGAGCGTGGTCGCAGCGAATTCTTCCGGTGCGCAGGCATTTCCCGTCTCGCCATGCTGGAGGATGCCGAGCCCTGTGCCTGGACCTTGCACACCGTCGCGCTCACCTATCATCGTCCGGCTCGCGTCGACGACCTCATTGAGGTACACACGCGCTGCTCAAATCTGAGCGGTGCGCGGATGTGCGCCGATCAGCGCATCTATGCCAAGGATCAGCTTCTGGTATCGGGAAGCGTTGAAGCCTGCATTATGACGCTGGCCGGCAAGCCGCGCCGAATTCCGCAGGACTGGCGCGCAATCTTGGCGCCATTGGTAGTTGAGGCTAACAGTTAAAACGGGCGCGCCAAAATTCGGCCACGTTACGATGCGCTTCTCGCGGCCATCGCGTAGGCGGCCGGCAAGGGAGTGCACGGGGCCAATGGCTCTGCGCCCAGTCAGCGAAGAGGTTGATGGATGACGATCAAGCACCTGATCACCGCAGCGGCCCTTGCCCTGTCGGTGATGTTCATGGCCTTCGGGTCAGCACCCGCCCTGGCCCAGTCTGCGCCCCCTAAGGCCGCGCCCCTGGGGGCACCGGTGGGCGCCGCCGCGCCGCTGGCTGCACCCACAACAGCGGTCACAGTCAACCAGACCGGCGGCACAGCCGAGCCCTCCGCTGAAGGCTTTTCGATTGTGCACATGTTCCTCAATGCGGACATCATCGTCAAAGCGGTGATGAGCCTGCTGTTCCTCGCCTCGCTATGGTCATGGGCAATCATCATCAACAAGTGGCTGGCGCTGCGTTCGATACAGCGCCAGGCCAGCCAATTTGAAAAGACCTTCTGGTCCGGACTCTCGCTGGACGAGTTGCACACCCAGATTGCTGCCCGCAACGAGCATCCGATGTCTGCAGTGTTCACCGCGGCCTTGCGCGAATGGAAGCGCGCCTTTGAAAATGGTCCTCCCCGCGAAAGCCGTCTGGGTGGCATAAAGGAACGCATCGAAAAGGCGATGAGCGTCACCATCCTGCGTGAAACCGACGTGCTCGAGCATCAGCTCGGCTTTTTGGCCACGGTCGGCGCGACCGCTCCGTTTGTCGGATTGTTCGGTACGGTGTGGGGCATCATGAATGCGTTTTCCGCCATTGCAGCGCGCCACA
>JAJZGY010000114.1 GCA_021804785.1 Pseudomonadota bacterium | reverse complement strand
GGCCTTTGTCTACGACGAGGACGAACTCTTCGAGCGTCATGTCAATCCCGACAGCGTGGTCTGGCAGCGTCTGGAGAGCAGCCATTGGGCTGGCGTGCTGCACGATCTCATCGTCGAGCACCTGGCGGAGACCGATTCGCAGTGGGCGCGCCAGTTGCTCACGCAGTGGGAGACGGAACTGCCCCGTTTCTGGCAGGTGGTGCCCAAGGAAATGCTGTCACGTCTCCCCTACCCCCTCAGCGATAGCGCCCTGGCCGCCGAATAGCCGCTGCGGATACGCCCGCAAGTTGGCATTCTGGCCATCCTCATGTGGCATTGCTGGCGCACGGGCGCTAATCTCCGGCGCAATGGTGATTAATGTTAAGTCCAAGATCCTGCGGGCAACCTGGACAGGACCAGGCATGGATGGGTCACAGAGGCGCAACAGGATGGGCAAGGACTCGGTCAAGGTAAGGACCGTTTTGGTCCTCTCAACGCGCCGGTAACGGAACGCACATGTCACCTCCCGCCTACAAACTTCGCCGCAAGACCATCCTGCGCATGGTGCTGTGGAGCGCTTTCGCACTTGCTGTTCCGGCACCGATCGTGCTCCTGCTCGTATTTCGTTTCGTGCCGGTGCCGTTTACCCCGCAGATGGTGCTGCGGGCGCTCTCCGGTCGGCCCCTGCACCATGTCTGGGTGGGTCAGGACATCACGCCCCTGCTCGGGCGGGCCGTGATCGCCAGTGAGGACGAACGCTTCTGCTTTCACCATGGCTTTGACTGGGTCTCGATCGATCATGCGATCAACGCCCATGAAGACGGCGCAAGGTTGCGTGGCGCCTCGACCATCAGCCAGCAGACCGCGCGCACGATATTCCTGCTCCCGGTGCGCAGCTGGGTACGCAAAGGCATTGAAGCCTGGCTCACGGTGCTCATGGAAGCCCTGTGGCCCAAACAGCGGATTCTGACGGCCTACCTCAATCTCGTTGACTGGGGCCACGGCAACTACGGCGCAGAGGCTGCCGCCATGAGCTATTTTGGTACCTCAGCTGCGCGCCTCACCCCCTTGCAGGCCGCACGGCTGGCGGTTGTACTGCCGGATCCGGACATTTGGAGCGCGGATCGTCCCGGACCCTATGTGCGCGGGCGCAGCCAGGTCATCCTGGTGCGGATGGGCTGGGTGACCCGTGATCGTCTTAATGCCTGTGTACGGCGCTAGCCAAATATGATTTGCCGCTTTTGCCCGCTGCCCGCTTGGCCTAGTTTGCAGTCATGCGCCGCCTCACTCATTTGACGCTTTCCCCCCCGTCGCGCTTCGCCCGTCTCATGATCGGCGAAAAGCGGCTCGCCTATGACCCGGTGGTACCCGAGGATCCGCACATGCACCTGCCGGTCTTTGTCGATCTCGACGGCACCCGCTGCGAGGGTCTTTGGGCCATCGTGGACCATCTCGAAGGAACCTATAGCGATCGCCCGCTTCTTCCCGAGGATGCGCGCGTGCGCGGCGAAGCCTTGCGCCTTGTTGACTGGGCGATGGGGCCGTTCCAGGCAACCATAACCGCCCGCATCGTCTTCGAGAAGGGCGCCCAGCGCTACACCGGGGCCATGACCAAGCGCACCCCCGACATGAATGTGATCCGCGAAGGCCGTGATGTGCTTAAGCTCGCACTCAAGGGTCTCGGCGAGATGGCAGACCGCAACGGCTATCTGACCTGTCGTGACTGCACGCTCGGGGATCTTGCGGTTGCCGCCCATCTGTCGGCCCTGGACTACTTTGGCGAGGTCCCCTGGAGTGAGTTTTCCGCAGCCAGTGAGTGGTATGTGCGCATGAAATCGCGTCCGTCTTTCCGCTCCTTGCTCGCCGACCGCGTGCCAGGCCAGCCGCCGACTGCGCAATATGGCGAACTCGACGACATCTGAGCCGCGCGCAGCCATCGCTGCGCAGGCTATGGCAGAAGGCTTCGATGTTGTGGGATTTACCCGCGCCGCTCTGCCGGCACCGGTGGCAGAGCGGTTGCAAGAGTTCATTGCTCTCGGCCATCACGGTGACATGGGCTGGATGGCCAGCCATCCTGAGCGCCGGAGCGCCCCCGACAGCCTATGGCCTGAGGCGAAAAGTGCGATCGTGCTTGGCGCGAATTATGGACCCGCTGAAGATCCACGGCTGCGTCAGGAACAGCGCAACGAGGGCGCGATCAGCGTTTATGCCCAAGGCGATGATTATCACGACGTCCTCAAAAAACGCCTGCGCCGGCTCTCCGCGTTCATCGCGACCAGCTTCTGCTGTGAGGTCAAACTGTTTGTCGATACCGCGCCGCTGATGGAAAAGCCACTTGCCATGTCCGCCGGCCTGGGCTGGCAGGGCAAGCACACCAATCTCGTCAGCCGCAATTTTGGGTCGTGGCTCTTCCTGGGGGTAATCCTAACCGATCTCGAGCTTGCACCAGATCGAGCCCACGACGACCGTTGCGGTGCCTGCACTGCCTGTCTTTCTGCCTGTCCGACGAACGCGCTGCCTGCTCCATACCAGATCGATGCCCGCCGTTGTATTTCCTATCTGACAATCGAACATAAGGGGCATATCCCAGCCCTCCTGCGTCCGGCCATCGGCAATCGCATCTATGGCTGCGATGACTGTCTGGCCGCCTGCCCCTGGAACAAGTTTGCCCAGACTGCCAAAGAGGTGCGCTTCCAGGCACGAGGCGAGCTGATGCATCCTGCTCTGGCAGATCTGGTTCGGCTTACCGATGCAGAGTTTCGTACCGTGTTTCGGGCCTCACCAATTAAACGGATCGGCCGCAATCGCTTTGTCCGCAATGTGCTGATTGCCATCGGCAACAGCCAGCAGAGGGCCCTCGCAGCCTCGGCCCTGGCACTTGTCAAAGACCCCTCCGCACTGGTTCGCGCGATGGCGGTATGGGCGCTGTCACGTCTGGTTTCATCGGACCAGTTCACTGCCCTCGCCCATACGCATCTCGCCGCGGAAGTCAATCCTGACGTCGCCTCCGAATGGCAGGCAGGCGTGGACAGAGGCACCACCTGAAATATAAAACTCACCCATGACGCAACCGCTCCAGCTCTTCTGCTTTGGCTTTGGCTACACGGCGCAGGCTCTCGCCCGTCGCCTGACGATGCTTGGCGGCCAGGTCCGCGGTACCGTGCGTACCGAGACCAAGATGCAGGCTCTGCGTACGCAAGGCTTTGACAGCCTGCTGTTCGAAGATCGCAATGCCGTGCTGAGCGCACTTCTGAACTGCGATCTGGTTTTGATGTCCGCACCGCCCACCACCGATGGCGACCCGGTACTGGCGGCCTTTGGCGAGACCATCAGGCAGGCTTGTCCCAAATGGCTCGGCTATCTATCCACCACCGGGGTTTATGGCGATTGCGCCGGACGCTGGGTCGATGAGACCTCACTCGTCGCACCGGCAAGCCCACGAGCCCAGCTACGGGCCATGGCTGAATGCGCCTGGCAGGACCTGGCCGCAGCGATTGCGCGGCCCTGCGCAATTTTCCGACTGCCGGGCATTTATGGACCGGCTCGCAGTCCCATTGACGCCCTGCGTGAAGGGCGGGCACGGCGCATCGACAAGCCAGGTCAGGTGTTTTCGCGCATACATGTTGACGATCTGGTCGAGACCCTCATCGCGGCCATGACGCGCAGAGCCGAGGGAATTTTCAATGTATGCGACGACGAACCTGCCCCACAGCATGAGGTTGTCGCCCACGCTGCGCGTCTTCTCGGCGTTCCAGCTCCCCCGCTCGAGCCCTTTGTCCATGCCGAAGCAACTTTAAGCCCCATGGCCCGCAGCTTCTATGGTGAAAGCAAACGGGTGCGCAATGCCAAGATGAAGCGCGAACTGGGCGTGCAACTGCGCTACCCAAGCTTTCGGGAAGGGCTGGCAGGAGCTTTATGACATCAGCCATTCTGCAACTTATTCCGCATTTAAACACGGGCGGGGCCGAACGCACCTGTATCGATGTTGCCGGTGCGCTGTGGAAGAACGGCCTTCGGGCCCTCGTTGCCAGCGAAGGTGGCCGCCTTGAGGAAGATCTGCGCGTCCGTGGTGGAGAACTCATCCCACTGTCAATGGCGAGCAAGTCGCCGGCGCGAATCCTGGCCAATGCCCGCGCGCTCGAACGGCTCATCGCCAGCCATGACGTCAAGCTGATTCATGCCCGCTCAAGAGCACCAGCCTGGAGCGGGCTTATTGCGGCACGGCGGGCGAAGATCCCTTTTGTGACCACCTATCATGGGTTTTATTCGGCGCACAGCCCGCTCAAACGCTGGTATAATTCTGTTATGGTGCGCGGCGAGGCGGTGATCGCCAATTCGCAGTTCACCGCAAACCATATCGAGAAGGAGTATCCCGCGCGCAAGGCCCGTATCGTCACCATCCCGCGCGGCGTTGATGAGGAGGTGTTCGATCCCACGCGCATCTCTACAACACGGGCTCAGAACCTGCGGGCCCATTGGGGCGTCGGCGCCCGCGACATACTCATCCTGCTACCGGGACGGCTCACCCGCTGGAAAGGCCAGCGCATCCTGATCGAGGCCATGGCCCAGATTGATGCCCCGGGCGTACGCGCAGTGCTCGCGGGCGATGCGCAGGGACGGGGCGCCTATGAGGATGAACTGAGCGCGCTGATATCACGCGCGGGCCTCGATGAACGGGTCACACTGGCGGGCCACGTGGCCGATATGGCCGGCGCCTACATGGCGGCGGACATTGTGGTTTCGTGCTCGGTGGAACCGGAAGCTTTCGGCAGGGTCGCAGCCGAAGCTGCAGCCATGGGCAGGCCCGTGATCGCAACCGATCATGGCGGCGCACGCGAGACTGTCATTGCCGGACAAACAGGTTCTTTGATTCCAGCTGGCGATGCCACCGCCCTTGCGGAGGCACTGACCCAGCTGTTGCGCATGGGACCCCTGGAGCGCGCGCGATTGGGCGAAGCTGGTCGTCAGCATGTCCTGACACGGTTTACCCGCACGCGCATGTGTGCGGACACCTTGACGCTCTACGCAGAGCTCGCCCAGGTTTAACACCCGGAGGATCGCTGATAGGCTGAGCATGGTCGATCGGGGTCCGGACCAAATCCATGAAGAAATTCTCTCTCGCCATCCTGCTGATGCTGCTTGCACTGTCATGTGGCCACGCCAATGCCCAGGCGCTGCCGCCGAGGGCTGCCCCCACCGTACCCGTGGCCGTGAGCACGCTCGCACCGCCGGCAAATTCGGTGTTCAACGCACAGCAGGCGACCAAAGCCTATCTCGCCGAAGTCAGCCCCGCAGAGCGGGCCAAGGCGGCGGCCTTTGCCACAGGTAACCACTGGCTGATGCTGGTCGATGCCCTTGCCGGGTTGGCCATCGCGGCACTTCTTCTCTTCACGCGACTATCGGCACGGATGCGCGGCCTTGCCCTCCGCCTGACGCGTGCGCCGGTTCTGCAGTCCGCGATCTATGCGCTCCAATTCCTCGTAATTCTGACAATCCTTACCTTCCCACTGTCATTTTACGAGGGCTTTCTGCGGCGCCACGCCTACGGCATTTCCAATCTCAGTTGGGCCCAATGGCTGGGTGAGTTTGCGCTGAGCAGTGGCCTTGGCCTTGTCGGCGGAGTTATCCTCATTACCGTCGTCTACGGCCTTATCCGTGCGACGCCACGCCTGTGGTGGGCGTGGAGCACAGTGATCGCCGTTTGCTTTATGGGCTTCGTGACGCTGATCGCTCCGGTCTACATCCTGCCTTTGTTCAATACCTCGGTGCCCCTGAAACCCGGTCCCCTGCGCTCGGCTATCGTTCAGCTGGCCGATGCCAATGGTGTGCCATCCAGTAAAATATTCGTGGTCAACACGTCGAAGCAGAGCAAGCTTCTCAACGCCAACGTCTCGGGACTGTTCGGTACCACCCGCATTTCACTTGATGACACGCTGCTCAAGCGCTGTACATCGCGGGAAATCCTCGCTGTGGTTGCACATGAAATGGGTCATTATGTGCTTGACCACAGCCTGATGGTCTTGCCGTGGCTTGGCCTCATCCTGCTGATCGGCTTGGGCTTTGTTGCGGCCAGCTATCGTGTCCTGATCCGGCTCCTGGGCCGGGTCTGGGATCTCGCCGAGATAGCCGATCCGG
>JAJZGY010000113.1 GCA_021804785.1 Pseudomonadota bacterium | reverse complement strand
ACGGAATTGGCCCCGGCGGCAGGCGCTGAGCTTGCCGCCCGTCAGGCTCACTGGTCCGCCGCCGATGCCGAGCTTGGCTATGCGGCCGCCCTGCGCGCGGAGGGCCGGGCGCTTCAGCGCGTACGTGATCTTGCCGACCGGCTCTGGGCGACGCCTGCCACCTCGCTTGCCGGTGTCATTGCCAAGCTCGATGCCCTCCTCGCGGAGGGGGCCCCGTCTCCTGAGACCAGTGATCTTCCCTGGCCCCAGCTGAGGGCCATTCGGGCAGATCTGGAGAGGCTCCATGTCGCCGCGCCGACTTCTCTTCGCCGCTGAATTCGGATTAAGGCTGCTTGCGTACTTTCTGCCGCGGCATCGGCCGAAGATCCTCCGCGTCTTTTGGGCGGTGCGCGGGTGTGGCGGCCTCATCGTTGCGGCCATTGCCATCCACCAGGCGCAGCTTGCGAGCCACCACGGGCACCGCGGGCATGACCGCGTCCTCTTTCACCATCATGCCGTCTATCCGACCGCAGCTTACCCCTATCCCTATGCCCGCGCTGCGCGTCGCACAGATCCCTGTCCGTGGAGCCCGGACTATCCTTACCGGCCCTGCACCCCAGATCCGTTCCGGTAGATGCGCAAGAATCATTGAAGAGGCATATCGCCATTTAGGTGAGCCAAGCATGTCTCACCTTGATCGCGCCTATATCGTTCAACGCTGCGAGAGAAATGGGATCAGTAATAGTGCAACACCATCAATCGTCGCATGCGCAATCATGTTGACAACGAGATTCCGTCGCCACAGATAGAGCAAGGTAACAAGCAGGCTGACGATGAAAACAGGAAGCACGTGCGTCAGCCCGACCGCAGGCACATGGGCCAGCGTAAAGATCGCAACGGTTACGGCAGCAGCCGCCCACTTGTTGTTAAACGCTGCAGCCAGACGCTCCAAGGCGTAGCCGCGAAAAAGAGTTTCCTCAAATATTCCTGCAGTTACAACAATCAGCAGGCGGACTGCAAAGGGTAGAGACATCAAAATAGCGGCAAAATCCTTCTCGCTGCCTACCTTAAGGGCGCTTACCAGAATTCCTGATACATTGAGAATGATGACACCGGCGATCAATCCGAGGGGAAGCGTCCACCATCGCCAACGCTTCAGTCCTATCGATGTGAGCGGCAATTTTTCGGCATATAGGACAACACCGATCAGGACGGCCCAATTGAGCCAGTGAATGCCGGTATCCCATTCAATGCGAAGAGGTGTCCACGCAGACCCAAACAAGATCGGGTCGACCAGGTAGGGCAGGAAGGGGCCAGCTAGCGCCAGAAGCAACCCTAAATAGGTAGCAGGCGACAGTCCCTTCCGAGGTGAGGTTTCGGCGGTCATGGATTTCCTTTCGCCCACAGAAGCAGCGTGATGGCAGGTCCATCCCGAGCTGGACTTCGTTTTACGTCATCACTTCCCAATCAGAAATGGCATTGGCGACAGCAACGCAGGATTCCCAGCCTTCGCCAACTCAGAAGCTGCACCCCCTTGCAGCTGCCACATGACCAACATCCTACAGTGCGCTCTGTGTCAGCATCCAAAATGCCGCTTTGGGCACGGTTGGGCCCGATGTCCGCTGGTCTTCCTGCACGTGATACCAAGCAGATCAGGCAGCGCCATGGGATACTTCGGGCATTCTATCGCCCCACAGCTTCCTCCTCAGCGAGCGCCTCGCGCAAAAGCTGCAGGGCCTGTCGAAAGCGGGTGCGACCGGTTCCGAGAACATCGAAAAGCTGTGAGGCTTGCTCCGCCAGTTCCCGATAGACCTGCTCCAGAAGCTTTCGCCCCGAGGGCGTCAATTCCAGGCGCATCTGTCGGCGATTTTCCTTATCCGGGTTCTGCACCATCATGCCTTTAGCCACAAGACTGGCAACTCTCTGGCTGACAAGTGACTTGCTCATATCAAGAAGTTCGCCGACATCCCCATGGTTTGGTTCTGTCAATTCGCGTACCGCCATCGCGACGAGAAATTCGGGATAGGAGATGCCCCTTGCCTCCAATACGCGGGTACGCGCGATACGGTCCAGCCGACCCACGATCTCGTGCAGCAGAAAGACTTCGGTCTCTGTGAACCAGGATTTCTTCATGTCGATCAGTAGGCTTCGGTCAGGATTCGGTCTGCGCCCTTGCGCTCCAAAATCGCACGACAATCTGCCACCATGGCGGCTGAGCCGCAAACATAGATGTCGGTCGTGGCAGGATCGAAGCTAAGCGTGCGAAGTGCATCACTTACCCGTCCTCCAAGACCACCCGCTGGCGGTGCCTGGCGACTGACGCAGGCAATAGTCCGTGGAAGGACAGCAAAAGCCGCGGTGATATCCTCTGTTTGCGTACGGCAGCCGAAATAGAGCTCTGCCGTATCAAGGCCATCTGCTCTTTCGAGCGCTTCGAACATTGGCAGGAATGGCGCAAGACCGGTGCCGGTTGCCACAAAAATCTTCCGGCGGGCGTTCTGCCTGAGCCGATAGCTTCCGAGGGGAAGTTCGATTTCGGTTATCATGCCTGGGGTTGCGGTATCGGCATAGTGCGAGCCCTCACCTTGTGTTCGATTGGAGACAAGTAACGTCAACTGTCGTTCCGATAAGGCCGCGATGGAATAATCCCGCCATTCGAAGGGCGCCACCAGGAGCTTGGCGTACTGACCAGGTTCGAAGGCGACGGACTCGTCCAGTTCAAACTTGAGCTCCCAGATTGATGGCGTGAGCGCCTTTTTGGCGACAAGTCGGACGCGGTTCCTGCTCGCCGGGCCTGACGCCAACGAGATTTTGGGTCCGCGTGCGATAGCCGCCATGATGCGCGGCAGGCCGCGTGCGCCCATGATCCGGCTGGCTGCAGCCAATCCTCCCATCATTGCGCCAGCCACACCAGGACTGGCGACATCTGACCCGGTGAGATAGAGCCCGGCGATGGGTGTACGCACGGAAAGCCCCGCCCCCCTGTAGCGGGCAGGTACGGCCGGCAGGCCATAGAAGCAGCCGTCCGGATGCGCCGTGTAATGCTCGACGGTGAGCGGCGTAGACAATTCGTGATATTGGACCAGTGCCGCCAACCCCGGCAGGGCCCGGTCCGCCGTGCGCAGCAGACCCTGCGCGATGCGCTCCTTGAGTGCGGCATAATCCGCGCCGCGCTGGCCGATATTGGTATCCCGCCAGCGCGCAAACGCCTGAGGTTGCACCATGGTGATGATCTCAGCGGTATGGAAACGATCATCTCCCGACTTGGCAGATGGAAAGGACAGGTAAATATGTCCTGGGTCTGCGGTCAGCACTTTTTTGCTGTGGGAGACAGGATCGTTGTGGTCGAAGTCGGTGTTAATCCAGTAATTCTCACCCTCCACACCAAGACTCGATACCGGCGCCTTGAGCCGCAAATAGAGCGTCACGGCTGAAAGACCGCCAGTGAGGCTGGCAATGAAGGCCCGCGCCTTTCTTGTACGCCACCCGATCGCGCCTGCAGTGGGCAACAAATGCTCATAGGTCACCCGGGCACCGGCATCAGAAATCACCAGGGGCGCCAGGTGGCGAATTTGCTTTGCCTCGCTGCCACGCAAATCACGCACCGCGACGCCGGCAGCCCGGCCATTTTCGAGAATGATCTCCGTTACTTCCTGGCCGACGCGGATCGCACCACCGGCGGCCTCGATGCCCTGTTCAAAGGTCCGTGCAATGCGTCCCGCGCCGCCCTGTGGAAACCAGCCGCCACGAAAATAGCTGCCGACCACGAGCGCATGGATGGCAAAGGCGCCCTCCTTCGGCGGCAGACCATAATCGCCCCATTGCGTAGCCAGCAGAGCCTTCAGCTCCGGCGCCTGAAAATGACCATCGAGATAGGCTTGGACCGTCTGTGTGGCGCGTGTCAGACCGAAGTGGCGATAGAGTGCCAGTGCGAAGTTCAGCGGCGCCGGCATCATCTGCTGCTGGATACCGAGAACATACCAGCGTGCCGCAGCCCTCAGATCACGGAAATAATTGCGGATCGCCACGGCTTCGTCGGGAAACCTCTCGACCAGCCTCTGTTCATATTCCTGTGGGTTTGAGGGCACCGAGAATTCGAGATCGGGGTAGATGAAGCGCTCGAACTCCTTCGGCATGCGATTCCACTGTAGCGCGCCTCCAGACAGAAAGTCGAACAGTCGGCGCTCCAGCGCATGGGGCTTGAGGTTGCCCACGTAATGCAGCCCCACATCCCAGCTAGCGCCGTCACGGCGGAAGGTGTGGGTCTGGCCGCCACGCTCGAGATGCTTTTCCAGCACGAGCACTTTCATGCCGGCTGTGCGAGCCAGAAGTCCGGCAACGGTAAGGCCTCCGATCCCCGAACCAATCACAATGGCGTCCCAGCTTTCGCGCATCGGTTATCCATTTAGTTTAATATATATACTGTTTAATTGTTAAACTTTCTGATGTCAATACCAACGAAGACAGCCCGACAACCAAGGTGGCATCATGCTCGATCCTGCCCCACCGGCCCTGTCTTCGGCCTGCAGCTAAGGTTTCAACAGGATGTGACTGTCTTTCCCGCCGCTGCGGTGAGATCCTGGCGTCACCTTGAAGGGGGGCAACATGCGCAAGGCCTGGCTTGGTCAATTGCTGTTTGCGATTGGCGCGTTGGTACTAGGCGCGCTGACGGTCGCCTGGAACGGCTTTTATAAGGGGTGGTTGCCACTCGCCAATGAGATGGGCAGATACGGCTCAGTGGCGGAGCTTTGCGGCATTATTCTGCTCGTTTGCGGCGCAGCCCTTCTCAGTCAAAGAACTGCCAGGCTGGCGGCATTTGCGCTTGTCCTGTTCTGGCTTGCGCTGCTCATTGCCAAAGTGCCAATGCTGCTAGCCCACCCCTTCATCGAAGAGGCCTGGGAAGATTTCAGTGAAAGCCTGATCGTATTGGCTGGCAGCTGGACCATATTTTCACTCGCCTCACCGCCGGCGCGCAGCGCACATTCTGCGTCCCAACTGACAGCGGGCCGGCTGCTCTTTGCGCTGGCTCTGCCGGCCATCGGGCTCTCGCACTTCTTCTACCTCAACCTCACCGTCCCACTCATCCCCGCCTGGCTGCCCGCACACACCGTGCTTGCCGATCTCACGGGGGCGGCTCACATCGCGGCCGGCATCGGCCTGCTTTTCGGGCTGCTACCCCGGCTCGCTGCAACTCTCGAAGCTCTCATGGTCAGCCTGTTTACCCTCCTGGTATGGGTGCCCCGGATTGCCGCCTCCTATGAGAGCAAGTCGAACTGGTCAGAGATCTGCATCTCGACACTTATCTCTGGATCAGCCTGGGCAATCGCAGCCTCACTGCGCAACCGGCCGTGGCTTGAAATCTAGGCGTCCGGCACGGTTGGACAACTGACAGAGCTCTCCAGCCGAAAGCAGCGGTCACGCAACAGCAGTAAGATTTTGATCAGAAGCCGCGCAGCAGCAGCTCTAATATCAGCGCTGCCGGCATTCAGCTGAAGGCGAGAGAGGCACAGGCGCACGAAGCTCTAGGCTGCGCGCGCCAGATTGAGTGCACGTTCTTCAATGCCGTCGCGTATGACATCGATCGGCTGGCGCCGGTCGATCAGAATCGATGTCGCACTGCGCAGACGCGATTTCAGTTCGCTTTGCGCACCATTAAAGCTGAGCATTGGTGCGCAGGACTGATTCGCGGGCGCACGCAATGATTCACATGGCGCTCCATTCGCGTCGAGCACATCGTGACCGTCAAGCTCAATGTGGAAAAATCTTAGCGGTTGTGATGGCACCGCGGTGTCAAACACAATGGTGGTACCATTGACCAGCTGGCCAATCGGAACCAGATAGCCATCGACATAAACCGCGTGAGATGCGGTCAGACAAAGATCTGTGCTCGGCACATTGTCAGCAAGCGCGCCACGCCTTACCCACACAGGCCGCAAATGAACCAAGCCCACATGCGCAGCGCCAGTGATCGCAAGCGAGAAACTTCCGACAGCCTTGATCGCGGCGAAACCACCAAAGCGGGTGACGACCATATCGCCTGGGGACAGCGTCTCTATTGCGCGATAGCCATCGGCGGTACGAATACGGGTACCAGACAAGAAGCAACCACCGTCGCCACCGTCGCCGCCACCGCCACCGTCGCCGCCGCCACCACTCCACCA
>JAJZGY010000043.1 GCA_021804785.1 Pseudomonadota bacterium | reverse complement strand
CAATTGCCGCGCGGAGATGCAACACGCAGGCAAGCCCTTTGCGCCATGCTTGTAAGGCAGCGAGCAAGAAGGGCGCGCAAATCATGCATGTGCTGGTACTGGCATCTCAGAAGGGTGGTTCCGGCAAGACGACACTCTCCGGCCACCTCGCAGTCGAAGCGATGTTGGCCGGGGTAGGGCCGGTCGCGCTGATTGACACCGATCCCCAAGGATCTCTCGCGGAGTGGTGGAACGCCCGCAGTGCACCGGAGCCACATTTTGCCAAAGTGGGTCTGTTGCAGCTGTCGGACGCTCTGCGCCAGCTTGATGCGGCGGGTATCCGTCTTGCTGTCATCGACACCCCGCCAGCGATAACCGAATCGATTTCGCACGTCATCGCCCATGCCGATCTTGTGGTGGTGCCGACCCGACCAAGTCCGCATGACCTTCGCGCCGTCGGGGCCACCGTCGACCTCGCTGAACGTCATGGCAAGACCGTACTCTTTGTCGTCAATGCTGCAACGCCCCGGGCGCGCATCACCGGCGAAGCAGCGGTGGCACTGTCTCAGCATGGCACCGTGGCACCGGTCACCATCCATCATCGCGTCGATTTCGCAGCCTCCATGATCGATGGACGGACCGTCGGCGAGGTTGCCGTGCGATCAAGTTCAGCCAAGGAAGTGCGCGAGCTGTGGACCTACATACAAAGCCGTCTTGCGCGGCTGACCCAAGACGCCAGCATCACACCGGTCAAAGTGCCCACGGCGTTCGCCATACACGGTCTTTCGCCCCTGGAGGCCTCCAGCTCTCCACCGTCCGAGCCAATCCTGCCGGAGTTGGATGATCCCGGCACAGCGCCCGCCTCCGTCAGTGAGGCCGGCCGCGAGACCATTCTTTTAAACCAGAACGAACCTGCGGCGCAGTTTGATGGCCGTCGCGAGCGCGGGCGCCCCGGCGAACCGCTACCCGGCCTTGGTCCGCGCCGGGCCCAGCCGTTTGGGCGCCGCAGCCCAGAAACCCCCTGCTGACGGAATGTACATGACCATGAGCCATCACCAATTTGCCTCGATCACGGCTGGCTTGCTCGCCCGCAAGGGTGACGCCGCACCCTCCCTCGAAACCCTGCCCGCGCGGCCCTCGATTCTGAGCCCTGCGGCGAGCGCGCCACTTGCTCCACCCCACCCGGCACCAACCAAGGCCACCCCCGCGCCAGGACCCAAAAAGTCGAGCCAACGGGTGAGCCTGGTACTTGGTGAGGACGAATACGAACGGCTGGGCATCGCAGCCGCCAAGCACCATAAAACCCGTCCGCAGATTTTGCGCGTCGCTCTAAAAGAGTATCTCGACCGCCTCGCCTGCAGCCATGGCTGCAGCTGCATTGCCCCTTCTACCCGCACGGACGCCGCGTCTCCCCCACGCCGCCCCGTGGCGGTTGGATTTTAGGCCGTCCCGCGACCGCCGGCGCCGCAGGGCCTGCGATCCGCGCCAACAAACGGGAGCGCGGGTGACGGCCTTGGGGTACGGCTTGGGAGGTTGCGCCAGAACTTGTTGTTAGAGTCGCTCCTGACGCGGGCTCTGCCACATTTGTTGACATTGATCATGGCGACAACCACGGCTCGACATGTTTGCATGGCGCTCCCCTAAGGAGGACATTTCACATGAACAAATATGCCGCAATCCTCGCACTCAGCGCCGGACTCGCCGTCGCCGCTACCTTGCCCGCTGGCGCCCAGCCCATGGGCAAGCACTTCGGCCCTGGGCGCTGCCATGGTGGCCCGCTGGTTCCCATGATGGCAATGCGCTACCCCGATGGCGCGCTCGCCTTCCTGCACACCGAGCTACACATTACCCCAGCTCAGGCAAGCCAGTGGAACCAGTTTGCGACCGCGCTCACCGACAGCGTCCATGCGTTCAGGCAGCAAATGCAGGCCCGGCGCAGCGAAGCGATGAGCGGCCGAACGTCGTTCGCGCTGCCCGCCGTTCTGAAGCGGCGGGAAGCCATGATGAAGTCGCATCTGGCTACCGTCGAACACATCGACGGGGCCCTGATCCCGCTTTATGAGGCGCTCGATCCCGCGCAGCAAAGGACCGCCAATCAGCTGTTCATGGGCTGCAGGCCTCATCATCCCTGGCAGGCGCAGGGTCAAGGACCACACCGGCGGATGTAAGGGCCTGCGCGCATCGCTTGGGGGAGCGATGCCTGACGGCGTGGCCGCACGCCCCACGGACGACGGGCAACAGGGCATGGCCGCTTCTTGAGGCTGGGCCGGGACACGCTGAGCGGGTCCCGGCCCAGCGCCTTTTGGGTCCGCACGCCGCGCCGCACCGGCCACAGCGGCGGGACCTTATCTTTCTATCGGATACATTGATATGTATCAGGATCTTGCCCATGCCGCCGGGCCAGTTCTTGCCTGCCTTTTGCAAGGGGACCTGCGCTAATGTGGCGCTTTGCAAAGGCCGCCTGAGAGGCCAAACTGGTCGACAGCCTGGCCTCAAACGCCTAATTTGCGCCTGGCCATGTGACCGAGGCCGTGGGAGATACACGATGGATTATGAAGCCTTCTTCGCCGCCGAGCTGGGGGCGCTACGCCAGGAAGGCCGCTACCGGATTTTTGCTGATCTGGAACGTCATGCCGGACGATTTCCCAAGGCTACGCGCTATGAGGGTGACAATACCCAGCCTGTGACCGTGTGGTGCTCCAATGACTATCTCGGCATGGGACAGAACACGCAGGTGATCGCGGCCATGCACGAGGCCCTCGATCGCTGCGGTGCAGGTGCCGGTGGAACACGCAATATTTCAGGTACGAATCATTATCATGTGCTGCTGGAGCGTGAACTCGCTGACCTGCATGGCAAAGAGGCAGCGCTAACCTTCACGAGCGGCTATGTTTCCAACTGGGCGGCACTTGGCACGCTTGCCGCCAAACTTCCTGACTGCGTGGTGCTCTCCGACGACCAGAATCACGCCTCCATGATCGAAGGCATCCGTCATTCGCGTGCCCAGTGTGTGCGCTTCAAACACAATGACGTTGAGGATCTTAATCGCAAGCTTGCCAGTCTTGATCCAGCGCGACCCAAGCTCGTCGCCTTTGAAAGCGTTTATTCGATGGACGGCGACATCGCTCCAATCAAAGAGCTCTGTGACGTCGCGGATATCCATGGCGCCATGACCTATCTGGATGAAGTGCATGCGGTCGGACTTTACGGACCGCGCGGCGGCGGCATTGCCGAGCGCGAAGGGTTGATGGACCGGCTGACAGTCATCGAAGGCACCTTGGCCAAGGCGTTTGGAGTGATGGGAGGCTATATCGCGGCGAGCGCTGATCTGTGCGATTTCGTACGCAGCTTTGCCTCTGGCTTTATTTTTACCACGGCACTGCCACCGGCCGTTGCGGCTGGCGCCCTGACGTCAATCCGGCATCTCAAAACGAGCACAGCCGAACGGCGCCGGCACCAGGAGCGCGTCGCCACGGTTCGGCGCAAGCTCAAGGCCATTGGCATTCCCATGCTCGACAATCCGAGCCACATCATTCCGGTGATGGTGGGCGACGCCAAAAAGTGCAAGATGATCAGCGACTGGTTGCTGGATAACCACGGCATCTACGTCCAGCCGATCAATTACCCGACAGTCGCCAGAGGAACTGAGCGGCTGCGCTTTACACCCTCACCGCTGCACTCCGATGCGGATATTGACAAGCTGGTCAGCGCACTGTCGGAGATCTGGTCGCACTGCGCACTCGCCCGTACCGCGGCAGCAGCCTAAGCGCTCTTCACTTCGCATCGCCCAGCAGCGGTGACGCCACCTGCCAAAGCGCAGTGGCTGTCAACGCCTGGTCCGTGGGACACAAAACTGCCCAACCTGAAATCAGTGCTTGGCGGTTCGGGACACGGCGGCAATGCGGCTTTGGCTGCGGATGCGGCCCCAATGTGCACGTCCCTGTCGGCGAAACTGCGACGGACGCTGGTCAAGATGATGTGCGGCCAGCCACAACCGCTTCAAGTGGCGCCTGTAACCAGACTGCGCATCATCAACATAGGCCGTACGCCCATGCAGCACATGGTAATTGTTGATGAACTGCATATCTCCCGGCGCCAGATCCATACTGATATTGTATTCCTGGCTGCGCGCCATCGCGCTGACGACATCAAGGGCCTCAAGCGCGGTATCCGACAGGCGAGGAGCTTCGGCGTGACGCTGGCTGGCGCGAATGTAGTGGGGAATAAACCGCACAAAGAGCCGCTGTTCAAAGGCGGTGAAGACCGGAAAGCTGTAGAACGGCTTGGCCCCTTCAGGCTGTTCGCCGCGAAAATCATAGGGCAAGGGTTGGTAGAGCACCCGCACCAGATCCGGCCGCTGGGCCAGCAGATCATTGTGTATGGTAACCGCATTGGCCACCATCGACAGGCCACCGGACCTGGCGGAACGCAAGCACATCAAGCCGATCAGATCGGCACCATCGGTATGATAATCGAGTGCCACCTGGCCAAGCTCATTGCCACGGAAAGTCGGATCGCTGAGCGCCTTGCCCTGATCGGTGACATCCCCCATCAGATGACCATGCTTGTTCTGCGGCCAGGGTTCCCCCAGATGAAGGCCGATTCCCCAATAAAGCAGCGTGAGATCCTCATCACTGTAGCGCTCCACGGGAAGACCGCGGATACGCACAAATCCGCGGCCCGCGATGAGTTCGTGCTCGATTCCGGTCAGGGTCTCTGCGAGCGCTGACAGGGGAAAGTCCCTCTGCTCGATCTCAAGAAGATCAGACGAGACCTTTTTTGCCTGGATGAGCGCCGCATCAAGCTCACTGAGATCAGCCGCAGACAAATGATAGGTCCAGCTGTCGGGGTCCTTCACATCGTGGTGGCGCCAGGCCAGGTGCGGCTCCAGTGCAGTCAGCATGAGGGGCTCCCTAGCTTGTGGCAGCGGCCTTTGGGCCACGCACCAGCCGTCCAGGCAGAGCCCCGGTGGCGACGCCATCACGGTAGGTTGGGATGCCCGATACGATGGTCGCGACATAGCCATCCGCCTCTTGCAGCAGGCGCTTGCCACCACCTGGCAGATCGTAGGCCATGTGAGGGGCCCGCACACGAAGTCGGCCGAAGTCGATAATGTTGATGTCTGCCTTCAGGCCCGGCGCCAGAATTCCACGATCGCGCAAACCCACCGCGCGCGCGGTGTCAGCAGTCTGGCGTTTGACGAGATATTCGATGCTGAGCCGACCATGGGTACGATCCCGTCCCCAGTGGCTCAGCAGATAGGTGGCGTTGCTGGCATCACAGATGATGCCGACGTGAGCGCCACCATCAGCCAGTCCAATAATGCAGTCAGGATGGCTGATCATCTCGGCACAGGCGTCGAGATTGAACTCGGTGTAATTGGCGAAGGGCAGAAACAGGAAGCTTCGCCCCTCGTCCTTCAAAAGCAGATCATAGGCAAGTTCCTGGGCGGCAATACCCTGTCGTGCGGCCCGGGCCGCAATGGAGCTGTCGCGCGCAGGTTCATAATTGGGTGGATCGCCCAGCTCGAAGATGTGCTCGAACGCCATCAGCCGCTTGGCCAGAGGATGATCATGCACGGCGGCACTCTCATGCAGCAGATTCGCCCTGAACGACGGATCGCGCAGGATCGCGAGCTTTTCGCTGAGAGGCTTGTCGTGGATTGCCCGCAAGCTCGGATTTGCACTGAACGGATTGATAGTGCCCTGCAGGCCAAGCAGAAGTCCGATCGGCCTGGGCGCAACCTGTGCCTTGATGGGCAGACCGTCTCTGGCCGCAGCCGAGATCAAGCCCAAAAGACCTCGCCAGCTGTTGGCATCACTGCTCGCTTGCGCCAGTGAGAGAGAAAGCGGTCGACCTGAGGCTTCGACCAGCCGCCGGATCATGGCGAATTCACTTAAGGGATCGGGATTGCTGAAATCACTGATCAGCTCAAACACGCCAGTACCAGCATCGCTCATGCCAAGTGCAATACCTTTCAGTTCTGCTTCACTGGCACGCAGACCCGGCGTGGGATCACCGGTAGCGGTGCGGTGCAAAATCGTCCGCGAGGTGGAAAAGCCCAAGGCACCGGCGACCATTGCTTCGGCAGTCAGCTGGCGCATTTGCGCGATATCGTCGGGGCGGGCTTCCTCCAGCGCGCTGCCGCGCTCACCCATGACAAAAACCCGCAAGGGACCATGGGCAAGCTGGGCTCCGATATCCATGTCGTGGGGTACCCGCTCCAGCGCATCGAGATATTCGCCAAAGCTTTGCCAGCCCCATTTCAGGCCCTCATGCAAAACCGCTCCCGGAATGTCTTCCACCCCTTCCATCAGAGATATCAGACGCTCGTGATCGTGCGGTCGTACTGGGGCAAAGCCGACGCCGCAATTACCCATGACTGCCGTTGTCACGCCGTGCCAGCTGGACGGTGCAAGGCGGTTATCCCACGTCGCCTGACCATCATAATGGGTGTGGATGTCGACGAAGCCCGGAGTCACCAGGAGCCCCTTGGCATCGATTTCTTCCCGCCCGGCGCCGGTGATCCGCCCGATCTCAGCGATGCGCCCACCTACCACGCCGACATCCTGTTCGCGCAGCGGCGCGCCGGTCCCATCGGCCAATGTGCCGTTGCGGATAATAAAATCAAAATCGGCCATGCCTTCCTCCCGGGGAGCTTGTGTCACCAAATGACCACGGTCTTGCGCCGTGTATTATGCCTATGGTGAACCTCTTCTGGTGGCATTGGCAACACCGCGTCTGCGATCTGTGGTTGCATGCCGGCACAGGCTGTGAGTCAATTCGAGAGCGAAAACGGGGGGCTAGCTCCTGAACGATCACTTTTCTTTCAACCACGACGAGCAGCTGTCGCCACCCGGCCCACAGGTGGAGGCCTGCCCTGCGAACCCCAAGGCCAATGAGCCGGGGCGGGCCGCATCCCGGTGCGCCCTGAGTATCCTTTTCCTTGCCCTGACCTTTGCGGTAGTCGCCGCCATCGCCGCCTTCATCCCAGCTCCAGCCCCAGAGCTTGGCCTTTCGGCCCTCGCCCTCCTTGAGGTCGCCCTGCTCTGCCAGCTTTACCGCCTCATCGGCGCGGTGGCCGCGCAGCACGACGCCGACAGGATCCGGATTGCGCAAAGTGACCTCGTGCTCGCCGAGAGCCGACACCGGCTTAAAAATCTCATCGCCATCATTGGTGCCCTCGCCAAGAACTCTCGCCGGCCCAACGAAACCAGCATTGAGGCCTATCTGACACGCTTTCTGGGCCGTCTTTATGCCCTCGGCGAAGCCGCCGACCAGGTGCTTGCGCGCCACCATGCCGATGTCGAAATCGGTGAACTGATCACCGCCACATTGAAGCCGTTCATGAGCGAGAAGGGACGGCTTTCGCTCGAGGGACCTCGCCTTTTGGTAAGCGCGCAGACCGGAGGCTCGCTTGCGCTGGCTGTGCACGAACTTGCCACCAATGCCCTCAAATATGGGGCGCTGTCACAACCAAGCGGCACGGTTGCTCTCTCCTGGCAGGTCCGTACCGAAAGCGGCGGCGAACGCCTCGTCTTGAGTTGGCGCGAAGCTGGCGGCCCGTCCGTGCGGCGGCCTGACGAGGAGGGGTTTGGGTCTCGCCTCATTCGCATGACCGCAGCGAACGAGAAGGAGGCGACGGTCGAACTTTGCTTCGCGGCGGAAGGGCTTGCCTGCACGATCAGCTTCATCGTATCCGTTTAAGCCCCTTCATTCTTCGCCTACGACGCGATATCGAGCACCTTGCGGGCAAATTCGCTGACCGATTTGTAGTCGGCTTTGCCGTTCGGCGCGCGCAGCGCAATCTCCGCGGGTACAATCCTTTTGGGGGTCTTGTAGCCCGCCAGATGCTGGCGTACATGAGCCCGCAAAGCGTCCTCATCGAACACCACGCCAGGGGCAAGCTTCACTACTCCGGTAACTGCCGAGCCCCATTTTTCGTCTGGCACTCCGATCACGAGGGCATCTTCGACACCGGGGTGGGTCTTAAGGGCCTCTTCCACCTCTTCAGGATAGACCTTTTCGCCGGCGGTATTGATGCAGTTGCTGCCACGTCCCAGGAGGGTAATCGAGCCATCTGCTTCCAGCCGCGCCCAGTCGCCCGGAATTGAATAGCGACGATTGCCGATGGTACGGAAGGTCCGCGCCGTCTTCTCGGGATCCTTGTAGTAGCCTATCGGCAATGGCCCCCCCAGGGCGACCAGACCAGCCTTGCCACTTCCTGCCGCAAGCGGGCGATCATGCTCATCAATGACGATCGCGTTTTCAAGAAGGTGAAAGGCGGCGGTGCGGGTTTCGCCGTCCTTGTTCACCACCGAATCTCCCATGCCCATCGCTTCGGTCGAAGCGAAGCTGTCGGTCATGGTTAATTGGGGCATGTGCTGCAGGAGACCGCGTTTGACCTCCATGCTCCACATCGCTCCGGACGACGTCATGTTCAGCAACGATGAGACGTCATAACGTCCTGGTGCCTCATCGAGGGCCTGCAGCAACGGTCGGGCAAAAGGATCTCCCACCACCGCCATACCCTGGATCTTGTGCCGCTCGACTGCCTGCCAGATCGCGTGCGGATCAAAATGATGATTGTCGACAGTGATAACGCAACCCCCGCCAAGCATGGTGGTAATCGCGGTAATGAACCCCGTGCCGTGCATCAGCGGACAGGCCGGCAGGTTACGTGGCCCGGCACCAGCAAGAGCGACCACTTGGCCATATTCTTCGAGCGATTGCGGGTCAAAGCCCAGCGTGCGTTTGATGCGCCGCAGCCAGATCGTGCACAACTCGCCATGGGGCCACATCACACCCTTGGGCATGCCAGTGGTCCCGCCGGTATAGATGAAGAGCATATCTTCAGGTGAACGCTTGATCCCCAGCGCAGTGCCATCGCCATTCTCGACCAGGCTTTCATAGGGGACGGCAAAATCGGCGACCGGCTCGTCGCCGACTTCGATGTAGGTGACCAGTTTGGGCAGGCTGTGCCGGATTTCGGCGATGCAGTCGCGAAACTCCCGCGCATAGATCAGGCACTGCGCATCGGAGTTATCGAGAATGTAACGAACTTCGTCAGGCTTGTAGCGATAGTTCACATTGACATGCACAAAGCGGCCAAGAAAGCTTGCGCCCGCGGCCTCGCTGTATTCTGGGCAGTTTCTGAGATAAAAGGCCACCTTGTCGGAGGCACGCGCACCGCGGGCTGCAATCGCGCGGGCCAGATTGTTCATCCGCCGATAGGCCTGCGGCCACAAAATCGTCCGTTCGCCGTGGATGAAGGCCGGCGCATCGGCCCGCACCCGGGCCGCGACCACATCGAGAATATCACCGTAATTCCACATTCTGCTCCGTCCCCGTTGCTTATGGCTTTGCCCCACTATCTCGCGAACCGGGCGACTTGGCGAGACCTTCCCTAGCCCCTAACCTGAGTCTGATCCGCTCTTAGAAGGTTTGTTATGGCCGCCATCACCACCCTCTTCATCGCCAATCGTGGCGAAATTGCCGTGCGCATTGCACGCAGTGCCGCCGAAATGGGAATCGCCACGGTAGCCGCCTATGCAAGCGATGAGGCCGAAAGCCTGCATGTGCGTCTGGCCGAGCGCAAATTTGCCCTCCCGGCAGCCGGGCCAAAGGCCTATCTGGACATCGCCTCGGTGATCCAGGCGGCGAAGGACAGTGGCTGCGACGGCCTCCATCCCGGCTACGGGTTTCTGGCCGAAAACAGCGCCCTGGCTGCCGCCTGTGCGGAAGCTGGCCTGACTTTTGTCGGGCCGACGGCGGAGATGCTGGCACTGTTTGGCGACAAGGCGAGGGCCCGCATGCTGGCCAGGGACGCCGGGGTTCCGGTGCTGCGCGGCACCGCTGCCGTGGCACTGGCAGAGGCTGAGGAATTTCTGGCAGGTCTGGGCGCAAATGGGGCGATCATGCTCAAGGCCGTGGCCGGCGGAGGTGGACGCGGCATGCGCCCTGTGCGCAGCCGGTCCGAACTGGCCGACGCCTATGCCCGTTGCGCCTCAGAGGCCCAGGCCGCCTTTGGCGATCCGTCGCTCTATGCCGAAGAATTTCTGCCCCACGCCCGCCATATCGAGGTCCAGATCGCTGGCGACGGCAGCGAGCTCGTGCACCTGTGGGACCGCGAGTGCTCGCTGCAGCGCCAGCGTCAGAAGCTGATAGAAATCGCGCCCGTGCTCGGCCTCGACCCGGGCTTGCGTGAGCAAATCCTGACCGCAGCATTGCGGCTGGGACAGGCCGCGCACTATTGCAATCTCGGGACCATGGAGTTTCTGGTCAAGGCCGATCAGCGTCGGTTTGCCTTCATCGAGGCCAATGCCCGCCTTCAGGTGGAACATACGGTCACCGAAGAGATCACCGGGCTCGACCTTGTGCGCCTGCAGCTTGAGCTTGCCGCGGGACGGAGCCTGCGCGAACTCGGTCTTGAGCCACAGCACCCGGTGGGCGTTCTGGGTCTCGCCCTACAGGCGCGGATCAACATGGAAACCATGCAGCCCGATGGCAACGCGCGACCAGAAAGCGGCGTGATCACCCGCTACGAACCCGCCGCCGGCCCGGGCGTACGCGTCGATGGCATGGGCTATAGTGGTTACCGCACCAGCACCCGCTATGACGCCCTTTTGGCCAAGCTCATCGTGCATTCCCGTTCGGCAAATATTGAGGAGCTGATCGCCAAAGCGCTGCGCGCGCTGCGCGAATTTGCTATCGAGGGCGTTCAGACCAATATCGCGTTTCTGCGGGCCTTGCTCAGCCAACAGGCGCTGGCCACGCTCAATATCGATACCCAATATGTCGATAGCCACATCGGCGAACTTCTTGCATCCCTCCCCCATAACAGCGATGCACAATCAACCGACCCGCTTGCTGTTCTTTTTGCCGAGACGTCAGTGAAGGCCCGCGCGCAGACGGCGCCACCTGGGACCACTGCGATTGATGCACCGCTTCAGGGCAGTGTCGTCGTGGTGACAGCCGAACGCGACACTGCGGTGTTGAAGGGCCAGACCGTTCTCGTGCTCGAAGCCATGAAGATGGAGCACCCGGTACCAGCGCCCGCGAGCGGCTTTCTGCGCGGCGTGCTCGTCGAGCCCGGACAGACGGTGTTTCAGGGTGACTTGCTCGCCTATATCGAGGAAGCCGAACTTGAAGATCAAGCTTCTGGTGGCACGGCGGAGACCGATCTGGAGCACATTCGCTCCGATCTTGCGGAGCTTTTTGCACGCCGTCAGCTGACGCGGGATGCGGCAAGGCCGCAGGCGGTCACCAGACGCCGCCAGAGTTCGCAACGCACAGCCCGCGAAAATATCGAAGATCTGTGCGACAAGGACAGCTTCACTGAATTTGGGAGCCTCGTCATTGCCGGCCAGCTCCGGCGCCGGCAGATGCAGGATCTGATCGAGAAAACTCCGGCTGATGGCCTGGTTTGCGGTCTGGGACGGGTCAATGGCCAATACTTCGATGACGCACGTGCCCGCGTCATCGCCATGTCCTATGATTACACTGTGCTTGCCGGCACACAGGGCATGCGCAATCATCAGAAGACTGATCGCATGCTGCATCTGGCGCGCGACTGGCGTCTGCCGATCGTATTCTTCACCGAGGGCGGTGGCGGGCGGCCCGGCGACACCGACATGATGAGCGCTGGCGGCCTTAACGTCACGACCTTTCAGCAATATGCCAAACTGTCCGGCCTCGTCCCTCTCGTCGGGGTCAATTCCGGCTATTGCTTTGCCGGTAATGCTGCACTTCTGGGCTGCTGCGACGTCATTATCGCCACCCGCAACTCGTCGATCGGCATGGGCGGCCCGGCCATGATCGAAGGCGGTGGCCTTGGCGTCTTCCGACCCGAAGACGTCGGTCCGGCGGCGGTGCAGGCGGCCAACGGCGTGATTGATGTTCTCGTTGAAGACGAAAGCGAGGCCACCGCCGTCGCCAAGAAATATCTGGCCTTCTTCCAGGGGCCGCTGGCGCAATGGTCCGCCGCCGATCAGCGGGAGCTTCGTCATCTGGTGCCGGAAAACCGGTTGCGGGTCTATGACGTGCGCACGATCATCGAGACAATGTGCGACAGCGGCAGCGTCCTTGAGCTGCGCCGGCAGTTCGGCAACGGCATGGTGACAGCTCTCGGACGCGTTGAAGGGCGTCCGCTGGGGATCATCGCCAATCATCCCGCTCATCTGGGTGGGGCCATCGACCGCGATGGCGCCGACAAGGCCGCGCGTTTCATGCAGCTGTGCGAAGCCTTTGATCTGCCGATCGTGATGCTGTGCGACACACCCGGCAACATGGTCGGGCCCGAGGCCGAGAAAACCGCTCTTGTGCGGCATAATTCGCGCCTCTTTCTGATCGGCGCCAATCTCAGCGTCCCATTGTTCACGGTGATCTTGCGCAAGGGCTATGGCCTTGGCGCCCAGGCCATGGCCGGTGCCAGTTTCCTCGCGCCGTTCTTTACCGTTTCCTGGCCCAGCGGCGAGTTTGGCGGCATGGGCCTTGAAGGCGCCGTCAAGCTTGGTTACCGCAACGAGCTTGCCGCCATCAGCGATCCGGCGGCGCGCAAAGCCAAGTATGACGAGATGGTCGCCCGCATGTATGAGCGCGGCAAGGCTCTGTCCGCCGCCAGCCTGTTCGAATTCGACGAGGTCATCGACCCTGCCGACACCAGACGCTGGATTATGGCGGGGCTGAGGTCCCTTCCACCGAGCGCCGAACGAACGGGAAAGAAGCTTCGCTGGATCGACGCCTGGTAGGGGGACGCAAGACCGACCAGCGCCCGCCTCAGACCCTTCCGGGCACGCTGATCAACGCCCCGGTCACACCGCTTGCGGCATCGCTCAAGAGGAACTGGATCACCGCTGCGACTTCCCCGGGCTGCACCCAGCTGGCAAATTCAGCGGCAGCCATATCCCTGCGATTGGCCGGCGTATCAATGATCGACGGCAGGATGGCATTGACGCGGATCTGCGCCTTGTGCTCCTCGGCCATGGCTTCGGTCAGACGCATCACCCCTGCCTTGGATGCCGCATAGGGGCCCATGCCCGCTCCTGCCCTGAGCGCGGCCCCGGCTGCCACATTGACGATGGCCCCGCCCTTGGTCAGGTGGGCAAGCGCCGCCTGCGAGGCACAGACGGCGGTACGCACATTCATGCGGTAGAGCAGATCCCAGGTTTCAACGTGGCCATCTGCAAGGGTTTCCCAGCGAAACCCGCCGGCGACATTGACGAGACCATCCAGGCCGCCAAGCTCCCCGGCCAGCGTACCTATGGCTCCACGGGCCGCCAAGGCGTCGCTCAAATCAACCCCACCGAGGAGCCGTGCCGCACCCTCAAGCGCTGTCGGCGCAGCGGCGTGATCAAGGAGCCCAAGCCTGGCCCCTGCGCTGCCGAGGACTTGGCTGACGCAGCGTCCCAGAACGCCAAAACCGCCTGTGACGATGATGCGCTTGCCGCGAACGTTCATGTCCTCAACCCCTCGCTTGCCTAAACCGTTGCAAAAGTTCTCTATACTCACCGCGCCGCTGTTTACACACTGAAAAGGGAGAAAGCGCCATGCTGGAGAAGCTGAAATTTTACATCGATGGGCAGTGGGTTGACCCGGCCACACCGCGCACGCTGGAGGTCATCGACCCGGCGCATGAAGAGCCCTTCGCCCGCATCAGTCTGGGCTCTGCCGCCGACGTCGACAAGGCGGTGGTCGCCGCGCGACGGGCATTCGAAAGTTTCTCGCGCACCAGCAAGGCCGAGCGTCTGGCGCTGATGCAGAAGATCGTCGAGATCTATCAAAAGCGTTATGGCGAGTTTGTGGAAGCCATCAGCCGCGAAATGGGCGCCCCCTTGGGACTGTCCAAGGCCGCGCAGGCAGCCATGGGCGTGGCTCATTTTACCCAAGCCATGAAGGTGCTGAATGAGTTCGAATTCGTCACCGTCAAGGGCTCGACCGCAATCACCTACGAACCGGTGGGCGTGGTGGGCATGATCACACCCTGGAACTGGCCAATCAATCAGATCGCCTGCAAGGTGGCACCCGCCCTGGCCGCCGGCTGCACCATGGTGCTGAAGCCCTCGGAAGTCGCACCCATCAACGGCATGCTGCTGGCCGAGGTGATGCACGAGGCGGGTGTTCCTGCCGGCGTCTTCAATCTCGTCAATGGCGATGGCCCGACAGTCGGTGAGGCAATGTCCCGTCACCCGGGCATCGACATGATGAGTTTCACCGGCTCCACCCGCGCCGGCATCGCCGTTGCCAAGGCTGCCGCCGATACCGTCAAGCGCGTGGCCCAGGAACTGGGGGGAAAATCTCCTAACATCATCCTGCCCGATGCCGACCTGGCCAAGGCAGTCTCCGGCGGCGTGATCAGCATGTTCACCAACTCTGGTCAGAGCTGCAATGCGCCCAGCCGCATGCTCGTTCCCCGCAGCAAGCACGACGAGGCCGCGGCCATCGCCAAAGCGACAGCGGAAAAAGTCAAGGTTGGAGATCCCTTCGCGGATGGTACCCAGATCGGTCCGGTGGTCAGCGAGGTGCAGTACAACAAGATCCAGGGTCTCATCCAGAAAGGCATCGCCGAGGGCGCGACACTGGTCTGCGGCGGGCCGGGACGGCCTGAAGGACTGAACCGTGGCTACTATGTGCGCCCGACAGTCTTTGCCAACGTCACCAACGATATGACCATTGCCCGTGAAGAGATCTTTGGTCCGGTACTGTGCATCCTACCCTATGACAGCGAAGAAGACGCGCTGCGCATTGCCAATGACACCGCCTATGGCCTGTCGAGCTATGTGCAGTCCGGTGACATCGCCCATGCACAGCGTGTGGCGGCACAAATTCGCGCCGGCAATGTTCATATCAATGGCGCGGGCGTTGATCTGAACGCACCGTTCGGAGGCTACAAGCAATCCGGTACCGGCCGTGAATGGGGTGAATTCGGCTTCCATGAATTCCTCGAGGTCAAGGCCATCATGGGCTACGAGGCCGCGTAAGCGGCCTCCAGCCGACTGCCTGCCATGCTCCCGCGACAATTGCCGCGGGCATGGCCAGCAGTTCCGCGATAAAGAGCAAAGAGACGCTGTATGAGCGCTGCTGCCACGCCAATCCACATCCGTCCAGGACGGATGTGGCGCGGCGATGACAGAGCAGTGCAAAGCGGCATGACCCTCCTCATCGAAGGCAATCGTATCCGTGCGATAGGTAGCCGTGCACAGCCTCCGGGAGACTGCGAGATCATTGATCTGCCCGAGGCCACGCTGCTGCCGGGCCTCATCGATGCCCACGCCCATCTGTTCCTTCACCCCTACAGCGAAACCAGCTGGAACGATCAGGTCCTCAAGGAAGCGGAGGCCTACCGCACCATCCGGGCGGTTCGCCATGCCCATGCCACGCTCCTTGCTGGATTCACAACGCTGCGCGACCTTGGTACCGAAGGCGCTGGGTATGCCGACATCGCCCTCAAAAGGGCGATTACGGAGGACCTGGTCCCAGGTCCGCGCCTCAAGGTTGCTGGCCGCGCGATCGTGGCCAGCGGCTGCTATGGCCCGGCGCGCAGCCTCTTCCGCCCCGATTGCTGTGTGCCGCAAGGGGCTGAAGAAGTCAGCGGCGGCGACGAGATCGTGCGGGCAGTCCGTCACCAGGCCGCACACGGGGCGGACTGGATCAAGCTCTATGGCGACTATCGCGTCGGTCCGGATGGTGAAACCACACCTACATTCAGCGAAGCTGAACTGAGGGCCGCCATTGCCTGCGCGCATGACCTCAATCGACCGGTCGCCGTACATGCTACGAGTGACGAGGCCATGCGCCGCGCGCTGGAGGCGGGTTGTGACTCAATCGAGCACGGCTATGAGGGCCGGCGTGAAACCTTCACGCTGATGGCGCGCAAAGGTTGTGCCTTTTTTCCTACCCTTACGGCGCGAGATGCGATCGCGAGTTATCGTCATGGACATGCAGAAGACGATCCACACAGCGAGGCGATGCGCCAAATCGCCATCACCTTTCGCCTGGCGATCGAAGAAGGCGTCACCATAGGCTGTGGCAGTGACGTCGGGGTTTTTGCCCACGGCACCAATTATCGCGAGCTGGAATGGATGGTGCGCCTTGGCATGAGCCCGCATCAGGCACTGATGAGCGCGACCGCGATCAATGCCCGCATTCTTCGCTGCGAAAACAGCTTCGGGCGGCTGGAACCAGGGCTCTGCGCCGATGTGGTGGCAGTCAAAGGTGACCCCACCAGGGACATCAGCGCCCTGCGGCGCATCGAGCTTGTGATCAAGAACGGCGTTGTCTATCGCCGCCCAGAAGGAACCTCATGAGCATTACCATCGAAGCCCGTACAACCATCTATTCGGGTTGGACGACACTTTCGCTTGCCCGTGTGCGTCTTGCTGATGGCACCATGCTTGAGCGGGTGATCGAAGATCATGGCGATGCGGCCACGGTTCTTGCCTATGATCCCGCGCGCAAATGCGCGTTGCTCGTTCAGCAGTTCCGGGCCCCGGCCTTCTATCGCGCCGGGATCGATGGTGTCGTGGAAGCGGTGGCTGGCAAGATCGAAGGTGAAGCCGCACAAAGCTGTGCCCGGCGCGAAGCCCTTGAGGAAGCCGGCGTCGAACTTCGCGCACTCGAACAGGTGGGAAATGTGTGGACCTCTCCCGGATTTACCACCGAGCGCTTTTCGTTGTTCCTTGCCGAGTATCGCGCTGCAGACCGCCGCACGGCAGGTGGTGGCGCCGAAGGCGAGCACGAGAACATCACGGTTCTGGAACTGCCACTTGCCGGTCTCAAGCAAAAGATGATGACCGGAGGGATCGACGACCTGAAGACCCTGGCCCTGTTGCAGGCCTTGCTGCTCAGGCGACCGGAACTGTTTGCCGAGACGCTCTGAACCCGCGTCCGGCGTGCCCTTTGGGAACAAAGGCGTGCCCGTTTACGCCACCAGCCGGTCAGCTGCCGGTTGTGGGCAAAAGGGCTAGCCTGGAGTTGGGCTCAACTGGCCTCGATTTCTCCTCACTCAAGGCAGGTCCGCACCTCCTCTGACCGCAGAGGCTGCCGGCAATTGGCTTGCGGACGGAACGATGATGGGAGCAAGTCCCTGGTACTGGCGCACCACATTGAGACGGAGCAGCGGCCCCTTGACGAGCGCCGCAAAATTCCGTTGAGCGGCTTGGAGTTCAACGATCGCATCGTCAACAAATTGCTGCTGCACCGCTGTTGGCGCTGCATCTGCAGATTCGAGCGCAACCTCGATCCGGATCAATTTTGAATCGGCGTTGGCAAAGCTGGGCGCGCCCGTGTGGGCAAGTGCTGCGCGCAGCGCAACCATTTCGGGGCCCGCGCTCTTATGCGCAAGCGTGTCGAGCCGATGCCGAAGATATTCCTCCTGGGTATAGCCTCCGGTTGCTGCAGCCGACGCCGTGGCGATCCTCATGGACAGCGCAAGCTCATCCTTGAGCACTGCCTCGGAAATACCGACCCGCGGGTCTTCTCGCACCGTCAAGGGCACGGTTTTGCTAACCCCATCTGCCGCCAATGTAACCTGATAGGTTCCAGGCAGAACGAAGGCGCCTTGCGGATTGATCGGCGTCGCTCTGCCCCAGACGGCCGCGATGGAATAGCTGTAGGCCACCGCCTTGGGGCGCGGATAGCGCAGATTCCAGACAAAGCGATGGGCGCCGGTAGCCGCCGACAATTGCTGAGGCGGCTTGATCCACCCCTTGGCGAAGTAGCGGTTGGCTTTAGGGTCAGTTCGTGTGATCGCGCTGGAAAAGTTCTCGACGAGCCGACCTTTGGCATCACGGATCTGAAGAGTGACCGGACCCTTGGTGTGGGCCGGAAGCCAGTAATAGATGAGTGCACCGGAGGGTGGGTTCTGACCGGTTGGCGTCTCCGGGGGCAAGGGTGTGTCCTTGTTATTGTCAGCATGGACCCGATAGGCCAGTGCTGGACGAAACAGATGTACCGTGTTCGTCGTCATATCGGCGCTGATCTGACGTAGCGGGCTCAGATCGTCGAGGATCCAGATGCCGCGTCCCTCAGTCCCTGCAACCAGGTCACCGTCATGAACGAGAAGATCAGTGACCCAGGCCGTTGGCAGATTAAGCTGCAAGGGCTGCCAATAATCGCCATTGTCAAAGGACACGTAGACCCCGGTATTTGTACCGGCGTAGAGCAGACCTGCGCGCACTGGATCGGCGCGTACCACAGAGGTGAAATGATCTGCGGGCAGACCGCGGTCAATTTCCGTCCAGTGACGCCCGTAGTCGCGTGTGCGCAGGACCAGTGGCCGGAACTGACCAAGTCGGTGGGTATCAATGGTGGCATAGGCAACACCATCTTTCAGCGCCGACACCGATATCTCCCGCACTTTGCCCCAGAGCGGAATCTGCGGCGGAGTGACATTGGTCCAATGCGCGCCACCATCGCGAGTCAGCTGGATCAAGCCATCATCGGTGCCAACCCACACTTCGCGGGCGTGACGCGGTGAAGGTTCAATGGCGGAGATCACGCCATAGCCACAGTCCTTGGCCTCTTCTAATGTGACGTTGCCGTTGCAGTGTTTGGCCCCTGCCACCTTGCCTGTCAGATCTGGACTGATGACCTGCCAATGGGCCCCGCGATCGGCGGTGCGGAAGAGCACCTGTGCCCCAAGATAAAGAGAGGGCGTGCCGACCTTTGAGCCAACCAGCGGTGTCATCCACAGATAGCGATAACGCGTGGTTGTTGGGCGCTTGCCATAATCTTCTTCCGGCCAGGGCGTCACATCCTGAACCTGGCCGGTGGCGGCATTCCATTTGGTGACACGTCCGCCCAGCCCCGACGCAAACACGATGTTCGGATCGGTCTGATCGGGAATATCGTAATCACGCTCATCGCCGCCAACCGGGTGCCAGTCACGATAACTGATCTGACCATAGTCGCTGCGACTTGCGATGGCGACGGTGCCTGAGTCCTGCTGTCCAGCATAGATCCAGAACGGGAAGCGGTTATCTGCTGCCAGATGATAGAACTGGGCGGTGGGCTGATTGTACCAGCTGCTCCAGCTTTTCCAGTGATCGACACTGACAACGGCGCCCTGATCGGAGCCAGTGATGATGTAACTGGGATTTTGCGGATTGATCCAAATGTCATGGTAATCGTCCCCGCCTGGTGCGCCCTTGATGATCGTGCAATGGCGACCGCTCTCATCACAACGACGAATGGACTGGCCAACGGTATAGACCACATCGGGATTTCTGGGAGAGACCGTGATCCGGCTCGCATACTGGTTAGAAATCGCCCGACTGGCATAGACACGCTGCCAATGGCTGCCGCCATCATCCGAGCGCCACAGCCCACCTTCCTTGAGCGAGGAAATGGTCGCGTAGATGCGCGTGCCCGTCTTAATGTGTGTTACCGCAAGGGATATCCGGCCTAGACTTCCCTGCGGCCAGCCGCCCCCCTTCAGGCGCGTCCAGTGCACGCCGCCGTCGACAGATTTATAGATCGCACTGCCAGGGCCGCTGGCCGGCGTGAAATAGCTGAGCCAGGGATATTGACGAGCTTGCCAGGCCGCCGCGAACAGAACATTGGGCGCTTGGGGATCACTCGCAATGCTAGATACTCCGGTCCAGTCATTGATTTTCAGAACGTGCGTCCAATGACGCCCGCCATCCGTGGAACGGAAGACACCGCGCGCGGCACTGGGAGCAAAAAACTGTCCCTGAGCGCCAACGACCACAATGTTCGGATCATGGGGGGCAATCCAGATCGCTCCGATATGACGGGTATTTTTAAGACCCACGGACTGCCAATGTTTGCCGCCATCTGTCGACTTGAACAGCCCATAGCCGGCGCCTGTGTCATAGCGCAGCGTGACCTGTCCGGTTCCTGCATAAACGATATCGGGATTTGACGGTGCCACTGCCAGCGCCCCAATGGCTGCGGCGGGCTCATGATTGAAAACTGGCTTCCAGGTACGACCGGCGTTGTCCGTCTTCCATACCCCACCCCCGGCACCGCCAAAGTAGAATGTGTTCAGCTGTTGTGGCACGCCGGTCACGAATGAAGCCCAGCCGCCGCGGAATGGCCCCACAAGCCGCCAGTGCATTGCGCTATAGAGCTGTGGCGTAGCTGTCGCGGCGACCCCCAAGCTGGTGGTCGCAGCCATAACAACCGCAGCGGCGGTCAGGACTCTGCGCGCAATCGAGCTCACGGTACCCCCCGAAGTCAATTTCAGCGCGCACGCTATCCTCTTGGTGTTGCAACTCCAAGCGGACAGCCTTGCCAGCGCCCCAGATCACGCGCTCGTGAGATCACACGTGGTGATGGCTACCGCCCGCCGGATGGAAGACGCCTGCACCCTGAAGACTGCCCCACTGGTCAGTCAGGAGCCTGGGCGCGGATCCTGAAAGGATGGCTCAATAGCCAGATCGGCGGTACCAGCGACATCCTGCCCTGCTGCGCCTTTTATCTGGTTATCTGGGGGTTAACATCGGCGTTGAGAAGAGGACGCCTTTTGCCTTCGACAGGCACGTGGCAGGCTTGTTCACTATGAGAGGCAACGCGCCGTCTCGGTAGCCCCAACGATCGGGACAGGACGCGAGGAACCGCAATGAAAATGAACGAACTGGAACGGCGGACAGGCGTGGGGCGCGAAACCATACGCTTTTATATCCGCGAGGGCCTTCTTCCTGAGCCGCAACGGCGGGCCCGCAATGTTGCCGTCTATAGTGACGTTCATGTCCAGCGCCTGCGGACGATCCGCCGTCTCAAGGAAGAACGGTTTCTGCCACTCGACATCATTCGGCGGATCCTGATGGGCGATCCGACCGCTCTTCCTGCTGCAGCCGATCCCTTTGGCGAACTCGCACCTTTGCTCGCCGCCCGCTTGGGCGTAGGCGAAGACGAGCTACCGGTGGACCTTGAGACTCTGATCGCTGGTGACGAACAAGCCGCGGGGGATGTCAGGGACATGCGTGAATTGGGCGCCATCACCGTGCGCAAGGAAGGGGACAAGACCGTGGTGAGCCGTCTGGATGCCCGCATCGTTGCCTTGTGGCGTGATCTACGCCGCGCCGGCTACGAGCCCGCAGCTTTTCCGGTCGACTATATCCGGCTCTACATGGACGCCTTGCGTCCCATGGCAACAGAAGAAGTCGCGCGGTTTTTCGCCGGTTTCGAAGGACGCATCGACCAAGGCCGCGCCGCCGAAAGGGCCCAGGCCGGTGTCGAGATCGTCAATGCCCTGATTGCTGCACTGCGCACGCGCTTTCTCCTTGAAGAAGTAGCGCAGCGGACGCTCTAGCACCGCACGCAAGTGACAGATCTCTTGACGGCATAAACAATGCGGTTCATTTTGCGTAGCATAACTACGCATTCTGACCACGATGTCAGGTTGCGAACGGGAGGCGGTCATGCAAAGCACAGAACAAGGCAAACGCAAATTCAAGGACTATTACGAGCTCGCCACCGATGGCTCGCGCTGGACCATCGATCAGGAATTTCAGGCTTGCTTCGACTGGACCTATGATGAAGGTCGGGCCGGAATGATCGGCCTTTACGAAAAGGGCAAGCAGATGCAGTGGGATGCCCAGACCCGCATCGACTGGGCTCAGGATCTCGACCCCCTAAACCCGCAGGGCATGCCCGACGAATCGCTGCCCATTCACGCGGCGGCCTGCTTCCAGTCCATGAATGAAACCGAAAAGGGCGAGATCCGCCGGCATTTTCAGGCCTGGCAGCTGTCACAGTTCATGCAGGGCGAACAGGGCGCGCTGATCTGTGCCGCGAAGATCGTGACCCAGGTGCCGGATTCGGACTCCAAATTTTATGCGGCCACGCAGACCATCGATGAAGCCCGTCACGTCGAAGCCTACAAGCTCCTGCTCAAGAAATTCAACGCCGTATATCCCATGACCAAGCCGCTGGCCGATCTCATCGACCAGACATTGCGCGATTCACGCTGGGACATGACCTATCTGGGTATGCAGGTGGTGATCGAGGGGCTTGCCCTGGCTTCGTTTGGCACCATTCGCGACCACGCCACCAATGAGCTGTGCAAACAGGTCAATGCCTATGTGATGCAGGATGAATCTCGCCACGTCGCCTTCGGCCGCCTCGCGCTCAGGGACTACTATCCCACGCTCACCCAGAAGGAACGCGACGAACGCGAGCAGTTCCTGCTCGAGGCGTCCTATCTCATGCGCGACCGCTTTGACGCCATTGAACTGTGGCGTCACCTCGATCTTCCGATCGAGGAATGCGCCACCGCGATGTATGAGAGCGGTTTTATGGACCGCTTCCGCAATTCGCTGTTCAGCCGCATCGTGCCCATCGTCAAGGATATTGGCCTGTGGGGGGAGACGGTTCGTAACGGCTACGAAAAGATGGGTGTGATGGGCTATGCCGACGCCGACGTGCAAGCCCTGCAGGACGAAGATGACCATATCGCCCGGCAATATGATGCACGCCGCGCTGAAATCGCCCGCGTCGTCAACCGTGCCCGCCAAACCGAAAGCAGCGTGGTCGCCGCCGAATAGGCGGAAAGTAAGGGACAGAAGAGCCTCGCAGCCCGCGCGGGCGACCGCCCGCCGGGCCTGTGAGGTCCAGCGAGCATCGCGCCCGAAATTCCGCGGGCATCCCACCACCGCAGAGTTCGCGCGCGGCGCAGACGCCTCCGTCTGATCGCATCCGGCGCCGGCATGGGCGATCCCGCCCTGATCACGCCTTGTCAGGGTATCGATCAAGCCTGCAGCTTCGATATCCATGACGTGAGTATTGGCAAGGCACACCGCAGAGATGTTTACCGCCTTCAGCACGTCAAGGCCGGCAGGGTTAGCGCGCAAATGAAACGCTTTCGGTGCCCCGTACTACGGCTCACGTCTTGTGGTAATG
>JAJZGY010000042.1 GCA_021804785.1 Pseudomonadota bacterium | reverse complement strand
CCAGCGGGTACTGTTGATGTCTTGTGGGTTGGAGATCCAGCCTTTGACATAGGGTTTGACGAGGTTCTGCGTGACATTGAAGAAAAGCGGTATCACCGCGTATTCACTGAGACCCAGTTCTTCGGCGGCAGATAAAATCTTTCCCCGAACATCTGCATCAGGCTGTTGCTGCGCTTTGTGCATGAGGGCATCGAAGGTGGGGTTGCAGTATTGTCCGAGATTTTGCGGATTGCTGCAGCGCAGGAGATTCAGGAAATTGCTAGCGTCATCGAAATCAGCCACCCAGGCGGTCTCTCCCAACTGAAAATTACCTTGCTGCATGTCCACAAGTTGATCCTGCAGCTCCTCAGCTCTGATGTTTAGTTCAATATAGGCGCCAGCATACATGTTTTGCAGTACGGCGGCGGTGCGCATGTTGTCGGGATCGGTATTCGTGAGATAATTCAGTTCGAGTGGGTGAGTGGGTCCGTAGCCTAACTTCCGCATAAGTGCCTGAGCTAACGTCAGACGCTTTGGATAGGGCATGCTCTTGAACCATAGCTGGGCGGTGTGCGGATAATTCGAAATCCCCGGTGGTACGAGCGAGAGTGCAGCCGGTTCGCCCAGTCTCCGGATTTGTTTGACAATTTTCGTGCGGTCAACCACCAGTTCGAGTACTTCCCGCAAGTACTTATTATCGAGTAGTCGGTCCTTGAAATTGATTACAATGTAGTCCGTGGCAAGCAACGGTACGCTCTTGATCTGGTTCGGAATGTTACGCCGCATCCAGTTGATTTCAAGTGCAGGATATCCTGAAAGAGTATCAAGCTCACCGGCTCGATAACGCTTGAGCGCTGCCTCACTGTCGTTTGTGACATAATAGCGCTCGATCTCTATAGGCACGTTCTTCGCGTCATAAAAGAGTTTGTTTTTTACAAGGGTGATGTGATCGAGAGGGATCCATCGCCGGACGATATAAGGGCCATTTGCTACATAGTGGCGTACTGATGACCACTTGGCGCCGTATTTGAGATAGGTATGGCGCGGTATCGGCAAGGTGGCCTCGTGGGCCATGATTTCAGGAAGGTAGGGGGTCGGGTGGTCCAGTCGAACCTTCAACGTGTGGGCGTTGATGGCCTCAACACCCAGGTCTGACGGCGGCAATTTCCCGTCTGTTATGGCCTTGGCGTTCTCGATGGGCCACAGGATGTTAGAGTAGAGCGCCCCTGTCTTGGGATCCACTTCCCGTCGCCAAGCGGTGATGAAATCCGCTGCTGTCACGGGGACCCCGTCGGACCATAGCTCGTGGCGCAAATGGAACGTCCAGCTTAGTCCGTTGGCCGAGACCGTCCAATGTGTCGCGACGCCCGGTATCGGCGTGCCGTTCGGTCCCACGGTGGTCAGCCCCATGAGCATGTCGCCCACCACCGCATATTCCCAGTTGCCATCAATATAGGCCGGATCGAGGCTTTTCAGGTCAGGTCCGTTTCCGCGGTTGATAACGGTCTGCCCGCCATGGTCGCGACGTGGAGCACAGGCCCCCAGCAGGGCGATGACGCCCAGGGCAAGCAGGGTGCGGGAAAGACGGCGCATCATGCGACAATTCCTGAAAAAATGTTCCTTCCGGGCGGCGTCATGCGTGCTAAAAAGGCGGCGCATCCATGCGGAACTTCGTCATGTCGATACGTCTGTCCGTTGCAGCGCTTGCGGCCCTGCTCCTGTGTGCCGGGCCCGTCTATGCCACTGGCTCGAGTCCTCTGCTGCAAGCGCTTGACCACTGTGCGGGCGTGTCCTCGGATGCAGCCCGTCTTGCCTGTTATGACGGGCTTGCCCCGCAGGTGCGGGCAAAAGTGAGCGGCAGGCCGGTAACGCAGCGTACCCGGGCGTTGGCCCAAAAGCGGCAGCAGGAGTCCTGGTTCGGCTTCGACCTTGGTGGGCTCTTCGGTAGTTCGCCTTCCGAGCAGACCAATCCGTCTCAATTCGGACAGGACAATCTCCCGGTCCATGTCGTCAAGCGCAATGCCGCGACTCAGTCGATCGACAGTATCTCTGCGCGTGTGAAAGATTATGCATACAACCCCTTTGGAAAATTTATAGTCACCCTTGCCAACGGCCAGATCTGGAAGGAGCTCAGCGCCGACGATGGTCATGCCATGTTCCACAAAGATCCATCTGCCAACCACGTCAAAATTACCCGCGGATTTCTCGGCAGCTATGATCTTTATATCAACGGTAGCTACCGCGTCTTCAAAGTCAGGCGTTTGCGCTAGGTGTGAGCACATCAGCTGAGATCGTGTTCGGCCACGAAGTGGCCAGGGGCGACTTCGTTGAGGTGTGGACAAAAATAATCTGTTGTCGCAGTTTCGATCACCCGTGAGCGTGTGAAGGGATCGGCTCCGTCCAAGATGTTTGGCAGCTTGGCGAGACGGCTTTCGTCAAGCTTCTGGCGTGCGGCAGCTGGATCGGGCAGGGGTACGGCTGAAATCAGCGCCTTTGTGTAAGGGTGGCGCGGATGGGAGTAGATGGTATCGCGGTCGGCCAGTTCAACAATGCGACCCATATAGAGTACCATAACCCGATGCGAAATCTGTCGCACTACCGACAGGTCGTGGCTGATGAACAGCATCGCCATTCCAAACTCGCGCTGTAATCCCAGGATCAGATCGATGATTTGGGCTTGAATGGAAACATCAAGAGCGCTGACCGCCTCATCGCAGACAACAAGCTTTGGCCTGAGTACCATGGCACGGGCGATGCCGACACGCTGGTTCTGTCCGCCCGAGAATTCATGCGGATAGCGATTGATCCATGCAGGATTGAGACCAACCCTTTCCATCATGTCGCGCACATGCTCGCGCACCTTGGCGCGTGACATTTGTGGCTCCTGAGCCCGCAAGGGCTCGGCAATCGAATGACCGATCGTCATACGTGGATCCAGACTTGCCAGAGGATCCTGGAACACGATCTGCAGGTCCTTGCGCACCCGCATGAGCGCGCGGGCCTTCAGATCTGCCATGTCGCGTCCCATCCAGGCTACCGTGCCGGCCCACTTCGGAACAAGGCGGAGAACCGCGCGAGCAAGCGTGGACTTGCCAGAACCTGACTCGCCGACCACGCCCAGGGTTTCGCCTTCATTCAGCGTGAAACTGACACCGTCAATGGCGTGCAATGACCGTGTTTTGGGCCACAGGCCCCCACCGGTCCTGATGGGATAATAGACCTTCAGATCCTCTACCTTAAGGAGGACTTTTGGTTTGACCATGTCCGGTGTTGCCACATCGTGGCCGCCGCGGGACGGATCATCTATCCGCGGCCGCGAACGCAGCAAAAGCTGGGTATAGGGATGCGCAGGTGCCCGAAATACCGACTGAACGTCAGCCATCTCAACGAACTCGCCCTCGCGCATGACTGCGACACGATCGGCGCTACCGGCGATAACGCCCATATCGTGGCTGATCATGACGATAGCCGTTTTCAGTTCACGCTGAAGATCACGGATGATCTCGAGAATTTGGGCTTGCGTGGTGACATCCAGCGCAGAAGTCGGTTCATCGGCAATGAGCAGATCGGGTCCACAGACAGTGGCCATGGCGATCATGACGCGCTGGCGCATGCCGCCGGAGAGTTCGTGAGGATACTGATGCATCCTACGACGGGCTTCGGGAATTCGTACCAGGTCAAGGATCTCAAGGCAGCGCCGTTCAGCCTCTATTTCCGGTACCCGCAGGTGAATGCGCAGCGTCTCCATGATCTGCTGCCCAATGCGCATATGTGGGGTGAGCGCAGTTAGGGGATCCTGAAAGATCGTGGTTATGCGCGAACCCCGTAAACGATTGAGGTGTGACTGTGGCAGGCCGAGGAGTTCCTCGCCGCGATAGCGGACACTGCCTTGGGCCCGTCCGTTCGCAGCCAGAAGGCCCAGACTGGCCAAAAAGAGCTGGCTTTTGCCGGACCCTGATTCTCCGACGACACCGAGTGTTTCCCCTGCATGCACGTCTAGATTAACGGACTTTACGGCATGCACCTCGCCATCTGGGGTCGAGAAACGTATATCCAGATCACGTACCTCAAAGATTGGCTGCGTCATCTCACCGATCCTTTGGGTCGAGCGCATCGCGCAGACCATCGCCGATGAAATTGAAGCAGAAGAGGGTGACGGCCATAAAAATAGACGGGAAAATCAACAGCCAGGGTGCAGTTTCTATCTGGTAGGCACCGTTGGCGATGAGAACACCCCATGAGGTCAATGGCTCTTCCACGCCAAGGCCCAAAAAGCTGAGGAAGCTCTCGGCAAGAATTACACTGGGGATGGTCAATGTCACATAAACCACAACTGGTCCGATAATGTTAGGTAAGACGTGGCGGAGAATGATCGCGTGGCCACGTACGCCGGAGGCCCGCGCCGCTTCTATGAATTCCGTCTCCTTCACCGAGAGAGTCAGTCCACGAACAATTCGGGCCATGGTCAGCCATTCGACTGCGCCGATTGCCAGGAATAATAGCCAAAGACTGCGATTAAAAACGACCATCAGGATGATGACGAAGAAAATGAAGGGTAGAGAATAGAGCACATCGACAATTCGCATCATCAATTCGTCGATCCGGCCACCAACAAATCCAGAGATTGCCCCATAGCTCACACCGATAAAGAGGCTGACAAAAGTGGCTACGAGGCCGACAGCAAGAGAAACCCGCGCTCCGTAGAGCACCCGGATAAACAGATCCCGGCCAAGCGCATCGGTGCCGAACCAGTGTGCGCCACCGGCAACGCACGGCACATGATGACCAGGCCACCAGAACGGTGCGCAGGAAATCAGTTGATAGTTGATTGAGTCGTATGGATAAGGCGATAACAGTGGCGCAAACACTGCCATTACTGCTATGACACTCAGGAGAATGATGCTGGCCACGGCGGCTCGGTTGGCGAACATGCGTCGACTTGCATCAATCCAAAGGCTGCGCCCAACCACGTCGCGGGCGCTGATGATCAGAGCGGCCTTATCTCTGGCCGTGACATCTGTCATCACAGCCGCACCCTCGGATCAAGGACGCCATAAAGAAGATCGGCAGCGAGGTTAAGAACAATGACCAAGGTGGCGTAGGTAATGACTACACCCATCACCATCGTGTAGTCCCGGTTGACCGCTGCCTGGACAAAGTAGCGGCCAATACCTGGTAAGCCAAAGATCTGCTCAACCACCAGAGAGCCGGTCAATATCGATGCAACTGCTGGTCCCAAGTAGGATACCAGGGGCAGAAGTCCGGCCCGCAAGGCGTGACGCGTGATGACAAGACGTGCCGGTAAGCCCTTGGCGCGCGCAGTACGCACATAATTGGAATGCAGTACCTCGATCATGCTTCCTCGCACCAGCCGCGCAATGATGGCCATTTGCGGTAGGGCAAGGATGATGACGGGCAGGACCAGATTGCGAAGGGCGCCTCCGTTCCAGCCGCCGACGGGAAGGCTGATAGGATGGCCGAATAGGGACAAGCCATAGACGCCAAAGATCAATGTGAGGATTGGAGCAGTAACAAAATTAGGAATGGTGATGCCGACCATGGCAATGCTCATAATGCCATGGTCAGCAAAGCGATTGTGGCAGAGTGCGGCAACCGTGCCGAACGCTGCGCCAAGCATGATGGCGAGGAAGATCGCGGCAAGTCCGATTCGAGCGCTGACAGGAAGACCGATTTTGATCAGCTCGCCCACAGTAAAGGCGCGATTCCTGTAGGAAGGTCCAAAATTGAAGTGGGCGAGGTTGTCCAGATAGCGGAAGTATTGGCGGTAGAGTGGCTCGTCCAGATGGTAGTTATGCTCGATGTTGCGCTCGATCTGCGGTGGTAGGCGTCGGGCTTGGTCAAAGGGACCGCCTGGGGCCAGACGCATGAGCACGAAGCTAAGTGTGATGATGGCAAGCAGCGTTGGCACTGCGCCCAGCACACGTCGTATCGTATAGGCCAGCATCGACGGCACGGTTTTCCCCCGGGCGGTGACGGCAGAAGCTGCCAATTACGCAAGGACAGCGTGGTTGCCATCGCCGGCAGCCTTGCAGATAACCGCAATGCTGTCATTGAAGGGTTGAGGATTTGCCAACGACGGAGCGATATGCGTTTACCGACCTTTAACGTTTACCCGGCGGAAGGCAGAACAAACGTTCGGGGCAGGGTCGGGGCAAAGGCGCGCGAGCGTACTTGTTGGGCGACGGTCTCGATCGCGGGAGCGAAGTAGCGGTCTGTGCTGAAACGGGGCGTTCTGGTCCGCAGCACGGCGTGGACCTCTTCAAGCGGTCGGGAAGACTTCAGTGGACGGTGGAACTCGATACCTTCAGCCGCGGCCAGAAGCTCGATCGCTAGAATGTAAGCGGTATTGGTGTTCAAGCTCCCAAGCCGCCGTGCTGCAAAGGTGGCCATCGAAACGAAGTCTTCCTGATTGGCCGAGGTCGGCAGTGAATCCACCGACGCTGGATGGGCGAGGGACTTATTTTCCGACGCCAGTGCCGCCGCAGTGACCTGGGCGATCATAAAGCCTGAATTCAGGCCACTTTCGGCGACCAGAAAAGGCGGCAGTCCGGACAGGGCAGGGTCGATCAGGAGCGCGGTACGCCGCTCGCTGATAGCGCCAATTTCGGCAATCGCTATGGCCAGAAGGTCGGAGGCAATCGCGATGGGCTCGGCATGAAAGTTGCCGCCCGAAAGTACGGACCCGTCGCTAAAGATAAGGGGGTTGTCGGTTGCGGCATTGGCTTCGACGGCGAACACCCCTCCTGCGTAGCGCAAGGCGTCGAGGCAGGGGCCGAGCACCTGTGGCTGACAGCGTACCGAGTAGGGGTCCTGCACGCGGGGGCAGTCCTCGTGACTGTGTCGGATCTCGCTGCCGGTCATAAGTATGCGCAGGACAGAGGCCACCTCGCTCTGACCTGCGTGACCGCGGGCGGCATGGATACGTGGATCGAACGGAGTATCGGAGCCCTTGAGCGCGTCCGTGGAGAGGGCACCTGCAATCAGTGCCGCTTCGAAATTGGCTTCGGCGGCATAGAGACCGACAAGGGCCAGCGCGGTGGACACTTGGGTTCCGTTCAAAAGCGCGAGCCCCTCTTTCGCCTCGAGCGCCAGGGGTTCGAGACCTGCTGTACGAAGCGCCTCGCCACCGTTCAGGCTGCGTCCGCCCAGCCTTGCGCGGCCTTCCCCGATCAGAACGGCGGACAGATGGGCCAAGGGCGCAAGATCCCCTGATGCCCCGACCGAACCTTTTTCGGGGATCTCCGGTAAGACATCGGCATTGAACAGTGCCAGAAGCCGCTCGATGACAATGGGACGTACGCCGGAAAAGCCCCGGGCCAAACTCGCAATTTTCAGTGCCAGTATCAGGCGGACCGTGTCATCGCCCAGAGCCGCGCCGACACCGGTGGCATGGCTGAGAACGAGATTGCGTTGCAGCCTGGCGAGGTCCTGGTCCGCGATGCGCGTCTGCGCCAGCTTGCCGAAGCCGGTATTGACGCCGTAGATCGCAGCGCCACTGGACAAGGCCTGCTCAATGCCGCGCCGAGACGCGTCAATCTCGCTCCAACTCTGTGGATCGAGCTTGAGGCGAATACCCCCAACCTGAATACGCCGCCAATCCGAAAGCTTCATGCGACCTGGTTGCAGGAGAAGTTCGGTCATTTGGGCGCCTTTTGAATCGCGTCCTCTTTTGACGCTACGGCAGGCCTCGTGCAAGCGCCCCATTGCTTGACGAAGCACCATCGGCAAGGATCTGTTGTAATCACCTCCATCTGACGAAAGGAATGTTCATGCCGCTTCCCCAACTTCTCCAGGGGCGCCTGCGCCTGCCGGTGATCGGTTCACCGCTCTTCATTGTTTCCGGACCGGAGCTGGTTATCGCGCAGTGCAAGGCCGGTATTGTTGGCTCCTTCCCGGCACTGAATGCCCGCCCTGTAGAAATTCTGCGCGAGTGGATACTCCGGATCCAGAGCGAGCTTGCGCAATATGAGGCTCAAAGCGGACGCAAGGCAGCTCCCTTCGCGGTCAATCAGATCTGCCACTCCTCGAATGATCGCCTGGAGCAGGACATGGACATCTGCACCGAACTAAAGGTACCGATCATCATTACCTCGCTGAGGGCGCCCAAAATGGTGGTTGATTCGGCGCACTCCTATGGCGGCTTGGTATTCCACGACATCATAAATATCCGACATGCCAAAAAGGCGGTTGATGAAGGTGTTGATGGTCTCATAGCTGTCTGTGCGGGCGCTGGCGGCCATGCCGGTACATTGAGTCCGTTCGCCCTGGTTCCGGAACTGCGCAAGTTCTGGAAGGGGACGATTGCCCTCTCCGGTTCAATCGCAAGCGGAAGCTCGATCTTGGCGGCTCAGGCATTGGGAGCGGATCTTGCCTATGTGGGCACCCGCTTCATCGCCACGCGTGAAGCCAATGCCGATGATGCCTACAAGCGGGCCCTGGTGGAGGCAGAGGGCGGCAGTGACATCGTTTACACCAATCTTTTCACTGGCGTGCATGGCAATTATTTGCGTAGCTCGATCTCGGCTGCAGGACTGGATCCAGACAACCTTCCTCAGTCGGACAAATCCAAGATGAACTTCGGCTCAGGCGGCAACACGAAACAGAAGGCTTGGCGAGATATCTGGGGTGCCGGCCAGGGAGTCGGGCAGATTGGCGATGCGCCCAGCGTCGGTGAGCTGATCGACCGTCTTGAGGCCGAGTACCACGCAGCGCGATCGGCTTTGCTGGCCACATGAGCGGCCTTTAGTGCCCGCCGAATATGCCCTGCAGAAGCTGTAGCGGCTTCTTCGTCTTGTGGGAGGGAGTGCTGGGAGGATTGCTTCGAGTTCCCCCCATAAGGCCCTGAAGCACGCTCTTGGTTGAAATGCCACCCTTGGTGACACTGTTGAGGATGTTTCCTGCCACACCGGACAGGTCCGGGGTATAGGAAAGGTGTGTCCAAGGTCCGTGGATGCGGAAAGGTACACCTATTCCCGAGCGGGATAGAGATGTCACGGCCAGCGGCTTGACAATGAAGTCCAGCGTTCGCGCTCCTAGATTGATCGACCCGGCACCCGTCATTCGCAGCAATGGACTCTGCAGATGGAAATCATGGTTGATCATGACACCATTGGCGATGACAAAGCTGCCGCCCATCGTGGAGAACGGAGTTGACTGCTGATTACCACCAGCTGTTGCCGAATTACCCAGAACACTGGAGATTTCCTGGGCGACCTGCAGGAGATTGACTCCGCGGATGCGGCCGTTACGGAGCGCGATGCTGCCTTTGCCTGCCAGCGAGTGCATGATGGCATAAGGAGTTTGGCCGTTTGCGGTCACAGCGTAAGTGAGATCTGCCAGGCCTTCGATATGGTCTACTGCCAGAGCGTCATTGAGCAGTGGCTTGGCCTCAACATTGGCAAGATCAAAGCTGCTCGCAAAACGCGCACTGCCATGGTCCGGGCTGACCGCGATCCGCAATTGACCACTGCCGCCATAAAGTGCAATCGGATCAAGATTGACCTGAAGCTGGCCCTCTTGCAGACGAAGTTGCATGCGCGCGCTGTCGAGCTTGAGGTTACGCAGCGTGATGTGTTGGGCAGTAAGCGTCAGGTTGGCATTTGCTGCATGCAAAAAGCTGAGATTGAGCGGGGTCTTGCTCCAGCCGGCTTTCTGCGTCGATGATACGCCGTCGTGGGCTGCAGTCGCAGGGTTTGCGAGAAATGCATTGAGATTAAGGTTGTCGGCAGCAAGGTTGCCCGCAAGTGTCGGGATTGCACCACTGCCGTCATAGGCGAGTTCGCCTGTGATGGTCATGCCGTCCGTTACAAGCTTCAGCGCTTGGAGCTGTGCGCTTGAACCTCTTGCCTGGACCTCGGCCCGAAGTGAAAGACGTCCAAGTGCGGTTGCGGCGGCCATCGGCTTGCCTGCCCAGCTGAGCAACTGACTCAGATCGCGCGTGACCAGCTTGATCTCGCCACGACTTCCATGACGGGCGAGCGTGCCCTTGAAGCCCGCCTCGATGAGAGCGGAGGTGATCGACAGATCTGCATCGGTGGGAGCACCGCTGCGCAGAGCCAGGAGCGAGGATATGCGTCCATCCAGGGTAATTTTCTTGCCTTTGGCTACAAAGCTTCCGGAAACCTCAATTGGCGCATCAAGACGGGTTAGTGCGATTTTGAGCTCTATGTGGTCCAGGCGGTGATGAACGTTATTTTGCGCATCTGCATAAATGAGCGTGCCCTTGTTGATCGTTATGCCGGAGAACCGGGGCGTCAGGCTGCTGTGTGACCTGCCCTCTTCAGGCGCCGAGGCTGACGCGGCCTGTGCCGGTGTCGTCCAATTGTCTCGACCGTTGGCGGAGATGGCGAGGTGGATTACCGGCCGATCGAAGCGAATGGCCGTGATTTCGACCTTGCCGGAGAAGAGGGGCCAGAGGCGGATGCCGGCGGTAAGGTCCTTCATGGAGACAAAGTCAGGTCCACCAGGGGCACCGGGGAGGTTTTCAACGCGTACGTCCTGTGCCGCGATGCCGAGCACGGGGAACACTGAGAACCGCACCGGCCCCGAGATAACCAGCTTGCGCCCAGTGGCAGCCTGGGCCGCTGCCGCGATGCGCCCCTTATAGGCACTGGCGGGAATAAAATAGGGCGCGATCAGGGCCAGGGCGAGAACGGCGAAGATCACGCCAGCGGCAATTAGAACGAAGCGGCGCATGGTCAAGTTCATCGGCCAATGGTGGCCCCAAAAGCCTACCCGAGCCTTTAGCCTGCCTCAACCGCTGCCGATCGGTCGGAAGTTCCTTGTCCCCGGCAGTAGCGCTGTGCAAGTGGGGCAGGGCGGGGCCGGCTTTGCTGCCTTCTTTGCTTGATTTTCGCTATATTCGCTCCTAGGTTCCCCGACCTTACGAGGTGCCCAGGCACCACGGTGAGCAGCTGTAGCTCAGTTGGTTAGAGCGCCGGATTGTGGATCCGGAGGTCACTGGTTCGACCCCAGTCAGCTGTACCACCCAACCCCTCGAAGACCATCACAAAATTTACTAGCTATAATCCGTACACGGAATGGTGTTCCAAATCCCGTCCGTAAGGCTTTCTAAAATGCATCGCATGGCGTTGTTCGGGCATCGTTCCGCGGCATTCGTGTTCCACTCTGATGTCGCTGGCCGAGAGACAAATGCGATCAGTCCAGAACAGCGAAGTCTGTTTCCAACGGGCCCCGCGGTTGTCTTGTTGAGAAGACCGATGTTGGGTGGGGCCACCACACCGGAACGCTGATGAATAAGATGGCGTCGCGCGATCATGCCATCAAGCTGTGCTTCAAGCCGCATCGGCTTCCGCGGGATTATCGAAGATCAGAGTGAATGTCAGCGATCTCACCCAACCCGCGGGCACACAGATCAGGTTTGAGGAGAGCCACATTCATGCAAAGTCAAAGTAATGGTACAATCGGGAAAGATTCCAGGCCTCATGGATCCCTTCGGACTGTTTACCAAACCACGCGATCTAAGATTCCGGACAGACAGGTACGCCTCGATCGACGTCGTCATTAGTCTCTTTCTGCAATTTAGTCTTTGACATTTACATCATACCGGAACTTGGCGTTAAAGCCGACTGTCGTTACTCAAACATCTGGGGCAGCGTGTGGAGATATTGAGGGGATCAGCGAGGCCGCACCTTGCGTCGCAGGATGGGTCGTGGGCAAGGTTACCCTCGATCCTGATGGCCTTCGCCTCCATTGTGGGATACGGGTCCTTCTCGTGGTCGCGACTATTGCCGCGGGGGTCGCCGTTCATCACGTAGCACCCGGCGCGCCGAAGTGGCTATTTCCGATATTCCACGGCGCCACCTGGATCGCCGGGGTTGCGCTGGTCACCTGGCTGGTTCGAGTCAAAATCAACAAGGCTGACCGGAGAGGAATGGCATTGCCACCGCCTCAGGTTGGACGTTTGGCTCTCGGTCTTGCGCTTGGTGGCTTGGTCCTGTGGCTGGCCTTTGTCGTGCAGCACGAGTTGGGCTGGGTGAGGATCTTGAGAATCGACTCTTTGACCGAGGCTGGACCGCGCATCGCGCTGGCACTGTTTCCTTCCCTCACCGTAGGGTTCTCTGAGGAATTGGCCTTCCGTGGCTTCGTCTTTCAGACCTTGGCTGAGCGCATGCCCGTGTGGGCTGCTGCCGGATTGAGCACAGCGATCTTCGCCGCAAATCATTTGACCCTCGGCGGGTTTGGCCCAGGGGTCGTTGCGACCGTCGTTTGTCTTGCGCGGGTCTTCACGGTCCTACGCATCGTCACGGGCTCTCTGTGGTTACCGATCGGCCTCCATGCGGCCAGGGACTGGACACAGACCTATCCGACCGGCTTGGCGAACGTCGGTCAATCCGGTCATGATCCAGCTCTTGTGAAGGTCAGTCAGAGCGGCCCATCCTTCTGGGTCGGACAGGCGCCTGCGATCGAAGGCGGAGTGCTCTACGCGATCATCGCCATCGGCGCTCTCGCCGCGGCTCTGGCATATAACGTACAGCGTGGCCACGCGCCCGGATGGACACGGCGTCTGAACGAATACGGCGACACGCTGGGCGGATAACACTAGCCAACCATAAGGCCCTCGGTCCTGGCGGTAATGTCAGCGGGCCTGTCGGTCTCAAAACTGTTGGGGCAAGTAGCTGGGTTCCGCCGTCGAAGAGGTGCGTCCAGGAACTGGAGCCATCTTCGCGCGGGCGTGCTGAAGATTCATGCATGGCCTTGGATACATATGGGCGGATCTGCTTGGCCCGTTCAGGGCAGAGCCGCGCCTTGAGCATGCGGGCGCGCTGCATATCAGGTGTGCGTCGGGCCTTCCCAGACGGCGCCTGCACCAGACGCAGATTTGTGCAGCAGCGTGTCCAGTCCAGTCTGGCATTGTCCGCTACAGGGTCGGGGCCTCGTGCGCTCCATGATCAAATTTATTATCCCATTAGTCCGAACGATGCGAGCCGTCAGCCGGCCGGAGCTTCGGGCACCGTGTTGCCATCCCTGTGCGCTGCAGCTGTAAGGGTTCACGAGGTTGTGTAGCCGGTTCAACTCGTCCTGTTGATGCTGGACGCATACCATCGACACGGTTCTTTTGGTGGAGCGAGCAGTGCGGGCGACAAAGCGATGGCAGTTTGGACTTGCAGCTGGTCTGTTGGCAGTCACTGCGGTTGGTGGCGTGCGCGCCGCGGCCGCACAGAGTGCAGATGCGCGCTTCAAGGTGATCTATTCCCATGAATGGAACTGGCGGGTAAAGCAGATGCTTGCCAGCGATGGTCATCACAGCACGGTACCGGATCATCTGCCTCGTGTTGATGCAGCGACTCAGGCGATGCGTCTGGCATATTGGCAACGCGTGATGACAGAGCTCGACACGATTTCCTATGATCAGCTCTCGCCCAAGCAGCAGATCAACTATGACGTCTACAAGCCGCAAATTCAGGTTCTCATAAGCAATGAACGCTTTCGCGATTATGAGATGCCACTTAAGGCGGGCAGTAACTTCTGGAGCCGTCTGACCACGCATCGTCACCCCTTCCACAAGGAGCAGGATTACACGAACTGGATCGCACAGATGCGGGACATTCCTCGTTACTTTCGCGAGGAAATTGCCAATATGCGTGCTGGACAGGAACGTGGCTTCGATCAGCCGAAGGTGACCATGATCGGCCGTGACGCGTCGCTGGAAGTCACGGCAACTGCCAAGCCCGACAAGACCGGGCTTTACAGACCGTTCAGGACAATGCCTTCCACGATCCCGGAGGCACAGCAGGCGAAGCTGCGGGCAGAGGCGATTAGGATCATCCGGACCCTGGTTCAGCCGGCATTCGCGCATCTCTATCGCTACCTGCATTATGTCTATATTCCGCATTGTCGTACGAGCATTGCAGCCTATGACCTGCCGGACGGTAAGGCCTATTACCGGGCCAAAATCTTTGAGTATACGACGACGCATATGACGCCGCAGCAGATCCATGCGCTGGGTCTGGCGCAGACCGCCAAGCTTCATCGGCAGATGCTCGAGATCATCCGGCAGATGGGATTTCAGGGCAGCTTTGCCGAGTTCCAGCAATACTTGCGCAGCGATCCGAAATTCTATCCGAAGACCCAGCTCGGTTATCTCAAGGACGCGGCGTGGATCGCCAAGGAGGTCGATGGAAAGCTGCCACAGTTTTTTGGCCGCCTGCCACGCATGCGCTTCACCATAAAACCGGTACCAAAATCGCTGGCGCCATTTACCACTTCCAGTGGCGGACCGGGCCTGTTTTTAATCAATACCTATGATCTGTCACAGCGTCCGCTCTATAATCTCATACCACTCACTTTGCACGAATCTGCACCCGGGCATGCCTTCCAGATGGCGCTGGCGATGGAAGACAAATCCTTGCCCGATTTTCGTCGCTATACCTACATTTCCGCTTACGGCGAAGGCTGGGCAGTCTATTGCGAATGGCTCGGCCAGCAGATGGGACTTTACAGGACCCCGATTGAACGGCTGGGGATGCTGGGCTGGCAGATCTGGCGTTCAGCGCGTCTCGTCGTCGACACCGGCATACATTCAGAGGGGTGGACGCGTGCACAGGCGATCCGCTATCTGCGCGATTATACCCTGCTTCCCGACCACCAAATTGACACGGAGGTCGATCGTTACATTACCTGGCCGGGACAGGCGCTATCCTACTATATCGGCACGATGGCGATACGCGCAGATCGCGCCAGGGCAGAAAAGGTGCTGGGTGCAAAGTTCAACATTCGCGCTTTCGATGATGCGGTCCTTGCGCTTGGTTCAGTGCCGTTGCCGGTGCTGAACCAGCATATGGACGGGTTCATCAAGCATGGTGGCATCGGTCCCTATCCGGACGAGGAGTGAAATCTACGCCCCGTTGCGGGACCCGGTTCCAGCGCTGCCGCTCTAACGCGTGGTGGCCGGCCACGGGCCGGTTCTCCCGCGTGTCAGTCTGGGGCGCAGTAAGGGCATCGGCGCGGCGCCTGCCAGGCCAGGCTGCCGGGGGGAGCTGATTGCCAGCCAAGGCAACGTCCCGCCAGCCCGCAGCTGGCTTGGCGCCACGGCCGGAAGCCGGTCTGAGAGGTCCTCCCGCCATTTATTACCTTCCGCTGCGTCAAGTGATTTGTGTTTTGATTTCGGAACCTGCGTTGCGAGATCTTGTCGGATGAACACAATCATCGGTAACCTCTCCGCTGTCGAAGCGCGGGAACACGCGCGTATCAGGGAGCTGGCATATGAATACGCGCATTCTCGGATTTTCCGGGGCGGTTGCTACCGCTGTCGTTTTTTTGTTGGCGCCGATGCGCCCGGCCCTGCGCCCGTCGCAGGCCGCAACCGAGGCTGTGGCCTCGAGCCAGGCCGAGCGCCTTGCTAAATCCGCCGACGTCGATGGCTATGACATCGAACATCAAAAGCCGGGGCAGTGGCTCTCCTATGGGCGGACCTACTCGGCGCAACGCTTCTCGCCCTTAGCTCAGATCAATACTTCAAACGTCAAGAAACTGGGCGTCGCCTGGCAGTTTCGTACGTATACGGTGCGCGGCCTTGAGGGTACGCCGATCGTCAATCACGGCATCATGTATGTAACAGGCTCTTGGTCGAAGGTGTGGGCACTTGATGCCAAAAGCGGAAAGCTTCTGTGGTCGTACGATCCCAAAGTGCCGGGACGCTGGGGCCGTTATGCATGTTGCGATGTCGTCAATCGTGGCGTGGCGGTGTGGAAAGGCGCGGTTTATCTTGGCACTCTCGATGGACGCCTGGTCAAACTCAATGCTGAGACCGGCAAGCCCATGTGGATCGTCAATACCGTCGACCGGCGCCGCGCTTATACCATCACCGGCGCGCCCTGTGTCGTCGATGGCCTTGTCGTCATCGGCAATGGCGGCGCGGAATATGATACGCGCGGCTATGTGACCGCCTACGATGCCGTGACCGGCAAAAAAGTCTGGCGTTTTTATGTGGTACCCGGAAATCCCGCCAAGCCGCAGTCCAACCCGGCGTTGGTGAAGGCACTCAAGACCTGGACGGTCAAGAAGGGCATGACGCCCTGGTGGAAGATGGGTGGCGGTGGTTCACCGTGGAACGCGATGGCCTACGACCCCAAGCTCGGCCTGCTTTACGTCGGCACCGGTAATGGTGATCCCTGGAACCGGAGCATCCGCTCGCCTCTGGGGGGCGATAATCTCTATCTGTCGTCCATTCTCGCCCTGCATGTGAAAACCGGCAAACTCGCCTGGTATTACCAGGTGACGCCGGGAGACACCTGGGATTTCGATGCTACTGCTGATCTCATTTTGGCTGATCTGCACATTAATGGCCGTCTGCGCCATGTCATCATGCAGGCCCCCAAAAATGGCTTCTTCTTTGTGCTTGATCGCAGGACAGGCAAGCTGATCAGCGCCAAACCTTTTGCACTCGTCAACTGGGCCAAAGGGGTCGATCAGAAAACAGGCAAGATCATTGTCAATCCGGCGGCACGCTATCGTACCAAGATGACAGTGGTAATGCCGCGCGAAGAAGGTGCCCATAATTGGCAGCCCATGACCTATGATCCGCAAACGGGGCTTGTCTACATTCCAAGCGCCGACGGCTCTGCGATCTTCGCGCCGCAACAGGAAGGCAAGGGCAAAGGCGTACAGCGCTTTGTGTTCCGTCCGCGCGCCTGGAATACCGGCAACAATTTTGCCGCGATTGCAAAGACGGTGCTCAAAGCGATCGACAGCGGACACCCGCCGCCGCCGCCCGTTGGCTATATCAAGGCTTGGAACCCCGTTACCCAGACCGAGGTCTGGCACCAGCCGATGGCCGGGAACTGGAATGGTGGACTGATGTCGACTGCCGGTGGGCTCGTCTTCGGTGGCGGCGCGGACGGCTATTTTTCAGCCTATGATGCGAAAACCGGTGAAAAGCTCTGGTCAATCAATCTCACGACCGGAATTTTGGCTCCGCCAGTGAGTTACGAGATCGACGGCGTACAGTATATCGCGCTGCTCGCTGGCTGGGGCGGTGCAGGCGGATTGTCCGACTTCAAGAATCCGACCTCGGCGCTGACCAAATACCAGACCAACCAGGGCAGGCTTTTTGTCTTCAAGCTGGGTGGCAGCCAGCACGTCGCGGCCATCCCGCCTGAACGCTCGCCGCTACAGGAACCTCCGCCGCTGACCGCCGATCAGGCGACCGTCACGAAGGGCTTCAATCTCTATTCCCAGAACTGCATGGTCTGTCACGGCTTTTTCGCCCAGTCCGAGGGCGAGGTGCCAGATCTGCGGCTGATTTCCCGTCCGATCTGGGGGCAGTTTGACAATATTGTCCTCGGCGGCGAATTGCAGGAGGCAGGCATGGCCTCCTTCAAGGACATTCTCAGTCGCTCGGATGTCGAGGCAATCAGGGCTTACGTCCTTAGCCGGGCCCATGTGGCCTGGGATGCCCACCACAAAGGAGCACACGCCGCCCGTCATTAAACGGACCCGGCCCTCTTCGCGCCAGGCGGCGCGAAGGGGCCCCCGGGGTACAATAATGACCTGGCACGGGCGGGCATTCCTTGCCGCGGCGCAGCGTCGGGGGTAGGAAGACGCCCCGTCCTGACGAATGCGAGCACCATGGCCAAAGACAAGCCTCTTCGCCCCAAAGCGCGTCTGCCACGCGGTTTTCGTGACCGCAGTGGCGCTGAACTCGCGGCCGAACGGCGGATGCTGGATACGGTCCGTGGGGTCTATGAGTCCTACGGCTTTTCGGCCCTGGAAACGCCAGCCTTCGAATACACCGATGCCCTGGGCAAGTTCCTGCCCGATATTGATCGGCCCAATGAAGGCGTATTCTCGCTCCGTGACGAGGACGAGCAATGGCTCTCCTTGCGCTATGATCTGACCGCCCCGCTTGCCCGCTACGTAGCAGAGAACTTCCAGGACCTGCCCAAGCCTTTCCGTCGCTATGCTGTGGGGCGGGTATGGCGCAACGAAAAGCCGGGACCGGGAAGGTTCCGCGAATTTACGCAGTTCGACGCCGATACCGTGGGCTCGTCCTCGCCGGCTGCAGATGCCGAGCTGCTTATAATGGTGTGCGATGTGCTCAAGGCTTTGGGACTCGCTGGGAGCGACTTTGCCCTCAAGGTGAACAATCGCAAACTTCTCGATGGCGTTCTGGACGCCGCCCGTGTCGAGCCGTCCAGACGCGGCGTGGTGCTGCGGGCGATCGACAAGCTCGATCGACTGGGACTGGGTGGAGTGAGGGATCTTCTGGGATCAGGGCGCAAGGATGAGAGCGGCGACTTCACCAGGGGCGCCGAACTCGAGGCTGCCCAGATCAGGATTGTCGAAAAATTTCTTGGCAGTGCGCCCCCAGATCCGACACTCGGCAATCTCGAGCGCTGGTGGGCCGACATCGCGCCAGGCCATGAGGGTGGTGCCGCACAGGGACTGGCGGAGGTAGCGCAGATTTTTGCGCTAGTGGATCATAGCGGCCACCAGGGCCGCATTCACCTCGATCCCACTGTGGTGCGTGGTCTTGATTATTATACCGGCCCCGTGTTCGAGGCGCAGCTGACCTTTCCAGTTACAAATGAAGCTGGAGAGGCTGTCATCTTCGGATCGGTTGCCGGAGGGGGCCGCTATGATGACCTGGTTGCCCGCTTCACTGGCCAAGCCGTGCCGGCGACCGGAATTTCCATTGGCGTATCCCGTCTCATGAGCGCGTTGATGAGCCGTGGCGCGCTCACACTGGCAGAGGACCCGCTTGTTCTCGTCTTGTCGATGGGCGATGTCGCCCGCGCCTTCGAACTTGCCCATCAGCTGAGACAGGCCGGCATCCGCAGTGAAGCCTATGTCGGCACCAAACGCATTCCCGATCAGCTCAAATATGCCGACAAGCGTGGCGCGGCGATTGCCGTGCTCGAGGGCGAGGATGAGCGGGCCGCAGGGACCATCACGCTCAAGGATCTCGCGCTTGGACTTGAGCTTGCCAAGTCGATCGAAACCCGCGCTGCCTGGGTTCAGGAGCGTCCGGCGCAGACCACGATCGGCCGTGCCGATCTCGTCGCTGAGGTGACACGCATGCTGGGACGCCAATCATGAGTGCCTTTCCCAATTATTCCGCTGCGCGCATGGCTGCCTTGGAAGCACAGGCTACAGCAATCCTTGGCGTCTTTGAGCGCCATGGCTACACGCGCTCTGAACCTTCGGTGCTGCAGCCGGCAGATATCTTTCTTGACCGTTCGGGCGAAGAGATTCGGCGGCGTACCTTTGCCTTCACCGACCCGGCCGGTAATGAGTTGTGCCTGCGTCCGGATCTCACCATTCCCATCTGCCGCATGTATGTGGAGGAAGATGGCGGTTTGCCGGCGCGACTGTCCTATCACGGTCTTGCCTTTCGCCATCAGCCAGCAGAACCCGAGCGCCCGACGCAATTCTACCAGGCAGGGGTGGAGCTGCTGGGGCAAGACGACAAGGTTGCGGCGGAAGAGGAGATCCTCACCCTCGCGATCGAAGCGCTGCGGGCTTCTGGTCTGGCACATTTCAAGGTCAAGCTCGGTGATCTCTCGCTGTTTGCGAATTTTGTCGATGGCCTCGCGCTGGCACCGCAATGGCGCGAGCGTCTCAAACGTCATTTCTGGCGGGCGGGGTATCTTGATGCGCTACTGAAGGGTGATGCCCGGCCGCAGCATTCTGACGCCCAGAGCCTGCTCGCCCATCTCGGCTCGCTCGGCGAGGCCGAGGCCCGGCCGGCCTTTGAAGGCCTGATGGACATGATCGGCGGCGCCCCCTTCGGGGCACGCACGCGTGAAGAGATCGTCGACCGCCTGATGGAGCAGGCCGCCGATGCCGCGGCATTACGGCTCGACCCGGTGATTGCCGAACTCATAGGCCAGCTTTTGGCTGTCAGTGGCGAGGCTCGCACCGCGATCGAAGAGGTGAGGGCGTTGACGCAAAGAGCCGGGGTTGATCTCAAAGCGCCGTTAGAAGCCATGGGCGCGCGCCTCGATGTCCTCGGCAAGCTTGCCATTGCGCCCGATGACGTCACCTTTGCCGCCCGCTTCGGCCGCAATATGGAATACTATACCGGCTTCGTATTCGAACTGTGGGCGGAGGATGCTGAAGGGCCCGTGCAGGTTGCCGGTGGCGGGCGCTATGACAGCCTGCTTGAGCATCTGGGCGCCAGCCGGTCGATTCCGGCCATTGGCTATGCCATTCGGACCGAGCGTGTGCTTGCAGTGCGCAGGGCGCAGAGGACAGCGTGATGACGGACCGTCTCATCCTTGCAATTCCGTCCAAAGGCCGTCTGCAGGAGCAGGTCGAGCACTATTTTGCGGACGCCGGCATGGGGCTCAAAAAGGCCTCGGGCGCACGTGGATATCGCGCTGACATGAGCGGTTTTGCTGATGTTGATGTCATGCTGCTCTCTGCCGGTGAAATCGCCGGCGCGCTGCTTGCGGGCGAGGTACATTTCGGGATTACCGGTGAAGATCTGATCCGTGAGGCCGCGCCGGTTCTCGAGGGACGGGTAGCGCTGCTCAAGGCACTCGGCTTCGGCCATGCGGATGTAGTGGTCGCTGTGCCGCGGTCATGGATCGACGTGACCCGCGTTGCCGATCTTGATGATGTCTGCGCCGCATTCTTTCAGCGTCACCGCCGCAGGCTGCGGGTTGCAACCAAATACGTCACGCTCACCCGCGCATTTTTTGCAGAGAAGGGCATTTCCGAATACCGCATTGTCGAAAGTGCCGGTGCGACGGAAGGTGCTCCGTCCGCCGGTGCCGCGGAAGCGATTGTGGACATCACCTCGACCGGGGCAACCCTGGCGGCCAACGGCCTCAAGGTCCTCGACGACGGCATCATCTTGCAGAGCCAGGCGCAACTGGCGATGAGCCTTAAGTCTACTTGGCCGCTTGCGGTTCGCTGCAGTGCCGAGCGCATGCTGACGCGTCTTGCTGCAAGGGAATGCGCCAAGGCGTCGCTCACGCTGCGTGCACGGATGAACGGAGAGACCTCTGAAACCTCGGTCCTTGTTCCGCGCGGTGCTCTCATGGATGCGGTTCAGGATCTGCGTAGCAAGGGCTGCCAGACCATTACCGCGCATGACGCCGACTATGTCTTTGAGGCTGCGCCGCCCATTCTGGCGGCATTTGCGGCCGCCCTATCTGGCTAGGGCATCAGCGAGCGCATTTGCATCCGCGGTGTCGTGATAAATGCCAAAGCCAATTCGCAGCCGGTCGCCCCGGCAGTCGACGATGATGTTGCGCTCGAGCAGTTCGCGGGTAATGTCCTCTGCATCTGGCGTTCGGAAGGCGAGGAAGCGCGCCCGCATGCCTTCATCCGGCAGCAGAAGCTGGCCAGGGGTGATCCGGCTTGTCGTCGTCAGCGATGCGAGAAAGTGCCGCTCGAGCTTGCGCACCTCACCGAGCATGGTGCCAACGCTCAGACTCTGCTGCGCAAGCCAATCCTGTACCGCATTAAATCGGTAGAGGCCGGAGACGTCGAAAGTCGCTCCCAGGAAGCGCGTGCCATCTCGGCCATAAGCAACCGCAGGTTTGCCGTCCTTGAGTGCGGAAAAGCTCGCATACCATCCGGTATCGCGGGGACGCGGCCCATAGCCCGGTGGACAATAGAGAAAGCATACGCCCTCGCCCGCCATTGCGAGTTTGTAGCCGCCGGCAAGATAGAAACTTCGTTGGGCAATCGGCGCAAGATTTGCAGGTACTGCCATGAACGCGTGGTAGCCATCGATGACAACCAGGCTGTCGTCGTCACGGACTGCGTTGACAATGCCGGGCAGGTCATCGACCACATAACCCGAATCGTAGAAGGCGTGGCTAAAGAAGATGAGGTCGTAGGACACACGCGCGGCGGCCTCGGAAAATCGTTGCGCAAATGTTTCAAAAGGCTCGGTCGAAATGCGGGTGACCACGGCCATGCCATCCTCCTCAAGCCGGGCGCATTGGCGCTGAAAGCTCATGAACTCGGAGGTGGTGGTCAGCACACTCACCGGCCGTGTGCTGTCGAAGCAGGAGAACAAGCGTGCCACAAAATCATGGGTGTTGGGAGCAAAGGCGATACGTTCGGGATGGGGCAGGCCCAGCGCGCGCGCGATATGGGCCTGGGCTAAGGGGATGACAGTGGAAAAAATATGATCCCACTTGCGATCAAGCAGGCGAGCCGCATCATTCCAGCAGGCAAGATGCGCGGCGCGACTGACATCTGGCCAGGGATGATGGCTGTGGGCGGCAGCGTGCAGTGGTGCACCGGCCGCGCCAATCGACAGAGAAAAGCCAGCTTTCAAGGCGAGGTGGGTCCGTTGGCGATGTCCGGATCATGTATATGCGCCGCCTTCCAGCGCATGGCAACGGCAATGCGCTGCGCTGCAGAAGGATGAGTCCAGAAAATGGCCTCTTCCAAGGGGCTTGGGGTCAGGTCATCGACATCAGCGTCGAGCAGGAAGAACTTGGCGAAGGCATCGGGTTGACGGGCCGCATTCAGGCCGAAGATGTCAGCCTGCGCCTCGATGGTACGGCTTAACGTATTGATCGCCGGCGTGGCCACCAGCATGTAGATCGTGAACAGGGCATAGAGCAGGGGCAGTCCGGCCGGATCGGCTATCTCGGCGAGATCCCAGACCCGGCCCAGGAGCCGGATCAGGACACGATAGCTGGCCGCAACAAAGCCGAAGCCGATCAGCAGGATGAGGCCAAGCCACGGCAAGACCATCAGGCTGTGGTCAAGCACATAATGACCCATTTCATGTGCAACCACAGCGAGGATTTCCCGCGATGTACAGCGCTTGAGCAGCGTGTCATCAAGTGAAATGCGGGTGGTGCCGAACAGTCCCGAGACGTTGGCGTTGAGAAGCTTGCTCTGCTTCGACGTGTTGACCACGAATATTTTACTGGATGGCACACCATTGGCATCGGCCAGCTGAACGATAGCCGAGCGCAGGGGACCG
>JAJZGY010000001.1 GCA_021804785.1 Pseudomonadota bacterium | reverse complement strand
AGGTCGAGGATGCTCTGTATCCCACCCGTGAACGTATGACGGCGCTTGGCGCAAACGGCGAGACCTCGGCTAATGCATTGCTCAATCTACTCAAAGTTCGCGACCTGGCTGAATATTCCGACGGGCGTTCGAGTACACTGAGCGGTCGGAAGTTTCTCTTCTATGGCGATATTACTGGACTAGTCATTGGCGAGATTTGTGAGTTGTGGGATGCAGCAGCCTTGGCGCAATATCCCTTGTCGGTCGATTTTGCCTGTATCGCCATACTTCCGGAGGTCCAGCAGACCGGTATTCATCGCGCCGCCGGCCCCAAAGGGCAATTGCAGAATCGTATAACCGCTACCCACATTGCACTTTGGTCATGAGAGATCGCATGCGCTCCTTTGGTCTGGTTCTTCTTTTTCTTGTTCTTGGTGCGTCAGCAACGGCCGCGCCTCTCAGTCCCGTGGCACAGAAGATCTACAACAGGCTCAAGGCGCGTTCCGATATAGCCAGAATCTGCAATGACAAGCAGGCCCTCGCCAGTGCCACTCGCTCAACCGATCGCACTATGTTTTTTGAAGGTGAAATTTCAGATCGTCCGCGCCGGGAGGCGCGCGCCGCGGCGAAGCGGATTTTTTTGACTTGATCCCGGTTCAAGACGTCACCCCAATAGCTTGTCGAAGCTGATGACGACAGTGCACTTTTCGGTTCATGCCGGGGTTACCCGACGGGACAAGACGTCGATTGCGGTCTGTTGACGCCTATGCTCGCCGTCGCCCGCCGTGACGGGCGCGCGAGAGGCGGGTTTTGCTCCCCACAGCACCGTGGCTGGGTTCTTCGGCAAAGAGTGAAATCAGCTGCTCGGTCATTGCTCCGCCCAACTGCTCGGCGTCAACGATTGTGACCGCCTTGCGATAATAGCGGGTGACGTCATGGCCGATGCCGATTGCGGAAAGCTGCACAGGTGACTTTTCTTCGATGTCATGAATGACATTGCGCAGGTGGCGTTCCAGGTAATTCCCCGCATTGACTGAAAGCGTGGAGTCGTCGACCGGCGCGCCATCAGAAATCACCATGAGAATCTTACGCTGTTCCGGACGCCCGACGAGCCGGCCATGGGCCCACATCAGCGCTTCACCATCGATGTTTTCCTTGAGTAGCCCTTCGCGCATCATCAAACCGAGATTGCGTCGGGCCCGCCGCCAAGGTTCGTCCGCACCCTTGTAAACGATGTGCCTGAGATCATTGAGGCGGCCGGGATGGGGGGCCTTGCCTTGGGTGATCCAGCGCTCGCGCGCCTGGCCTCCCTTCCACGCCCGTGTGGTGAATCCGAGGATCTCTGTCTTGACCGCACATCGCTCCAGTGTACGGGCCAGGATATCGGCACACATCGCTGCCACCATGATAGGACGGCCACGCATAGATCCGGAGTTGTCCAATAGCAGACTGACAATGGTATCGCGGAACTCAAGATCCTTTTCGTGTTTAAACGAAAGTGGATACATCGGATCCATGATGATGCGGGGTAGGCGGGACGAGTCGAGAATGCCTTCCTCGAGATCAAATTCCCAAGTCCGGTTCTGCTGGGCCATTAAAAGACGCTGCAACTTGTTGGCCAGCCGTGATACCACACCCTGAAGAGATTGCAGTTGCTGGTCGAGGAAGTTGCGCAACCGTGTCAGCTCTTCGGCATCGCACAGCTCGGTGGCATGGATGATCTCGTCGAACTGGGTGGTGAAGATGCGATAGCCCCAGCTCTCCTGATCCGCGAAGGGCTGCTCCGGGCGCCAAGGCTTGCTGCCTTCGTCACTGTCCGATTGCTCGGCTAGATCCTCCGCACTTTCGGATTCGCTTTCCGCCGTCAGCTCCTCGCCTTCGTCCCCCTCAGCCTCACGCATCTGGGCGTCGCCGGACTGCTCCTGGCTTTCGGCCTCGGCACCCTCCTGGCCTTCGCCGGACTGTTCCGATTCGTCGGCGTTGGCGTCTCCGTCGCCCTCTTGCTCTTCGGCAAGTTCATCGCCAACCTTGAGGTCCTTCAGGATTGTCCGTGTCAGCTTGGCAAAGGCCGTCTGGTCGCGTATCGCGCCTTCGAGCCTGGATAGATCGTCTCCAGCCCGCTCCTCGATAATGTCCCGCCACAGGTCGACGGCATGCCGCATGCTGTCTGGTGGTGGCTGCCCGGTCAGTTTCTCGCGCACGACAAGGCCGAGCGCATCTGCGAGTGGCACGTCGGCACGTTCACGCGCCTGCGTAACTGGCTTCTGCCGATAGCGGGCCTCCAGATTGGCAGCGAGATTGGCGCTGACACCCTGCATGGCCAATGCCCCAATTGCCTCGACACGGGCCTGCTCGGCAGCTTCGAACAGTTCGGCAGCATCCGTGCTCGCTGGTCGAAAGCGTGCATGGACGCTGTCTTCGTGATAGGCCTTCCGCAAGGCATAAGCGTCACCTGCACCACGTACAATGGCGATTTCGCCCGGCGGCAAGTTGCGCGATGGCAAGGGTAATCGGGCGCGATTGCCACGTAACGACGGTGGTTCCGCGCTGAAGCTGATATCCATTTCAGGCTCGCCCGCAAGGCTGCGCACGGCGGCTGCGACGGCACGCTTGAAAGGTTCGACGGGATTATCGTTATTCGCCATTCGCGCTTTATGCGACCAGGATCTTTGCTGCGCTTTCCGGCAAATCCTCGCCGAAGCAACGTTGATAGAACTCGGCAACGCTGGCGCGCTCCAGCTCATCACATTTATTTAGAAAGGTGAGGCGAAAGGAGAATCCGAGATCACCAAATATCTTGGCATTTTCTGCCCAGGTGATAACCGTACGCGGGCTCATCACGGTGGAAAGGTCTCCGTTCATGAAAGCGTTGCGCGTCATGTCGGCGAGGCGCACCATGGCACCAACGGCTTTTCGACCTTCCGCAGTCTCGTTATAGCTCGGTACTTTCGCCAGCACGATCTCGACCTCCGCGTCGTGGTGGAGATAATTGAGCGTGGCAACGATACTCCAGCGATCCATCTGTCCCTGATTGATCTGCTGCGTGCCGTGATAAAGACCAGAAGTGTCGCCAAGACCAATCGTATTAGTGGTGGCAAAAAGACGGAACGCCTTGTGTGGGTGGATGACACGGTTCTGATCAAGCAGAGTCAGTTTTCCCGATACTTCGAGCACCCGCTGGATCACAAACATGACATCTGGGCGACCTGCATCGTATTCGTCAAAAGTCAGTGCCACCGGATGTTGCAGGCACCAGGGCAGCAGTCCCTCACGAAATTCAGTGACCTGACGGCCCTCCTTGAGCACGATCGCGTCTTTGCCGATGAGATCGATACGGCTAATGTGGCTGTCCAGATTGATGCGAATGCAGGGCCAGTTGAGGCGGCTGGCGATCTGCTCGATGTGGGTTGACTTCCCTGTTCCGTGATAGCCCTGAATGAGTACGCGGCGATTGTGGGCAAATCCCGCCAAAATCGCGAGCGTGGTTTCACGGTCGAAACGATAGGCCAGGTCAATGTCCGGGACATATTCAGCATTACGCGTCGAAAAGGCGGGTACCTGTAAATTGGCGTCGATGCCGAAAGTCTTGCGCACATCGACCATGGTGTCAGGCGCGGTGGCGGGATCGAGGCCCTGAGGCTCAGTGGACATGTTGCGTCTTTCCGGATCCGAGGTAACGACGGTTTTGCCCTCTGCCGTTGACACGCAGGGACACAAAGGGCGCCGGCTTTAGGTCAGGCCGGCCGCGCGCAGGACGCCATAGGCCTTGATTACCTGTTTGAGACGCTCCTCGGCCCCCCGGTCGCCGCCATTGGCGTCAGGGTGGAACCGCTTCACTAGCTCCTTATACCGTGCCTTGATCTGGTGCAAGCTGGCACCAGCGTCAAGATTGAGTATCTCGAAAGCCCGCAGCTGGACTGCAGTAAACTTCCTCTCCGGCGGACGCACCTCTTCGGCGACGTCCCCAAAAACGCCGTGCGAATCATCATAGCGCTCGGCTTCTCCGCCATTGCTTTGCCGAAAACGTCCTCGTCCGTCAATTTTCCAGGTTGGCCGGTGGCCGGTCAGGGCGGCGACGCGAAAGGCCTCGATCTGCGCATCGCTCATGCCTTGGAAGTAATCCCAGCTTTCATTGTGTGCCCGTGCATGTTCAAGGCAAAACCATAGGTGCTCGTTCAGGTTGTCGCGAGACTTGGGAACCTTGTGAGTACCTTCATTGGGGCAGTCGGTGCGGGCACAGCACCGCGGCCCGACCGGTTTTTGCGGGCGGTCGGGTTTAATGCGAATATCGCGACCAAAGCGCGGTCGGTAGTTGGTCGAGGCCATGTGCTAAATTATGGTATCGCCAGGGTAAAAGACAAGAAAACGAAACACTTGACAGACGATTTGTGGCACAAAAAGGAGATGGCAGTGGACGTTGCTACGGCGATCCGCGACAAATTGACAAGCGCTTTGAAACCGCTCCGGCTCGAGGTGATTGATGACAGTGCGCGGCATGAAGGCCATGCCGGCTCACGCCCCGGCGGACAAAGCCATTTCAGGGTCCGCATCGTGTCATCCTTGTTTGAGGGCATGAGCCGGCTGGCGCGACAGAAGCTGGTCTATGCCACCCTCGCGCAAGAACTCGCTGGACCGGTCCATGCCTTGTCCGTCACGGCGCGGACACCGGACGAGGCGGGATGACGCGGATTGCGGTAATTTGATTGCGCTGCCGGCGCAGGATTTCGAATTGGAAGCCGTAAAACGCGAACCGTTGCCCGACTTCAGGGATCGCACGGGCCTCGTGAATAATGAGCCCCGCAAGGGTGGTCGCCTCATCGTCGGGTAACGACCAGTCCAAAGCGCGGTTGATGTCCCGTACTGGCATGTTCCCGTCTATGTTGTACGTACCATCCGTCTGCGGGCGGATACCCGGCGGTACGCGGACATCGGTTTCTTCCGGCATTTCCCCAATGATCTCATTGAGGATGTCCTCGAGAGTAACCACGCCTTGGATTGTGCCATATTCGTCCACGACCATCGCAAAGTGGGTGCGGCGTTCGCGAAACGCCCGCAACTGAGCCTCGACACCTCGGGTGTCAGGAACGAACCAGGCTTCATGCATCAGTCTCAACAGGTCAAAATCCTCAAGGTGACCTTGTCGGCGCACCAGCTCGGCCATGACGTCTTTGCTATTAATCACCCCGATCACGTTGTCATTGGTTCCCCGCCACACCGGGACCCGGGTGTGATGGGCATCCAGAAGGGCCTGCAGAAGCGTGCTGCGTGGCAGGTCCGCGTCCAGCATGGCGACGTTCTTGCGGTGAACCATGACATCGCCAACTTTGAGTTCCCGCAGATCGAGAATGCCGCCAATCATGTCGCGATGCTCACGCGCCATTGCGCCCTCAATATGGTGAAGGGCAACGGCGCCGCGGATTTCCTCGTGGGCCGGCACCATCGAGGCGTTACCCTCCTGGCGTACCCCGAATAAGGTCAGCACGCGCCAAACCAGCCATTGCACGGTACGCACGATCGGACGGGCGGCGGCGACAATGACACAGAGGACGCCCCCCACGCGCAGCGCAAAATGATCGGTGCGGGCAATGGCAAGGGTCTTGGGCATGACCTCGGCGAAGATCAGAATCAGAATGGTCATCGTCGCGGTGGCTACGGCCACCGCATCGGCGCCAAGCAGGTGCCCGAGCGTCCATGTTGCCAAGGATGAGAGCAGGATGTTGAAGAAGGTGTTGCCGAGGAGGATGGTTCCGATCAGATTTTCCTTGTCTGTGATCAGGCGATTGACCGCGCGCGCGGGCTGCGATCCGTCCTTCTCCAGTTGGTGCATGCGGGCGCGGGAAACTGCAGTCAGGGCGGTTTCCGAACCCGAGAAAAATCCGGAAACCCCGAGTAGCAGCACGATGGCAAATGCAGTTCCCACGAGGGTCAGCGTCATAATTGGCTCCGTCAGTCGGCCGAAAGTACCGCCAAGAGCTCGGCGGTCGGTACACTTTGGGTGGTGAAGGCGTCGCCAATACTGCGCGCCAGCACGAAGGTAAGTGCCCCTGCATGCACCTTTTTGTCGTGGCTCATGAGTTGGATGAAAGCCTGCCCGTCCAGCCTTTGGGGTCCCAGAGCTGACAATTCGGTGGGAAGTCCGATCGCTGTAAGATGCCGGCAAAGCCGCTCCGCATCGCTTTTGGGAGCCAGGCCAAGGCGCACAGACAGGCGGAATGCCAGGACCATGCCGATCGCCACAGCTTCGCCGTGCAGAAGCTGATCGGAAAATCCGCAAGCCGCCTCCAGCGCATGGCCGAACGTGTGACCAAGATTGAGCAGCGCCCGCTCGCCGCTCTCGCGCTCGTCGCGTGCAACGATCGCAGCCTTCATACGACAGGAATGGGCGACGGCATGGCTGAGGGCTGCCTGATCCCCGGAAAGGGCGGCCGGCCCGTGCTCTTCGAGCCAGGTAAAAAACGCGGCGTCGCCCAGTGCGCCATATTTGACAATTTCGGCATATCCGGCCCGCATCTGACGCTGCGGCAGAGTGGAGAGGCTTGAGATGTCGGCGATCACGAGTCGGGGTTGATGAAACAGGCCGATGAGATTTTTGCCATGGCGCGTGTTAATTCCGGTTTTGCCGCCAACCGAAGAGTCGACTTGGGCTAAAAGGGTGGTGGGCATCTGAACCACGGCCAGGCCGCGCTTAAGGATGCCGGCGGCAAAACCGGCCAGATCACCCACAACTCCACCACCCAAAGCGATGACAAGACTGCTACGGTCCAATTCGAGATCGAGCAACCCCTCGCACAGCTGCTCCAGACCTGCGAAGCTCTTGCTGGCTTCGCCGGCCGGGACAACGAGTGAGGCAGCGGTCAACCCCTCAGCCCGCAATCCCTCCAGCAGAACCGGCAAATGCACTGTGGCCACGTGCTCGTCTGTCACAATGGCGATGGAGCCCCGGGCTCGCGGTTTGATGAACTCTGCCGCGCGCGGGATCAGGCCCGGGCCCACCTCTATGTCATAGCTGCGGGTTCCCAAGTTTACGGAAATAGTCTCGCTCACATGTCCTCCACGATGCCGCGCGCAACGAGCGCGGCCAAGATGCGATTGACCTGAACCTGGTGCGGTCCGTCTTCGGTTTCAACGTGGATATCGGCCTCGCCGTAAAGGGGGGCTCGGGCCTCCAGCAGCTGGGTAAGGATATCGTGTGGGTCACCATTGCGCAGCATGGGCCTGGTATCTCGCCGCCCGACACGCTCGACGAGCAGGGCAACCGGGGCCTTGATCCAAACCGAAACGGCACCTTTCTGGATCGCTGCGCGGATCTGGGCATCGGCGAAGGAGCCGCCCCCGGTCGCCAGCACCAGGGGAGGAAGTTCCAGGAGCCTTGCGATCACCTTGCGCTCACAGCTGCGGAACGCCTCCTCACCATAGCGCTCGAAGATTTCGGTGACGGTGCAGCCCGCGGCGAGCTCAATCTCCGTATCGGAATCACGAAACGGGACCTTAAGCCGGGTGGCAAGCCGTCGCCCCAGCGAGCTCTTGCCCACGCCCATCATCCCGATCAGGGCGACTGTTCGCCTTAAACCGCTCATATTTCAGGCTTACACGGAGAGCAGGAAAGCTTCCAGCAGGACTTGCATTTCCCCCCGTGTTTCCTTCAGAAAGAGGGAGCGCGGGGGTGGGGGCCGCTTCGCGTTTATCGCAAACCTTGGGTGAACACATGGCTTGGGCAATTCGCATTGGGCTCGGCGTTCTTTTTCTCGCAATCATTGGGGCCGGGTTCTTGGCCTGGTACGCCGGCACGCTCACACCCCCGCAGCGCGCCTATCATCAGGTGCTCACCCATGAACGGACTTCGTACTAGGGCGCTGGGCGCCGCCTTTTTGGCCGGATGGGTCCTTGTGCCAGGGACTGCCTGGGCGCAGCCTAGCGGTGGGTTTGCCACGGGTGCTCCACAAACGCTGAGCGGACCTCCTCCAAATGCCCCAGAGGTGCTCATCAGGGCTGGCGCTGTGACCTCAGCGGTGACGGTCAATTCGCTGGGCGCAGTAGAAGGGCCGCCCGCCGGTACTATCAGCGCGGATCAGGGAGGAGTTGGGGCATCCCTCTGGCTCGGTGCCCCCAAACTGGAAGCCGAGGCGCTTCTCGACCGGCTTCCGATCGCCACTACCATCGCACCCCTGCGGGCTTTGGCGCGCAGGCTCCTCCTCACCACGGCGGCGGCACCGATAGGGCAGGCGCCCCACGCTTTTGCCACGGTTCGTTTGCGCCGCCTGCTCGATGCGGGCCTGCTGGGCGACGCGGGGGCGCTCGCGCGCGTCGCTGAGGTCCCACATGATCCGGATTTTGACCGTGCCCGCGCTGACGCGCTGCTCTATGCCAATCAGACGCAGGCGGTGTGTGGTCCTGACACGTCCCGTCGTCTCCGCAGTTCCGAGCCCTTCTGGATCCGGCTTCGGGCCTATTGCTACAGCGTGCAAGGTAATCTGCCCGCAGCTCAGCTGACGCTGTCGGTGATGCAGGCACAAGGGCTTGCGGATCCAGGATTTAACGGCCTGCTCGCAGGGTTGCGTCAGCGCTCCTTGCCGATGCCCAAAAAGATTGTGAACGCCGACGCACTCACTGTTTTTCTGCTGCAACAGAACAGCCTGCCGGTTCCGTTAGACCTTGGTGAGGAGTTGGGCACGCCGGGACTTTTGCTGGCGGCGCAGGCGGCAAAGAACCCGCCGGGTGACCGCATCGCTGCGGCTGAGCGCGTGTTGCGTACTGGTGCGCTTTCCGTATCTGAGCTGCGAGCCATCGCCGATGCGCAGAACTTCTCTCCTGACCAGTTGGCCACTGAGCACGCGCAGGTTCTGCAGTTGCCGTTTCTGGAAGGCCAGGCCCTCTTGCGCCGCGCGGTGAAGAAAGCCTCGGAGGAGGCGCAGCCGGCGCTGATCTTTGAGGCTCTTGCCACCGCCCGCAAGCAGGACCTGATGGGAGTCGCGGCCGACCTCGAACAGGGTGCGCTCATGCGCGTCATGCCAACGGCCCGCGACCACAGAATGACTGACCTGTTTGCCCGGGCGCTGATGATGACGGGCAATGTCGACAGGGCGGCTGACTGGGCCGCAACGCTTGATCTTTCAAATCCTGGCGACGCCATGTTATGGGCACATCTTTACGCCTGCCTTGAGCTGATCGCCCCGGCAAGCGTTGCTCCGGGCCAGCGCGCTGCCATGCTCTCCGAGTTGCGTCGCGAATTGGTGCATGGAGCGCCAGGACAACGTTTTGCGGCCCTGGCACTCGGCCTGTTCAACGTGCTGAAGGAGCCCCTGCCACCTGCGGTGGCGCTCACTGCAAGGCGCGCTCTTGCTACCACATGGCCGGGACGTCGACCGGGTCGGGTCTACATGCACAAGCTCACTGAAGCCATGCGCACATCGGGCCAGCGCGGAATTGCCATAGCCTTCATTCTTGATGCGCTGGGAGCACAGGGTCCTGGTGACTTGACCCCCAATTCATGCGTCTCGCTTGTTGGCGACCTTGTACGCGAACATTTGGGTGCAGACGCACGTGCAATCGGCGGAGCAGCTCTCCTAAATTACCGGGCACCGCGCCTGGAGGGGGCCGCCCGGCAGGTCAAAGGGGCGGCCTCGCTGTGAATCCGCGCGCGCCAGCCGCCACACAGAACGCCGCGTTGATTGAAGCGTTTCTCGATATGATGGTCTCGGAACGTGGAGCCAGCAACAATACGATCGCTGCTTACCGGCGGGACCTGATGGATCTGGCCCTTGGTATTGATCTCTCAAAGGCACCGCGCGCGGCGCTGCGCGAGGTTCTGGAGCGCTTTGGCCAGGCGGGGTTTGCCCCCTCCACCCAGGCTCGCAAGCTGTCAGCATTCCGACAGTTTTTCGGCTTTCTCTATCAGGAGGGAATCCGCAGCGAGGATCCAACATCGATCCTGGATGCACCCAAGATGGTCCGTCCCCTTCCCAAAGTGCTGAGCGCAGAAGATGTAATGCGATTGATCGAGTGCGCCGAGGTGCAGGCTGCGCGCGAGGCGCAGGGTCGCCGTCTGCTGGCGATGGTCGAGATCCTTTACGCTGCGGGATTGCGGGTATCCGAGTTGGTCAGCCTTCCACTTGCAGCGGCTAAGGCCCGTGACGGGGTCATTTTGGTGCGTGGCAAGGGAGGTAAGGAACGCCTGGTGCCGCTCAACAGCCACGCACGGCAAGCGATCGCAAGTTGGCTCGAAGTGAGAGAGCAATTCCTCGCCAGTGGGGATAAACATAGTCTCTATCTGTTTCCCTCGCATGGTAAAGAGGGGCATATCACCCGACGCGCCTGTCATAAGCTGCTCAAGCAGCTCGCACTCAAGGCTGGTATTGATCCTGACAAACTCAGTCCACATGTGCTGCGCCATGCCTTTGCTACCCATCTGGTGGAAGGCGGTGCGGATCTGCGGAGTGTGCAGACCATGCTGGGTCATGCAGATATCGCAACGACCCAGATTTACACCCATGTCGCAAGTGGCCGTCTTGTGCGCGTAGTCCAGTCTGCCCATCCCCTGGCGCGACGCGGGAACGCCAAGCGGGACAAAGGGCCGAAACGACCATCTTGATCTATGCCGTCAAGTCTCTAGGCTGCCTCGATGCCGCAGAGGAGCCCAATCCGTGTCTTTTACTCCTGTTATTCGCCGTACACCGCCACGGCTTTATCGATCCAAGCTGTTTGTGCCGGGCTCACGTCCGCAATTGTTTGCCAAGGCGGCGGCAAGTGCTGCCGATGTTGTTTGCCTTGATCTGGAGGATGCAGTGGCTCCCGCGGATAAGGACAAAGCCCGCGATAACATCGTCGAGGTACTTCACGACGTGGACTTCGGTCGCAAGCTGGTAAGCGTGCGCATCAATGGTCTGGATACACATTGGTGTTATCGCGACGTACTGGCGCTGGTAGAGAAGGGGGGCGAGCGTCTGGACGCGATCATGATTCCCAAGGTCGGTTCAGCTGCTGATGTCTACGCGATTGACATGCTTGTCACTCAGGCCAGCGCTGCGGTTGGAAGGAGAAAGCAGATCGGCCTTGAGGTGATCATCGAAACCGCGCTTGGCCTGGGTAATATTGACGAGATCGCCGGTGCATCTGCCCGTCTTGAAAGCCTGCATTTTGGCTCGGCAGATTACGCGGCATCGCAAGGCATGCGCACCACCAATATTGGTGGTGGCAATTCAGACTATGTGATGCTGACGGATGCCTTGGCTGATGGCCGTCGGGAGCGGCATTGGAACGATCTTTGGCATTATCCGCTGTTCCGCATGTGTCAGGCGGCACGGGCCCACGGGCTGGTTCCAATCGACGGGCCGTTTGGCGATTATTCGGATGCCGATGGTTTTCGAGCCCAGGCAATGCGCACTGCAATCCTCGGCTGTGAAGGCAAGTGGGCAATCCACCCCAGCCAGGTGGCACTCGCCAATGAAATCTTTACCCCCCCACAAAAGGAGGTCACACGGGCCAAGGCCATTCTTGCGGCGATGAAAGAGGCGCAGGACAAAGGTCTTGGTGCGGCCACGCTCAACGGCGTTCTGATTGATGCCGCGTCTATCCGTCAGGCCCAGGTCATAGTGGAGCAAATGGCACTGATTGTCGGGCAAGACACAGACTGAGCACCGGCCGAATTGAGGGGCGGGTCTGTGCGCAGGCCGGATTTATCCCGGCGAAGCAGCCAGCACCAAGCTGCCAGGAGCGGGTGATCGAAGGGCTGGGGCGACTGCAAACGGGTGGCGTCGCCGCGCGGGGAGATCGTTAAAGGATTGAAGTCAGGGTACTTTTCGTTAAGGGGGGGCATATGGTGCCGCCCAGCCGTGTTTGTTGACATTACCAGGGCCGCGGGCCATTTTCCGCGGCATTTTCCCCGTGCCTAGCAGAACGGAATTTCTGAGCAAAGATGCACGTTTATCTGGACTTTGAACGCCCGATTGCTGAACTCGAAGGTAAAATAGTCGAGCTACGCCAGCTGGCCGAGCAAGACCCCTCGATGAACATCGAGGAGGACGTTGGACGCCTGCAGGCGAGGGTCTCGGGGCTGATTAAGGAGACCTATGCCAGGCTGTCGCCCTGGCAGAAGGCCCTGGTCGCCAGGCACCCGGCGCGGCCACATTTTTCGGATTATCTGAGCGGATTGATCGACGAGTTCACGCTCCTGGCGGGCGATCGCCAGTTTGGGGAGGACCAGGCGGTGATGGCTGGTCTCGGGCGCTTTCGCGGCCAGGCTGTCGCCGTGCTTGGCCATGAAAAAGGTAACGATACCCAGTCGCGCCTTAAGCACAATTTCGGCATGGCCATGCCGGAGGGTTACCGTAAGGCCGTGCGCCTGTTTGACCTGGCGGAGCGCTTTGGTCTGCCGGTGCTTTCCTTCGTTGACACGGCTGGTGCCTATCCTGGGGTGGGGGCCGAGGAGCGGGGGCAGGCAGAGGCGATCGCGCGTGCTACCGAAAAGAGCCTCAACCTGAAGGTACCCTTTATTGCGATGATCATCGGCGAGGGCATGTCTGGTGGTGCACTGGGCATTGCCGTGGCCAACCGCGTATTCATGCTGGAACATGCCATCTATGCGGTAATCTCGCCGGAAGGTTGCGCGTCGATACTGTGGCGCTCCGCTGACAAAGCCCAGGAGGCGGCGGCGGCAATGCGTATTTCGGCTCAGGATCTGCTCGATCTGAAGCTGATCGATGGCATTGTATCCGAACCATTGGGCGGGGCACACCGGGCGCCTGATGAAGCCATTCAGGCGGTGGGAGAAACCATCGCGCGGTCCCTGAACGAATTGAGCACGCTGCTGCCGGCCCAGCTCAAGCAGCAGCGCCGTGACAAATATCTGGCGATGGGACGTGATCTCATCTGACGCTCAGGCAAGCTTTGGCCAGGTGTCGGAGAGCTTGTAGCCCTCGGGCCAAGGATCGCTCGGGTCCAGCATCAGCTGGTGCGTGCCGGTGATAAAGGCGCGGCCCTGAATGCTGGGAATGATAGCGGAGCGGTGGCCAGCCTTGGCCACATCCTCGATGCGGCAGTGAAACACACTGTCGATGATCGAGCGTCCAATGAATCTGTCGCCTGTCCTCAAGATGCCGCGCGCATGAAGCACGGCCATTCGCGCGGAGCAGCCGGTACCGCAGGGTGAACGATCCAGCTTACCTGGCTGTATGGCGACGGTATTGCGGCCGACCCAGCAATCGCCCTGCTGCGTAATGGGGGCCGCCAAAAGGCAGAAGGAGATATGATCCCAGTCCGGATTTTCCGGGTGGCGGAAACCCAGCTGCTGGTTGGCAGCTCTGGTAATTCGGATGCCAGCTTCCGCGAGATCGCGCGCTTCATCGGGGCGTAAGGCGAAGCCCAGTGCACGGGCATCAGCGATCACAAAGCTGTCGCCGCCATAAGCCGTGTCGACGGTGAGTGTGCCCAAGCCCTCCACCTCGAGGGGCGCATCCAGACGATCAGCAAAGGACGGAACATTACGGATGCGGATCCACTCGACCTTGCCGTCACGACAGGCGGCCGTTGCCTCCACTACACCGCCAGGCGCCTCGATATGCAAGATGGTCTGGGGTTCGTACATCGGCAGGATGCCGGTCTCCAATAACACTGTGGCCACACACATCGAATTGGATCCGGACATGGGCGGCGTATCTTCCGGTTCCATGACGATCCAACCCATGTCGGCGCCAGCTGTCTTTGGCGGTACAAGGAGGCTGACATGCTTGAATACTCCGCCGCGCGGCTCGTTGAGGACAAAGCTGCGCAGCCGTCCGTCCCGGGCTATGAAACGTGACTGCTCCCATACTGTGTTACCAGGTGGCGGCGCGACCCCACCGACGATGACCTCTCCGACCTCCCCTTCAGCATGACAGCTGACGATGTGAACAAGTCGCGCACTGCGCATTTAGCCTAATCCTTGGGCGAAATTCTGTATATCGTATACGATATCGTTGGGACGCTCAAGCGCGGCAAAATGGCCGCCCTCGGCAAATTCGCTCCAGCGAACCACATTCATGCTGCGTTCGACCTGGCTGCGTGGGGGAAACGGGATGAGATCGACCGGGAAGCGGGCGATGGCCACGGGCCGTTCGATCCTCGCTCCTGGCGGCACAGGCTCGCCACTTAAATCCTCGAACAGGCCGCGATAAAGCCAACTTGCCGTGTTGAAGCTGCGCGACACCAGGTAGATCATGACATTGGTGAGCAGCTGATCCTTGGAATAGACGGCCTCAAAATCACTGCGGATGTCTGACCAGCCGTAAAATTTCTCGACGATCCAGGCGCAGGCTCCGACCGGTGAATCCATCATCGCATAGGACAAGGTCTGAGGTTTTGTGGACTGTTCGCGGAAATAGGCGCCCTCCATGTTGAACAGCTGTTCCGCGCGAGCGGCATGCTCCCTTTCTTCTTCGCTCAGCGGCGTGTCACCGGGCGTACGCCAGCCCATCATGTTGAGATGGACTGCCCTGCAACCCTTGCCTTCATAACCCATCCAGCCCGAAATCGCCGAACCCCAATCACCTCCCTGCGCGATGTAGCCCGGCAGGTTCAGTACCTCAGTCATGAGGCGATCGAACATACGGGCAATCGTTCGCGGCGAGATCGGTCGCTGGGGCTTGCCCGAAAAGCCATAGCCCGGAAGCGAGGGCACAATCACAGTAAATGCGTCGCGGACATCTCCGCCATGGCGTTCAGGATGAGCGAGCTGATCGATGATGTGAAGGAACTCAAATACCGAGCCTGGCCAGCCATGACTGAGGATGAGAGGGCGTGGCGCGGGCCCAGAACCCGGCTCATGATAGAAATGAATGGATAGCCCCTCGATTTCAGCCCGGTATTGGGCAAACCGATTGAGCTGGTCCTGCCAATGAAACCAGTCGTAGTTCTCAACCCAATAGCGGCACAGCTCACGCATGTATTTGAGGTTGGCGCCATAGGCCCAGCTGTCATCAAGTCCGGGCCCCTGAGGTGCTTCGTGCCACTCAAAGGCGCGGACTTTGCGCAGGATGGCATTGATGGTGGGCTGACCGATTTCAATACGAAAGGATTGCGGCATGCTGGTAGGTCCCTGAGCTGCCCTGCCAGCTTGCGCCGCAAACCCAGTTGTTGAAAAGCCCCGTCTGCGGCGCCGTCGAGCTCAAGGTCCCGACGACCGCAAGACTTAAGATGGGACGAACCTTCTTGCCTGTCTCAGGTTTGGCACCGTCAAGAGCTCGCTGCATGACGCCACGTCAGCAGCTCGGACAAAGCCTGTTGGGGCCAGTCGCCTCGCCTACACCAAGGCTCCATGGCAGTGCTTGAACTTGCGGCCTGACCCACAGGGACATGGTGCGTTACGCTGCACTTTGCCCCAGGTTTGCGGATTGTTTGGATCGACCTGCACATTCTCGTTGCGGTGGACGAAGGGAGTGTTGGTCCTGGCAATGGCGGCACCATAGTCGGCGCTGTCGAACTCATTTTCCCCGGTATAGGGGTCCACATGCAGTGCCTGAAGTTGTTGCAGACTGGGCTCCTCCAGCGTCGGTGGCGCCTCGACATTGATCTGCAGCTGCAGCAGCTGGCTGACCACGTCGGTACGCAACTTGGAGATCAGAGCTTCAAAGAGGGCGAAGGCTTCCTGCTTGTACTCGTTGAGAGGGTCGAGCTGACCATAGCCGCGCAGTCCCACATATTGGCGCAGATGATCAAGGTTGACGATATGCTCCCGCCAGTTGTGGTCCAGGGTCTGCAGTAGAACGGTCTTTTCGACATAACGCATGATGTCAGGCCCAAAATTGGCAGCCCGTTCCGCGGCCCGTTCCTCCACGGCTTTGGTCAATCGCTCGTGGACCTCTTCTTCTGCAATTCCTTCCTCTTTGGCCCATTCTACCACCGGCAATTCCAATCCGAATATGGTGCGGACCTCCTCCTCCAACCCGGCAGAATCCCACTGTTCCGCATAGGCCTTTTCCGGAATGTGGCGGGCCACCAGCTCGTCGATCACTGTCGCACGAAATTCCTTGATCTGATCGGCGACATCGTCACTTTCCATGATCTCCTTGCGCTGCTCAAATATGACACGTCGCTGATCATTGAGCACATCATCATATTTGAGGATATTTTTGCGGATCTCGAAATTGCGGTCCTCGACCTTCTGTTGTGCTTTTTCTAGAGCCTTGTTCACCCATGGGTGGGCAATGGCTTCATCTTCTTGAAGACCGATGCGCTTGAGCACCGATTCCATGCGATCCGAACCGAATATGCGCATCAGATCGTCCTGCAGCGACAGGAAAAACTTGGATGCTCCTGGATCGCCCTGGCGACCGGAGCGACCACGAAGCTGGTTATCGATACGCCGGCTCTCATGGCGTTCGGTTCCGACGATGTAGAGGCCGCCTGCGGCCAGAGCCTTCTTCTTGTTTTCCGCAACTTCTTCGCGGATCTTTTCCGTCATGCGCGCTCGCTCGGCATCATCGGTGATGGCACTAAGTTCGTTCTTGATGCGCATATCGGCGTTACCACCGAGCTGAATATCGGTACCTCGGCCCGCCATGTTGGTAGCAATGGTGACCGCACCGCAAACGCCTGCCTGGGCCACGATGCTGGCTTCCTGCTCATGGTAGCGAGCATTGAGAACGCTGTGTGCGATCTTCTTTTTTTTCAGCAAAGCAGAAAGCTCTTCGGATTTTTCGATCGAGACCGTTCCAACTAGGACTGGCTGGCCACGGCTTTGACAATCCTGAATGAGTTTGACTATCGCATTATATTTCTCTGGCACAGAACGATAGACCTCATCGTCATGGTCTAGGCGTGCGATAGGAAGATTGGTCGGAATTTCAATGACATCGAGCTTATATATGTCCATGAATTCCGCCGCCTCGGTCAGCGCCGTTCCGGTCATGCCGGCAAGCTTCTTGTAAAGGCGGAAGTAATTCTGGAAGGTGATCGAAGCCAAGGTCACGTTTTCCGGCTGGATCTCCACGCCCTCTTTGGCTTCCAACGCCTGATGCAGTCCCTCCGAATAACGCCGACCCGGCATCATGCGGCCGGTGAACTCGTCAATGATCATGACTTCACGATCCTTGACGATGTAGTCGCGGTCCTTGAAGAACAGCTTGTGGGCCTTCAGCGCCTGATTGACATGGTGCAAGAGGGTGATGTTTTCGATATCATAAAGATCACCTACGGTGAGCAGCCCCACATCACGCAACGCCGCATCCATGCGCTCATTGCCGGATTCGGTCAGCGTGACCGTTCGCTGCTTTTCATCGAGTTCATAGTCGTCGCCGGTCAGTAGCGGTATGAGTTTATCGGCGGCGAGATAAACTTCCGTTAGATCATTTGTCGGGCCCGAGATGATGAGTGGCGTGCGTGCTTCGTCAATCAGGATCGAATCGACCTCATCCACGATCGCGTAATGGTGCGGGCGTTGGGTCATCGTCTCCTGCGAGTACTTCATGTTGTCGCGGAGGTAATCGAAGCCGAATTCATTATTGGTACCGTAGGTTATGTCACACTGATAGGCGGCCTTGCGTTGCTCATCATCCAGACCGTGAACGATGCAGCCGACAGACATGCCCAAAAAGTGGTAGACTTGGCCCATCCACTCGGCATCGCGACTGGCCAGATAGTCGTTGACCGTCACGACATGGACGCCCTTGCCTTCGAGCGCGTTGAGATATGTTGGAAGCGTTGCAACCAGGGTCTTGCCTTCGCCGGTTTTCATTTCGGCGATGCGTCCGTGATGCAGAACCATCCCGCCAACCAGCTGGACGTCAAAATGGCGTTGCCCAAGGGCGCGCCAGGCGCCCTCGCGGACCGTGGCGAACGCCTCTGGAAGCAAATCGCCTAGCTTCTCACCATTTGCGAGTCGCTCGCGGAAGTGGGCGGTCATTGCCCGCAGCTCATCATCGGATTTGGCTTTGAACCGGTCCTCGAGCGCGTTGATCTCCTCGACCTGGCGCCACATGGCGCGGAGCTTGCGTTCGTTCGCGGAGCCGAAAAGGCGCTGGGCAATGCTGCTGAGCATAAATGTCCTCAGGGAAGGGGCGGGCCGGGATCGCCCGGCATCACTCGGTGGCCCGGCGGCGTTGGTCCGCACAGGTGCGGGGGAGAGATAAGAAGCGCATTCCCCCTTGTCAATTCAATGGATTTTGGCTCAATTCCGCCGCTCCCGGGACTTGCAAAGCTCGCTCCGCCAGCCCGGCAACATTAAGGCAAGTCCATGACCAAACCCCAGGCATCCAAATCCCTCCCAAAGGCCCAGGCGAAAGGTCGCGGGCCCGCCGGGCGTGGCAAATCTGGCCCGGCAAGGAGAGCTCAACCAGTGAGGCCCGCGGCTGGTGCACACCTCTTATCCCCCCTGGCGCCGACCACTCGGAAGCCGTTACCTGCCCTTGCCGGGGTGCGCCTGGCAAGCGCTGCCACGGGCATCAAATATCTCGGGCGCACGGACGTGATGGTTGCGGAGCTGGCCCCGGGAACCCAAGTGGCAGGAGTGTTCACGCGCTCCAAGGCACCCTCGGCGCCCGTCGATTGGTGCCGCATCAACCTGGCTCGCGGAACGGCGCGGGGGCTTGTGGTCAACTCGGGAAATGCCAACGCCTTCACCGGGCAGGCTGGCAAAGCGGCAACCCGCGGGGTGGCCAAGGCTGCGGCAGCTGCGCTGCGCTGCCCGGCGGGCGAGGTTTTTCTTGCCTCCACCGGGGTTATTGGTGAGCCACTACCCGCCCACAAAATCACGGCAGTCCTGCCGCAGCTGTGTGATGGCGCCGCGAGGGATAGCTGGGAGGCCGCCGCGCGTGCCATCATGACGACCGATACCTTTCCCAAGCTTGCGACCGCCAGTGCGCGCATTGCCGGCAGCAAGGTCAGAATTAATGGCATTGCCAAGGGTTCGGGAATGATCGCACCCGACATGGCAACGATGCTTGCCTTTGTATTTACCGATGCCGTCATCCCTGCTGCGGTGCTTCAGGGACTGCTATCGGATGGCGTGGCAAGAAGTTTCAACTGCATCACCGTGGACAGCGATACCTCAACCTCGGACACCCTGCTTTTGTTCGCAACCGGACAAGGCCCCGCTCACCCGCGCATCACCCGCGCCAGCGATCCAAAGCTGGCGGATTTTCGCCGCAAGCTCGATGTGGTTCTGCTTGATTTAGCGCAGCAGGTGGTTCGCGATGGCGAAGGTGCCCAGAAGCTCATCCAGGTTGATGTCAGCGGCGCAAAAAGCGATACAAGTGCCCACCGTATCGCCATGAGCATCGCCAACTCGCCACTGGTCAAGACGGCAATCGCAGGTAGCGATGCCAACTGGGGTCGCATCGTCATGGCGGTTGGCAAAGCCGGGGAGCCTGCAGACCGCGATCGTCTGAAAATAGCGTTTGGCGGCCACGTGGTGGCCGAAGGTGGTGTGCGGTCCCGTCGTTATGACGAAGCCAAAGCCAGTGCGGCGGTGGCTCAGCGTGAGGTGAAGATTGCTGTCGATATTGGCCTGGGACGAGGACGGGCCCGCGTCTGGACGTGCGATCTCACCGAAGGCTATATCCATATCAATGGTGCCTATCGCAGTTGACGACTTAAATTGTCCAGGTTGATGCAATCCCCTGTTAAAGCTGGTGCTCTAGGCTGATGCCATATGACGCGGGGTAAGACTTTACTGGTCGCAGCCTGCGCCCTTGTGGACGCAGATGGCCGCGTGCTGCTGGCGCAGCGGCCTTCAGACAAGACCATGGCTGGGTTATGGGAATTTCCTGGTGGAAAAGTGGAAGCAGGCGAGCGTCCCGAAGAGGCGCTGATCCGCGAATTGCGCGAAGAACTGGGCATTTCCGTGCAGGAATCCTGCCTGGCGCCGCTCAGCTTTGCTTCTCATTCCTATCCGACGTTTCATCTGCTTATGCCGCTCTTCATCTGCCGACGCTGGCAGGGCATTGCTCAGCCATGCGAGGGGCAACTACTCAAATGGGTGCGCCCGGCAAAACTACGCGATTTTCCGATGCCACCAGCCGATGTTCCCCTTATTCCGGCACTGGTCGAATTGCTGGGCTAGAGGTCTTTGCGGATGACCACGGCACCACGGCGATAGAATATGCCCTGATTGCCGGAGGCATCGCACTTGTTATCGTATCGGCCGTTTCTGCGGTGGGGAGTAGTGTTCTGGCCCTGTTCCAGGCGGTGAAGTTCTAGCGCGCCTCAGAGCTTTTCAAATACCTTGAAATGTGCCGGCATACCGTCTCCGTGTGCTTGGATCTGGCGTACGGGAAAATCCGCCATGAAGCGGCGCGCGTAGGCACGATGGCGGACATGAATCTCGTTGGGACCGTCCGCGTCCGATGAGAACACCACTATGTAGCGTGCGCTGATGGCGAAGAGCGTCTTTAGATAGGTCTCAAAGACGCTGTCTTCGACCAGATGCAGGATCACGTCCATCGAAAGGCTCGCCAGTGGCAGGTTTCCGCCATGGCACGACCTCACCTTGGCTACAATGTCCTCGGGACTGTCTCCGGCAATTGCCAGAAAACGATGCGTAGGCATGGACACGCGCCGTCGAGCGCGCTGCACGGCATCTTGAGACAGGTCTAGTCCGAGATACTGGCCAATCTTGATCTGTGAGGCGCACACGCCATCGCCAGACCCCAGCTCGACGAGGCTCGTGACATCGTGCTCACGACAGAAAGTACTAACAAAGTCGGCCTTGCGGGCGGCAATGTCCCCGCGCGAGCCCTTGCCAGAATCCCCGCCCCAGCGGTAGCGCGCTTGCCAGTAGCGACGCGAGAAATCATCTTGCCCACCTTGGCCGGCAAGGCGCCTGAGAAAGAATTCAAGCTTGATAAGTTTTGCAGCCAGACTCACCAAATATGCTCCGGGTGTCGGTCGTTTATGATCGGCCCGTGGCGGGCGGGCAATCGATCAGTTGGCCTCTCCGACGTCCGGTGGCAGTGGCGCCACCGCGATGCCCTCATCTATGAGCTCGCGCGCTTCCGAGAGGCTGGCCTCGCCATAGATCGGTCGCTCCTCAACCTCGCCGTAATGGATCTTGCGGGCTTCCTCTGGAAAATCCCGCCCCACATTCTCGGCATGGGTCTCGATAAATTTGCGCAAACCCGTCAGATATTGGTGCATCTGCTTCAAGTCGCCGGCAGAGGGTGATGGCTGATCCTTGGTACCGGCCACGGCCGGAGCCATCGGCGCCTTGTGCACGTGACGCGAATTGCACACTGGGCACACGAGCTTGCCGTCCTTCGCCTGCAGCTCATATGCGGCGCTGTCACGGAACCATCCTTCGAAGCCATGGCCTTGAGTGCAGGCCAGACTATAGACGATCACGAAATGTCACTCCCAAAATCTGGTGTGGAAAACAAAGCTACGTCCGAAAATGGGGCTAATTATGGCTCAGTGCAAGCACTGTGGGCCAGAGAGTGCCAGGCGGGCGAGGTGATGGCAGTCTTTTTCATCAAGCCTCCGAAAGTCCGAATTCTCGGTCATGCTCTAGATTGGGAATGCGGGCGCGGGCCCCATGTGCGGCCTCAAGATCGATATCTGCCAGAATAATGCCGGGCTCGTCTCCCGCCTCAGCCAGGATTTGCCCCCAGGGATCGATGATCAGGCTGTGACCATAGGTTCGACGCCCGTTGGCATGAAGCCCGCCCTGAGCCGGCGCAATGATAAAGGAGCCGTTCTCGATCGCGCGCGCACGCAGCAGACTGTGCCAGTGGGCGCGCCCCGTGGTCTCGGTAAATGCCGAAGGTACGGTGAGAACTAGCGCGCCGGCCTTGGCAAGGCGTCGGTACAACTGTGGAAAACGCAGGTCATAACAGATCGAAAGACCAATTTTCCCCCAGGAACTATTCACAATTACTGCCTGAGAACCGCCAGCTACTGTATTGGATTCACGATATTTTTCTCCAGATGGAAGGTCCACGTCAAAGAGGTGGATCTTGTCATAACGGGCTTTGATAACTCCCTGTGGATCGATCAGGAAGGAGCGGTTTGCTGTCTTGGTGGGGCTCGTCTTGATCGCCAGAGAGCCGATCAACAACCAAATCCCCAGCTCGCTGGCGAGCGCCCGGAAAGCGGGCAGTGCTGGGTCATCGTCTTCGTCAAAACTGCGCTCCAGCTTGGCGCCACCGTCTGGCGCCATCAGGGTGGTATTTTCTGGCGTAGCGACGAATTTGGCACCTCCTGCTGCAGCTTGGCGAATGAGCGCGCTGGCGGTAGCGATGTTCTCTGCAACATCATCGCTGGAACGCAGCTGTACGCAGGCGGCCTTGAAATGGGTCATGCCGGTGTCTCCTGGAGCAGAGCATCAAGCTCTCCTGTCTCATCCAGGCGGTAGAGATCGTCACAACCGCCGATATGGGTGTCGGCGATGAAGATCTGGGGGACGGTGTGGCGGCCCGAGCGCTGCTCCATCGTCCGCCGCTGATCTGGGTCCATCATGACGTCGATTTCTTCGAAGCTGGCGCCCTTGGTGGTGAGGAGCCGTTTGGCCCGCATGCAATAGGGGCACAGCGGGGTAGTGTAGATGGTAATGGGGGGCACTGGCTTAGCCTTTCGCGCGGACGGCACAAAATATAGTTTGGAACCTCGCTAGCACAACAAGCTAACCTTAGCGGTCAGGGATGCGTTCGGTTAGATGTTCGCCAAACCGCCGGGTGTTGCAAGCTGGTCATCATTGCCGCCGGTGCCTAGCCTGGGCTAGGACCAGCCCATGGCACTATCCAGCTCTTCTCAGCGACCAACCAGCTCAGCCGTGCCGCAGGTCTTTGATCGCGCGCTCTATCGCCTCCGTCGCGAGCGCAAGGGGCGATATGACGAAGATCGCTTTTTGCTGCGCGAGGCAGCTGAAGGGCTGGCTGATCGGCTGGGGGCGGTGTGCCGCCGCTTTCGCTCGGCGCTCGACCTGGCCAGTTCTCCGGAAAGCAGGCTTTGCCTCACGCCGCATGCGGAGCAATGGACCCAGCTGGCACTGACAGATCGCGACGGCGGGCAGCTGATCGGCGACGAGGAGGTGCTACCCTTTGGGCCGTCACATTTTAATTTGGTGACCTCCGTGCTGTCGCTACATGCCGTCAACGATCTCCCGGGCGCACTGCTTCAGATCCGCAACCTCTTGCAGCCCGATGGGCTTTTTGTTGCTGCATTGTTTGGAGCGGACACACTGCATGAGTTGCGGGCAGCCTTTGCGGCGGCGGAACTGGAGCTGCGCGACGGGCTTAGTCCCCGGGTGTCGCCATTTGCCGATGTCCGTAGTCTGGGCATGTTGTTGCAGCGTGCAGGCTTCGCCTTGCCCGTTGTTGATGTAGAAAGAACAACGGTAAAATATAAGAATTTTAGCGGTTTAGTGAGAGATATTCGTGCAATGGGTGAGGCAAATTATCTGTGCGCACGCGACCGTCGGCCACTTACCCGTGGCCTTCTGGCGGCAATGCTCGCCCACTATGAAGAGAACCATGGGACACCAGAAGGACGCCTCAAGGCCAGTTTTGACATCGTCTATATGACAGCGTGGGCCCCCCACGACAGCCAACCCAGGCCCTTGCGTCCGGGCTCGGCCAAGACGTCTCTCGCTGAGGCCCTTGGAACAGTGGAGCGGCGGGTCTAGGCGTTCAGCTCTTGGCTCTGCGGGCCACCAGCATATAGTTGACATCTGTGTCGTGGCTGAGGCGCCAGTTCCAGGACAGGGGATCAAAGCTGACCCCCTGCAGCTTGACGGCGTCTAGCCCATTTCGCTTGAGCAAGGCGTGCAAGCTCCCAGGAGGCAGGAAGCGGTTCCAGTCGTGGGTACCCGGAGGCAGCCAACGCAGGACGTATTCGGCGGCAAATTTGGCCAGGGCGAGGGATTTGAGCGTCTTGTTGAGGGTGGCCGTGATCATAAGCCCTCCTGGTCGCACCAGCTGGGCGCACGAGGCAAGAAAACTCTCAGGGTCTGCGACGTGCTCGATCACCTCCATGTTCAGTACGACGTCAAACATTAGCCCTTCGCTGGCCAGTAATTCAGCGGTGGCGGGACGGTATACGATGGGCAATTCCTGATGCTCAGCATGCAGCCGGGCAATATGAATATTCTTTTCGGAAGCGTCGACGCCTGTGACTGTGAAGCCGAGGCGGCACATGGGTTCGCAAAGGAGCCCGCCGCCACAGCCAAGATCCAGTAGAGATAATCCAGAAAACGGTGACAATTGCCCGGCGTCGCGGCCGAAATGGGTGAGGGCCTGGGTCCGAATGAAGGTGAGTCGCACAGGGTTGAAACGGTGCAGGGGAGCAAACGGGCCGGTGGGATCCCACCAAGTCTCGGCCATGGCCGAGAATTTTTCGACTTCTGCAGGATCGATCGAGGAAGTGAGGGGTGAGGACATGATGACAAGCCTTGGGTACACGCTATGGTAACGGTTGAGGCGCAAATGCCCAACTGCACCATTGGGGCGGTATCGAGCCCTCTCGGGGAGATGATCGCCTGCGCCCAAAGACTGCCCGATCCGGTGCTGCGGTGGGGGGAGCCCCATCCTCTGCGAACAATGCCGCGCGAGGCGCGTTGAGTGCGGCGCAGCATCCGGCTATGTATGCCAGAACGCGTCGCAAAACAGTGTGAGTTTCGATTTTTATGGCCCGGATTGTGATGAAATTCGGCGGCACCTCGGTAGCCGACCTCGAGCGCATCCGTCACGTCGCAGACCTGGTTAAGGGCGAGGTGGATGCAGGCCATGAAGTCGCCGTGGTGGTCTCAGCCATGGCCGGTGAGACCAACAAGCTGGTGGGGTGGACCCGAACCTTGTCACCGCTTCACGACGCCCGCGAATATGATGTGGTAGTTGCGGCTGGCGAGCAGATTACGGCAGGACTGACGGCTGTGGCGCTGGGCGCGATCGGGGTACCGGCGCGGTCATGGCTGGGCTGGCAGATTCCGATTGAAACCAGCGCCATGCATGGGTCGGCCCGGATCGAACGAATCGAACCGAAACTTTTGCGCGAACGGCTCGCCCAGGGGCAGGTCGCGGTCATTGCCGGTTTTCAAGGTATTGCTCCTGACCATCGCATATCCACCTTGGGGCGGGGTGGATCGGATACCTCGGCTGTCGCTGTCGCTGCCGCGATTGAGGCCGACCGATGCGATATCTATACCGACGTGGATGGGGTCTATACTACCGATCCGCGGATCGTGTCGAAGGCGCAGCGCCTGCAGCGGGTCGCTTTTGAGGAAATGTTGGAAATGGCATCGCTGGGCGCCAAGGTGCTGCAGACCCGCTCGGTCGAGATAGCCATGCTGTATCGTGTGCCAGTCCGCGTTCTGTCAACGTTCGACGCCGCGGCCGGAGGCACGCTCCTGTGCGACGAGGACGCCATCGTGGAAAAAAAACCGGTAACCGGCATCGCCTATTCGCGGGACGAGGCCAAGATCACCTTGCATCGTATCTCCGACCAGCCGGGGATCGCTGCATCAATCTTTGGACCGCTGGCCGATGCCGGTGTCAACGTCGACATGATTGTTCAGAATGTCTCCGCTGACGGCAAGAAGACCGATCTGACCTTCACCGTCTCCCGCTCGGAATTGCCCCGCGCCCTCGACGCCATCGAAAAGGCGCGCGACATTATCGGCTATCGCGATATCATCTCTGACGACAACGTGGCTAAGGTGTCCATCATTGGCATCGGCATGCGAGCACATCCAGGTGTGGCGCAAACAATGTTCCGCACGCTCTCCGAAAAAGGCATCAACATTCAGGTCATCTCAACCTCGGAGATTAAAGTGTCGGTTTTGATTTCCGAGGAATACGTGGAGCTCGCAGTGCGAGCACTGCATTCGGCTTACGGCTTGGATGCAGGCTGATGCGCACCTGGGAGGCATGAATGGTTGCGGCGGGTAGTCCGCGCATTCTCCTGCGGCGCCTGCGCGAAATCATGGCCGAACAGGCGAGTGCCCAAGTTCGCCTTGACAAGCTGGTCATGGTCATCGCTGCCAACATGGTCGCGGAGGTGTGCTCGATATATTTGCGCCGTGCGGGCAACTGGCTTGAGCTATTTGCCACGGAAGGCCTTAACCGGTCTGCTGTTCACCGGACGCGAATGCATTGGGGAGAGGGGCTGGTGGGCATGGTCGCGGATGCGGCCGAGGCGATCAACCTCTCCAACGCGGTCGAGCATCCGCGCTTCGCCTACCGTCCGGAAACTGGAGAGGATCCCTTTCGGTCATTTCTTGGGGTGCCAATCGTTCGGGGTGGTCAGGTTTATGGTGTGCTGACGGTACAGAACCAGGCCGCACGCCAATACGACGAGGAAGAAGTCGAAGCACTGCAGACCGTCGCCATGGTTTTGGCCGAAATTGTGGCTCATGGTGCGCTTTTTGACATCGCGGAACTCGATGAACCGGAATTACGCTCGGATCGGCCGCGCGCCTTCAAGGGCGATGGATTGTCAGAAGGTGTTGCCGTCGGGCACGTAGTGCTTCATGAACCGCGGGTTCGTGTCGATCGCATGATTGCTGACGATACTGCCGCAGAGATTGCGCGGTTGGATGCAGCCCTCAATTCGCTTCGCGTATCGGTCGATGACATGCTCGAATCCAGCGAACTTGATCTGACTGGTGAAAGCCGAGAAGTGATCGAGGCCTACCGGCTTTTTGCCTTGGACCAGGGTTGGCGGCATCGCCTGCGTGATGCGGTAGACACCGGCTTGACCGCCGAAGCCGCGGTCGAACGGGTGCAGGACGAGCTGCGGTTGCGTATTGCGCGGGCAAGCGATCCGATTTTGCGCGAGCGGCTGCACGATCTGGATGATCTGCATCGCCGCCTGCAGCGGCATCTTGGCAACCAGGGAGACTGGGGTAGTCTGCCCGCAGATGCGGTACTGGTTGCACGCGCTTTGGGGCCTGCCGAACTTCTCGATTACGGCCGTGTCGGAGTGGTTGGGCTCATTCTGGAAGACGCAGCCACAACGTCCCATGTCGCGATTGTTGCGCGTGCGATGCGTATCCCCGTGGTTGGTGGCGTGGCGGGGGTGACTGACGCGGCGCGCGCGGGAGACACCATCGCAGTGGACGGAGAAACCGGAGAGATCCATCTGCGTCCCCCGGCTGAAATTGTCACAGTCTTTCGTGCGCGCCAGACATTGATGGCGCAGAGGTTTGCTGAAATTGCCAAGGTGCGGGATTTGCCCGCGGTGACCAGGGATGGCGTGCCGATCTCGCTCATGATGAATGCCGGCTTACTGCTCGACATGCCACACCTGGCAGAATCCGGCGCAGACGGTGTTGGTCTATTCCGCACGGAATTACAGTTCATGATCGGTCAGACCATGCCGCGACTCGGCGACCAGATTGCATTTTACAAAAGCATAATTGAGGCGGCGCGGGAGCGGCCCGTGACATTTCGGGCCCTTGATCTGGGGGGAGACAAGATCCTCCCCTACGGGCGCTGGGAACGGGAAGAAAATCCGGCCCTAGGCTGGCGGGCGATCCGCATCGCGCTCGATCGTCCAGCACTGCTGCGCTATCAGGTGCGGGCTTTGCTTGCGGCATCCGCCGGACGAGTGCTGCGTCTTTTGCTGCCGATGATCAGCGACGTGTCTGAATTCAATCTGGCACGGGCACTTGTCGATCGCGAACTGGAACGAGGCCGGCTGATGGGCCAGCCCTTGCCAAAGCAGACATTGGTTGGGGCCATGCTCGAGGTCCCCGCGCTCATGTTCATGCTGCCACAAATTCTGCGTAACGCGGATTTTGTTTCAATTGGCTCGAACGACCTGTTCCAGTTCATGTTCGCGGTTGATCGAACCAATCCGCGGGTGGCCCGGCGCTATGACCCGCTCAGTCCAGCAGGTCTCACCATGATCCGTCAGATTGTCCATAGCGCCGCTGAGGCTGGAGGCGAGCTCTCGTTGTGTGGAGAAATGGCCGGCCGGCCCCTCGATGCGATGGCATTGATCGGGGTGGGGCTACGTACCCTGTCGATGCAGCCTGGCTATATCGGGCCAGTCAAAATGATGCTCCGCAGCCTGCACACCCGGGAGGTGGCGGAATTCGTCAACCGGCTGTGCGGCCGTAATGACCACTCTTTGCGTACCCGCCTTGCGGCTTTCGCGGCGGAGCGTGGAATTGTTATCAAATAAAGCAATGAGTTAGGTGTATCCGGGAGGAACATTACCGGGCATTTTGGCATCGGGGAAAGCGATCCAGGCATTTCTGATGGGTTCGTGTTTTGCGGATTTATACGGCTCATTATTTTGTTTAATGTTGAGCGTTCAACGAGGGGTATCGCAAGATGCATATGCGCGGCGTTTGTGTGCTTTCTATTACAGCGTTGTTGTTGACCGGTTCGGCTTTCGCCGCAGGCAATACCGCTTTCTCCTCGGCTGGGCCTGCGTCCTCGAACATTGCAGGCTCCACGGTCAAGCAGGCGACGCCGACGGCTCAGCCACAGAGTTCGACCGAAAACCCCCGTCAGGTGATTTGCCGGCGCTCGCCACCGCCTGTGGGTTCTTTGTTTGGCGGCGGGACCATTTGCCATACCCGCCAGCAGTGGCAGCAGATGAGCCAGGATGCCCAGCAGCAGCTCAATAAGATGCAGATGATCGGTGGCAATACTGGGGGCTAGGACGTCCCGAAGGAGCGGCTAAGGCGGGCATCAGGGCACGCTTTGTGGCTCCTGGTGCCGCCCTCGAGGGGGCGCCGGCCTCTGGGGCGCAGTGTAGCACTCCGGCCGATGCTTTGACCGAGAACACAGGCCCCGCCGCTCGGAGGCCGTGCTCCGGTGTGCTGACCATTAACCCATAGCCGCGCTCTGGGCATCCAGCCGAGGATGGCTGGGGATCAAGGGTCGGGTTGCCGAAGGGGGCGGGAGCTACGGGGTTATAAACCGTCGGGATCTGGCGCATCTCTCGCCAGGAACCAAAGTTGAGCCTTTATCGGCAGACTTTAAGCGGCTAATGCTAGGCCCCAATGAGCAAATCAACCGATCTTCGACTTGAAACAGGCGCCGGCGCAGACCGCAAACGGATCCATCTGCGGGAAATCTGCGACGATGCCGCCGCGCCACTTGACACAGTGGGCCAGCATCTGCGCGCCGCGCGCCTGCGCCGGGGAGACGAGCTTGCTGCGATCGCTCGTGTCCTCAAGATTCGTAAGGATCACCTAGAAGCACTGGAGGAAGATCGCCAGGATGCCCTGCCTGGGCGCGCCTATGCGATCGGCTTTATGCGCTCTTACGCGGATTATTTGGGTTTGGATGCCGCTGAGACGGTTGAGCGCTTTAAGAGAGAGATCGCCGAGCGCGGCGAGGAACATGTCAGTGTGCCGCTTCTGGAAAGGCCTCATGACGAGAGACGGTTGCCTCAAGGTTGGCTCGTCATTGCTCTGGTCCTGATCGTCGCGCTTGCCTTTGGCCTGTGGCGCTTGGCGCATTCGGCCAGCGTCTATTTCGATCCTCCTGCGCTGCCTGCGCCCTCCCAGGTCCACCTGCGTCCGCTGCTACCCAAATCCGCGGCCGGGCTGCACAAGCTGGCTTCTCATTCAGCTGCGCCAAAAGCGCCCACAAATACCGTGGCAAAAGGACCAATGGAGGCCACCACAGCCACCGGAGCCTCACCCCAGATGCCCGCCGTTTCCGGGCCGGCTGCGGCGACCTCAGCGTCGCCGCAAGCCGCATCGGTGTCCGCCGTGGCCGCCCAAATGCGGGGATTGCCAAAGGGACAAGCCTATGGGCTCCATAATACCTCAGCCAAAGTGATGCTGACCGCGCTCAAGCCGGTTCATGTGCTGGTACTGGGCCCCGCGCCGGGTAAAATGCTCTTTATGGATCAGACCATACAGCCAGGTGACACCTATCGCGTGCCCGATTTGCCGGGTACAACCCTGACCACAACGGATCCGGCGGCACTAGCCGTCACGCTGAATGGTCGGCTGCTGGGCCTGGCCGGGGTTCCCGGAGCGACGCTCACCGGTCAGTCTCTGGCTCCCAGGGCCCTCAGAAATCTTTTCAACCTTGGGTCCCAACACTAGGTATTGAACTGCACGGTTCGGAGCATGCCATGACTTTACGTGCCTATCGCCATATCGAACGCCGCAAGTGCCGCCAGATACACGTGGGAAAGGTTGCCGTGGGTGGTGATGCGCCGATCACTGTGCAGAGCATGACCAATACAGTGACCGCGGATGTGCGGGGCACGGTCGATCAGATCCGCGCTCTTGAAGAAGCGGGTGCGGATATCGTGCGAGTGTCCTGCCCGGATGAGGATGCCACAGTGGCGCTGAAGCATATCGTCAAGGCATCAGCTGTCCCGATCGTTGCCGATATTCACTTCCACTATAAGCGCGCGATCGAAGCGGCAGAAGCCGGAGCCGCATGTCTTCGAATCAATCCGGGTAATATCGGTTCGGCGGCCCGCGTGCGGGACGTAGTCAAAGCCGCCAAGGATCATGGCTGCGCCATGCGCATTGGTGTCAATGCCGGATCACTGGAACGCGAGCTCCTGGAACGCTATGGCGAACCTTGCCCGGAAGCGATGGTGGAGAGTGCGCTCAACCATGCACGTATTCTTGAGGACAATGACTTTTTCGAATTTAAGATCAGTGTGAAGGCGTCGGACGTGTTCCTTGCCGTGGCAGCCTATCAGGGGCTTGCTGAGGCCTGCGATTATCCCTTGCACTTGGGTATCACCGAGGCAGGAGGTCTGATCTCGGGTACCGTGAAGAGCTCGATCGGAATGGGGATGTTGCTGTGGTCAGGTATCGGCGACACCATTCGCGTTTCGCTGTCCGCCGATCCGGTAGAAGAAATCCGCGTCGGATTCGACATCCTCAAGTCGCTCAATTTGCGTCACCGCGGTGTCAATGTCGTTTCATGCCCATCCTGTGCACGGCAGGGTTTTAATGTTATTGAGACTGTGAAGACGCTGGAACAGCGGCTCAAGCACATCGCGACGCCCATGTCACTTTCGATCATCGGGTGTGTGGTCAACGGCCCGGGTGAAGCGCGGGAGACCGATCTTGGTTTCACCGGTGGCGGTGCCGGCAAGGGTAACGGAATGATCTATCTCAACGGCAAGCCTGCTTATAAGCTTGATAATGAAGATCTTGTGGAACATGTGGTTCAACTGTGCGAGGCCAAAGCGGCTGAAATCGAGGCTGCACGGGCTAAGGACGCAGCGCTGGAGCCGGCGCAGTAGAAATCTCGCCTAGCTGGAGCGAGGAGCAATCGGGGGCGGCTCCAAGCGCCATGGAGTGTCATCCACCCCTTCTGTGTACCGCGCACCATCATGATCCCTTCCGCCAAACTTGTGCGCCTCGTCGATCGTTATGAACAGCTCGAGGCGGAACTGGCCACTGGTAAGGCCGGCGGCGCATTCGCCCGATTGTCCAAGGAGCACGCTGAGCTGGCTCCGATTATTCGCGCGATCAGGGCCTATCAGAATGCGCAAAACGAGGTTGAGGATGCCACGGCCCTGGCCAATGATCCGACTAACGATGCGGACATGCGCGCGCTGGCCGAGGAAGAGCGCAACGCCATCAAGGAGCGCCTGGTCCAGTTAGAGCGTGACCTGCAGATCCAGCTTCTGCCCAAGGACACGGCTGATGCTTCCTCCTGCATCATCGAAGTGCGCGCCGGTACTGGTGGAGATGAGGCTGCGCTCTTTGCTGCAGATCTGATGCAGATGTATCAGCACTATGCTCAGCTACAAGGCTGGAAAACAGAAGTCATGGAACTCTCCGAATCGGATCTTGGAGGGATAAAGGACGCAGTGATGGAGGTTCGCGGGCTTGGCGCTTACGCCAAGCTCAAATTCGAGGCAGGTGTTCATCGCGTCCAGCGTGTGCCGGTTACCGAAGCGGGTGGGCGCATACACACCTCTGCGGCAACCGTTGCGGTGCTGCCGGAACCAGAAGACGTGGATTTTGAACTGGACGACAAGGATTTGCGCATAGACGTGTTTCGCGCCTCTGGTGCAGGCGGTCAGCATGTCAACAAAACCGAAAGCGCAGTACGAATCACCCACCTTCCCACAGGTCTTTTTGTGGCTCAGCAAACTGAGAAATCCCAGCATAAGAATAAGGCTCAGGCCATGAAGCTGCTCAAGGCACGACTTTATGAGCGCGAGCGTGAAAAGCTTGACAGCGCGCGGGCCGCGGAGCGCAAAGGCATGGTGGGTTCAGGTGATCGCTCTGAGCGTATCCGCACCTATAATTTCCCCCAGGGGCGGGTAACCGATCACCGCATCAATCTAACGCTATACAAACTTGATCGGATCATCAGCGGAGAGGAACTTAGTGACGTCATCGATGCCTTGATGGCGGAGGACCAAGCTAGCCGCTTGGCCGCTATGGAGCAGGGCAACAGCCCATGAGTGTTCGTGCGGCTTTGGCGGAGGCCTCTGCGCAGCTGATGGGAGCTGGAGTTGATAGTGCGCGCCTCGATGCCCGCGTGCTGATGGGTGCGGTGCTTGGCGTGCCTCCGGCCTCGGTACCCGCGCTGAGCTGTGCATTGAGCGCGCCGGAGAGGGCCCAATTTGATGGGTGGATCAAGCGCCGGATGGGCCGCGAACCGGTGGCCTACATTCTAGGTAGAAAGGAATTTTGGAGCCTCGATTTTTGCGTCGGCCCTGGCGTTCTGGTGCCACGGCCCGACAGCGAAACTCTGATCGAGGCTGCTCGGGAGGGCTTCGCTCCTGGCTATGGCCCTGAAATTATTTGCGACTTAGGTTGCGGATCGGGGTGTCTGATCATCACGGCCCTGCGTCTTTGGCCAGAGGCCAGGGGCGTGGCGTTCGATCTCTCGACGACCGCATTGGAATACACCCGGGCCAATGCGCAGCGCCTGGGCGTTGCTGAGCGGCTTGAAACGCAGCTGTGCGACTTTGGCCAGGCTGAGGGCCAGTTTGACCTTGTATTGTGCAATCCTCCCTACCTGCGGGAGGATGAAGTGGCGGATGCCGAGCCGGAATTGGGCTTTGAGCCCAAGCTCGCCCTCTGCGCCGGTCCCGACGGCCTGAGCGCCTATCACGTGCTGGGAGCGGTACTCCAACGGATCCTGCGCCCCGGGGCGCTCGCTGTGGTAGAGCTAGGAATGGGGCAGCTGGCACCGGTCGAGCAGGAGTTTTTGGCCAAGGGACTTGAATTTGCGGGGGCCCGGGACGATCTCAGTAATGTGCCCCGCGCGCTGATGGCGCGGCGGATGGGCAAAAAAGTTGTTGGAATACGTGGGCCGAGAGGGTAGCTTCCGGCCTTGTGGGGTGAGCAGGAACCCCCGCCCGGCTGAGCTTAAGGCCAACCGGTCGACCGCGGGGGCGGTCTGGTGCACAAGCGCCGGTTCCTGAGTCAAAAGCGAAAGACGAGCAAACGTGCTCTGGGCCTAAATGCGCCGACCTCGGACGTGCCCATAGGCGTGGCGAGGAGAGGAAATGCGGAATTTTGCAGGACCAACGGGCGGACAGGCGGGCGGGGCGAGGCCAAACAAAGGGGCTCAAGTGAAACGCTCACGAGGTCGCGGCCGTAGGCCGCAAAACAATACCAACAGGACGTTCGATTCCACGGGTCCGGAAATAAAGATCCGCGGTTCAGCGTCCCATGTTTACGAGAAATATCTGCAGCTCGCCCGCGATGCGAACTCGTCGGGCGACCGCGTCATGGCGGAGAATTACCTGCAGCATGCCGAGCACTATTTTCGGATCATGAGCGCCGCCCAGGCGCAGCAGGCAGCCCAGCAGAGTGCCAATGGCAAGACCAACGGTAATGGTGCCGATTATGGTCAGGCGAACGGTTCTGCACCTTCGTTTTCGCTCGTCGATGAGGACGGCGAAGAAGAAGAAGGTGAGGCGGCAGCGGCCGAGTAACTCGACCCTCTTCCTTGCAGATCCTGTCGTTGCGGGGCGGGCTCCGGTGCAGCTGGCTCGGGGGTTGCGCTGGCGCAAAGACCGCACGTCCTAATGCAGCCAGGGTCTTGTCAGTCGTAAAAGACGTCCCACATAGTCTGTGGTCGTGGTGCTCCACTCAGGAGGCCGCGACGATATTCTTTGTTGGGACTCGTTCCGGCTGCCGAGCTTGGGGCCGGAAGGAAGGGCTAGAGGCAGGACATGGACATCGAAAAATTCACCGAGCGGGCACGGGGCTTCATTCAGGCCGCGCAGGATCTGGCGCTGCGCTCAAATCATCAACAATTCAAGCCTGAGCATCTCCTCAAAGTGCTGCTGGACGATGAGGAAGGGCTGGCGGCCCGTCTGATTCGATCGGGCGGTGGCCACCCTGAGCAGGCGTTGCAGGATTGCGAGACGGCTCTAGCCAAGCTGCCACGCATCGAAGGTGGCTCCGGACAGATCTATCTGGCACCCGAAAGTGCCCGCCTTTTTGATGCCGCTCAGGAGGTGGCAAAGAAGTCGGGTGATTCTTTTGTAACCGCTGAGATATTGCTGCTTGCACTTTCCATGGCACAAGGCAGCGATGCAGCCCGCATCCTCAAGGATGCAGGTGCAGGCCCATCGGCGCTCAATGGCGCGATCAAGGATTTGCGTCAGGGACGTCAAGCAGATTCGGCAACGGCGGAAAGTGCCTATGATGCACTTAAAAAATACGCCCGCGATCTAACCGACGCAGCAAGGGCGGGCAAGTTGGATCCGGTGATTGGGCGTGATGAGGAAATACGCAGGACCATCCAGGTTCTGTCACGACGTACCAAGAATAATCCAGTCCTCATCGGTGAGCCGGGCGTTGGAAAAACCGCTATCGCCGAGGGCTTGGCGCTTCGCATCATCAATGGTGACGTACCCGAAAGCTTGCGTGAGAAAAGGCTTATGGCGCTCGACATGGGCGCACTTATCGCCGGTGCAAAGTATCGTGGCGAGTTTGAGGAGAGATTGAAGGCAGTCCTTAGCGAGGTTACCGCAGCCCAGGGCAAGGTCATCCTTTTTATTGACGAACTTCACACCCTTGTCGGAGCTGGCAAGGCCGAAGGGGCCATGGACGCCTCTAATCTCCTGAAACCCGCATTGGCGCGCGGCGAGCTTCACTGTATTGGAGCCACCACGCTCGACGAATACCGTAAGCATATCGAGAAAGATGCAGCGCTGGCTCGACGCTTTCAGCCAGTTTTTGTCAGCGAGCCCACGGTGGAGGACACCGTGTCCATCCTGCGTGGACTTAAGGAAAAATACGAAGTCCATCACGGTGTAAGGATCACGGATTCTGCAATTGTGGCCGCTGCTCAACTATCTAATCGATATATAACCGATCGCTTCCTGCCGGATAAAGCTATCGACCTGATGGACGAAGCCTCTAGCCGGTTACGCATGCAGGTGGATTCGAAGCCGGAAGAACTCGACGAGCTGGATCGCCGCATAATCCAATTCAAGATCGAGCGTGAGGCTTTGCGTAAGGAGACGGATCCTGGGTCAAGGGATCGGCTCGCACACCTGGAAGGAGAGCTGGCTGAGCTTGAAGAGAAGAGTGCTGCATTGAGTGCAAGGTGGCATGAAGAGAAAAAGTCGGTCGCGAACGTACAGGGCATCAAGGAACGCCTCGATGGGGCGCGTAGCGAGCTCGACATTGCGCAGCGCCGTGGTGATCTGGCCCGTGCCGGTGAGCTTGCATACGGGGTGATACCGGGGCTGGAGCGGCAGCTGGTGGAAATAGAAGCGCGCGAAACCGAGGCGCTGGTAAATGAAGTCGTCACGCCGGAGCATATCGCGCAAATTGTCTCGCGCTGGACCGGTATACCGGTTGATAAAATGCTCGAAGGCGAGCGCGAAAAGCTGCTGCAGATGGAGCACGCGCTTGAAGTCCGCGTCGTTGGTCAGGATCATGCGGTGCGAGCGGTGGCCAATGCCGTTCGGCGTGCTCGTGCGGGGTTGCAGGATCCAAATCGGCCGATCGGGTCCTTCCTGTTTTTGGGCCCCACCGGAGTTGGAAAAACCGAGCTGACTAAGGCGCTGGCCGTATTTCTGTTTGACGATGACAGTGCGATGGTCCGTATCGACATGAGTGAATTCATGGAAAAGCACTCTGTCGCGCGTCTCATTGGAGCGCCTCCCGGCTATGTCGGCTATGAGGAGGGGGGAGTGCTGACCGAAGCGGTGCGGCGGCGGCCCTATCAGGTGATTTTGTTTGATGAGGTCGAAAAGGCCCATCGCGATGTCTTCAATGTTCTCCTACAGGTTCTCGATGACGGTCGTCTCACTGACGGCCAGGGTCGGACGGTCGACTTCCGCAACACCGTTATCATTTTGACTTCCAATCTCGGTACAGAGTTCCTCTCGGCGGGCGAAGGGCAGGCGAGCGCTCAGGAGCGAGCGCAGGTCATGGACGCGGTGCGGGCGCATTTCCGACCCGAATTTCTCAACCGTCTTGATGAGATCGTTCTCTTCAATCGGCTGTCACGGACCAATATGAGCAAAATTGTTGATATCCAGATCGGCCGCCTGAAGCGTCTTTTGGCGGATCGCAAGATCGACATCCGTCTGGATGCCAAGGCTCATGCCTGGCTTGCCGAAGCAGGTTATGACCCGATCTACGGTGCACGGCCCCTCAAAAGGGTAATCCAGCGGCGGTTGCAAGATCCCTTGGCGCAGCTGCTTCTGGAGGGCAAGGTTGCTGATGGCGAGCGCATTGAGGTCAGTGCTGACCAGCTAGGCCTCACGATCGACGGGCGGAGCTTCACCTTAGCAGAAGACGCCTTTGCCGCAGACCTGCCCACGATGTCGCTTCACTGAGACAAGACCGCCATCAACCGAAAATCGGTGATGGCGGTCTTGGCGCTTATCAAGGGTATAATGCGGTTGCGCCGGCGACGCGACGCGTACAATGCACCTTGCACGAAATCCTAGTCGTTTGCGATACGTGCAGCGCTCGAACGTCCAATGTTTTCAGCCACGCGGGTGACCAGAGGAAGCGACGCCAACTTGCGATTGATGCCAGCTTTAGCCGAAAGGAAGCGATGCAGCGCTGCACCGTGAAGTTGCACGGCGCCGGCAATCTTGATTGTTTCTGGGTTGACTGGTTTGCCGTAAACCCGGACTTCATAATGCAGATGAGGCCCGGTGGTGAGGCCGGTATTGCCACTATAGGCGACAATCTGACCCTGACGAACGTGCATACCAACATGAATGCCTGGTGCGAAGCGAGACAGGTGTGCGTAGGCGGTTGTATATTCCTGATTGTGTCGGATCACGAGAAAATTTCCATACCCGCGTTCGACGCCGTCGAATTTGATCACACCAGAACCTGCAGCCATTACCGGTGTTCCGACTGGTACGGCGAAGTCGACTCCTTGGTGCATGCGGGTATAACCAAGGATGGGGTGGAAGCGCATACCGAAGCCTGACGAAATGCGAGCCCCGTCAACTGGTGTCTTCATCAAGAGACTTTTGGCGCTGCGGCCTTGCCCATCGAGGTAATCAACATCCCCGTTCGGATCAGTATAGCGGTAAAGCGTGTATGATTTTCCTGCCAGTGTCATCGTCGCGTAAGCAATCGTGCCTTGCTTCGCCTTGATGCCTTCGGGCGTGTAATAGCTGTCGTAGAGTACCTGGAAGGTGTCGCCGGGGTGAATGTCGCGCTGGAAGTCCACTTGGTATGAGAACATGTGGATCATCTGCACGACGACTTGGGCAGGTATCCCGGCCTGTGTCGCGGCAAGATACAGGCTTGAGTCGATACGCCCGCCAGCGCGACGATAACGTGCAACCAGTTTGCGCGTCTGATCGCTGGCGGTAAATTCGTCATTGGCGGCCCGTGCGATGGTAATCTCATGATCGAGTGAAGGTGAAAAGCTCACCGACAGCAATCGAACTGTTGATCTTGATTCGTCTGGGCCGGAATGCTCGCCAGGCGTTGCAGCTGGGTAGGCAGCGGTAGGCAATGCTGTCTGACGCGCGCTTGCGAATGTGAGTACGAAAGCCTGACCAGCTTTGAGACTGCGGGGATCGAATACTTTTCGAAGTGCTGCAATCGCGGCGCTTGCGTCTGTTGCAGAGACGCCCGCAGCGGTAAGAGTGCCTGCGAGTGTGTCACCCGGCGCCATGGTAGCAGCGACGGTGTTGAGACCAGTTCCTGGGGTGTGACCGGAGCTGTCGTAATCTTCCGCGGTTAGGGCGTTGTCCAAGGAATCCGTAGTCGGTACAGTTAAGGTTGCACGGGGAAGAATTGCCGAGGACGGACCAAAGCTCGCAAATGCTATGCTCTTGTTGCCGGCCCTCGATGCCATGTGCATGAAAACGGGATAGGGAATGAGCGCGCGCGCGGTTCGGCTTTGGTCGACGTAGCTAGCTGTCTGCGGCAAGGTGCTTGCACCCAGCCACGCAACGGTACCAGCAATCAGCGCGGTGACCGATGTTGACACCAGCGCCCAACGTGCGTCTTCTGACTTCAGACTGCCTAAAAGGCCTGCAACAATACTGTTGCCCCAACGTGACAGTCGGAAATGAAACGTGGGTGAGTTCCGGCGTTCCACGTCGTCCTCGTTTGTTTACGAGTCGAAACGCAGCGCCCAGCACCCGTCGACCCCAGCCCTTGGTGACGTCCCGGCGGTAACCGGGATCAGCTCTTTGTCGCGAAAACATCGAGCCACGTCAACCGTTAAGCAGGAATTAACGCCATCCACTGTGGGATAAATTAGGGGCTTAGCCGTGTTAGCAAGGATGTGCCTCGGATCCCAGGCGTTATGCAAGAATGGGGCCATCGCGGAGCGCAACGGTACGTATTCATCTCACCGTTTAGATGCGGACCAGTAGCGTTTCTGCGATGCGGGCGTGCAACCAACCTACGGCCCGGGCAAGGTGCAGCAGGGCAACGAAGAGCAGGGCACCGACCACTACCATGAGGATAAGCCCCGGTGCGGTATGGAGCAGGTGATCGAGCCACGGAACGTCGCTAATGGCAAATTGCGACTGGTTCGTCAGAAGGCCCCATAGCGCTGTACCAGCAAAGCCAAGTGAGAACGTAAGGCCGATGATCGCGCACACCGAATAGGCGACACCGAGTGGCAGCATCAGAACCAAGTAGAAGAGCGAGGACCAAGTACGTGCGTCGAGCAGGGCGTTCTTGATGCGGGCACCGAGTCCATATTCGTTCACCCCTGCCGGGGGCAGGCGACGGGGCATGCGAACGCCCAATAGGCCCTCAATGATCCGTCCCTCCACAAGTGACAGCACGCGTACGGAGGCGATGAAAAGCAGGGCAAATGGAATGCCGATGATGAGAATGAACAGAGCTGCCGACAGTGCCAAGCCGGTGACAGCCCAAAGGAAGAAAAAGATGCCTGTGACAAGAGACAGGAGCATGTAGAGGAGGGCCCCGTATGCACGCGGGTCCCCCAACACTCCAAAGAAGCCCCGCTGCCGCCCTTTCAGGCTCTTAGGGGCCGGAAATGGCCCGGCGATCGTCGCCTCTCTGCTGCGGTACTCTTCGGCAACCTCCGCCGGAGTGCCGTAGCTGTCGATTACGGCGCGCAACATATCGGCCTCACTGCGCTCTGGCTTGCTTGCGAGTTCACCACGTAAATGGTCTTCGCAATCTGCCAGCGCGTCGGCGATCAACCCGGGCGTAGCGCCCATAAGGGCATCGCGAAGCTGGCGCAAATAGCCAGCGATTGTTTCAGGCGGCTGGACGGTGGTCGTGGTCATGGTCCGCTCCATTGGCGGTAAGGGCGTCGTCAACGAATTCGCGCATGTCGCGCCAGGCACCTTGCCATTCGGCTAGAGCCCGACGGCCTTCATCGGTAATCGCGTAATAGCGCCGGGGTGGTCCAAAGGCTGAGGCTTCAACGCGGCTGGTGAGCAGGCCTTGCACATCAAGCGAACGCAGCACCGGATAGATGGCACCCTGCTTGAAAATCAGACCGCCTTCACCTTCCGACTTGACCGCTTTGGCTATTTCGTAGCCATACATTTCCCTCCCAGCGCGCGCCAGCACCGCCAGAAGCACGAGCGAAGACAGCCCGGCCATCAGTTCCTTTCGGAATTTCCGCGTATATGTCGATTCGTCGCTCACGCGGTGAACTCCGCTCCCTTCTATTACGAAGTAACATATAGCGTGCAGTTCGTAATAAGCAAGAGTGCCACTTAGGGGATCGGCAGATTTTTCTCGGTACTGTCAGCGACGGCCGCGACAACGTCCGCCGCTCGGGAGGCGTGGAGAAGTCTCGCATTTTGTTAAGTATAAGAAATATATATGATATTTTATAAGGTGGTACGGCAGCCCCTCACGTAGGCGCTCATGGGTTGAGTTGAGGGGGTTGACTGACAACCACCGTGAAAAGGTGCCTTTATCGGACGAAATGGTCAGAAGGGGGGAGGGAATCGGCAAGGGTGTGGGGCTCGTCCAGCTAGTCTCAAGGTCCTTCGTCGTGCTTGACGGATCGGCCACAGTTCCTTAGAAGACGCGCTCTTTTCACGCATTGAAGCAAGAGAGAAGGCCATGTCGCGGCGCTGTGAATTGACGGGTAAGGGTGTGTTGGTGGGCAATAATGTTAGCCACGCCAACAACAAGACCAAACGCGTCTACCGGCCCAACCTGCAAGAGGTGTCTTTGGCCTCCGAAGCTTTGGGATTGGACGTCAAATTGCGTATCAGCATGAGCGCCCTGCGCAGCGTTGATCGTCTGGGCGGAATTGATGCTTTTCTGTTGAAGGCCCGTGACACCGTTTTGTCCGACCGGGCGCTTAAACTGAAGCGTATGATTGCCAAGAAGGTCGCGATCAAGGTCGCCGCCTGAGCTAAATTGCGGCTCGGTGATGCCGCCATTGGCGAGCTGTACGTTTTATCGTTCTCGGAAGGCGATTTCCTACTGGGGACCAGCTTGCGAGATCGTCTTGTTACCGACTGATCTTTGGTTGCTTTCTCTCTCGGCCGGGTAAATCTGCATCTGGTGCGGCAGATGGCTGATGGCCGGTGTTTCGATTTTCACCTAAGAAACGTACCGCTTCTGCTTACGGCAAAAGCGCGTTGGCCGGTTTCAGTTTGCCGTGTGTGTCCGCGCAAAATCTCAGGCACGGGAAGATTATCCCTGACCAACTTGAGCGATTGGAAATCGACTAGGCATGTAAATACCCGGAAGGCGCCGTAGCGCCCCCCGGGTCGGGTAAATATCAACGTTTGGCCAGAGGCACGTAATCGCGCATCGGCTCGCCGGTATAAATCTGGCGGGGGCGGCCGATCTTCTGGTGGGGATCTTCAATCATTTCCTTCCACTGCGCGATCCAGCCAACCGTACGCGCCAGCGCGAACAGCGCAGTAAACATCGAGGTCGGGAACCCCAAGGCTCTCAATGTAATACCAGAATAGAAATCAACGTTGGGATATAGCTTCTTCTCGACGAAGTACTCGTCCTTGAGCGCGATCTTTTCGAGTTCCATCGCAACCTGGAAAAGTGGATCATTGTGGGCGCCGACTTCATCGAGCACAATTCGCGCTTGCTTCTGCATGACCTTGGCACGCGGATCGTAGTTCTTATAAACGCGGTGGCCAAAACCCATGAGACGGAAGGGGTCATCCTTGTCCTTGGCGCGGGCGATGAATTCAGGAATACGATCTGGCGTACCAATTTCCTCGAGCATCTTAAGGGCAGCTTCATTTGCCCCGCCATGCGCTGGCCCCCAGAGACAGGCAATACCGGCAGCGATGCACGCGAATGGGTTGGCCCCGGAGGACCCCGCCAAGCGCACGGTGGAGGTCGACGCATTTTGCTCGTGATCAGCGTGAAGAATGAAGATCGTGTCCAGGGCTTTGGCTAGGATGGGATTGACCTTGTACTCCTCCGCCGGGACGGCGAAGGCCATGCGCATGAAATTTTCGGTGTAACCCTGGGAATTGAGTGGGTAAATGAAGGGTTGCCCTATGGAATACTTATAGGCCATGGCCGCGATGGTTGGTAATTTTGCGATGAGGCGATGGCTGGCGATATCGCGCTGACGGGGATCGTTGACGTCAGTCGAGTCGTGATAAAAAGCAGAAAGAGCCCCGACAACGCCGCACATTACTGCCATCGGATGGGCATCGCGGCGAAAGCCTCGAAAAAATGCAGCAAGCTGCTCGTGCACCATGGTGTGCAGCGTGATCGAACGATCGAATGTGGTCATTTCCTGCTGGTTTGGCAGTTTGCCGTAAAGTAAGAGGTAACATACTTCTATGAAGTTTGACTGTGCGGCGAGCTGATCGACCGGATAGCCGCGATAAAGACAGACGCCCTTGTCGCCATCGATGAAGGTGATGGAGCTTTCACAACTGGCAGTCGATGTGAAGCCTGGGTCATAAGTAAAGACGTCGGTTTCAGCGTAAAGCTTACGAATGTCGATGACATGCGGTCCTGCCGTACCGCTATAAACCGGCAGCTCGACGGTACTATCGGCGTAAGAAAGCCGGGCGGTGCCTGCGGCTACGGCTTTACTCTGTTTCATATCGGCACTCCTTGGCGAGCGGCCTGAGGCCGCTGATCTTGCACTGCAGCAATCATAAGCCAGGCCGGCTCCCTACGTCATCATCTTTGCTCAGGCCGGGCCCTCATTTCCATTAACTATCTGGAGCATAAGCCCACAGGCGTCTTAAGGATTCGTCACGTCCGAGCACGAGGAGGACATCAAAGATAGGCGGCGAAGCTGCCCGGCCGGTTAGGGCTGCGCGCAGCGGCTGGGCTATCTTACCCAGTTTGAGTGTGCGGTGTTCGGCAAATTGGCGCACCGCCTGCTCTAGGTTATCTGCTTGCCATGGGCAGGCTTCCAAGAGGGGGAGGAGGGCGCGCAACTCGGCGCGTGCGTCCGGAGACAGGAGTTTCTCGGCGGCTGGGTCCAGAGTCGGTGCGCCATCCTGGTAGAGAAAATTGGCAGCCTCCATCAGTTCCACCAATGTTTTGGCTCGCTCCTTGAGTCCTTCCATAAGCGCTCTAAGGCGCGCCATGGCCTTCGCATCCAGCCTCTGGCCACGTAGTCGCTGATAAAGCTCGCCGGTCAGCTCGGCGAGTTGGCCATTGTCCATCTCGCGCATGTACTGGGCGTTGATGCTGTCCAGCTTTTTGGCATCGAAGCGCGCTGGGCTGCGCCCAATGCTTTCCAGGTTGAACCAGGCGATCGCCTTCTCGGTCGGGATGATCTCGTCATTGCCATGGCTCCAGCCCAAGCGCAGAAGATAATTGCGCATAGCTTCTGGCAAATAACCCATGTCCCTCCAGGCCTCGACCGCCAGCGCACCGTGGCGCTTGGATAGTTTGGCTCCGTCGTGGCCATGGATCAGGGGCAAATGACCGTAGATCGGTATCGGCCATCCCATCGCCTCGATAATTTGAAGCTGCCGTGCCGCATTATTGAGATGGTCATCGCCGCGGATGACATGGGTAATACCCATATCAAAGTCGTCGACCACCACCGCCAGCATATAGGTTGGGGAGCCATCAGATCGCAGCAGGATCATATCGTCGAGCTGGTCGTTCGCAAACCTCACGTCACCTTGTATGACGTCGTGAACCAAGGTTTCACCCTCGCTGCGGGCTTTCAAGCGCACCACGAATGGTTTGCCAGATTGCTCCGGTCCCGGATCACGGTCGCGCCACCGCCCGTCATACCTTATGGGTTTGCCAGCAGCGCGCTGTTCGGCACGCATCGCATCCAGTTCTTCGGGTGTCGTGAAGCACCGATAAGCCCGCCCCTGGGCCAAAAGTGCGAGTGCGACCTCACGATGGCGTTCCGCGCGGGCGAACTGATAGACTGGTTCCCCGTCCCAATTCAGGCCCAACCACGTAAGCCCGTTAAGGATGGCGTCTATAGCTTCAGGGGTCGAGCGTGCCCGATCTGTGTCTTCTATACGCAGTCGGAAGATCCCCCCCGTGTGGCGGGCGTAAAGCCAATTGAACAGAGCGGTCCGTGCTCCGCCAATGTGAAGATAGCCGGTTGGGGAGGGGGCAAAGCGCAATACAGGCGTCTGGGTCATGGTCATCCGAGTAAAATGTGGGCCGCTTCTAGCAAAGCCCACCCCGCGGGGGTAGTCCGTTCGCCAACATAGCAACCGGCTACAGCTGCGCTGCACAAACAACTCGGAATGAGGGCGCACCAAAGGCGCTTGGGCCTAAGAGGTGCCCCCAGAGGCTCCTCAGTAGCGTCGTATAAGACCGACCAGCTTTCCCTGAATGCGCACACGGTCAGCGCCGTAAAGCCGTGTTTCGTAAGCTGGATTGGCTGCTTCCAGCGCAATCGAATCGCCACGCCGTCGCAGCCGCTTCAGTGTGGCCTCTTGCTCATCGACGAGTGCGACCACGATGTCACCAGTGTTCGCCGTATCGGCTTCCTGAATGATCACAGTATCCCCGTCAAGAATACCGGCGTTGATCATCGAATCACCTGTGACCTCCAGCGCGTAATGGTCACCCCGTGCCAACATGGATCCCGGCACAGGCACGTCGGAAACCCGATGCTGCAAAGCCTCAATGGGTGTACCCGCGGCAATCCGGCCCAAAACTGGAACGTTTATAGCACTTTCTGTGTCGCCGCCTGTGCGACGGGGTGCACCCGCTTGGCGGGTATCCCCAATGGCACCGATGCCACGCCCGCCACGCCCAGTTGCCGTAGGAACAACTCGCTGTGCTTGGCTTCGCGTTGTTGCGGGACGCATCGTTTCCGCCATGTTGTCGGGGAGCTTGATAATTTCGAGGGCGCGTGCCCGCTTCTCCATCCGTCGCAGATAACCTCTCTCCTCGAGCGCAGTAATCAGCCGGTGGATGCCCGATTTGGACCGCAAGTCGAGCGCGTCCTTCATTTCATCAAAGGAGGGCGGGATGCCCGTTTCACGCACCCGCTCATGAATAAACATGAGGAGCTCGTATTGCTTGCGCGTAAGCATGATCTACATCTCCCCCTCGGGGCAGTATGCATGCCGCCCCGAACAAATCCGAAACACCTGCGGAATGTTCTACTTTAGTTCTCATTTGACGTCAACGTACAAGATATAGCTGCGACTGGCGCTCTTCCGGGGAAAACAGTCAGGATGCATAAAGGCCCTGCCGAGCGGCGAGGGAAGAGCCAAATTTTGAAAAATGGGCCTTCCGTAGCGGCGCACCCTCTCTCCATAAGCGCCCGAAATAGGCACCGAAAGCATTATTCAGATCAGCTGCTTTCAAGCCTCTTTTATAAGCTTAATTGGCCAGCGAGTTCGCTGTTCGGACCTATCTCTCGGGCAGAATCTGTTACCCATGTGTTCGGAACGAATTGGAACCAATCTCTCGGCAAGGGCTGTCACGCAGGAGGACTACGGCCTCGTGCCCCAACGTTCGGGGTTATACCCATGCCCAGACAACTGGCTTGACGTGCCACGCTCCATGTGTGGGTTTTATGAATCTGGGAGACATCAATGACGAGTGACACCGATTTTTCTGGCAAACATGTACTGGTGGTCGGCGGGTCGAGCGGTATTGGTAATGGCATCGCGCACGGCTTTCGTGACCGTGGCGCCCATGTGCATGTTTGGGGAACGCGACCTGAGCCCTCTGATTATGACGGAAGCGATGGCTCTGACCTCTCGGGACTTGGCTATAGCTGCGTCGATGTAGGAGACCCAGATGCAATAGCTGGGGCACCTCAGCCATTTGTCAGTTTGGATGTGCTCGTCCTGTGTCAAGGAACGGTGGTCTATAAACGGGGTGAGTTTGAGCGTGAAGGCTGGGATCGCGTAATGGCGGTCAATCTTGATAGCCTCATGCACTGTGCTCGGAAATTTCGATGCCAGCTTGTTAGCACGAGGGGCTCCATAATCATCGTAAGCTCGGTCTCGGGCTTTAAGGCCAATATTGGTAACCCGGCATATGCAGCCTCCAAGGCGGGGGCGATTAGTCTCACAAAATCTCTAGGACAAGCTTTTGCGAGCGACGGAATTCGAGTGAATGGTCTCGCGCCCGGTTTAGTTGATACCAAGCTAACGAAAGTGACCACTGCAAATCCCCAACGACTGGAGAGCGCGATCGCCAGGATCCCCCAGCGTCGGATGGGCACGTCAGCTGACATGGCAGGAGCGGCTATTTTTCTGGCGTCGCCGCTCGCCTCTTACGTAACAGGTCACACACTAGTTGTTGATGGCGGTCTCAGCCTCTGAATTTAGGACAACACTCTATCTAAGCGACTGGATGGACCGATATAAATCTTGAAAGCAACAGTTTTGCGATCAGGGGGAGGCGGCACCAATGAAAGCTCTTCGCTATTATGGCGCGCGTGACGTGCGTTATGAGGTGATGGAAGATCCATTACCTCAGTCGGAGCGTGATGCAATCGTAAAGGTCAGCGCCTGCTCGATCTGCGGCAGCGACCTTCACATTTATCACGGTCACGGATTTTCTGATGATGTAGGCTTTTGTATTGGGCATGAGGCTGTTGGGGAGGTTGTTGAAGTTGGGCGCGCCGTCAACCGGCTTAAGATTGGCGACAAGGTCATGCTTCCGGCCGCGGTTGGTTGCGGTGCATGCCGTGCCTGCCTTTCGGGTGTTGTAGGTCTTTGTGAGTTGGGCCTTGCTGCGTGCTACGGACTGTCTGCCAGGCTGCAGGGCTCACAGGCAGAGGCGGTTCGCGTTCCCGCTGCCGACAGTAATGCCATTGTCATCCCGGATGGCGTGACCGCGGAACAGGCGTTGATGATGACCGATGCGCTCGCAACGGCTTGGTTCGGTGCACGTAATGCAGACATTTGTCCGGGGAGCAGTGTCGCGGTACTGGGTTTGGGACCTATCGGATTGATGGCTGTGGACAGCGCTTTTGTTATGGGTGCCCATGCTGTCTACGCTATCGATCCAGTACCCGAGCGTCGCAAATTTGCAGAAGCTTCAGGAGCAATTGCGCTCCATCCCGATGATGCAAGAGACAGAATTCGTGAGGCTACGCATGGTCGCCTACTGGATTGCGTGATTGAAGTGGTGGGTAGCGAAGCCACTGTTGATCTTTCTCTTCGGCTTGTTCGCCGACGCGGCACTGTCTCGGTGATTGGCGTTCAGCAGTCGCGCCGTTTTGCGTTTCCGCTTGAGCGCGCCTTTGCAGCTGGTTTGACGTTCCGCGCGGGCACTTGCTCGGTACCTGAGGAACTGCCAACTCTGTTTCCACTCGTCCAGTCAGGACGACTGCGTCCTGAAAGGTACATCAGCCACCGCTTGCCACTCAGTGAGGGTGGTAGCGCCTATCAGCTCTTTGAACAGCGTAAGGCAGGTGCATTGAAAATGGTTTTAACACCATGATAGGAGACCAATTGCGGGCGGGCAGATGAAGGCGGCTCACTATTCCGCGATGGATAAGGCGTCAGTATTGAAAAGTCAGCCGCGCTCTGTGTCCATTGAACACACTAGGTATGCCGTTTGTTGATCCATATTGGGTGAAGCAGATGCCATGCACATGGAAATCCGGCGAAAGACTAAACATCGTTCAGCCACAAAACTTCGACCACACTTCCGGCAGGTGCTGCAGGTGCATGCGGCGGACGCAATATGAGGACATCGGCTTGAGCTAGGTTAAGCAGCATCGAGGAGTCCTGGACCGCCATTGGGGTCACGATTTCCTCATCATTTCGATGATGAAGTTTGGCACGCAAAAAATCATAGCGACCGTCGTTGGCGGCTAAGGGCGTTGCGAGGCTGGCGTAATGGTGAACAGCCTGGCATTTATCACCAATCATCGCCCGTATTGCTGGCTTCAAGAAGATAAGCGCACATACAATGGTAGAAACGGGATTGCCGGGTAACCCTAAGAGGGGCAAATCTCCAACCCGTCCGAACAACAGTGGCTTACCTGGGCGCATGGCAATTTTCCAGAAATTGACCCGCAAACCGCGTGGCTCCAGTGCCTTTTGGATTAGGTCGTGGTCGCCGACAGATGCGCCCCCCAGCGTGACAAGCAGATCCGCATCTTGGGCACGCTCGGGAAGGCTGCTAATGGCCTCCTCGCGGTCCGGTATAATTCCAAGGTAGTTTGCTGTGCCTCCCCAGTTTTCGATCATGGCAGCCAGCGCATAGCCAGAGGAAGCGACAATTTCCCCCCTGATCTTTTTAGCGCCAGGCGGCGTCAATTCGTCACCGGTAGCCGCAATCGCGATGCGTGGCCGGCGGTGGACCTTGATCTCGGCAATGTCACCAGCGGCGATGAGCGAGAGATCACGAGCCGAAAGACGCGTTCCGGAGGCCACAAGAAGGTCATTGAGACAAAAATCCAAGCCTGCCCGGCGAATGTGGCGGTTAGGCTCTGCGACAACACGCAAGCGTACCTGATGTCCATCTAAGATATCGACATTTTCTTGTATCACGATGGCGTCGGCGCCATCTGGTACAACGCCGCCGGTGAAGATGCGTACACAGTGTCCACTCTCAAGGCGTCCGGAAAATGGCTTGCCAGCCGGGGCGGTCCCGACGACACTAAGAATGGAGCCCGCTGTAGTACAATCGACGTAGCGCACCGCATAGCCGTCCATTGCTGACACGGGGAAAGGTGGCTGATTGACCTTTGCAATTGCATCCTCTGCGATTACCCGGCGATAGCCGTCCGCAATAGGCACAATTTCCGACGGCAGAGGGTTGAATGCCGATACAATTCGCTCCACGGCTTCGTTTACCGAAATCATTCGTGGCTCCCGAGCAGATCCTGGGGACGAACGCCTACAACGGACGCGAGTTTTGAGAGAGTTTCAGGAGCTATGGTGTGGGTCTTTCCAGTCAAAAAGCCATAGATCTGTGCAACCGGAACATTTGCCGCCTTTGCCCACTGACTAGCACGCAGATGATGCTCGATCATGAATGTGCGCAAAGCTTGACGGGGCCCGCCTCCTAGAGTTTGTGCTGGAGTAACGGAGCGCTGCGTTGGCGTCATGGTTTTGCCCAATCCTCGCGCCGGGGCGTCACGAAACCCGCTTGATACGTGGTGCGTGTGTGACTGCGGAATTGAGTAGGCTCCGCTTTTGCCACCTGATTTCGCTAGCAGACGAATTGAGCCGATTTGACTGGCTTTATCTATCGCTTTGATCATGTCGTAGACCGTCAGGGCGGCAATGCTGGCGCCTGTCAAGGCTTCCATTTCAACACCGGTCTTCCCGTCCGTCTTTACAGTTGCCAAAATGCGCAATGCGCTTTGCTTTGGTAACGGCTCAAAGTCTATTGCTGCATTACTAATGGAAAGTGGGTGACAGAGAGGAATCAGTTCACTTGTGCGCTTTATGGCCATGATCCCAGCGATGCGGGCAGTGGCCAGTACCTCACCCTTTGGTCCGGTACCGGTGATTGCCGCACTAAACGCCTGCTCGGACATTTGGATAATGGCTTCCGCGCAGGCTTGGCGGGTTGTTATGTCTTTAGCAGACACATCCACCATGTGTGCGGCCCCTTGTTCGTCAAGATGGCTGAGTTTGGTCATGGTGCGAGTAGCTCACGGGTAGCCTTAAACACATCTTTTTGGCGCATGAGGCTTTCGCCGATTAGAAATGAACTCACACCAGCTGATGCTAAACGCCGTAGATCGGTTGGCGTGGATAATCCACTTTCTGCTACGATCAATATGTCCTTAGGAACATTTTTGGCAAGACGTAGGGTAACGCCTAAATCAGTCACGAAGCTGTTAAGGTCACGATTGTTGATACCTATCATCGCTGGCTTAAGGGTTAATGCTCGTTCTAACTCGATTTCATTGTGAACTTCTACAAGCACATCCATTCCCCAGCGCGCTGCTTCGGAGCTGATTGCGTAGGCCTCTTCATCGTCAACCAAAGCCATGATTGCAAGGATACAGTCAGCTCCAAGCACGCGTGATTGTACGACTTGGTATGGCTCCAGGAGAAAGTCCTTACGCAAAGCGGGAAGTGCTGTCGCGGACCTTGCCTGAGTCAGATAGAGTGGGCTCCCCTGAAATGAAGGGAAATCGGTTAATACCGAGAGGCAGCTAGCTCCGCCGGATTCATAGGCTCGCGCAAGCTCGAATGGATCAAAGTCAGGCCGGATGAGTCCTTTTGATGGGCTCGCCTTTTTTATTTCTGCAATTAGGCCATAGCGTCCTTCCGCCTGGGCCTTCAGTAAGGCATCTCTGAAACCTCGAGGTGGATCTGCATCTTGCAGTCTTGCAGTCAGTTCGTTGAGTGGCTCGAGGGCTTTGGCTGCTAATATTTCCTCTCGCTTGTAGGCGGCAATACGAGCCAGAATACTCATTAGCATTTGTCCTGGTTGCGATTCGTGCGTATCAGTCGGAGCAACAACCGTTCGGCCCGGCCATCGTCAATAGCCATCGCAGCTTGACGGACCCCCGCTACCAGTGTCTCGGAGTGACCTGCGACCTGCAGGGCTGCTGCGCTGTTAAGTAAGGCAATATCACGAAATGGGTTTTTCTTTCCTCCTAGAAGATCTCGGAGTGCTGCCGCATTGTGTTTCGTGTCGGCGCCAATTAGTTGCGAAATTACAGTGCGGGAAAGACCTGCTTCCTCGGGTTCAATTTGGCGCAGTGTGATTTGCCCATTCCTCAGCTCCGCTGCGAGCGTGCTGGTTGTAGTTGTCAATTCATCCAGGCCGTCATGGCCGTGAACCACGAGTGCACGTGTACTTCCTAATTCCCGAAGTACATAGGCTAATTTTTCCACCCACTCGTCAGAAAATACCCCAAGGAGCTGAAATCTAACCTGTGCCGGATTGCAAAGGGGGCCGAGTAGGTTGAAAATCGTACGAAAGCCCAGCTCCTTCCGAATGGAGCCGACGTGACGCATCGCACCATGGTATAAAGGTGCAAAGAGGAATGCGAATCCGTCGTTCTGCAAAGCAGACTGAGCCTCTGCCGGAGGCAGATCGATCGGCAGCGAGAGTGCTTCCAAGACATCAGCTGTGCCTGCCCGCGAAGATGCGCTGCGATTTCCGTGTTTGGCCACAGGGATGCCGCAGGCAGCCACTATTATGGCTGCCGCAGTTGAAACATTGTAGGTCCCTTTGCCATCGCCTCCTGTACCGCATAGGTCTATTGCATTTGGAGGAGCCTCAATGCGGGTCATGGTTGCACGCATCGCCATTGCTGCTCCGACAATCTCTTCTACTGAGGGAGGGCGGATCGCCATAGCGGTTAAAAATGCCCCTATAAGTCCTGGCGGTTGCTCTCCCTTCATGATTTCGGTAACCGCGTTTGCAGATTGCACGGCTGACAGGGTATCCCCCGCCACTAGGAGCCGCAGTGCCTCGGCGAGATCGCTCATGCACCCTCCCGGGTAAAGTCACGTGCGATCTTCAAAAAATTATCCAGAAGTGCGAGGCCCTGTTCGGATGCGATGCTCTCGGGATGAAACTGAACACCATGCACCGGATGGCGTTTATGCATCACTCCCATAATGCTTTCGTCTTCGCTACGCGCCGTCACCTCGAGACAACTTGGAATGCTGTTCTCTGCAATAACCAAGGAGTGATAGCGCGTGGCTTGAAAGTTGTTATTGAGCCCACGAAAAACGCTTTGGCCGGAATGGTGAATGCGGGAGAGTTTGCCATGGATCGGTTCGCGAGCGCGCACGACGCGCCCTCCATAGGCCTGCCCGATGGCCTGATGACCTAGGCAAACGCCCAGTATAGGAACGGTCCCTGCTGCCTCCTGGATGAGGTCAAGACAAATTCCCGCTTCGTCCGGCGTGCATGGCCCTGGAGAAAGTACGATGGCGTCCGCATGGAGGCCGAGGGCTTCCTGGACGGAGAGTGCGTCGTTACGGCGTACCTCTACCTTCGCACCCAGTTCCCCCAAAAAGTGGAAAAGGTTGTACGTAAAGCTGTCGTAATTATCGATAAGAAGCAGCACTTCGAACCTATCTATTTGAAATTATTTGTATAAATTCATTACCCCGGCAAGTGGGGTCTCCAACTTTTCCGGATTCGGCGCGCGAATTCCGCAGTCAAGACGCCAATTCCGAACGCGCACCGGACGGCATCTTCGCGGAAGCCTTACCAGAAAAAAAGCTGCTTTCGGAGTGCGGGTGCGGAGGCAGCCTTTGGCCGCAATTTGACAGAAAAGGCCAGAGGTGAGGCCGGCGGAGCTAAAGAGGACCGCTGACGGAGAATGGAGAGGCAGGCAAGGACCTTTCTTTGAGCAGGCGCGCGAAAACGCATTCGCCTAGATTGCAGCCGTCTCCACGATTGCCGCAGCCTACGAAGCCTCTCTTCCTTGGTTCAGCCAACGCCTCGAATGCGCTTCCTTGCTGAGGCTTTGTTCGCAACACAGGCGGGAAGGGAAGTCCCGTGACGGGCCTGGCCAGTGCAAATCCACACGGCGGCGCTGGCTGACAATGAACTAGAGGCCGGCCATCGCTTCTGGTTCGCCGCGCTGGTGATCACTGCTGCGGAACCGCGATGGCCTGCGTGTGAAACACGATCTCTATTCTCTATGGCCTAACCTTTGGGGCGGCGCGCGATCCGATGGTATCTATGACATATTAGTCCGTCCATAAATAGATGCACATTCACGCGGCATATCTGAGGGATGGCTTTGGGTAGAAGGAGCGGATTTTATCTGGATCATTCTGCAACTGGCGCGTTGAGGCGCGGACCTTGGCGTTGAAATCAGCTTTGCTGGTGGTCGCCATGCGGCCGACAGTGTCGGCTTTGAGGTGCTTCAAGACCAGTTCATCAGGATTGCGGTCGGGCGAATAGGGCGGAAGATAAAACAGCCGCAGTCTGCCGTTCAGGCTGTCGACAAAAGCTCTGGTCTTCCTGGCAATGTGGGTAGGTCCGCGATCGATGACCAAGAAAATAGCCCGTTTGGCGCCGATGAGCGGGCGCTTCAGAAATTCGCTGAAGACCGCAGCAATGACCCCGCCTGCTTGCATGATCATGAACCGCATCTGGCCGCGCGCGCTGATTGCCGAGATCAGGCTCAGGGAATGGCGTGCACCCGTGGTTTCGACGGCGGGCGTTTCCCCCTTCTTGCCCCAAGTACGCCCTGCGTGATGGTGGGAACGCATATGGGCGGCGTCGCCGAAGAAAATCTCAGCCTTTTCAACCTGCGCCAGGGCTTTGATCTTTGGATGCTCCTTCTTGAGCCATTGCTCGACCAGAGCCGCGTCTCGCTCCTGTGCACGGTGCAAAGGCTTCTCGCAGGTGATGCTGAGTTGCGCCAGCAGCCGGCCAACTGAATTGGCACTCAACATGACGCCGAACTTGTCTGCGATCAGCTTCGCCACCATCTCGCGCGCCCATCCAGTTTGCGCGTCCTGCCAAAAAGTGGCTTCGCCCTCAACGCTCCCCATCCGTCTTGCCGATACTGCGCCAGCCATCCGTACATCGTGCGCCGGTTGATCCGCAAAGATCGCGCCACAACATCAGGATTCCCCCCAGTCTGCACGCTGCGCACGGCTCGGATGCGCATCGCTTCCAGCGTGGCATGATCCAGTTTGCGGGCATCATCCTTTCTCATGCCAAAAGCGAATCACTTCAGGATTCTCTCGTCAACAAGGTAGTGCATATACTTGCGGACGGTTTGATAGTGGCTCGCTTGTAATCGTTTGTGGCGCCAGGTCCTCTACATCGGCTAGAGGGAGCTTACCTGAGTGCGTGGAGATTGGACGACGCACTATGGGTGGTTTCCGTCTTAAGGCTGCGGGTAGCTACTTCTTTGGCGAAATGCGCTCTGGTGCTTGGATTAATCGGTCTTATCAAAGACCTTGATCCGTCTGTTTAACAAGACCGAGATTGGAGGCTGTCTGACGATGTCCTGCGCATGGCCCTTGCTGTGGTGATGTTGGCGAACAAACAGGGGCGGCTTGGACTTCCGACAGGGAGGGATCACAGCGGTGTCACTTCTTTCAACGTTTCGTGAAGTGAGTAACGCAGTTTCCCGCTGTGGCGAGTAGGGCTCGGTGGTACGCAGCTTCAATGCTCGCCCGTCCAGACTGTGTTTGCAGCAGTTGCTAGCGGCATCCTCCTTCACTTTCGCGCCACCGAGATGAAATGCTGCATTGCATAACTGCTGTGTATAAATATCGTCTATCTATATGATATTATTTGTAAAAATGTGCTGTGTCACAGCAAATAGATTTCCATCTGGTGCTAAGTCACTTCCGACGGTTGTTCCTGTGGTCACGGAGTCAGGAATGCCTTTCTGCTAACCAAAGGCAATATTTGGTCAATGCGCGCAGGAATTCTCGCCCATGAAGAGAAGGCAGTTGACGATGTGCTCTGTCCGCCCTCAAGACTGGTCAGCAACCTGCCATCCGGGTAATGGTCGTAGCAAAGCCTGAGGCCAACATGGTTGGTTCTAGGGCGTAAATCATCAGAAGGCCAATCATGTCATCACACCGCCTGTTCTCAGCCATAGCGGCTCTTTCGTGCGTACTTTTTATCCCTCCAGCTTGGTCCGCGAAGGCCGGTCCACAAACAGAAAACCATCAAGGCCTTACGACGCTCCCGTTGCAGGTAGGTAGTAGCATTCATTTTCGTCAGATCGGGCCAGCTGTTACGGGAGGGCGGGTGACTTCGGTGGTTGGTGTGGAGGGCAATGCCAACCTATATTATGTCGGTACCGCTGATGGCGGTGTATTCCGCACCACAAACGGTGGCATCACGTGGAGAGCACTATTTCAACATCAGAGGGTTGCTTCTATCGGTGCTCTTGCGATTGATCCGCGCAATCCGTCAGTCATCTGGGCAGGCACTGGTGAGGCAAACGTTCGCAATGACGTTTCGTTTGGCGATGGCATTTATAAATCAACTGATAGCGGCCGGCATTGGAAACAAGTTGGCCTTGCTCACACTTTTCAAATTTCCCGGATCGTCATAAATCCCCTTAATCCAAACATCGTGCTTGCCGCTGCAATGGGCAGCCCCTGGGCTAACAATCCTGAGCGTGGGGTCTACCGTACCACAAATGGCGGAAAGAGCTGGACAAAGGTTCTTTACCGAGGGCCTGACGTTGGCATTTCAGATATGGCAATCGATTCCACCAACCCACAGATTATTTTTGCTGCAACCTACCAGTACCGCCGTAAGCCTTGGACCTATTCTGAGGGTGGTCCCAAAGACGCGATTTACAAATCACTTGACGGTGGCGTGACTTGGAAACGTCTAAAAGGGCATGGTTTACCGACGAAACCGGTGACGCGGATTGGACTAGCAATTGCCGCAAGCTCACCTAACGTCGTCTATGCCGTCATGGGCTCTAACGAAGGCGTACTTTGGCGATCAAGCAATTACGGTGAGAATTGGACACTCGTAAGCAAAAACCAAGAGGTCGACGCGCGGCCGTTCTACTTTTCGCACATCGAGGTAGATCCGAAACGTCCAAATCATGTGTTTGCGATTTCCAACGATCTGCTTGTCTCCAGCGACGGAGGGCGGGCCTTTCATAAGATCGCGAAAAAAATTCACGTAGACTACCATGCTATGTGGATCGACCCCAATGGTAGTGGGCGAATTATCGATGGAAATGACGGAGGAATAGCCATTTCCCGGGACAACGGGAAGCTCTGGAGATTTATTGATAACTTTCCGATTGGACAGTTTTATCACGTCGCCGTTGGTCGTGGCATTCGATACCAGGTTTGCGGTGGACTGCAAGACAACAGTTCATGGTGTGGTCCGAGCTGGAGTAAGGATCCAAGCGGTATCCTCAATCGTATGTGGTATTCGCTCAACGGTGGGGATGGAGTGTATGCAATACCGGCAGCTGACAATCCCAACCTGATATACAACAGTACGCAAAATGGTGATTATCAAATTTTTGATCGCACTACGGAGCAGTCGCGGGATATAGAACCTTATCCGCGTGATTTCACTGGCAAGGGTGTCGCTTCACTTCCTTATCGCTTTGCGTGGGAAGCTGCGCTAGCAGTTTCTCCAGACAATCCGAAGGTGATCTATGCGGGTGGAAATGTTGTCTTCAAAAGTGTCGATCGTGGTCGTACGTGGAAGGTTATTAGTCCTGACCTTACGCGCAACGACAAGGCTAAGCAGGGATCCTCTGGTGGGCCGGTCATTAAGGATAACTCCGGTGCGGAAGCTTACGACACAATTTTGACGATTTCCGTTGCGCCTTCGGATCCCAATGTGATCTGGGTTGGGACTGACGATGGTGAGGTGCAGTTAACCCGAAATGGTGGCAAGACGTGGACAAACGTCAGCTCAAATCTGTCTGGGGTAGGCCCGTGGGGACGCATCGAGTCAATTGACGTATCGCCTAACAATCCCGGGGAAGCCCTGATTGCTATCGACCGTCATTTCAGCGGTGACTTTAAACCCTATTTATTCCGCAGTCATGACTATGGCGCCAGTTGGACGTCCGTGAGCGGAAACCTGCCTAAAGACGTTTATGCCCACGTTATTCGTCGGGATCTTCATAACCCCAATCTCTATTATGCAGGATTAGAAAACGGCCTTTACGTTTCGTGGGATCGTGGCCACCATTGGTATTTATTCGGACTGGGACTTCCCGATGCGTCGGTCTATGACATTGCGCTTGATACCCGTGATAACGATCTCGTTGTGGCGACGCATGGTCGGTCCCTTTGGATATTAGATGACCTGACGCCATTGCAGAATTTCAATCCGCAGATCGCGCGGACACCATTGACGCTATTTCATCCCGAAGCTGCCCTTCGCTATTGGCCGTGGTCTTATGTGGAAGATCTTGGCGACGGAACCTTTTACGGACAGAACCCTACCTATGGTGCAGCATTTAACTACTATCTATCCAAGAGTTCTAAGACTTCGGGTGAGCTGACAATTACCAATGCTTCCGGCCAAGTTGTGCGTACGCTTAAAGGCTTTCACAAGGGTAAGCCGGAAGCAATGACGCCCGCTATGTTCGGTTCGAAAAATGAGGGGAACGCAAGAAGCTCGGAAAGTCTCCGCGTTAAAGACGATGTGCTGGCGCCTTCAAATAAAAAGTTGGTGCCGTGGGTGCCAACGCAAGCTGGTCTGCATCGTGTTCACTGGGATCTGCGCTCGCAGGGACCAGTTCGTTGGCAAACGCCGCTGAAGTTTCAGAAAGGGCCAAGGGCTGGCGCAATGCTTCCACCCGGTACCTACATGGCGACACTAAAGATTGGTGATCACACGGCGTCGCAAACTTTCACCGTCGTCAATGACCCGGCTTCTGATGGCACGCTTGCTGCGATGCAGCAACGGTACAACTTATCTGAGCAAGTGTTGCATGAGTTCTCGCAACTAGATGTAGCCCTTAATCGTCTGCATGCAATCGATGTGCAGGCAAAGGCTCTATGTGTCGCTGCGAGGGCGACCGCGGAAGAGCCAGTGGTAGTTCAAGAAGTTAAATTTCTTGAGGCAGCTGCTAAAGCCGTGAAGTTGGAGATCACCAGCAATGCCGGAGCAGAGGAGTCTACTCTGCGGGTTCCCGATAAAATTCGAGAGCATCTTGAGATGCTGACGTATTTGCTGGAAGGGTCCGATGCGGTACCAGCCGCGCCTAAACTTGAGGTAAAAGCCATCTACGACCGTGAGTATCGTTTTGCGATCGCAAATTATGATCATTTTCTTGACACGGAAGTGCAGAAATTCAATCAAGTGATGTTAAGTCACCAGTTGACCGGTGTGGTGCCCGGCAAAAAATTGAGTCCGTAATGTGATGCCCTGACTTTGCTCGATCACCGGCAGCTCTTTCGTCACATCTGTATGTGCTTAGGAAGAGATGTCGGTGATCTCATTTGTTAGCGTGCAAATTTCGCGAATGCCTTATTGAGGGTAAATTTGTTGTGGCTCCACCAGGCACACTGATCTGGATGGGGCTTGGGGTCACTAAATGGACAAATCGCTTTCAGGCTTATCTTAGTGTTGTCTCGTTGACGTGAGTCCCGCAGATTCGCAACGCAACTACGGGTAACCGCGTCCGGAAAATGGGCGGGCAAAGCAAAAGCTAATGCAGATGCTCCGGGCGCAGGCCTTGATGATGAATGCAGCGAAATTGTTATCTGCAGTCAGAGCTTATGACACTGAGTGCATTGCGCAGATTAAGGGAAAATGGTCGAACTGAAGCAATGAGATGTCCACTCAGGCATCAATCGGCTTCGACAAAGGCGTAACCTGGCTCTCCATGAAAGTAACCATTGGAAAAGTCCGTGTCTGGGCAAATTGCCTGGAGCCTGGCATTCGCTGTGTCGGGGGCTATAGCTCCTGACATGGCTTCGCGAAAAACTTGCGCCACGGAAACCATGTCAACCGTATGTGGCGAGATGCGAAAGCGTTTGATGCCTATTTTCTGCAGATACGGTAACTCCGCCAAAAGATTGACCATACGATAGGACAGCGTCTGTGTACCATTAACGGCGAGAAGAGACTTTTCATTTAACGTGCGGACTACCAATCCGTCGGAGTTTCGACCACAAACGTACAGACACCCATCTTTAGAAAGATTATGCGCTCTGGCTGCGTAGCATCTCGCTGAGATAGCCAACGGCAGACGACCAAATACCTGCACTTCCAGATCTGCCTTCGCCCGGGATGCAAGTTCGCAGAGACGCTCCTTCGGCAATTCGGCTGGCAGACATATGCGCACAGCTCCCATGCTCTCCAGAACAGCCAATGTACCCTCATTATATACATTTACGAAAGGGCCAACGGCAAACTGTCTTCCGGCAAGCAGGGGAAACAATGTCATGTCATTGGCTTCGACAAAGAACTGTTCCATTGTCGTTAGATCACGGGCTACTTTCTGTTCGCTCGCACTCATAATAAGTGCCTGTGATGATAAAACTACTTCCTTTCCAGAAGCCGCAAGACGATCTATCACATCTGGAATCAGCTTGTCGTAAAATGGAGTACGCTTTGAGCACACTACTTCTCCAACATGAACAGTATCTATGTCAGATTCGTCGGCAATGCGAAAATAGAAGTCACGCCATGCGTTAGGGTGCCAATGAAAGAGAATCGGCCCCAGAGTGAGCTTTGATGATGTTACGTTTATCGCCATTTTTTCTCATAGGCGCCTGTTGTTTGGCGGCCGCCCTCGGTGATGTGAACTAAGTTGATGTCTGGCACAGGCTTTCCCGCCATGACGGCGTCTATCCCTTGCCGAAAGGCATCCACAACAGCCGCAACGTATGCACGCCCCCTCTGCCGGCCTTCAATTTTAAACGCAGATACGCCTGCTTTAATGAGATCAGGAAGAATGGAAAGTGTATTTAGTGAGGTGGGTTCCTCAAAAAGATAGCTGGCATTTCCCTGAGTAACAAAGCGACCCTTGCAGAGCGTAGGATAGCCAGCGGGTTCATTTCTTCCGAACTCGTTAATTGTATATTCGCCCAGGTTACTGGCCACACCGCGTGCAGTCTCGACGTAGCGTACGTGAGATGCAGGTGAACAAACGCCATTCATGTTTGGAGACCGGCCCGTAACGTAAGATGACAGCATGCAACGCCCTTCGGTCATGACGCAGAGACCACCAAATACAAAAACCTCCGTTTCCACCGAGGAAATTGAGGAATTTAATTCCGCGATCTCAGGCACGGTAAGAACCCGTGGTAGCACGACGCGCTTGATACCAAATTGCTCGGCGTAATAGCTGATAGCAATGGGATTGGACGCAGCTGCCTGCACTGAGAGGTGTAAACGAAGATTTGGATGGCGCCGTTGTGCATAGTCAAGAAGCCCTATGTCAGCCAGAATTACGGCGTCCGCACCTAGTCGAGCTGCGTCGTCTACCGCGTTATGCCAAATACCGGGTGAGCCGGACCTTGGAAAAGTGTTTATAGCGACGAGGACCTTCGCTCCGTTATCGTGAGCAAATGCAATACCCTGTTCTAGTTCCTTACGGCTAAAATTTAGTCCTGGAAAGTTGCGAGCATTGGTTTCATCGCGAAAGCCGAGATATACCGCATCTGCTCCAGCCTCGACGGTACTTCTAAGAGCCGCCGGAGTACCTGCCGGGCATATTAATTCAGGGCGTTTCATTTGATGTCTCGACCTGACGGGCTGATCGTGGTCTCTGTCGACGCAACACTTTTATTTCTTCTTCCAGTTGTGTAATTCGAATGCTTTGTGCATCGCTTTGGCGGACGGCAGGAGCGATTACAGCGACGCCAAGTGTTGTTAGATCGCGTTGCAGCCGACTGGCAATTTTGCTCCCGACACTGGCTGCGGCCCGGAATGGATGACCCAGGGGACCAAGCGCCACGGCGATATCTTCCAATATATTAATCCCGGCGTCATCGACGGTATTTCGAAGCGCTAGAACAACTTCTGTATCCCCTTGAACAATCAACTCACGCGAAAAGAACAGGGTGTCTCCATCGACCCGACCTTCGACAAGCTCGATCAAGGTAGCAAGGGGGCCTCGGATTATTGCATCGGCGTCGACTACTTCCTCCTTGTTATAGGCCTGTAGACTAGGGTGAGCCGAGTTAGGGCGTAATAGGATCGCAAATGGTAGATCTACAGGGTCAATGAGCACCCGTGCCCGGCTCCAGTCCGCCATTCGGTCCAGGCAACCCGGGTGACGACTCAACACAATACGTAGAAGCCCGTCTAATACTGGTTGCACCAAACGTACGGGGAGTTTGTCCAATATCAGACCTAGGAAGAGTACCGTTGATATTGGCGTATTTGAGGGCTGGGAGTGATGTGAAGAGCTCACGAGGCGACCGTAATCGGCCGTTCAGGAAACGAGAGTTGTTCCCGGTCACGCCAGCTAGGGTGTACGTAATTGATTTCCATTAGGCGCCGCACGCCGATAATTGGACGCTTGTCAAATCCGTGCCAAGTATTAGGTCCAGCGATGAAGATCACCGCAGAGTTAAATTCCGCTGAGGAACGGCCAATCCACTTCTTGTGTTCGTCATAAATATCTGTTCCCCATTCCTTTGCGTGTGGTCCGGTGCATAAATAGACAACCATGGAAAATAATTTTTCCTTGATATCGCGATGAGGTTCGAGCCAGGCACCGTCGAGATCCTGAATATATTCAATGCGCAGATAAGAACCTTCGACTGGTACGTTGCATACTTCGCCAAACGCACGGGCGACCCCTGGGTGCTGCATCGCTTCTGCGAACACCGCACAAGTTGGAAAATCCTTCCGCAATTCCGGAGTGAAGAAAGTGCGCTTTTCGTTATGTCGATCACGTACGCCGTAGCAATCGCCAATAAGTGGCGGTGCAATCGGTAGGGTTAGTATTCCTACACACATGCTCTCAGGAAAGACGTTTGTCAGATTCCATCGACGATATGGCGCTTCGGAGATATTGGACTCACGCAGCGCCCGCTCGAAATGGTGCGCCAAATCTGTCACTCTGGGTAGAGGAGGAAAACTCATTAACGTAGCCTCTTTTCCACGAGTCAGCGTGGTGCCCATTCAATGATTTTGCGGAGCATTGGGACAGATTTGGCGAAAGCACTGACTCCATGGCGGGCATATTCACTCCGTACGTATGCCTCAGAGTCGACATAGCAGAGTTGCAAACTCATCCTAGGACCTTTCTGGGGTAAAAAGCCGTGCCATGACTTTTCGCTCACTTTGAACATCAACATGTGTCCAAATTCCGGTGGAAACTCGAATGCATAATCGTTGCGGTCAGAGCTTCTCAGAACTCGCAAACGCCCTTTTTCGTAGGGCCATTCGTGACTAAAGCCTACAATCACAGTTACAATTTTGTGCCTGGAGTCTGGATGAGCGAAGCCTTCATTGTAGTGGCCAGTTGTGTTCCCCATCATCAGTATAACAGAGGGATTTTTGCTGAGATCCATGTCGAACTTCTGTTCCACAAGGCGTTTGAAGCGCTGGCTTGTGAGATCTTTGATAACCGTACCGAATGCTGGACCGTAATTTAAGTTAGGTAATCCATAGCTGCCTCGATCCGGTATCACTGGTAAGTCCGCTAACACTGCAGTGCGATATTCCGGACGGATGGCCTGTTCGACGTACGCATATTCATAGGGATCAGTGTGCAGTTTGGAGATAGAAATCTCTTCTTCATTGAGCATGGCAAAGTTCGGCTCTTCGGCATTCATATCCTACTCCTTTCTAAAACGATGGCAGAGATTTCGCTTCATGAGATGCAATAGCAATGCCTTCCAATTCGACCAGCCATTGTGGTCTGCAAACCGCACCTTGCACCAGTACGGCCGGTACCTCTGGTAATGCATTGTGTAAAACATCCCGGACGCACGCGTAATCTGTGGGATCACGAAGATAGACGATGAGGTGCCCTAAATCCCGGAGCGTAGCACCACCGGAGTGCAACAACGCTTCGACATGTCCTAGGGCATACTCGGCCTGACGTGTTACATCTCCAACGTGAACAACTTTACCCAGTGTATCAATGCTTGCTGTTCCGGAGATGAAGTGATGGGCGCGATCGGCGTATGCTATGCGCGTACCGCGTTCAAAATGAACATCGTAATCCTTTGTTGCGCAGAGGCGAGAAAAATCATTGAGGAAGGATACCTGTTCGGGGATGAGATCCAGGTTGGAATACGCGTCTAAGGCAACCACATCGTAGCGATGGGCGCAGGCCCCTTCGATTCCAGTGCTAGCAATGTAATGCGTGTCGGCAGTCAGACCGTATTTGGCGAAGACTTCTCCTCGTGCGTCGACCATTCCCTGATAAAATACGTCTACATCCTTTAAATAAAACCAGGTGCGTACGCAGTGCTCAGATAACGAACAGTCCTGCGCTTTGAGGCTGGTGATTAGATCCGTGAAAACGTGACGGGTCTGGGCGGCTGATGAGGTGTTTGATGAGGTGTGTCCCGCGCACAGGCCGGTGGTCCATAGATGTCGCTGTCCATTTTTGACAACTAAAAGATCATGGTTTGAGAGCGCCTGCTTGCGGACGTTGGAGGCGCCGGAAATGTGATAGGCAAGGAGCGCGAGTTTAGCTCCAGGCAGGGGCGGTTGCTGGATGAGCGACACAGCAACTGGGTTGTCCGCCCTTGATTGGGCCAGTTCACTGGAGGCTACCAAGGCGGCCTGATTCATGGTGTCGCTGACGAAGATCCGTCGGAAAACAGCGGTGTCAGGAGACAAATTAAGGTCACGGAGAGTGGCGGAATATCGTTGCTCGATTTCCGCGATCTGGCCCGCGAGATCGCGCTCTCCATTCGCCGTTAGGGTTATATAGTGCTCGGTACCTCCGAGCGATCCCCAGAAGCTCTTAACTGTGCTGTTGGGGGAAGTTTTTGGGCTATGTTTATGTGTCACAATTTTGCCGGCCTTGGCATCGTTTGCGCCATAACCAGTTCTTTTTTGACGGTATGTCGTTGAGCTAAATCAATGTTTTCCGGTTACAGGTCCTCGGCCCAAGAAACTTGTTTAATTGAGACATTTATGCCCGTCTTCAGCTGATCACTGATGGAGTGATGCGGCTCAAACGAGGACTGAGAAGATGGCAACATGGTATTGATTTGCCTAGGATTACGATGAGTTGCAGAGATATCTTGGAGTTCATTTAGTTTTTGCCGCACCTTCAATCCCCGAAGTCATATCGGTCAATGTTCCACCACGGCAGCAACAAAGTACTTATCGCTCGTCGTGACCTGATTCGGCTGTGCAGGCGATATCGAACCGGTAGGCCACAGCGTTATGGCTGAGCTTTTAGGGAACTGGGGCCGATCGAGAGTGTTTGGGTAAGTCACTCACGTCTCGTGGCACGAGGCAGGTTTTGGAAGGAGTGAACGGTGATTTGGTCGCGGCAGGCTGGCTCGGTCGGTGACGGCATAAACATCTGTGGCGCGCGCTTTCAGGGGGGCTTGAGCGACCTAATCATTCCGCAACATGCCTGGATGGGCGTTGAGTAGAACGGTTGGCTCTTAGGCTTGCCTGAGATTGATCGGGTGACGCGCCGGCGGCACTGGCTTCTGAACCCAAAAGGGCGCGATCGGGGCGAAAGGTGCGTTTTGGCTGGGTAATTTTATATTGCAGGTCGCCGATTTCCGATGGGCAGCGGTATATGGGCGACTGCCTGATTAAGCCAGGTTGGGAAGTAGGGAGGCGTCTGTGTCCAAGGTGCAGCGCGAGTGATGCCGAGGGATGGGACCTCTCAGTGTGGAGTAATCCCTGGAGCAATGTGGCAAATCCGATGACCTGGTACACTGAATTAACGGCGACGTATTAGAGCTCCGACACCCACCCAGGCGGAGACGCCGGATTGAGCGCCGCGATGATAATATTCGAACGATAGTCTAAGTACGTTAGGTCGCCTTGAACGTGTCGTTGACATTCCTGTCCAATTCCTAGGGTGAGCATCAAGACAGCGCACCTTATCTCACTTCTCATTGACTGAATGTATTCGATCCTCGTCGACGTAATCTGCAATGAAGCGATAGAGTAGCCGTAGATTGGCTCATTTAAAGATGTCATTGGAGAAAGTGCGTGCCTACAAGTAGAGGGTCGCGGGACGAATTGATGGATTGAAATTTATTACTATGGTGCAAAGTGTGCAGGGACGGAGCCTATAATTTAAAGCCCCGGAAATTTTTATATGATTTGAACATCTGAGTAGAGACAAGTATTTTGATTCCGGCACGGCAAAGCATTGGGAGAAATTCAATGGGCACGAGTGGGCGTCAATTGCGGTCATTAGTTACAGAAAAGGGTGAACTTGAATTGTCGATCGTTCAAGTTCCGATCCAGGATCCGCGGGAGGATGAAGTTCTCGTGCGTATTGATGCAACGCCAATCAATCCGTCTGATATTGGATTGCTATTCGGAGTTGCAGACATGAACGCCGCCAGGTTTTCTGGATCGACGGAAAGCCCTGTGGTTACAGCCCCCATACCCGAGGTTTATCGCCGCGCCATGGCTTCTCGACAAGGTCGGTCATTGCCAGTGGGAAACGAGGGAGCGGGTAAGGTAATCAAGGCTGGAGCGAACGTAAGCCATCTGCTGGGAAAGACCGTCGCAATGTTTGGCGGAGCAATGTATGCCCAGTATCGCACGCTGTCCGCTGCCGATTGCGTCGAATTGCCATCAGGAACAACGGCAGCGGAAGGGGCGTCTTGTTTTGTTAACCCTCTTAGCGCGCTTGGCATGATAGAGACTATGCGTCGCGAAGGGCATTCAGCACTTGTTCACACCGCTGCCGCTTCCAATTTGGGACAGATGCTCTGCAAAGCGTGCCTTTCTGACAACATTCCTCTGGTTAACATCGTGCGTAGCCAAGCGCAACTTGAGATACTGCGGGGCATAGGAGCGCAACGTGTCTGTGATTCAAGCAAGCCTGGGTTCATGGATGAGCTCATCAATATGCTAGCAGAGACTGGCGCCACGCTCGCTTTTGATGCGATCGGTGGCGGGAAACTTGCAAGTCAAATTTTGTCTGCAATGGAAGCTGTAGCAAGTCGTTCAGCCAAGGAATACACCCGTTACGGCTCATCAATTCACAAACAGGTTTACATCTATGGCGGCCTGAACTCTGCGCCTACAGAACTCACCCGCAGCTACGGCATGCTCTGGGGTGTTGGGGGCTGGTTGCTAACGCCGCTGCTTGAGAAAATCGGGCCTGCCGAAACCCTACGACTGCGCCAGCGGGTGGCTAAAGAAATAAAGACAACTTTTGCCAGTCATTATTCCCGAGTGATTTCGCTCGCTGAGGCGTTAACGCCTGCGGCCATAGCAACCTATAATCGCCGGGCTACAGGAGAGAAATATCTGATAAATCCCGGTCTTGGTTGATAGCCGCAATGAGGAAAAAGCTCAGCCGCACAATATAAAGTATCGGCATCGCTATTGGCCATGGTGGCTTTTAGATGATGAGTCGAGGAATAGGGTAGGGGCTGCGGATGAGACGACTACCAGCTTGCGATTACACATGGGAGGTACGCATGCGACACAGTTTTGACGTGAAGTAAATCCGTGTATCGAGCGTCGGTGGCCTCAATCTGTTCGAAATTGGCTGCTCTGGCGGATCGCTTTCAGTGACCGAACGGCTATAAATAAAAAAGGGGCGTTTTACCGATTGATACGTGGCGCGGTGATTGCGTTCAGATTGTTTGCACCGATACCGCTAAAGGGAACGAAGCCTTGTCCAGCCAGGAGCTTGTGGCGGTAGCAAAAGCAAAAGCAGAAGCAGAAGCAGAAGCAGAAGCAGAAGCAGAAGCTTTATCGCGCTTGACGGATTACTTTAGGTCACGCAACTCCGCTTCTTCGTAGGCCGATGGTTTGATTGCTCCCCGAGTGGCTCCGAGCACCCAGCACTGACGTCGTTCTACTGGTTACAATCAGGCGGGGTTGTGCTCTGTGATGTCACCGGTGAGCTGGTCCTGGATGGTTGGACAGTCTGGCAGCCGGGTTAAGGTGTATTCCAGTTGCTGATCACGCTGCCAAAATCCGATCCATTGGGAAAGCCTTTTGCTGATGCTGGGCCAGTGAGGATGTGGGCAAGGCGCCAGCTTGTCCATCATATCTACAGGCCGGTTTGCCGCATAGAGCTCCGCCGGCGTCGCGCCGTTCAGCGATGAGTGAGGACGCTCGGCAGTATCGCCTTATGCACTGTGATTGCTGGAGGCGCAGCTAAGCCTTTGAAAATAATGGCTCCCCGGGCCGGATTCGAACCAGCGACCAACCGGTTAACAGCCGGTTGCTCTACCGCTGAGCTACCGGGGAACAGCCAGGGCCGCGTCTGTAGCGCGTTCGCGGCCACAAGACTACATCAAAATTGCGTTTTCCAGAACTTTGACCTGAAATTGAGGCCCAGCGGGCCTTAGCGGAGCTAGTTCTCCCACTTGGCAATTCAAGCTTGCCAATCACTCTACAGAAGGAAATATTCAAAAAAGAAAGGGCCGGGAATGAACCCGGCCCCAAGGCATTGGGTAATGGTGGGGTGTCTTCAAGAGAAGACGGTCGGGAATGTGCCACGATGCGGTTAATTAAGTCTTAACGGCACCCATGATTGACCCATGCTGGGTCAACATTAGAAAATGATAATAAAATTGGATACGTTTTGTCGCCAAAACTTTCTGGCTTCACTACAACACGGCAACTTTGGCTTACATCACGGTTGATTTGCCTCAAAGCCCTGAAAGCTTGCTGTTTTATGTGCGATCCTCGCCAGTTGTTCAGGATATGCCTGCGGAGGTTTCCCCGTTATTCAGCGACAACTTTTCCGGAAATTTCGAAACACGTTGGGGCGGAAGGTGCCATCGGGCAGGTTCAGGTTGCGATATCCATCGCTAGGGACCCAAAGTCCCACCTGTACCCAGAGTTAGTCATAAGTCATTGATATTACTTATGGAGGCCACGCCCGGAATTGAACCGGGGTACGCGGATTTGCAGTCCGCTGCGTCACCACTCCGCCACGTGGCCCCAAGGGGGCGAGCCTATAGCAGAGTAGCTGTGGTGCCGACAATCTCTATTGGTGACTGGGGTGCGGTCACGGCGTTGTCATTGATTGCGGCGAACCCTATAAGCGCTGCAATTACTAAATCCGGATCCAAGCTATGCCAGACTACGCTGCTCAGCGCTTCAATATGGTCGAATCGCAGGTTCGCACTTCAGATGTGCCCGACGGGCGCATTCAGGCGGCTATGCTTGAGGTGCCGCGGGAACGGTTCATACCTGTGCTTCAACGAGCCCTCGCTTATGCGGAGACTGCGGTGGAGATAGTACCCGGGCGGTTTCTTATAGAGCCGCGCACTCTAGCAAAACTTCTTCTATTGGCGGATCTGAAGTTGGGCGAGTCTGCTCTTGTGGTAGGCGCTGGCACTGGATATTCCGCCGCCCTTCTGGGAAAACTGGTGGCTAGCGTGACTGCACTCGAAAGCGACGTTGATCTCGTGCGCGCGGCGAGTGAGCTGTTGCGATCGCTGAACGCAAACAACGTCAAGGTAGTTCAGGGCGCGCTGAGCGACGGCTTTAAGTCATCTGCGCCCTATGACGTCATAGTGATCGACACGGGGGTAGAAGAAGTTCCTGGGACGCTCTTGGATCAGCTTGCTGATGGGGGGCGCCTTGTTGCTGTCGTGATGAACGGTAGCACTCTAGGCCAGGCGCATATTTATGTTCGCAAGGGACGTAATATCGGCGAAAGGCAGGATTTCGATGCCGTGGCACCGATACTCCCCGGCTTCCGCAAAGCCAAAGCCTTTGTCTTCTGACTGATCCTAACTATAGGCACAAAAGCCACCTTGGGGCGCGCTACCCCGATGGCGCGTACCAAACGAATCACCCTTATAAGTTAACCAAGTCTTTCCTTATTTGTGCAACTGTCTTAGGCTCTCCAGGTGAGTGCAGTGACCGCGGCGGAGCACGGAATGTCTAATCCCCAGCATGAGCCTACGATGGAGGAGATTCTTGCCTCTATCCGCAAGATCATCTCGGAGGACGCTAGTGATGCGGAACCAGCTACGCCTCCCGTCGCAGCAGCCGAGCCGGTCGCTATTGCGCGGCAGGATCCACGACAGGACGCGAAGCCTACCGCAGCGCCAACTCAGGTAGCTGAGGAAGAGGTCTTGGATCTGATCGACGAAGTCGAAGAGGAGCCAGCGCCGGTTATGATCACGCCAGTCCCTGGCAGGGTCGTAGAAGCTCCGGCTCAGGACCAGGATGACGTCGTCTTCCAGGATGAGGAGGCGGTAGCGCCCGTTGCTTCTGGTACAAAGCCCCAAGCCGAGAAGCCTGTGAGCGCTGTGGGGCGACGCTTGTTCGGTGCCAACGCCCAGTCCGCTTTTGATGAAGCCATAAGCAGTATCGAAGCTGCCACGTCGGCGCCGGAGGTCGCGGCCATACCTCGCTCATCACAAGCATTTGAGGGTCCAACTCTAGCCGCCGCCTTTGACCGGGCAGTTCGGGATGCATTCGATCCAGTTCTGCGGGACTGGCTGAACCAGAATACGCCCGATCTGATCACCCGCATCCAGCCGGCACTTGCGGAACTCCTCGACAAGCACCTGCCTGATCTCTTGGCAAGCGCAGTACGCGAGGAGATTGCCCGCGCCAAGGCCCGCACCGGCCGCTGATCCGACCTTAAGTTTATGATCGCGCAGGGGTGGAGCATTAGGTTCCATCCCTTTTTTGTTGCGGCTCTTGACGTGGGCAGTTGGGGACGTCACTTCAATCTGATATGCCGAATGAGGATCTCATGCTCGACAAGACATTTCGCCCGCAAGAGGTCGAGGATCGAATCTACGCTGCTTGGGAGGCGTCCGGCGCCTTTCAATGCGGTCGCAGGCCCGATGCTGAACCATTTTGCATCGTAATTCCGCCACCCAATGTCACGGGACGGCTCCATATTGGTCACGCGCTCAATAATACATTGCAAGACGCGCTCGCCCGGTTTGAGCGCATGCGCGGCAAAGATGTTTTGTGGCAACCGGGAATGGATCATGCGGGCATAGCAACGCAGCTTGTGGTGGAACGCCAACTTGCGGCGCAGCAGCAAAGCCGTACCGCAATGGGACGTGAGGCATTTATTCAGCGCGTCTGGTCGTGGAAAGCAGAGAGTGGTGGCGCAATTGGAACTCAGCTGCGCAAACTTGGAGCCTCGGCAGATTGGAGCCGCGAGCGCTTCACCATGGACGAGGGCCTCTCCCGAGCGGTGATCAAGGTATTTGTGGAGTTGCATCGTCAGGGGCTAATCTACAAAGATAAACGCTTGGTCAACTGGGATCCCAGGCTTCAGACGGCAGTTAGCGATCTAGAAGTCGAAAACATCGAAATGAAAGGTCACCTCTGGTATCTGAGGTATCCAATAGCTGATGAGCCAGGCAGATTCATTGTCGTCGCGACAACGCGTCCCGAAACCATGTTAGGTGATACGGCAGTTGCGGTTCATCCGGAAGACGACCGCTATCGGGACCTCGTTGGAAAGATGGTGCGCCTGCCGCTTACGCATCGGCTTATTCCGATCATTGCCGATTCACACTCTAACCCGGAAAAGGGAAGTGGCGCCGTTAAGATTACGCCCGGACACGACTTCAACGATTTTGAGGTTGGCAAGCGCAACAATTTGCCGATTGTGAACATATTTAACAAGGATGCCACGCTGAATGACACTGTACCTGAGTACTACCGTGGACTGGACCGATTCGAAGCTCGGAAGAGATTGCTTGCTGATTTGGAAGCGTTGGATTTAGTCGATCGCGTTGAACCGATTACACATGCCGTGCCGCATGATGAAAAGACAAAGACGGTTGTGCTCGAACCGCTACTAACCGAGCAGTGGTATCTCAACGTTACGCCGTTGGCCGAAAAGGCAATAAAAGCGGTTGAAGATGGGCGCACGCGATTTGTTCCAGAAAACTGGGCAAGTGTTTACTTTCATTGGCTCAAAAACATCCAGCCCTGGTGCATTTCTCGGCAACTGTGGTGGGGACACCAAATTCCCGCGTGGTACGACGAAAATGGGCAGATTTATGTTGCCGAAAGCGAGGAATCTGCGCGTCGATTAGCGTCCGGAAAACTTTTGACACGTGACCCGGACGTTCTCGATACCTGGTTCTCATCTGCACTGTGGCCATTCTCCACGTTGGGTTGGCCAGATCAGACGCATGAATTGAAGAAATATTATCCTACCAGCGTTCTCGTTACTGGCTTTGATATTATATTTTTCTGGGTCGCACGCATGATGATGATGGGGCTGCACTTCATGGATGAAGTGCCGTTCCGAACTGTCTTTATCCATACCCGCGTCCTCGATGAAAAGGGCGTGAAAATGTCCAAAACAAAGGGAAATGTCGTAGACCCGTTGGAACTGATAGAACAATTTGGAGCCGATGCGTTGCGCTTCACCTTGGCCCTAGCCGCAGGGCAGGGACGCGATATGCGCATTGGAGCGAGTCGGGTTGAAGTAAATAGGAATTTCGCGACTAAACTCTGGAATGCAGCTCGTTTTTGCGAAATGAATGAGTGCGTCACGCAGTCTAACTTTGATCCGACTAAAGTTAAGCTAGTGCTGAATAAATGGATACTAGCTGAGACGCGTAATGCTACGGAGTCCATAACAAATGGCCTTTGCGCGTTGCGCTTTAATGATGCGGCACAGGCGGCATATCACTTTGTTTGGGATCTTTTCTGCGATTGGTATCTGGAATTCGCTAAGCCGATATTGTCTGTAATTGATGACAAATCCATTGTTGATAGTAGCAATGCGCGCGAGGAGACACGGGCGACTGCAGCTTTTGTGAGGGATCAGATTTTTAAGTTGCTGCACCCGTTTATGCCGTTCATTACCGAAGAACTTTGGGCGCGTACGTCTGAGCACAGTAAGCCGCGCGAAAGCCTTCTCATTGAGAGTGCTTGGCCAGAAATTTCACAGTTCCCTGCCTCTGATGGCGCAAGGGAGGAAATGCAGTGGGTCATTGATATCGTTTCTGGAGTGAGATCTGTGCGCGCGGAGATGAATGTGCCAGCTGCGTCGCGGGTGTCACTTCTGCTCAAGGGGGCACAAGATAAGACGCTCGAACGTCTGGATAGACACAAGGATACCATCATCAGCTTGGCGAGGCTCTCAACGATAGGTACGTGTGCTGAGATTCCGTCTGCGTCCGCACAATTTGTGATTGGAGAGACGTTGGCCGGATTGCCACTTGGCGATGTCATTGACATAGGCAAGGAACGGGCGCGGTTGGAACGTGAACTCAGGAAGACGCTAGACGAGATTGCAAGACTGGATGATAAATTGGGCAATACCCAATTTGTTAACCGCGCCCCCGAAGACGTGCTTGCGGAGCAACGCGAGCGACGTGATGACGCTGCGCGCTTGGCTGATCGTCTGAGCGAAGCTGTTCGTCGCTTAAGCTAAACGGCTCATGTAGAAAAAGGGGTTAGAAAAAAGGACTGTTGCCTCGCCCTTAGGAGAGCGACTGCGCTGACTGTTTTTGATAGAGAAACGCAATTTGGTGAATTTTCCGTGCCCACATTGTTTGATCCATTGCGCCTAGGGGCGCTTGAATTACCAAATCGTATCATCATGGCACCCCTTACTAGGTGTCGTGCGACGCCAGACACCCGCGTTCCGACTCCGATAATGGCCGATTATTACCGGCAGCGTGCGTCTGCCGGTCTTATACTTTCGGAGGCTACCTCAGTTGATCCGATGGGGGTAGGCTATCCGTCGACACCGGGGATTTGGTCCGAAGAGCAAACTGAAGGTTGGGCTGCAGTAACGCGCACTGTGCATGAAGCTGGTGGACGAATATTCCTGCAGCTCTGGCACGTAGGGCGTATTTCAGATCCTGTGTATCTGAGTGGCGACTTGCCGGTTGCACCGAGCCCAATACGGCCCGCAGGGCACGTAAGTCTCCTCCGGCCACAGAAGGACTATGAAACTCCTCGCGCTCTCAGAAGCGAGGAAATACCCCTCGTGGTTGCAGCCTATCGCAAGGGTGCAGCAAATGCCAAGCTGGCGGGCTTTGATGGTGTTGAAGTGCATGGCGCCAATGGTTATCTACTCGATCAATTTTTGCAGGACCGCACAAATCAAAGACGCGACAAATATGGTGGCAGTCTGGAAAATCGGGCACGGCTTATGCTTGAGGTGGTTGATGCAATTTTGGAAGTTTGGGAGCCTGGCCGCGTTGGTATGCATTTGGCGCCACGTGCAGACGCTCATGACATGGGAGACAGTAACCGCTTCGCCACATTCACTTATGTCGGACGTGAACTCGGGAAGCGAAAGATCGCCTTTCTATGCGCTCGCGAGTCAAGGCAAGCGGACAGTATTGGACCAGTTATAAAAGACGCATTTTGCGGTCCATATATTGTTAATGAAGGCTTTGAGTTTGAAAGCGCCCAGAAGGCGCTAAGCGATGGTTTCGGGGATGCTGTGGCGTTCGGGAAACTTTATATTTCCAATCCTGACTTGCCAGAGCGATTTGCACACGATGGTCCGGTCAATGCGTGGGACCTGAAGACTTTCTATGGTGGTGGTGTCCATGGTTACCTAGACTATCCAGCGCTGTATCCCGGTTCCTCCACTACAAGTTGATCCTCCAGAATAATGGAAAAGCACGTAGCCAGCTATTTCCCTTGGCCTCCGAAGGCGAAAAATCTCTAAATTGATATGAGGCGCTTAGCGCTAAACTTGGCGGTATACGCCATGAAGTGATTACTTGCAGTGCAACTTTGTCCTTAACGTCAATTGGTTATCCTGGGTAAACTGCCACAGGACATTTCATAACAGAATGTTGATGTGAAAATGCCCTAAATCCTAAGAGGTAATGCTGCTTCCGGTGTGCTGGACGCGACCTTGGAGTGGTCCAGAATAAGCCATGGAGCCGCACGCTCCGAGGAATGCAGGAATTATCGCTCTATCCGCCGTTTAGAATTGGCGTCAAGGCGCAATTTTTCAGTGGCTTTGATCGGACATCCAATTTGGGGGATTGAGCTGACACTAAGAGTAGCAGGATGGCTAGGGCATTAACTTGAAAGAACATTTTTAGCATATGTAACTGTGTAGAGTAGCGCGCCAGCTTCGTTGCTTTTATGGGCATGTTGGATAGGGCGTCGCGCGCCCTGAGACTCAAAGCAGAAGCGATGTGGATGGTCGTGCTTCAAAGAGATTTTGTTGAGTAGCCGATCGCTAAAATAAAGTACTTAGTCCACGTGACATCTTATTGATGCATGCGCCAAATTCGTCACAGGGCCGCCGTAACGCGTGGTTCATATGCCATAAAAATATGTCGCATTGTTAGTGTTCGCGATACGACAAAGCCTAGGTCCTAAGCATGGGAGGCGAGACTGGTGGTCTGAGAAGTTTCCGATCCGTCCACCTACAGCTGAAATATGTCCTAGAAGCATTTGCACTGATGTACTTAGCGATCGCCAACGTTTTGATTTCTATATTTGTTGATGTCAATTTATCGGCGATGAGCGGGATGTATGTAAAAATTAATGGCCATCGAGGAAACCATTCCGAACTTCATACTTAAAGTGAGGGTACGCGCCGGATAGTCGGCCCGACGCGGCCCTGGATTGGCACCCGAGCATGGTGTTATTTCGAATAACGTCATGCCGATTTTATTTTGCCGCGCACCAATGAAGGGGTGGTGGGCGACGGGTTGGTATGGCCATGCCCCTGGTACAGGAAAGCATATTTCGCACGTTTGACCGAACAGCTGAGTTGATCGGAATTCGCCCGAGGCTTCAGGTTGATGAAATTTTGAGTGAGGCGCTCGACGAATCCGGACGATCCGAGTTTACGACAGCGCAATTTTTTGAGCCACTTCGGCACCTCGTTTGGTCTTATGAGGAAGAGGCTAATCTCAGCGTCTTTGGTCGTTTCGCCGCACGGTTCGACATTTTACGGTCGTTGCGCAATCAGCTTAGATTTGACTACGAAGAGAGCCTGAGACCTCAGATTAGTCTTCGATTGATCTCACAGCCAGTCTTCATCACCGGCTTGCCGCGTAGCGGTACCACATTTCTACATACGCTATTATCAATTGATCCACTAAATATTGTGCCATGTGCTTGGCAACTAATTTATCCCTATGCGGAAGGTGACCCTAGAAACTGTCGTCAGCGGGTTGAGCGTCAATTGTGGCTATTTCGGCAGCTATCTCCGGAACTGGACGGTATGCACCCTCTTTCGGCGGATGCACCACAGGAGTGCACCGATATTACAGCCCAGGTATTTCAATCACTTCGCTTCGACACTACTCACTATATTCCAAGCTATTCACGGTGGATAGATAGCTTCGGACATCTTGATGAATTCCGCTTCCATCGTCGGTTTCTGCAGCATCTGGATTATCAGTCCCCAGGGCGTCGCTGGATACTCAAGTGCCCTGATCACGTATTTACGCTCAATGCAATCCGAGAGGTATATCCAGATGCCTACATTATTGTCTTACATCTTGATCCAATAAGCGTTCTCGCCTCGGTAGCAAAGCTTACCGATTTCCTCAGAAGACCCTTTACGCGCCACGTAGATCTCTCTGAAATTGGTAGGCAAGTGAGCGACCGGTGGGCAGAAGGCGCGAGTCAGATGGTAGATCTCATAAAACACCAAGATCAGAAAATTCTGCATTTATGTTACTCTCATTTGATCTCAAGTCCTCTCAAAATTATTCAACTGGTGTATGATCACTGCGACTTTAATTTGACAGATGAATTTCGTCGCGGAATTCGTGCTTACGTCGATATGAATCCGCGTGGCGGCTATGCGGAGCATAATTATTCCTTGAAGGAATTTGGCTTGAACGCGACGCTACTTCGTATTCGCTTTGGGCGTTATCTGGATGAACTTCGACTGCTACTAGGAGATGGCGTGATGACCGCTAGAGCCAAAGCCGCTGCATGAAACATCTCTCCGCGATCTTTTTTGTTGTCAGCTTGATGACACTCGGCGGAGTTATTTACTATACGGGTACAAGTGGAATCGGCCAGGCACTTCGCGCGTTGGGGTGGTTGGGCTTTTCTATTGTTTGTCTTGTCCACGTGCCGGTACTAGCGCTGCTGGGCTCAGCGTGGTGGAGCGTTGGGCGTGACATTCCTGGGGCTCGTATATGGAAATTTGTTTGGGCACGGTACGTCAGAGAGTCCGCTGCGGAAGTTCTGCCATTTAGTCAGGTCGGCGGAATAGTTATTGGGGCGCGAGCGCTGGCGCTTTCCGGTATGCGGATGGTACCCGTCGCTGTCTCAATGCTTGCCGATCTTGTGATCGAACTGTCGGCCAAGCTGCCTTATAGTGTATTAGGCGTCATGCTTCTCTTTTTTACGGTGCCGCGATCCAGTGCTTTGCGACCTGCCGCTTTGGGAGCGTTGATCGTCGGCATGATTGTTGTTCTTCTGGGGTTGGTTCATCGACGAATTAAAGGCTGGCTTGAAGAGCTCGCCGTGCGATTGGCTCAAGTCTGGCCGACATTGGGTTTGGCAAGTGGATCAAAGAGTCGGCTTGCGTTTGACCAGATATTTTCCCGGGATTGTCGTATAGTCACAGCAGCCTGTATGCACCTAAGCGCCTGGATATTGGGCGCTTTTGAGACGTGGATAGTATTACGCCTGATGGGGGTGCGGGTCAGCGTTCCGGAAGCGATTGTTATTGACAGCTTGGTGGCGGCACTACGCACGTTCGGATTTGCGGTCCCGGCGGCTATCGGTGTTCAGGAGGGTGGGTACGTTCTAGTTTGCGGGGTATTTGGTATTGATCCAGCAGTGGCAGTGGCTCTTTCCCTGGTAAGGCGAGCCCGGGAGTTTGTGCTGGGTTTTCCGGGGCTGGGGTTGTGGCAGATTAATGAGGGTAGACGTGTCTTAAAGTCTCGACGGCGGGCCCCGGCGTCGCACTCGGATACCTCGCAAAGAGCAATCTTTCTCCCTCTACAGAGGCCCTCGTAGCCCCACTGCGGCTGTGATGCTTACTCGGCTTCTGGCATCGCGATGTCTGGCGGAACGTGCTAGCTTCTTACTGTTGGCCCGGGGAGGGAACCGTGGTTGAGTTAAAGATAAATGGCTTGGTGCATCAACTTGATTTGGAGCCTGAGGCGCCGCTTTTGTGGGTTATTCGTGATGAGATTGGACTGAAGGGTACGAAATTTGGATGTGGGATTGCATCTTGCGGTGCCTGTACAGTGCATGTGGATGGGGTGGCTATCCGGTCATGCGTGACCCCGTTGTCCGCTGTGGCAGGTAAGGAAATTACCACCATTGAAGGATTGACAGATGGTGGGCCCACAGCAATCCAAAAGGCTTGGGTGGCGAATCAAGTCCCACAATGCGGCTATTGCCAATCGGGCATGATTATGGCTGTCAGCGCGCTTCTCAAGGTAAACCCGAAGCCGAGCCAGGATGAGCTCGATGCGACAGTTAGCAATATTTGCCGCTGTGGCACATATGAGCGTATTCGAGCTGCGGTAGCTGAACTTGTTGCGTCGGCGGAAGGCTAAGGTGCGCGATCATGAGAACGCGGAGATTTGTGCTTTTTGGCGGATTGGCAACGAGCGGCGCTCTTATAGTGGGCTACGCACTTTGGCCCAGTGACCGTTTGGCCCGATTTGATCACCTCGCGGCCGGGCCGCAGGAGCGCTTTTTAAGCAATTGGATCAAAATAGCGCAGGATGACACGATCACCGTTGTTGTCCCGCACCAAGATATGGGTACAGGAATCTTCACGGCATTGCCGCAAATGGCGGCGGAGGAATTGGATGCGGACTGGAACAAGGTGCGGAGCGAACAGGCACCTGCTGACCCTGAGTTTGCCAATGCTGCCCTAGCTGAGGGATTTGGTCTATCACGCGAGGGAATCGACCCACAGTCGATGCCGCCATTTTTGCGAGAGTTGGCACTACGCGGATTTGGATTAATAGCCGAGCACATGAATTTGCAGGTCACCGGTGGATCTTCGGCTGTCCGCTTTACCGGTGTTTATGGTATGCGTGTGGCAGGGGCCGCGGCTCGCACTATGCTTGTTCGCGCGGCCGCCGAGCGCTGGGACGTAGAACCCGATTCATGCTCGACGCGGATGAGCCGTGTGTATCACGATGCCACGCGGCGCAGCTTTAGTTATGGCGAGTTAGTGGGGGAGGCGGCGCGCTTTGATCCACCCCTGGATCCTCCTCTCAAATCCCGACGTTCCTATACGCTGATAGGAAAATCTTTGCCGCGCGCCGATATCCCAGATAAGACAAACGGTACCGCTGTATACGGAATCGATGTCGTCGTACCCAATATGTGCTACGCATCTATCGCAATTTGTCCCGTATTTGGTGGTAAGCTTAAATCCGTTGATACGGGCGTGATAAGCGGCCGCAGGGGCGTTCGTAAGGTCATTACGCTTGAGGATGCAGTCGTTGTGGTGGCTGATAAGTTTTGGCGGGCGACCAATGCACTCGCAGAACTTGCACCGGTATGGCAGGACAATGGGAATGCCAGCATCAACACGGCAGCGATCTATGAAAAGCGCAGATCGGCTCTTGATCTCGGTCCACTTGTCGAAGATCTTTCGAAGGGCCGGGGTGAGCGTGCGCTGGAGGGGCGTATCTTTGAAGCAGTCTATGAGGTACCCTACCTGGCCCACGCTACTATGGAGCCTATGAATGCCACAGCAGTTTATCACGACGATAAACTCGAGGTGTGGTCAGGAGTGCAGGATGGCCTAGGCGCACGGGCGTTTTGCGCCAAGATCGCCAAGCTATCACTGGATCAAGTACAGTTTCACGTCACGAAGTTGGGTGGAGGGTTTGGCCGCCGCCTACCTGGTGCTTTCAATTATCTTGACTATGCGGTTAAGACCGCAATGGCTATTCCAGGTATACCGATCAAATTGATCTTCACCCGCGAGCAGGACATGCGCCATGATTATTATCGGCCGAATGTGCTCTCGCGGTTTCAAGCGGCGTTTGATGATGCAAATCGCCCAGTGGCGTGGATTAATCAATATACGACCGAGGATGGTTCGAATCCGGAAGCCCATATCCCTTATGCTGTTCCCAATCAGCTTTATAAGTCCGTAAAGGTGAATACGCCCGTACCCGTTGGTGCGTGGCGTAGCGTGGAGTCTTCATGGCATGGCTTTTTTATAGAGAGTTTCGTTGATGAACTCGCGTTTCAGTCTAAAGTTGATCCGCTACAGTTTCGTCTATCTCTTCTGGAACATAAGCCACGACACACAGCCGTACTTAAACGGCTTGCCCTGGAGGCGGGGTGGAGAACTCCACTAGCAGGTCATCATCTTGGTGTAGCTCTGTTTGAGAGCTTCGGTACGATCGTTGGCGAGGTCGCTGACATATCAGTCGACTCGCACGGCTCGCTGCAGGTTCATCGTATCACTGCAGTTGCCGACGCTGGCACGACCGTCAATCCAAATGGTCTTAGAGCCCAGTTAGAGGGAGCCATCGTATTTGGCCTTAGCGCGGCGTTGTACGGCATGATCACAATCGAGCGTGGCAGTGTCGTGCAATCTAATTTTCCAGACTATAAAATGGTTCGCCTTAAGGAGTGCCCACGTATTGACGTTGTACTGCTGGACAGTGACGCGGCATATGGAGGCGGAGGGGAGCCCGGGGTGCCGCCACTCGCGCCGGCGCTTACAAATGCGGTATTTGCTGCAACCGGTCAGCGCTTCCGCTCCTTGCCGCTGTCTGCTGGGCCTTTTAGGGTGCCTGGAGGTTCGACTTTAGTGCGCTGACGGTATCTCCCCTGGTCAAGGGGTGGCTCGAAGGCCCCAAAGCCGCCGCAGTTGCCGGATAGGCCTGCCTGCGGATATAGCCGGGGTGCGGGTTTGTGGAGCCAGCGCGGCCCCAGCCAGCCCGTGCCAAAGATAATGATATTCAAGTGAGTCCAATGGTTCCCACCACCCTTGATCCCGTTGATTTTGTAGCGCTAGCACGTACCGTGCCAAGCGACGCCCCATTTCGTCACCTGATCGTACCAGGCTTCATAGTCGAGGGCGCACAGGAAGGTATAGAGGCCGATTATCCACGGATTTCACATCCGGGAAGTTTTCCATTGCCGTCTCTGTCGTACGGGCCACGCTTTGCCGCGCTGATTGACGCCTTGACCGGTTCCAAGATGCGGAGTCTGGTTTGCGAGAAGTTGGATATTGATCTCACGAATAGACCAGTCACGGTCACCGTCCGTGGCGTCAGCCGTTCGGCGGACGGCGAGATTCATACTGACAGCAAATTCAAGCTGGTCACGCTTCTGCTTTATATGAACCAAAGTTGGGAAAGCGGTCACGGGCGTCTTCGGCTCCTACGCAGTCCTACTAGCCTGGACGACTATGCATCCGAAGTACCGCCGGATCGCGGCACCTTGTTGGCATTCAAGAATGGGCCTAGGGCATGGCATGGGTTCGAGCCATTTGAAGGTCCACGACGCGTCATTCAGGTCAATTGGGTGAGGAGCGAAGCTGTGGTTCGACGCGAACGCGCACGCCACCGCTTTAGTGCATTTATGAAACGCCTCTTTGCATCGGAGGCTCTGTGATGCCGTTGCAAATAGAGACATTCATGAATGGGAGAGGAGGCTCGTCACTATATAAGGCGCTAAGTCATCCTCTCGCTGGCGAAAAAGCAAAAGTGCTCTTAGATCACCTAACCCATGCCGGCCCCGTGGCGATTTATGATCCGGATGGAGTTGCCTCCGCTTTCTCGGAATTCTACCCGCTAAATGGATGCGAGGTTTCGGGCTATTATGTTCAGAATATCGAGCATTTGACAGGTAGCCTTGGTGGCATGTCAGCTCAGCCGGTAACTCAGCTGCCTGATACAAATGCCCGGACATTGTTCATCGCGAGCTTCGATGAATTTCGAACCAAGCGACAGGTAGCTCATCTGATGCCAGATGGAATGCAGGTAATCAGCTTTGCTGCGTTGCGTCTTCCAGAGGAAATTCTCAGTGACCGAAATCGCTATCTTACGACACTCAACTTTGCCACCAATTTTGTATTTTTCCGTGATGAAGACGGTCATCATACTCGACTGGTAACAGCCAATTACTGGACACGCTATGGTGCATCAAATGTAAGCATTTGGTGCCGGCTTTTCGCTGATGACGGCTCAATTCTGGCGACGTGGATGATGTCCTGCGCGGAGCCAGAGGGGGCAGTGATTATAGATAGTGCCGAGGTACGTGCACGATTTGGCTTGTCCGATTTTTGTGGTCAGTTGTTCATTCATGTTATTGGTGCAGCAGGACATGATGTCGTTAAATATGCCCTGGACACCTATACTGACGGCTTTGCTCTAGTTTCTCAGACTCACGATGCAAATTCGTGGCCAGCTGATTTCTATGCGGGCTTGCCAGCTCCCAACGACCATGAAGATGTGATATTTTGGGTGCAGAATTGTCATCCAATCCCAATTCCTCCAGGTGAAATATCCATTGGCTTGATGGGTGGTGGGGAAAGGGTTCCGCTTATGGATGCCATAGCACCATATGCAACTTATCGACTTAGCGTTTCCAAACTGCTGCCGGAAGCAGTTTGGCCGCAACAGATCGAGATTTTTGCGGGCAAGCATCTGGTACGTCCGCGGTATGAAATTCTCTCGACAAGCGGTCACTGGCGCATTTCTCATCCCAACGTTGAACGCAGTGATCTTGCGCCGGATCCAGAAATATGCCGATTGGGCGAGAATTTTGGAAAAGGCTTTCTTTTGCCTGCGCCGATTCTTCCGGTTGCAGATTATTCCTCCGTGGCTTTGCCAACACCGATGGCCACCAGTCAGAAACATTTACCTGTTAAAGCGCTGCTTTTCGCGGCGGATGGGCGTCTCGTTGCGAGACATAATTTCGGCAATTTGAGGCGGTCGCAATCCGTGGCTGTGGATTTGTCCGAACTTGCCTTGGATCTTGGCGAGAGCGCCGGTCATGTGGAATTGGTCTACGATTTTAGCGTCGGCAGAGAAGTTGATGGTTGGCTACACGCGCTCTTTAGATATCGAAATAGGCGCAGCGGTTACGCTGCTGAGACCAGCTTTGGTGCTCACATCTTCAATTCGGCATTGACGTTTAAATCGGAGCCACAGTCCTATTCTGGCCCACCGCCTGGGCTTAGTACTAGGCTATTTCTTCGTATAGCACCTGCGCCGCTGAAAACCTGGTGCCATCTTATCTATCCGATTTCGAAGCAGTGGCGGGAAAAGTCCACAACTGACCTTATATTGGTGAGTGGAGCCGGCCGGGAGGTTGGCCGTGCCACAATTACCATTCCGGCGTCGGGTTCATTGTGGTGGAGTGTTGAAGAGCAGTTTTCGTCTGAGAACTTGGTCTCTGCGGGCGCTAATTCGTATGTGATCATTCGCGATGAAACGTGCCGGCTGTTTGGCTACCAGGGGGCATTTTCGCCCGATGGCAGCTTTGGCTTTGATCATATGTTCGGTTTCTGATGGTAGACTGCTGGATTGTCACTGATGGCAAGCCCGGGATGGAAAGCCAGTGTCTGGGACTTGCTGAGGCATTGGGAGTTACACCCATTATAAAGCGCGTGGCACTACGTTGGCCATGGATGATGGTCTCGCCCTATATACGCGTGCCTCCAAATTTCAGTTACGGCCATTCTGCTTCTCTTCAATCGCCTTGGCCGGATCTTCTGATTGCGACTGGACGTAAATCAGTTCAGGCTTCACTCTTTGTTCGACGGCAGAGCAGGCGCAGTGGGCAACCGACTGTCACTGTGCAAATCCAAAACCCGGTGATTTCCCCGGACCATTTCGATTTGGTGATCACTCCTGCTCATGATCGATTGCAGGGTAGAAATGTTTTGACAACACTGGGAGCATTGCATCGTGTCACACCACAGAAGCTGAAGCAGGCCGTGCCGGAATTTCTTCGCCGGATTGGGCCCCTGCCGCGGCCTTACATTAGCGTTCTGCTTGGAGGGGCCAACAGTGCGTTCCGCTTTTCCGAGCGTGAAATGTGGGATCTGGCAAAAGGTCTCGTCAGCGTACTGCGTGAAACCCACGGTAGTGTTCTTGTGACGCCATCGCGGCGGACTGGAGAGGCCCAGCTAGCAATCTTAAAACGTAGCCTTGCAGGCCTTCCAGCATTCATCTGGGATGGGAGCGGTGACAACCCCTATTTCGGCATGTTGGCTGTAGCGGACTGGATCGTGGTCAGCTCCGACAGCGTGAATATGGTTTCGGAGGCAGTGGCAAGCGGCAAACCCGTACAGGTTTTCCTATTGCCGGGAGGCTCCGCAAAGTTCGCCTTATTTCACGGGACCCTTCGAGCCAGGGGGGTGACGTCTGTGTTTCCAGGTCCATTGCCTGCGCCAGTACCAGGCATTGAGGCTGACATGCAGCGAGCAGTCCAACGAGTAAGAGAAGTCTATCACAGCGTTCGCGGCGTCTCGCTTTAGGCGTAGGCCCGGCACCACATGATGTGAGTCCGGGCCCGCAGTCCCTCTGGCGATCAATAGAAGATGTTGTAGATCACCTGCAAAATATAGCCGTCCTGCTCGTTTATCAGCAGGGCGCTATTTCCTTCACGCACCCAGATGTAGCCGTAAGGTGGTTGAGGCAATCCGAAGCTCCAATAATTGCTGATCCAGTAATTGTGCGTCCAGAACTGGTAGGGGAGGTACATGCCGAAGCGCCACTGCTGTGCATACCAGCCATGAGGCCGGATATATGGTTGCCAGCGATAACGCCTGTTTGCGTGGTAATCATGTTCCCAGGCACGCTCCCAGAAATGATGCGCATCCCGGTGATTGAAAGGCCTTTCTGGGTAACGTTGAGTACGTCCATGATCATAACCTGGATTCTGACCAGGTCGCCCATACCCCGATTGCGATAGTGCGGTTCCTCCAGGAGGGTTGTGCTCAACAAAGTGGTGCTGCTGTCTCCACTGATTTGCATCTTGACCTGGCGCTTGCCGAGAGTGACTTCCAACTGCTTGCCCGCGACTCGGGCTCAGGGTGACCGGAGCAGGGCGGCGGGCGCCAGAATTCCGTGGCCCGCCTTGGGCAGCACGCCCACCCGAGGTAGGACCGGTGGAGCCAGCATGAACCCAGTAGGGGGAATGCCCGGGCGATCTCAAGCGTGCAGGGCTCTGAGGTAAAGGGCCAAGCCGTCTGCTCGCCGCGGGCACATCTCCAAGGCCTCGGCGGTAGCCCATTTGTGCTGGCGTGGGCGCGGGAGGGTGATAGGGACCAGGCGGGCGAGCGAAGTCCTGCTGCCCAAGAACCTGTGCCCTCCGGGCTGCTGCGGCACCAAAGGGGTGCGGCGGTGGGCTGGCGGGAGGAGGAGGCCTCTGCTGCACAGTGTTGGAGGGAGGTGGCGCGTTGTCATGGCGCGGTGCCGACAGGGCTGGGACGCCCAAGAGAGCGGCGCTGGCAACCAGAGCTGCGAAGATCTTTAGTGTCATCGGAGAAATTCTCCTTTAGGGCACAACCTGAGCTGTGACGTCGTGACCATGCTGCATGGGTGGAAATGAACGGAGGGTGAACCATCTTCTCCTGCCCCTGCCCAGTTGGCATGCTATAAAGCGGCATGACCCCTACCAAACCCCAATTGCCAAATTCGCAAGTGTCAGTTGCCAGCGCCCGCTTTGACAACAAGGGCCCCATCGCGCTGATTGCCGGCCCCTGTCAGCTTGAAAGCAGGGCGCATGCTCTTGAGATTGCTAGTGCCCTGAAGGAAATGGCGGCTCAGGCGGGCGTAGGACTTGTTTACAAAACAAGTTTCGATAAAGCGAACCGCACGGCCAGCGATGCCCAGAGGGGGCTGGGCCTAAAATCGTCACTGCCGATCTTTGCTGAAATACGTGAAAGTTTAGGGCTTGCAGTCCTGACGGATGTGCATGAGCGTGCGCAGTGTTCATCAGTTGCCGAGGTCGTGGATATACTGCAGATCCCGGCATTTCTGTGCCGTCAAACGGACCTTTTGGTCGCCGCCGCACAAACAGGAAAGGCGGTTAACGTAAAGAAAGGCCAATTTCTTGCACCGTGGGATATGAAGAATGTGATTAGTAAAATCACGAATGCGGGCAATTCAAACGTAATGTTGACAGAGCGCGGAACGAGCTTTGGTTACAATACACTAATTGTCGACATGACGGGATTGCCGGTGATGGCTTCTTATGGTGCCCCGGTAATCATCGATGCAACCCACGCCGTACAAAAGCCTGGCGGACAGGGCAGTTCATCGGGGGGAAACCGCGAAATGGCGCCTTACATTGCCCGTGCCGCGGTGGCAGCTGGAGTCGCTGGAGTTTTCATGGAGGTCCATCAAGATCCCGACCATGCCCCATCCGATGGACCAAATATGCTTCACTTAAAGGACGTTCCCAAACTTCTTGCCGAACTGACAGCGATCGATCGGATCGTCAAGGCGCACGCTGGCGCAGCATAACTTCTGGGCCGACGGCTGAATTCAGATCATCAGAAAGGTATGGATGACGCCCCAGAAACCCAGAACGATTAAGACAACCAGCCCAAGAGATTGAATGAGAAATCCGGTGCTGCGCTTTTCTGGCGCAGACATATAGCCAAACATGTAAAGGATGCGCCCGAGCAGCCAGACACCACCAGCAACAGCGGGGATATATCCTCCGAACCAGATCGCGGACACCCACAGTGCTGGTATGAACGCAACAGCATTTTCCAGCGTATTCATCTGGACGCGAACCGCCCGTTCAAACTCGGGATGACCAGTCATCGCCGGTGCCTTGATAGCATGCTTGCCGCGCATGCGGCCGACCAGAACCCCGGTATAGAAGAACAGCACCACAGTCAGCATGGTGACGAGGGCTGTGTAAAGCATGTCAGGCGTTGCGAAGTCGCTCATGGCACTCCTCCCAGGTATCTGCGGGAGCTTACAGTGAGTCGGGCGGGGCGGCGGCGCCTTGTTGCGCGACTAGCCTTGTTTACTGGTGCTTGAAGCCCTGGCGGCGATCGCCTAGAAGGGCGCCGCGAGCCATCCAAGGTGTTCCATGACTGCAATTGTCGATATCACTGCGCGCGAGATCCTCGATTCCCGTGGCAATCCCACGGTCGAGGTCGATGTGACCTTGGAGGACGGCTCCTTTGGCCGGGCAGCTGTTCCTTCGGGTGCCTCCACGGGAGCCCACGAAGCGGTGGAACTTCGCGATGGGGGGGCGCGCTATGGGGGCAAGGGGGTCGAGGAGGCTGTAAGCGCTGTCAACACCGAGATTTTCGACGCCCTCGCCGGACTAGAAGCTGAAGAGCAGACCCGTATTGATCAGCTGATGTGCCAGCTTGATGGCAGTGCGAACAAGTCGCGTCTGGGAGCTAATGCCATACTGGGCGTTTCGCTTGCGGTTGCTAAAGCGGCGGCGGAAGCTGCCAACATGCCGCTATATCGTTATGTCGGGGGTACTTCGGCGCGACTTTTACCTGTTCCGATGATGAATATCATCAATGGCGGTGTACATGCGGACAACGCCATTGATTTTCAGGAATTTCTGATCATGCCGGTCGGAGCGCCGAGCTTGCGCGAAGCTTTACGCATGGGCGCAGAGGTGTTTCACACGCTCAAGGCGGCGCTGCGCCAGGCTGGGCACAACACCAATGTTGGTGACGAAGGTGGCTTTGCTCCCAATCTCAGGAGTGCTGATGAGGCTCTGGGATTTATCATGCGGGCTATCGAAGGTGCAGGTTATCGGCCCGGCGATGATATCCTGTTGGCACTAGATTGTGCTTCAACCGAATTTTTCAAAGATGGACGCTATGATCTTGAAGGTGAAGGCAAGGTGTTGGACAGGGATGGGCTGATTCGACTTTATGAGGATTTGGTTGGTCGCTACCCGATTGCTTCGATTGAAGATGGGATGGCGGAGGATGACTGGGCAGGCTGGGAGTCATTGACGAAGGCACTGGGGCACCGCTTACAGCTGGTTGGCGATGACGTATTCGTTACAAACACCGCGAGGCTGAGCGCCGGAATATCTCGGTCGGTTGCTAATGCGATTTTGGTCAAAGTAAATCAGATCGGCACGCTCACGGAAACTCTCGAGGCGGTTGATATGGCCCATCGTGCGGGTTACCGCGCGGTGATGAGCCATCGCTCAGGTGAGACGGAAGATTGCACGATTGCGGATCTGTCGGTCGCGACCAATTGCGGTCAGATCAAAACCGGGTCGCTGGCACGTTCCGATCGCCTCGCCAAGTACAACCAGCTACTGCGCATTGAGGAAATGCTTGACGATCAGGCGCGCTATGCCGGCAGCGCGGTCCTATTACGCTAGCCTATGTCAATTGAAAGTGTTTTCTGAGGAAAATCGGTTATGGCTATGAAAAAGAAAAAAGAAATGCCGCAACCCTTTGCCGCAGCAACTAAGGACCAGCGCTTCGCGGGAACCTTCGAAGTTCTGGTCCCGGTTGAGGGACGTGTCCGTCCGCTTAGGGCGGCCCAGAATTTTCCATCTCTGAAGGCCGCTGAGGACTGGATCCATTCGCCGGATGGCGTGGACACAATCGCGCGCCTTGTTGCTGAAAATGCGGGTTGATGGCGTTAACCTATTTTTGCTTGACGGTTGGAATCACAAGTGATTCCTTGATGTTATGCAGATTCGACACAGTGTTTCGAGCTTGATTGCGGCGATGATCGTGCCGGCAATTTGTATTGCCTTCAGCGCCTATTTTATTTGGTCTACGCTTAATGGCCCTCGAGGACTTGAGGAACTTGGCGCAGTTCGTGCCCGTCTGCATATCAGACATGCCCAGCTGGCATCCTTAGTTGCCCATCGGAAGCGCCTGCAGCAGCGCATTCATTTGCTGGAACCTGGTTCAGTGGATCCAGATATGCTTGAGGAGGTGGCGCGCAACCAGTTGATGGAAGGTATACCGGGGCAGGTTGCGGTCCCTCGAAGTGCCATACATTGAGAGGCATGTGACAGAGTGACAAAACGTCATGGCTTGCCAAATGATGTTTGGCTTGTCACAAGGCGCGGCGGTCCGCCCCGCATCACTTTGTCATATTCAGGAGTTGTCCTGCCATGGCTGATGCCACGCCGACCACTGCCCCCCCTCCGACGCCGCCGGCGCTGGATGCGGACACTGCAGCGCGGCTTTACCGTGACATGTTGCTCATCCGTCGTTTCGAGGAAAAGGCTGGCCAGCTCTACGGAATGGGCCTGATTGGTGGCTTCTGCCATCTTTATATCGGGCAAGAAGCGGTTGTAGTTGGCATGCAGGCCTGTGTCGGAGAAAGCGACCAGATAATCACTGCCTATCGTGACCACGGACATATGCTGGCTGCCGGGATGGATCCGAAAGGCGTGATGGCCGAATTGGCGGGGCGCATCACTGGCTACTCAAAGGGCAAGGGTGGCTCGATGCACATGTTCAGCACGGAGAAACGCTTCTACGGCGGCCACGGCATTGTCGGAGCACAGGTGCCGCTGGGGACCGGGCTTGCTTTTGCCAATCGCTATCGCAAATCCACTGGGGTGTGCCTGACCTATTTCGGTGATGGTGCGGCTAACCAGGGCCAGGTCTACGAAAGTTTCAACATGGCAGAGCTCTGGAAGTTGCCCATCGTTTACATCGTCGAAAATAACCAGTACGCGATGGGAACAAGTGTCAATCGCGCCAGTGCTGACAAACACTTTTATAATCGGGGGGCGTCATTCGGCATTCCCGGTGAGCAGGTCGATGGCATGGATGTGGAAGCGGTGCATGCGGCTGCCAAGCACGCAATTACCTGGTGTCGCGAAGGCAATGGTCCCATCATCCTTGAAATGCAAACCTATCGCTATCGTGGCCATTCCATGTCGGATCCGGCGAAGTACCGTTCGCGCGAAGAGGTAAATGAGGTGCGCGAAAAGCGCGATCCAATCGAGCATTTTGGACAGAAATTGATTCAGCGCGGCCAGCTTGATGCGGATGGTCTGAAGGCGGTGGATCGACAAATCCGACTGATTGTCAATACTGCAGCGGAGTTCGCTGCAGAAAGCCCTGAACCCGATCCTGACGAACTTTACACGGACGTTTATGCCTGATGGCTAGCCAAATTCTTATGCCAGCTCTCTCGCCAACGATGGAAGAGGGCAAACTCGCCAAGTGGCTCGTCAAGGAAGGGGACGAAGTCCATCCAGGTGACATTCTAGCGGAGATTGAAACCGACAAGGCGACGATGGAATTCGAAGCCGTTGATGAGGGGCGTATCACCGAAATCCTGGTTCCGGAAGGTAGTGAAGGGGTGAAGGTCAATCAACCTATCGCAACCTTGCTCGGAAGCGAAGAAGCGCTCAATCCCGGCACCGCTGTGCCAGGCACCCCCAACGGAGAAGGCAAGTCAGCAGCCGGTTCGAAGCAAATCAGTGCACCTCCCGCACCCACGATGGCGAAACCTGTGCCAATTGCGCCGGTTGCGGCGCTTGCGGAACCTGAGGTTCCAGCGGGTACGGAATTTGTCACGATGACGGTGCGCGAAGCACTGCGTGACGCTATGGCCGAAGAGATGCGCCGTGATGACAGCGTATTTCTAATGGGTGAAGAGGTCGCCCAGTATCAGGGGGCGTACAAGATAAGTCAGGGATTATTGGAGGAATTTGGGGCTGAACGCGTGATCGATACGCCAATCACCGAACATGGATTTACCGGGTTAGGGGTTGGCGCAGCGTTTGCGGGATTGCGGCCCATAGTTGAATTTATGACCTGGAACTTTGCTATGCAGGCGGTCGACCAGATCATCAATTCAGCCGCCAAGACTCGATATATGTCAGGTGGTCAAATGCACTGCCCGATTGTATTTCGTGGCCCAAACGGCCCCGCTTCACGAGTGGCGGCCCAGCACAGCCAGGATTACTCGAGTTGGTACGCTCACATACCGGGCATAAAAGTGGTTGCGCCCTATTTTGCCGCAGACGCAAAGGGACTTCTCAAGGCAGCAATTCGTGATCCTAACCCGGTCATCGTACTTGAGAATGAAATCGTGTACGGTCGCAGCTTTCCGGTTCCTGTTCTTGAAGACTACGTGATTCCCATCGGTAAGGCCCGTGTAATTAAGACTGGCCACGATGTCACGCTTGTGGCCCACTCGATCAGTGTGGGACTGATACTGGAAGCAGCGGAAAAGCTTGCTCAAGATGGGATAGATGCAGAATTGATTGATCTACGCAGTTTGCGTCCGCTCGATACGTCCACCGTACTTGCAAGCGTGAGAAAGACCAATCGCATTGTTACGGTGGAGCAGGGTTGGCCCATTTGCTCAATCGGCTCAGAGATCGCCGCAACCGTGTCCCAGGAAGCCTTCGATTGGCTTGATGCGCCACCGATGAAGGTAACCGGCAAGGACGTTCCCATGCCATATGCGGCCAGTCTTGAGAAACTCGCGCTGCCAACCGTGGAAGACGTGATCGATGCGGTTAAGGCGGTTTGCTATCGAAGGTGAATCGTGGCGGAGATATCTTGGAAGAAGGGAGGCTGTCATTGTGGTGCGGTAGCCTTTGAGGTTCAAACCGCGGAAGAGATCGAACTTCTGGAGTGTAATTGCTCGATCTGTTGTATGACCGGTTTTTTGCATCTCATTGTGCCTAAATCTCAATTTCGTCTTGTGCGTGGCGAGGGCATCCTAACCACCTATACGTTCGCCACACATAGTGCCAAACACCTGTTTTGTTCGTGCTGTGGAATTAAATCCTTCTATGTGCCACGTTCCCATCCAGACGGTTTTTCAGTGAATTATCGCTGTTTGGAGGGGTTTGATTTTACCTCGGTCATAACCACACCCTTTGATGGCCGCCATTGGGGTAAAAGCGCGGCGAAGCTTAAGCCGCTGGAGAGCTAGCGTGTCCACGAATATCCTAATGCCAGCCCTGTCTCCCACCATGGAAGAGGGCAAGCTCGCCAAATGGCTCGTCAAGGAGGGTGATGAAGTTCACGCTGGTGACGTCATTGCCGAAATTGAAACCGACAAGGCGACCATGGAGTTTGAGGCGGTTGACGAGGGTCGAATAGCAAAAATCCTGGTACCAGAGGGCAGCGAGGGGGTTAAGGTCAATCAGCCCATCGCGCTGCTCGACAATGAGGAAGAGGCTGGGGTTAAGGGTACAAACTCCATTTCCTCTGCAATGGCTTCGATCAAGGTCGCCGTCGCAACGGAGGCAAATAAGCCACCTGCTAGTGCCAAGCATGGCGCGGTACCTCGTACGCTTGACCACTCCGGGCAGCCTGTGCAACTCGCACCTTCTGCTGCGACGCCACAAAAGGCCACAATCGTGAAGGAGGAGGCAGACACCAAGGCACGAATTATGGCGTCGCCTCTGGCGCGTCGTATTGCGGCGCAAATTGGGATTGACCTGAGTACAGTGGCAGGAACTGGTCCGCGTGGCCGCATAGTCAAGTCGGATGTCGAAGCTGCGCGAGCTGCCGGGCCCACGCCGGTCACCGTGCAGGCAGCGGGCAGCCCAACTGCAGCTGCTGCCAAGAGCATTGGCATGTCTGGTGTGGCGCCGCTTCCCGACGCGAAGCTGTTCTTCAAGGCCGAGGATTATGAGCTTGTACCTCATGATGCCATGCGCAAGTCGATCGCCCGGCGTCTGTCTTCTGCAGCCTCGTTGATTCCTCATTTTTACCTGACGATCGACTGCGATATTGGCGCTTTACTGAAGATTCGCGCCAATCTCAATGCGCAATCGCCGAAGGGACCAAGTGCTTACAAACTTTCCGTAAACGATTTCATTGTCAAAGCGTCGGCGCTGGCACTCAAGCGGGTGCCTGAAGTCAATGCCAGCTGGACTGAGGAAGCGGTCCTACGACACCGTCATGCCAATATCGGTGTTGCGGTGGCGCTCGACTTCGGACTGATCACGCCGATCGTTTCAAATGCTGAAGACCTAGGTCTCCTAACTATCTCGAATTCGATAAAAGAACTGGCCGAGCGTGCACGGACAAAGCAGCTCAAACCTCAGGAATTTGAAGGCGGCACTTTCGCCATCTCCAATCTAGGAATGTTTGGCATCAAACAGTTCACCGCTGTAATTAACCCCCCACATGCAGCCATTCTGGCTGTAGGTGCAGGAGAAGCTCGACCGATCGTGCGTGATGGTAAGATAGAAACTGCCACTATAATGACTTTGACGCTATCCTGTGATCATAGGGTTGTCGACGGTGCTACGGGCGCGCGGTTTCTTTCGGTTCTCAAGATGTTTCTCGAAGATCCGGCCGCGATGTTGCTGTAAGGGTGTGCCGTCACGGAGGGCAGCATGGGCAGCGACGCTGACGGCTTGGAGGGTGTAGCAAAGGAAGATGCGATTGAAGCGTCCAATTTTTCCGGACCGTCGCATCGAGAATTCTGTGGCAATTGCGGCACCAAATTTTCGAGTCACTTCTGCTCTGACTGTGGTGAGGAGCGTGATACACACCGTCGCTCGCTCGCACGACTCCTGCATGATCTGATCGAAGACGTACTCAGCTTCGACAGTCGTATCCTACGTACCGCGAACGCTTTGATCTTTCGTCCCGGGGAACTGTCCTGTGCCTTTCGCGAAGGGCGTCTACGTCGCTATGTTCCACCGATACGTCTATACTTCTTCGCGACACTACTGTTTTTCCTGACGCTCGGCGCTACAGGTGTTGCTTTGATGCGACTTGAGATCATTGGACGTCCTATGACGCCGGCACTGCGCGCTCAAATCGCATCCCGACTGGTCAGCATAGAAAACAAGACACATTCGGCGTTTGCTAAAGTACGAAGCGCGGCCCGTAAAGATAAGCTGCCATTGCAGCTACCAAGCAGGGGCACTGGCCATGACAACATCTACATTGTCGGCACCAAGGGCCAGGCCATGATTCCAAGCTTACAAGCGGATTTCTTTGTGCGCAAAGACACGCCAGCTCCAAAGCTGTCAGCAGAAACCAAGAAATTTCTTGCCCAGGCTAGACTCCGTCTCAAGCGGGAACAGACCTCTTTGGCAACGCAGAAATCTGAATGGGGCATTGGTGACTGGATTTTGGGTCATGCGCAGCGAGCCACCTTGGTCCTTGAGCGTGATCCAGACGCAGTAAATGGCCCCTTGATGACCTGGATACCGCGTGCGCTATTTTTGCTCCTGCCAATCTTTGCGGCATTGCTTGCCCTATTTTACCTAGGTATCCGTCGAGACTTTTACTTTGTAGATCATCTTGTCTTCTCACTAAATCTACATAGCTTTGTATTTATCGTCCTCACGCTAGTCGCAGTATTAACGAGCGTTGGGGTTCAGCTTGAACTCGGGTGGTTTGCGTTTGCTGCCGTTGGGATTTACATGCTGCTCGCGATGAAGCGCTTTTATGGGCAGAGTTGGATCAAAACGTCTCTGAAATTTTTTAGCGTTTCGGTCATCTACTTTTTTATCATTTTCGTTCCGGCACTCTTCATAGTAGCAACAGTGAGCGCTTTGGAATCGTGATCATCGGAGCCTTTGATGTCTGACAGTTTTGATGTTGTTGTTATAGGAAGCGGTCCGGCCGGATATGTCTGTGCAATTCGTTGCGCACAGCTTGGCTTCAAAACGACGATCATTGAGCGTGATGAGCTTGGCGGCATTTGTCTCAATTGGGGCTGCATCCCTACCAAAGCTTTGCTGCGATCAAGCGAGATTTTCCATCTGATGCAACGAATGGAGGAGTTTGGCGTTTCAGCGTCAGGAGTAAAATTTGATCTTGGAAAAATCGTTGCCCGTTCAAGGGCAGTTGCGCAGAGATTGTCCAGCGGCGTCTCCTTTTTGATGAAAAAGCACAAGATAAAAGTGATTTCCGGGGAAGGACGAATTGAGGCTGCAGGAAAGGTGGAAGTCAGAAATGGCACGTCCGTCAACCATCTGACAGCAAAAAATATTGTGATTGCTAGTGGGGCTCGTGCCAGAACGATGAAGGGATTGGAACCAGACAGAAAACTGGTATGGACCTATCGCGAGGCCATGGTACCCGAGTCGCTTCCGCGTCGTCTCCTAGTCGTTGGATCTGGTGCGATCGGCATAGAGTTCGCGAGCTTTTATAGAACGCTGGGTAGTGAAGTCACCGTAGTTGAGGTTTTGGACCGCATTCTCCCTGTGGAAGATGCGGAAATTTCAGCGCTCGCCGAAAAATCCTTTAAAAAACAAGGCATGGTTATTGCTACGAATACGACTGTCGATGAACTTATCAAAGGCAGCGACGATGTTACTGCGACGCTGAAAGACAAGGATGGCAAGACGCAAACATTGACAGTTGACCGCGTCATACTTGCGGTCGGAATCGTTGGGAATGTGGAAAATCTAGGTCTTGAAAATGTCGGCGTAAAGGTTGAGCGTACCCATATTGTTACTGATCGCTGGGGCGCGACACATGTGCCCGGAATATGGGCGATTGGAGATATTGTCGGCCCGCCTTGGTTGGCCCACAAGGGCATGCACGAGGGCGTCATTGTGGCTGAACGCATCGCGGGAATGTCTGACACTCATCCTCTGGACACAAGTAGAGTGCCGGGCTGCACTTATTGTTATCCGCAGATCGCCAGCGTTGGCATGACCGAAGCTAATGCGAAAATTTCGGGATACGATGTCAAAGTCGGACGCTTCCCATTTGTCGGCAATGGCAAGGCGATTGCCATGGGTGAACCGGACGGACTTATCAAGACGGTGTTTGATGCCAACTCTGGCGAACTGTTAGGCGCACACATGATTGGCGCAGAGGTCACCGAACTTATTCAAGGTTATGCCATAGCTCGTACTCTTGAGGCCACAGATAGTGATTTGAAGACGGTGATCTTTCCCCACCCGACTCTGTCCGAGATGTTGCACGAAGCAGTGCTAGATTCTGATAAGGAAGCTTTGCACATCTAGGATCTGCTCGGCGCACAAGCCTTTTCTGTGGAGGCGGCTAGAGCGCGAAGGCTCCATTTGGCAGTTCAGCTCTAGTCCCGTTCTCAGTGTGGGCGCTGGTGCAGAAGCCTGCGTACGTCACCAGCCAGTCCGTTTACGTTGCTGGTCGAGAGGGTAACCAATCGCGCCTGGCCGAAACGGTCAAAGATGAACACTGCGGCTGAATGATCGACCTCGTAGGGGTGGTGGGGGGTGGCCTTGTGTACGCTGTAGGCCACACGGAAGCGGCGGGCAAGAATTGCAATGGAATTGGGGGTTCCCAGCAATCCGTCCATGTAAGGCGAAAAGGCGTGGACATAAGCTTTCAGAACTTCTGGCCGGTCGCGGGCGGGGTCCACACTGACGAAAAGTACACGCACATAGGTTGCGGCGGGTCCAAGTCTACGCAACATTTCTGAAAGATTGGCCAAAGTTGTCGGGCAAATGTCCGGGCAATTTGTATAGCCAAAATAAAGCAGTACGACGTCACCGCGATAGTTGGCGGCCGTGACTTTGCGGCCGTCATTTACGCGCAACATCGAAAACTTTAGAGATGGCAAAGTGCCAGTGATATTTTTGCTATACCATCCACGGTTGCTCAGGCCGCACGCGGTCAGGCCCAAGGCTAGAAGCAGAAGAGGCACAAAGGAGGTAAGAAGTCGTCTAAGCATGCTAATTCTTACCACGCAACCGGGTGGGGGAAGTGATGTTCCCTGTGACCAATCGCCTCGCCTGATAACGCCATTCCTGTCTTATAAACTAGGTCCACTGATTGAGGCGAACAGGGCGTGCCGGCTGCTCTTAACCAATCACCTAAGACCTTGACTGCGCGGGCTATGTCCAATTGGCTGGCCTATGGCGGAGTGTTGGGAGTTGGTCTGGTCTTCTACGTCCTCTGCGGCTGGTATCCGGCAGATCTTCCGTTCTGGATGCCATGGGAATTTTCCTGGAAGATCTACCTGACAGTCAGCTTGGCTCTTACATGGTACGTGCGGGGCTGTCTGCGCCTGTCTGGCGCGGAACGCCCAAATATCTGGCGTAGCACCTCCTTCGTATTGGGCGTGATGCTGATGTACGCGGTGGTGCAAACCCATTACGATTATCTCTCCGAGCACATGTTCTTCTTTCATCGCTTTCAGCACCTGGCGTTGCACCATCTTGGACCTTTTCTCGTCGCGCTGGCATGGCCGGGAATGGCATTACAGGCTGGTATACCGAATTTCTTGCGGCCTATCACCGGTAGCGCTCCCGTCCGCTGGATGGTGGATTTGGTTCAACACCCGGTGGTAGCTCCCTGTTTGTTCGTGGGGCTGATCTACATGTGGCTCATTCCCAGCGTTCACACCTTTGTCATGCTGAATGACAAACTGTACTACTTTATGAACTGGACAATGGCGATAGATGGATTGTTCTTTTGGTTTCTCATACTCGATCCCAACCCGAAGCCTCCTGCTCGAATAGGTTTTGGCGTCCGGGCGATCCTTACGATGGTCGTCGTTCCTCCGCAGATTGCTGTTGGTGCCGTCTTAGCACTGTCCAATCACGACTTTTATCCGGTATATGAAATATGTGGTCGAATATTGCCAATATCACCAATCACTGATCAGCATTTTGGCGGACTCATACTCTGGATTCCAAGCTCCATGATGAGCGTTGTGGGATTGATCCTGGTCCTAAATAATCTGCGTAAGAGCGATGAACGGAAGGAACATGCACTTGCTACGCTCAATTAGTGCGGCTCTTTTGATTACGTTGGCGGGTAGCGGTGCTGCTCACGCGGCAGACGTCGTAATCACAAACGCTTGGTTCCGGGCGCTACCGGCAGGCTTGCCGGCGGGAGGATATTTTGTGCTAGGCAATACAGGCACCCGCGCGGCAACTTTGAGCAGTGCTTCGTCACCGGCCTGTGCCCAGCTTATGTTACATCGGAGCATTGAAACGGGGGGTATGAGCCGGATGATGATGGTGCGGACCATTCGTATTCTGCCCCACCATCACGTCGTCTTCAGACCAGGTGGAGATCATTTGATGTGCATGCATCCTGACCCCCTGAAGATGAAGCCGGGCAGCAGAGTCGCCGTTACCCTGGACTTTACCGACGGAACAAAAACCGCGACGAGCTTTATCGTTCGCAATGCATTGGGCCAATAAGTTTAGTAACCGATCGCTGCGCCATCTTTACGCATTTCTGAGGCGCCCCGGTAGACGCGATTTCTCTCATCAAACTGTATAGCCTCATACCCTCCGAATGCCCCGGTGCCTGCAACCACCTGGTAACCGCGGCGCCTCAGTTCTTCTTTAACTTGCGGGAGAAATCCGGGTTCCATTTCTACTGTACCAACGCCTTGAGCCGGCTCACCAGTTGGTTCCGAGCTGCCATAATGGCGCCACCGCGCGGCATCGCCGGCTTGCTGTATATCCATTTCAAAATCGATCATGTTTACGAGTACCTGGACATGACCTTGAGCCTGCATGTCTCCGCCCATGACACTAAAGGCGAGCCAGGGCCTTCCGTCCTTGGTGACAAAGCCTGGAATTATGGTGTGGAAGGGGCGTTTACCTGGAGCATAAACATTGGCGTCGTGTTCGCTGAGTGAAAAGAGTTCTCCACGATCCTGAAACATGAAGCCCAGATGATCGGCGACAAGTCCTGATCCCATGCCACGATAATTCGACTGAATCATTGACACCATCATTCCGCCTGCATCAGCAACAGCAAAGTTGGTCGTATCTCCCTCAAACAGCCAGGGATCACCGGGACCTATATCAGGATTGGCGCGCGCCATATTGATCAGTTTGCGTCGTTGATTTGCGTATTCGTCCGAAATAAGACCCTTCATGGGGATCTTGGCAAAGCGAGGGTCGGCGTAATGCTTTGCCAAATCTTCATATGCTAGGCGCTTGGCTTCAAGCATGGCAGTGATTGCGTCAGCGGAACCTGCCCCCATCTTTTTTAGATCGTATGCTTTGAGGATCTGAAGCATCTCCAAAACCGCGAACCCCTGACCGTTGGGAGGCAATTCAAAAACGTCGTACCCGCGATAGTTTACCGATTGGGGTTCAATCCATTCGCCATGAAAATTTGCCAAGTCTTCGTAGCGAAGATCCCCGCCGATGCGTTTGAAGTACGCATCAATGGTATGGGCGATTTTGCCCTTATAGAATGCATCACGACCATGCTCGGCGATCTGCTTCAGGGTTCGGGCAAGATCGGGATTTTTGAAGATTTCGCCGTGACCGGGGACATGGCCATCAATGAGATAGGTTCGACGAGCGTTATCGAACTCTTCAAGCATTGCCAGATTCTTCTGAAATACCGCCATATTGCCTTTCCAATAGGCGGCAACCAGTTCGGTCACGGCAAAGCCGTTTTCAGCATAGCCGATCGCTGGAGCCAGAATTTCAGCCAATGGCAACTTGCCAAAACGTTGGTGAAGAGCTGACCAGCTATCAACGGCGCCAGGAACCGTAACAGATAGCGATCCAAGTGGCGGAATGTGATCTTTGTAAGGAAGTCCCATGCGCGCATAAAGATGGCTGACATCGGCTTGCATCCTGGCAAGGGTTCGTCCCATGGGCGCAGGGCCGGTACCGTTATAGCCGAAAAGCTTCCGGGTCTCGGGATCCCAGACGATCGCAAAGCAGTCGCCGCCGATGCCATTGGCGACTGGCTCCATAAGGCCAAGAACCGCGTTAGCAGCAATGGCCGCGTCGACTGCGCTACCGCCCCTCTTGAGGATCTCGATTGCAGTCAAAGAGGCAAGCGGCTGTTCACTTACAGCCATGCCATTTTGGCCCAATACTGGTGAGCGCGAGGCCCATGGCACGCCCGTATAGCGCTCGCCACCACTTATGCCGGAGATTTCCGCGTCCGCGGTCGTCACAAAACCCATAACCATGGCAAATGCTTTCTGGACAAGAGTAATATTTAGGAGACATCGAGCTCCGCAAAGCTCAGGTGGCAGGAGGGCAGGTGGTGCTTTTCAAAATAGCGTTGATGATAGTCTTCAGCACGCCAGAAGGGTTTTACGGGTTCAATCGTGGTGACGATGGGCGCTCGATAGCGCCCTGACAGGTTTGCCCGTGTTCGTTCCTCTTCGGCAATGCGCTTCTGGTCATCTGAATGGTAGAAAATTACCGAACGATACTGGGTTCCAACATCAGGGCCCTGCCGATTTAGGGTGGTAGGGTCATGCATTTTGAAGAATAGCTCCACCAGACTCGCGTAGGTGCGCTGCAATGGATCGAACGTCACCTCGACCACTTCGGCATGCCCAGTTCCGTCCGAGCAGACCTGTTGATAGGTAGGGTGATCGACATGTCCGCCACAATAGCCGCTTATGGCATCGAGGACCCCGGGCACTTCCCGAAAGAAGCTTTCTACCCCCCAGAAACAACCAGCCCCAAAGGTCGCTTTTTCCATCGTTGTCCTCGTTTGACTCGCGAAACTGCCTCGGAACGGACTATAGGAAGCCCTTCAGGTTGGGTCACCTGCTAAAGTGGTTTGACGGCAGGGCGCCAAGGCCCTAGGCGTCGAGACGAATAGAGGGCGCGAACGGAAGCACATGAAGGTCATCATCATTGGTGCGGGGGTAGCCGGACTGGCAATTGCCTGGCGTATGGCCAAGAGCGGGGCGCAGGTGCTGGTCCTGGATCGTGCCCAACCGGCGCGTGGCGCGACCTATGCCTCCGCAGGCATGATTGCGGCAACTGCTGAAATTGCTGTGGCGGGTTCTCCCGGGGTTCTATTTGGGCGCAGATCTCGCGATTTATGGCCTGATTTTGCCAAAGAACTTGAGTCCGCTTCGGGTGTGGAGATCACCTTTCGTCAGGACGGAGCTTTGATTGTTTCAGCTGGGTCCGAAGACGCAGAGCGTCTGCAACGGGAGGCTATGGGGGGGGAGGCGGAATTTCTCAGTCCCGAGCAAGCCCGGATGCGTGCACCCATGTTACCACCAGATATTGCAGGCGCTCTGTGGGCCCCGCGTGATGGCCAAGTGGACAACCGAGCTCTTGGACAGGCCCTGACAAACGCGGCCATCCGCGCAGGTGCGAAACTGTCCGCCAATGAAGCGGCAGTTCGCATTGAGCAGGCTGACAGCGGCGAATTCGTCGTCCTTACAGCTTTCCGAATTCATCGCGCTGACGTGGTTGTACTCGCGGCCGGCGCGTGGTCGGGTCAGATTGGCGGACTAGCTGCGGATCTTCCTATTCGCCCGGTTAAAGGGGAAATGCTAGCACTTGCTGCCCCAGAGGGTGAGGCAATGCCCGGGCCATTGCTTTGGGGCCATGGTGTCTACCTGGTTCCGCGTAAGGATCGGATTTTCATCGGAGCGACAGTTGAAGAAGTCGGATTTGACACTAAGCCGTCGGCCCATGCGCGGTCCTGGCTTCTGGAGCGGGCACACGCTCTCGTGCCCGGTCTCCGGGAGTGGTCAGTTCGTGAACATTGGGCGGGACTGCGGCCGGCGAGCCCTGATGGCCTGCCAATTATAGGAGAAAGTGGCATCCCCGGACTTTTCATCGCTAGCGGCCAGTACCGCAACGGGATCTTGCTTGCCCCTGCCTTGGCCGAGGCCGTAGCGCAGCTCATCTTGAAGCTGGAGCCGGCAGAGGAGATCGCAGCGTTCTCCCCGGTGCGCTTCGATCGGGCTCTGTAGAGCGCATAGGAGCCTCCATTATGGAACGATTTGCCCTGGATCCTCGCCTTGCCGCTGACACCGAGTGGGTTACGGATTGGGCACTCTGCACCGTGCGCTTGATGAACGATGCCCGCTTTCCATGGGTAGTCCTGATTCCTCGTCGCCCGCACGTCCGTGAGCTCCACGACCTCGGCCATGGGGAATCTCTGGTGCTGCTTCAAGAGCTGCAGCGCGTTTCCAAAGGGTTCCAACGCATCTTTGAGCCAGACAAGATCAATATCGGCGCGTTGGGCAATATTGTCGCGCAGTTCCACATCCACGTGGTGGCACGAAGGAAGGACGACGTGGTCTGGCCCGGGCCCGTATGGGGCAAGGCTGGCCGAGAGCCCTATAGCGAGCAGGCTCGTCAGACGATGATCGAAACTCTGGTTACCGGTCTTTAACCACGTTAGTGCTACTGCGGCAGTAGTATGAAGTTTGGCTTATGGACGCCGCAGGATAACCACAGGCGATGATTCCGCAGTCTACTGGACCAGATACATCATTACGTTCGGAGGTGATTAACGCCCTTCGGCAGGCAAGCGCTGTGACCGGTTCGGACTTCAGATATCTGTTGGGTACGGCGATGTGCGAAAGCAGTCTTCGTCCCGACGCGCATGCCTCTGATTCCTCTGCCTCCGGCTTGTTTCAATTCGTACAGCAGACTTGGCTAGGGATGGTCAAGCAATACGGTTCCAAGTTCGGACTGAACTCCTATGCCAATGCAATTAAGCGCGAACCGGACGGTCAGTATTCAGTGGCAAATCAGGCAGATCGGGCAGCAATTCTTTCATTGCGCAATGACCCCAGGATATCCGCATTGATGGCCGGTGAATATGCCCAGCAAACGCGCGCCCAGATGCAGGCCCGTCTTGGTCGCAACGTGTGCGGCGGGGAGCTTTATGCCGCTCATTTTCTTGGTGCACCTGCGGCTTGCAGATTAATTGAAATGGCCGCACATCAGCCAACAGCCAGTGCGGTCGCGTGCTTTCCGGCTGCCGCAGCTGCCAATCACGCGGTTTTTTTTAAAAGTAATGGCACTCCCAAGACGGTGGGGGAGGTCTATCAGTGGGCATTGCGGCAACCTGGCACAGAATATCTGGCGGCCCGGCGGGAGATCGCCCCTAGGCCAGCAGCTGTCGCGGTTGGATCCCCGACGGTTCCTGCAACGGTTGCGGCTGCGGGGCAGCCTAACTCTTTAATGCAAAGCTTTTTTGCCGCAGCCCAATCCCCGAGTGACCTCTCCACCCTGGGTCTCTTCCGTGACATTCCGCCAGCGGCTCCTCTGGAGAGCACGCCCCTCCCGCAGGCTCCATTCGCGTTAAGCCCGGAGATAATGAGCGTCCTGGCGGCTCTCGACCCGGGAAGTGCCCTTTCTGGGAATAAGCAGACCGAATCCAGCTAGAGCTTGGCCGGCCGGCGGATCTGTGCCTACACTTGGCGACAAGTGAGGAACCATGCCGGATACCACCATACCTGCTGCCACTATACTGATCGTCCGTGACGGCACGCGCGGTCTCGAAGTCTTTATGGTCAAACGCCATCATCAAATTGATTTTGTTGCTGGGGCGCTCGTCTTTCCGGGCGGCAAGGTTACGGTCGCTGACGGCCATGACGAATTGCGACAGTACGCAGACGGCATTGATGCCATAGACACCAGTCTCCATGGTCTCATGGCAGCTGCCATTCGCGAGGCGTTTGAAGAAAGCGGCATACTGTTTGCCCGTCCAAACGGCGAAGCTGAGTTGGTGTCTGGTGCGCGCCTCACTGAACTTGCGGGTTATCGTCAGCGTCTAGAAACACAGGAGATTTCGCTGCTCGAAATGTTGCAGCGGGAAGGACTGAGATTGGCCTACGATCGACTGGCGCATTTTGCGCATTGGATAACGCCAGAAAACATGCCCAAGCGCTTTGATACGCATTTCTTTGTTGCAGAAGCACCTGTTGGACAGATTGGGATGCATGATGGCCGCGAGTCTGTGGACTCTCTATGGATTACCCCCCATGAGGCAATTTCGGACCGTAAGCGTTGGAACGTTATATTTCCGACCAAGCTCAATCTCATGAAGCTAGCGAAATCCGGAAACGTCGCGGCAGCATTGAGGGTTGCTCGCGAAAGTCGTCCCTTGACAGTCACTCCGTGGGTTGAGGATACCCCAGAAGGCAGTGTGTTACGCATTCGTGACGATGCTGGATACGACCAGACACAGGCATTGCTCAAGGAATCACTTTAAGCTTTTGTGTTCGGAGTTGGCGCGGTCTCCAGAACGTCTAGCCTTACCAATCTCAGATCTTAGCGCTTGGTATTGAAAGCGGAGAGAAACTCTGCAACTTGTTTCTCGAGTTCTTCCGCCAAGAGATGGGCAGTTGGGTCGGAGAGATCCAAAATATTTCGCTGGTTGGAGATCACCTGGATCGCATCGACATGCGCTTCAACCAGGTTTGGTGGAGCTGGTCGATCGAGGTAGGATAGCAGATGGCAGAGCGAGCCTGTGACACGAGTTATGAGCGGAAATCCAAAGTTCTCAACCGTGATCCGCAAGGCGTTTGCTGTCTGGTTTAAGTGAGTGCGACTGCGTGTGTCGGGACGCTTTCGATAGGCGACATATGCGCTCCGGAGCGCGAGCGTATCTTTACTGATCCAATCAGAGAACTCTGGAGCCAGTTCTGCCACCGCCGTCTCCGCTCGCTTAATGGCGGCCATGTCGATGCCAGCAAAGCGTCCGCCTACGCGCGCCTTGAGCATATTGGGTGGCATAAAAATTTCTATTGGTGGGTGTTTGCTCAGTGTCTTGACCTTTCGCCTTAAGCCACTGCACCAATGGGATCTGTGTCAACGCCGGTGTCATTGGCTTTATTGCTCCGACGCTCGGGCACGCCGAAGTGTGCCAGTTCTCGCCTGCGGCGGCAGGGACCAAAATAGGAATTCGTGCGCACAAAGGGCCGCGGGTTCTCGATAACCGAAATGAGCCTGGTCATGATGCCATTGACGGTTACCGGCTTGGCTAGAAATTCAGTGCATCCCGCATCCCGCGCTTGAAGCACACGTCCTGGGCGTGTTTGCGCGCTCATCATGATAATGGGAACAAAGGGGTTTGGGCTTGCAGCAGAGGTACGTACTAAGCGTACCAAATCTAGGCCGCTAGTCCCGTCCGCCATACAATCGAGAAAGACAACGTCCGGATTAATATCACGTAGAGCCTGCCAAGCTGCGTCCGCCGTATCGGCCTTGTAGACATTGTCCACACCAAATGCCAACAGGATTGTAGCGACGAGTCTGCGCATATGGGCATTGTCGTCGACGACGAGCAGCCGCAAGCGGTCGAAGCGATAGCCGCCCATGTCTGATCCATCATTTCCCCACTGACCAGAACAAGGCTAACGGGTACATCTTAACGGCAAGTGAATACCGTCGCTCTAGTCCAGAAACTGCTCACGTACGACGCGTTCGCTGAGGCTGTGGCCAGCATCAAACAGCATGGTGACCGAAATCGATCGATCCTCTGCGACGTTCACCGCAGTTACGTTCCGAACCTCGAAGTTGTCAGCAACCGCACTGACCGGCCGTTTGTCAGCCTCGAGGATCTCAAATCGGATTTGGGCGCGGTGTGGTAACAGCGCACCGCGCCACCTGCGAGGGCGAAATGCGCTGATTGGGGTTAGCGCCAGCAAGTCTGCGTCGATCGGAAGGATTGGTCCGTGTGCGGAGAGGTTATAAGCTGTACTGCCGGCTGGTGTGGAAACCAATATGCCATCGCAAACTAATTCGTTAATGCGGATTTTTCCGTCCACTAGGATGCGGATTTTGGCGGTCTGCCGCGTCTGGCGCAGCAGTGAAACTTCGTTAAAGGCGAGGGCTTCTTCATTCTTGTGGTCGCTCGCTGCCCGCATACGCAAGGGGTGTAGTTGTGCAGCTTCAGCGACGGCCAATCTCTGTTCCAGCCCGTCCACCGCGAAGCTGTTCATTAAGAAACCGACTGTACCCAAATTCATGCCGTAGATCGCCCGTCCTTGTCCCAGAAAGGTATGAAGGGTCTGTAGCATGAAGCCATCACCGCCCAAGGCTATAATAATTTCAGCGTCACGGGCGCCAACATCATTGTAGCGCGCGCGCAATTGGCCGAGCGCCGTTCGGGCCTCTTCAGCAGGTGAGGCAACAAAGTGCAGCTTGACCATTTTCGCTAGCCTCCCGTCATCGACATGTGTCGGGCGACGGCCGGGCTGCGCCGAGTGCGGTCAATCACAAAGTCATGTCCCTTGGGTTTGCGCTCGATAGCCTCGTCGATCGCGGCCAAGAGTAGGTCGTCCTCGTTACTCGCCCGCAAGGGCTGGCGCAAATCCGCCGCATCGTCTTGACCAAGGCACATGTAAAGTGTGCCGGTGCAGGTCAGGCGCACACGATTACAGGTTTCACAGAAATTATGGCTGAGCGGAGTGATCAGTCCAAGTCTGCCACCAGTTTCACCAACGTCATAATAGCGGGCGGGTCCGCCTGTGCGATGGACGCTCGATGCTAGCGTAAATTGACGCGAGAGATCGGCTTTGACCTGAGATAGCGGCAAGAAGCGACTGCTGCGGTCTTCCTCGATCTCACCCAGGGGCATGGTTTCAATCAGGGTCAGATCCATATTTCTTCTATGCGCCCATAGCATCATCGGGACAATTTCATGCTCATTCAGCCCCTTTAACGCCACCATATTGATCTTTACCTTTAGCCCGGCATTCTGCGCCGCATCGATGCCTGCCATAACCTTCTTCAATTCACCCCAGCGGGTGATTTGGGCAAAGAGCTCACTGTCCCGGCTATCCAGTGAAACGTTTATGCGGCGAACACCGGCATCCCATAAGGGTCGGGCAAAGCGGGCCAATTGGGTACCATTCGTTGTCAGTGTCAGTTCTGACAAGCCATCACCGATCTTCCGCCCGAGCTCCTCAAACAGATGCAGTACGTTGCGCCGCACAAGGGGCTCTCCGCCGGTGATGCGGATGCGGTTGACCCCCTTAGAAATGAAGGCACTGCAAACACGTACCAATTCTTCAATGGTGAGCATGTCCGACTTTGGCAGGAAGGTCATGTGCTCCGACATGCAGTAGACGCAACGCAAGTCGCAGCGGTCGGTGACAGACACGCGCAGATAGGAAATGGCACGGCCAAAGGGATCAATCATGACGCAAGTGTAGCAAGCCTGGGCGGGCATCTCTACCGCCAGAGTTGGCCCAAACTAGCTTAAAGTGCCAGCCAGGGCCCGGACCCGTCCCAGAGCTTCGGCCTTGGTAAAGCTCTCAAATGCAGTATCGGCCTGGGTGATTTCCGCCACTGTCAGCATAGGGGCGGCGCCAATGGCCTGGCGCGACAGGCTGTAAACGGTGGAAAAGACGCAACGATCAATACCCACGCCACGGCAGGCAAGAGCCAGAGGCACGACCCCAGAACGATGCAGAATCTGGCTGACCTGTTCCGGCTCCAATCCCAAAAGTCTGGCGAAGGCGATGTCAAAGAGATCCAGCTGACCTTGGTGGAGTACACGCAGAAGAAAACCTGCCTTCAGCTGACCGGCACCCGCCAGCTTGTCGACCAGCTTGGAGCCTCCCGGGGTGACCGATGGAGCCGGGGACTGAACGAACCGTGTTGCTGCGTCGAGCTTCTGCTCGGCGGCGGCGCTGATCTGCGGGTAGCTGAGGCGGATGTGGGCTCGCAGGGTGTCGGAAACCCAGTCGCACATTCTGAGTGCCAGGCTTGCAGGAAGGTCTGCACGATGGGCGAGAGGGCCCTGTAGGGCGGCTATTTCCTTCGATTTTTCGATCAGGGTTTCAAAGGTCTGCGGGTTGATTTGCGCAGTCGCATTGCGGACGAGGGCCACGAGCACGCTTTGTGACTGGTTTTGCGCAAGGCTGGCACAGACCCGCTCGCCGATATGAGATCGTTCGGCACAGGCCACCAGGTGCTCCTCCCCCAGGTGATCAAGGAGGGTGAGCAAATCTTCATCGGTCAGAATACGGCTGCGCAGCAGTATTGGCCGCGCCACCTCTATACGATCGTCCGCCAACAGCAGAATAAGCTCGCTAGGTGCCTGATCATCCTCGGCCAGCCGCTCGGCGAGACTGATACGTATCGCCATTTCCACATCGGAGCTAAGGCGCAGCAGGATCTCTCGCATTAGCCGGCGTTCGCGCTCTGAGAGCCGAATCGCCTGAGACTGGTAAAGCGTGGCCACGGCCAGATAGATATCCCCGCGGCGCGCAGTCTGGGGATCAGCCGCCAGTTGGGACAGCCTTGCCATGCTGCCAAGATCCTGAGCAGTTAGCCCCACATCGGCCCCCAAACACTCCCCACGCGCTCACCCCAACCATAGCGGCAATTGCGTTAACACCGTGTAAACGTTAACAATGGCGAAATCGTTACAAGATCCGATTTGGGGGCTGGAAAATCCCCTAGAGCTGATAGGTTTTTAGAACCAGATAGCTCCGGACCGGCGGCCCGAAGAACATGGCATTCCAAGAGTTTCTTGCCCGGATTTCGTCTCCCGCCCTGCGTCAGATCGCTGAGCATTGGCAAAAGTCCCGGGGGCAGGGTGTAATGCCGGCTTGGGTTGACCTGCGGCCCTCGGCGATCTCCGCGCATCTTTCGATAATCTGGTCTTGGCGCTACGACCCTATCTCCGACAGCTTTACAGGTCGTCTTGCTGGCGATGCGATAGAGGCGGTGTTCGGGCGGACCATCCGAAACACCCCCATGCGCGACATCTTCCCGCCTGACCGCTTCGAGACCGTTTTTCGTCGTCATAAACGTGTGATTTCCGGACCGGCTTTCTTCCATGGTTCCGGTTTCGTTTTTCTGCATTTGCAACAATTGGGCAGCGGGGAACGCATCATCATGCCCCTATCCGATCGACGAAGCGTGGCCGATGGGCTGCTTGGGGCGACGATATACAAGATCGTTGATCTGCGGCCTGATACAAGGCTGCTCAACGCCCAGGAACATGAAGAGTGGTTCGCGCTGGACTGATGTACTGCTAAGCTACTGGCAGAGACGGTACTGAGGTCATGAAATGACGGCCCGCTTTCTTCTTGCGCTTGATCAGGGAACCACATCGACGCGGGCCATGCTGTTCGACGCGCATGTCCGCCTGGTCGCTAGTCACGCGATCGAACTCGCACAAGTCTATCCCGCAAACGGGTGGGTTGAGCACGACGGCGAGGAGATCTGGCGGGCCTCTGTGGCCTGCTGTCGAGCCGTCCTCAAGGACGTCCGGTCGGATGAGATTGCCATCGGTATTACCAATCAGCGTGAGACCAGTCTTCTATGGCATCGGTCGACCGCTGCGCCTATTCATAACGCCATCGTATGGCAGGATCGACGGACGGCATCACGGTGCCAACAGCTCGCGGTCGCAGGTCTCGACCGCGAGATTGCCAACCGTACAGGTCTTCTCATCGACCCGTATTTTTCGGCGACCAAGTTGGAATGGCTGCTAGATCATGTTCCGGGTGCGCGTGAGCTGGCAGATCGGGGCGAACTCGCATTTGGCACCATAGACAGCTGGTTATTGTATAAGATGACGGGTGGACGTATTCACGCCACTGATGTCACCAATGCGTCGCGCACCATGCTGATGGATTTAGCTCGGCAACAATGGGACGAACGCCTTCTGGAGATTCTTCGCATACCACATGCTGTTCTGCCCAATATTTGTGATAGTGCTGGGGATTTCGGTTACACCGATCCGGAACTGTTTGGAGTGAAGCTGCACATTTGTGGTATGGCTGGAGATCAGCAGGCAGCTATGGTTGGGCAGGCGTGTTTTGCCCCTGGTGACGTCAAGTCTACCTATGGAACGGGTTGCTTTGCGCTGGTAAACACCGGATCTGCACTACCCAATTCGCAGCATCGTCTGCTAGCAACAGCCGCTTATAGAGTCGCTGGACAAATGGCTTACGCTATCGAAGGCTCCATCTTCATCGCCGGTGCCGTAGTACAGTGGCTCCGTGATGCCTTGGGGCTGATTGGTACTGCATCTGAAATAGAAGCCCTGGCTCTCTCTGCCAAACCAGCTGACGGTCTATACTTCGTACCTGCGTTTACCGGTCTTGGCGCTCCGTACTGGGATCCTGCGGCGCGCGGCGCCATCGTGGGATTGACCCGCGACTGTGGTGCGGCAGAGATCGGTCGCGCGGCGCTGGATGCTGTGTGTTATCAGACCCGCGATCTGCTGGAGGCCATGCGGGAGGACATGGCCATGGCAGGGCTTAGGGCGCCGAGGGCGCTAAAGGTTGATGGCGGCATGGTCCGAAATGATTGGTTCTGCCAACGTCTCGCCGACCTGACCGGTCTGCCAGTGGAGCGGCCTGTCATGACTGAAACCACGGCGCTTGGCGCGGCCTATCTGGCCGGTCTGGGGGCTGGTCTTTTTCATAACTTCTCTGACATCGCAAGTGCCTGGGCACTGGAGCGTCGCTTTGAACCTGCGCTATCCGGACGGGTGCGCGATACGCTCTATAGCGGTTGGCAAGGCGCCGTCAAACGCGTCCGCAGCTGAAAATGCAGCGCGGACGATGGGGATCGCTTTTACTAGTTCTCTGCAACAAGGTGCTTGACTGACGCTGCATTATGCTATTTTGCGAGGTAAGCTCTCAAGAATTGACACACTGTGTAAGCAAGCCCAATCTACAAAGTCTTACGAACCGCCGGAGAATGACCATGAACGCGCCGCTCAATCATGCCTCGCTCAAGGACAAAGTCAGCCCTGAGGAGTGGGCATTGCGTGTCGACTTGGCCGCAACCTATAGGCTCGTCGCCTTGTATGGCTGGGATGATATGATCTTCACGCATATATCAGCGCGGATTCCGGGGCCGGAGCATCATTTTCTGATTAATCCATATGGGTTGCTGTTCGATGAAATCAACGCGTCGAGCTTAGTGAAAATCGATTTGGATGGAAACAAAGTGGTGGACTCGCCCTACAAGGTCAATCCGGCCGGATTTACCATCCATAGCGCGCTTCACATGCATCGTGGGGATGCGCATTGCATTATCCACCTTCATACCACGGACGGGGTCGCCGTTTCCGCTCAGGCTGATGGTCTTTTGCCTCTTGATCAACACGCGATGCTGATCTGCTCAGATCTCAGCTACCATGATTATGAAGGCATTGCTCTCGATCTTGATGAACGCCAGCGCCTTGCCAAGGACTTAGGTAGTGAGCATCACCTGATGATTCTGCGTAATCACGGAACTTTGGCATTAGGTAGATCCTGCGCGGATGCATTTTTGCGTATTTATTATTTGGAGCGTGCCTGCTCAATGCAGGTGCGGGCGATGGCGGGAGGTACCCGCCTGAACATTCCTAATCAGGGAGTTCCGGAGAAAACGGCGGGCCAGGGTGGGCCTGCTTTTGAGGGACTAATCAGCAACTTGGCTTGGCCTGCGCTGCGTCGTAAGCTCGATCGCATCGACCCCAGCTATCAGCATTGAGGTATTGCGATGAAATTCGGCATGGGGCAATCCGTCCGTAGGACGGAAGATTTACGTTTCGTCACAGGGCAGGGGCGCTACACGGACGACCTGCATTTTCCAAATGAAGCTAATGTTGCGTTTGTTCGCTCGCCGTATGCAGCGGCTACGATCGATAGCATTGACATCTCGGCGGCCCGGGCGGCTCCAGGGGTAATCGCCGTTCTTACCCAGGCTGACGTGGAGAAGTTCGGTGCCGGACCAATGCCGTGTCTTGCATCTCTCAAGAATAGGAATGGCACGCCAAGCAAGGTGACGGACAAACCCCTTTTGGCAGATCGCAAAGTGACCTTTGCCGGAGAGGCTGTGGCAATGGTCGTGGCAGAGACGCTTTGCCAGGCCCGTGATGCTGCGGAACTCGTTGCTGTCGATTACACCATGCGGGATGCGTGTGGTACCCTCGAGGCCGCACCAACAGGTCCGCTGGTATGGGAGCATGCACCAGGGAACCTCTGCTTTGACTGGGATATTGGTGATACGACGAAAGTAACTGATGGCTTTGCCAAGGCTGCTTTTGTGGCAAAAGTCGCTACTGTACAAAACCGTATCGCACCAACGTCGATGGAAACCCGCAACGCTATCGGGACCTATGATGCAGAGCGGAATCTGCTTACCCTTTACAGCGGTAATCAAGGCGCCGGAGGTATGCGCGATCGTATTGCCGATATACTTCGTGTAGATCGTGCCAAGCTTCACGTCGTTTCGCCGGACGTCGGTGGTGGTTTCGGCATGAAGAATTTTGTCTATCCCGAGCAGGCACTAGTATTGATTGCAGCTAAGCAACTTCAACGTCCGATACGCTGGTCATCTGACCGCAGTGAAGCATTCCTTTGCGATGACCACGGGCGTGACATGATCATGAATGCAGAGCTGGCGTTGGACCGGGACGGTCACATTCTGGCAATGCGCATCGACAGCGCAGCGAACATGGGTGGCTACCTCTCACAATTTGCTCCATTTATTCCCACCCTTGCGGGCGGGCGGATTTTCGGTGGGCTTTATAAAATCCCAGCCCTTTATGCGAATGTAAAAGGCTATTTTACAAACACCGCACCAGTGGATGCCTATCGAGGTGCAGGTCGTCCAGAGGCGGCCTATCTGATGGAGCGGCTGATGGATGCGGCCGCTGAGATTACGGGCATCGATCGTGTAGAGCTACGTCGACGCAATCTACCTACGCCACAAGAGTTGCCCTTTAAAAACTGGCACGGCGTAGCCTTTGATTCCGGTGATTATCCTCACATGCTGCAAGAGGGCCTCAAACAGGCCGACGTTGAGGGCTACGAAGCGCGCAAGGCACAAAGTGAGGCACGCGGTAAGCGTCGCGGACTTGGAATAGCGTATTACGTAGAGATCACTGCCGCAGCCGGCTCGGAGCCAGCGCGGATCTGTTTTACTGATAATGGTGGGGTGGATGTCTACGTTGGTACGCAGTCAAATGGACAGGGGCACGAGACCGCATTTGCTCAAGTAGTTGCGGAGCGTCTGGGGGTTCCCTTCGAGAGCGTAAGTATCCGACAAGGTGATACAGACTGGGTCAACGGCGGTGGTACAGGGGGCTCTCGTTCGCTCAACATGGCGGGAGGGGCGATCCTTGTTACGTCTGATGAAGTTATTCGCAAAGGCAAGCAAGCTGCGGCTCAGGTGCTACAGGCTGGTAGCCGTGAGGTTTTCTTTGACGTCGTCGAAGGGCTTGGGCGTTTCTCTGTCAGTGGTACAGAGCAAAGCATGAGCCTGACAGAGTTGGCTATTGGCCTTAAGCGCGATCGCCTTCCGGGCTTTGAAGATGGGTTGGACAGCGATGGGCTTTTCAATGGCGAGGCATCCACTTTTCCCAATGGTTGTCATGTCTGCGAAGTGGAAATTGATGGGGAAACTGGGAAGGTCGAAATTGTCCGTTACAGCGTCCTGGATGATTTTGGACGCGTGATCAATCCCATGCTTGTCCGCGGACAAGTCCAAGGCGGCGTAGTGCAAGGAATCGGTCAGGCTCTGCTTGAGAACTGTGTCTACGATCCGGAGAGTGGTCAGTTGTTGACGGCAAGCTTCAGCGATTATGCTATGCCACGCGCGGATGATGTCCCGGACATTGTGTTTGGGTACCAGGAGATCGCCTGCAAGACTAACCCACTGGGTGCTAAAGGTTGTGGTGAGGCTGGTACGGTAGGCGCTATGCCTGCGGTGATCAGCGCTGTAGCTGATGCCTGCGGAGTGTCCCATATCGATATGCCTGCTACACCGGAAAAGGTATGGCGAGCGCTCAATACTGCGGCTCTCGCGTGATTTTATTTAAAGGTGGCCAGAGCAGTGGAGAAGACCGCGGCAATGTCTAGTCGTGATGCCGTGAAGCCAGCGAAGGCTGACAATCCGCGGGCAACTCGTCGCAAGCCTGAAAGTCTCGCAAAATTGCGACTTGCGGCGCGTAAGCTCTTTGTCGAGCGTGGCTATCATGCCACCCGGCCTCAAGATATTGCTCGCGAAGCTGGAGTTGGTCACGGGACATTTTATTTGCACTTTCCGGACAAGCGGGCCTGCTTCCTTGCCTTTGTTGAGGACGCGCGGACGGAACTTGATAGCTACGTACGTGAGCGCACACCGGCTACCTCCTCGTTGCGTTCTCTAATCGAGAGTCTGCTCAATGCGATCTACGATTATTCAGAGAGTCACCCAGGCGTACTTAATGCGGCGATGACTGACGAGGCAGTCATCGACGCTGAGGGGGACCCTTCGACACCGTTGTTGCAACGCTGGGGTAACGACTGGGCAGAATTTGTGCGCGAAAATGTTGGTGAAGGGCGCATGGCCAAGGGGTATAATTCCCACATCGTCGGGCAGGCCATTCTTGGTGCTGTGCATCAGGCGTCAAGCGAGGGGTGGCGCGCAGGTAGGTCGCGCTCAGAGGTCGTTGATAATCTTGCAAGGTTTCTTGTGCGTGCGCTGGAACCATAAAGCTTAAAAGTTTGGCTTGTTAGGTTAAGTAGCGTCAATCGCGGTGAAAGGGGCATGCCCCAGCACTGAGGCGATCTGTCTGTGCGATTTGGAAAGCGCGTATGGTAGCTTAGTGCCATACGGTGGGTGCACGGGATAGAGGCGCTCGTGGCCGACGCCTGGTAGGCAGATCGGCGAAAGTGATGGCTCAGCCCATCTAAGGCTTGGCGGCCTTTATAGGCATTAATCTAATGATTCCCCGTCCTCCCAGCATGATTGACAGAGACCGAAAACTGACAAATTCTCAGCGCCGATCCACCCGGCTCGTCGCAGTCGCACGACAAGCTCTTAATTATAACACAGTGAGGGAAGGCCCGATGATTGAAGAATTTCATGGGAAGACAGCATTTGTTACCGGTGGCGGAAGTGGCATCGGTTTGGCTATGGCCAGAAGTTTCGGACGGGCAGGCATGAATGTGGTGCTAGCCGACATCGATCGTTCTGCCGCAGAGGAGGCTGCCCATACCCTGTCGAAGGAGCAAATCCGGACCCATGCGGTCAGCTGTGATGTCGTCGACCACGATAGCCTAGCTGCGGCTGCGGCGCAGACCTTAGCAGTGTTCGGTAAGGTTCATGTCGTGTGCAACAATGCCGGAGTGGCTGTTGGCGGTGAAATCAGCAGTGTCAGTGACTCAGACTGGAATTGGATCATTGATGTCAATCTGAAGGGCGTTGTCCATGGGATGAAGGTATTTCTGCCCCACATACGCAACCACAAGGAAGGTGGGCACTTCATCAATACGGCATCTATGGCCGGCATGGTTAGTCCGCCGGGTATGGAACCTTATTGCGCTACAAAATTTGCGGTTGTCGCAATGAGTGAAGGATGGTCCCAGCAGCTTGCGCCGGAAAATATCGGTGTATCCGTGCTGTGTCCTGGCTTTGTGCGTACCCGAATTCATGAGAGTGGACGGGCTCGTCAAAAGCAATACGGTGGCTCGGGCGAAGTTGATGCCTTAGGGCAGGGCAGCAGTGAATCCGCTCAGGCCGTGCTCTCCGGAATCGATCCGGACGTGGTAGGCGCGCGAGTCCTTGAAGCTGTGAGAGGGGGGGAGCTCTACATCTTTACCCACCCGGGTATGCGCGAGATTTTGGCTGCGAGGTTTTCAGCGATTATGTCGGCGTTTGATCAGGCCGAACGTAGTCCTGCATTGGCAGCGGTAAAAAGTTGGGCGCCCATACCAACGGTGCAGGCCGGTGATCGTAAGTGAGGTTCGGCATTTTCTATGAACACCAGCTGCCGCGCCCGTGGGTAGAGGGCGCGGAGCTGAAACTGTTTCAGGACGCGCTTGATCAGGTAGAGCTGGCCGACCGGCTGGGTATCGATCACGCGTGGGAGGTCGAACACCATTTTCTTGAGGAATACTCTCATTCATCTGCGCCCGAGGTGTTTCTAGCAGCCTGCTCGCAGCGCACCAAGACCATCCGTCTAGGGCACGGCATCGTGCTTATGCCTCCTGGCTATAATCATCCAGCCAGGGTCGCCGAGCGTATAGCGACACTCGACTTGGTGTCTGGTGGTCGCGTGGAATTCGGAACAGGAGAATCATCGGCAGCACTGGAATTGGCTGGTTATCGTGTGCCTGTAGACAAAAAGCGTGCGATGTGGCGCGAGGCTACCGAGCAGTGCTTGAATATGCTTGCTATGGCCCCCTATCCCGGCTTCAAGGGCGAATTTTTCGAGATGCCCTGTCGCAACATTGTTCCCAAACCCGTGCAGCGGCCTCACCCACCGGTATGGGTAGCTTGTTCTAACCGCGAGACTATCAAGATGGCTGCACGATTTGGTATCGGGGCCCTAACCTTTGCCTTTGTTGATCCGGCTGAAGCACGTCAATGGGTAGATGACTACTATCGCATCCTTAAAGAGGAATGCGTCCCGATCGGCCATGCGGTAAATGCGAATGTATGTATGGTGACGGGTTTTTCAGTGCATCATAGCCACGATGAAGCTGTGCGCCGCGGTATTGATGGCTTCAATTTCTTTGGCTACGCTCTTGGACATCATTATATTTTTGGACAACACCAGCCTGGGCGCACCGATATCTGGAAGGCATTCGAGCAGGTCAAGGATAGGCTACCTGAAAACGCAGGAGCGCGTGGTATTGGCACGCCTGAGGTGATGCGCACCCATCTGCGCAAATTTGCAGAATCCGGCGTTGATCAGGTCGCATTCATCCAGCAAGGCGGGCGCAATCGCCATGAGCATATCTGTGAAGCATTGGAACTTTTTGCGTCAGAGGTCATGCCTGAATTCAAGGAGAATGAAGCGGCGAGATTGCTGCAAAAGGATGAAGAGCTTGCGCCCTATATTGAACAGGCTTTTGCGCGCAAAAGAAAAATGATGCCGCTGTCCGACGACGCTATTCCGATCGTAGAGGCGTTGGGGCGACAAATCTCTGAAGCCCCGCCCAATGCCAGCCAAACATGATACTAAGCTCAGGATTTGGGACAGCACCTAGGGCTTGCTGGGGACAAAACGAGGACGAGGTTTGAAGCTCGTTCAGACCGGTGCGTACGTAAGGTATGCTGGAACTGCTTTGTCTCTTCAATACCCGAGATTACAAAGGGAAATTCAGCTTTCTAGATGGTTTATCGGTGCACTCTGACAAAACAATTTAAAAACTGATTATTGGTCTAACTTCATCTTAAGCGGTTGAGGGTATATCTCTTTTAGGCGATTAGCGGCGTGTTAACACCGAGAATCATCTATGGTGGTTGCCATGTCCGAACTCAGCGCAGACCCAAAAGACGTCGATCATTGGAAAAAGGATAACACCCGGCAGGCGATCCTGGCGGCGGCCCGGCGGCTGTCCGCGCGTGAAGGTATCGATGCGGTAACCCTGGGCCGGGTAGCGGCTGAAGCGGGCTTCGCCGCCACTGTCGTCTACACCTATTTTGTGACAAAGGACGATCTGCATCTTGCCCTGGTTGCCGATGATCTGGAGACCATCGCCGAGGTCATGCGCGACGGTACTGGCAAGGGGACCGGACCTACTCTGGACGCAAAAGATCAGCAGCCGAGTGCTTCTATGCCAATCTCAGGGTCGAATTTCGATGCCCTGACGTTTTCTAAGCCCCCTGCTTCTTCGCCCCGTGGGCCGCAATCTCTCGTGGAACTGGAACAGGCGCTCGGCGTCGTACGTCAATCGGCGGACGAGTTTCTTGCCGATCCCAGCTCCAACCCCGAGCCCATTCCTGATGCATTTCCCGAGGAGATCGTGCAGGAAGGGGAGGCGTCCGTTTCAGCACTCGGGGAGGTGCGTCTACGTGAGATGGAACCAAGGGGTGATTGGCAGGGCAGCACAGAGAAAGCCGGTAGGGTGGATCCGCAGGATATTGAACAGAGCATCGTACATCTTCAGTCTCGCATCCATCGGCTAGAGCGTGGAACTGTGCATGTGGAACTGGTTCGACGTCTGGACAGCCTCGAGAGAGGGTTGACCGTTGTAGAGGGACGGATTGATCGCCTCGTTCAAGAATCTGAAGAAACACGAGCAAAACTCGAGGAAGAACAGGGTCGGCTGACGAACCAGATGGCCGAGGCCCTGGGAACCTCCCATCGCTCACTTTTGGAACGCAACGAGCAGCATGCGCTGGTGGTCGCAGACCTTCGCATGTATGTCAAAGAACTGACGGGTCGAATTAGCGCGGTAGAAAACTGGCTGGCGCGAACAGCTAGAATACCCAACGCTGCTGAAGACCAAGGGGCGCAGTCGCTCAATTCACAGGAGGCGCATACCCAGGGGGCCTCCTCGATCGCAGCTCGCCATGATCGTTCGACAAAGAGTCGTCAATCCAAGCAGACCGCGGGACGACGCACTCTCTGGTTGCCGCGAAAGCAATGGGTGGTTGCACTTTCTTTGACAGTTTTGCTGGCGATAGGTGCTGTTGGCGCACTGATAGATTTGCATCTCCTCCCCCCAGGATTCGGCCCAGCATCGCAAGTGACCACTGTTCCGATGCGCACGACCGTGGATGCCCGCATAGTGGCCATGGCCAAGGCGGGGAGCGCAAATGCCGAACTTGTCGTTGGCCTCAAATTGCTAAACGGTGACGGCACTGCGACGGATATTCCCGGCGCAGCTTATTGGCTACGGCAGGCTGCGCTGCAAAATCAGCCGGTAGCCGATTATTGGCTGGGGACACTCTATGAACGCGGTCTGGGACTGCCGCAAAATTTTGCTCTGGCGCAACAATGGTACGCAAAGGCTGCTGCTGCCGGCAACGCTAAGGCGATGTATAGGTTGGGCGTAGGATACTCTGAAGGTTGGGGTGGTACACCTGACCTCACCTCAGCAGCCAAATGGTTTGTGGCCGCGGCTCAGTATGGTGTTGTTGATGCACAGTTTAACCTTGCTGTGCTCTTTGAACGAGGCTCTGGTGTGGCCCCGAGCCTTAAAAATGCATTCATGTGGTACTCCATCGCAGCGGCCCAAGGCGATGCACAGTCGAAAGCCCGCCTTGATATGCTTGCAGCCCACATGAGTTCTGCGGACGTGGCGGCCGCACAGGCGGCCGCTAGTACATTTAAAGCTCTGCCGCCTCCGGCGGCGGCGAATGTTACGCCAGATCCCGCCGAACTCGCCGCTCGCTTATGAGTTGATATTTATTTCAACTGTGGTGGTTGCGCAATCCAAAGTGCATGTTGCTGCAGTTGCCGACGAAAGGCAGTCTCGTTAGACCAGTCACTCGTCCGGCCCAGGACCAAGGTCTGAAAGTCAATAACTTTAGACATCGCCGAGTGGGGTACTCGACCGGACACAGAATAATAAGAAAACCCTTCGCGCGCATAGTAGCGCCGCATGGGTTTCCTTGCATCGATCGGCTTTATACTAGTACCAACTTTTCACAAAGTGTGATCCGTGATTCAAGATAAGGGTGATACTTGAAGCAAGAGAAGTTCGACTTTTCCGTGGAGACTGCAGGGAGCTGGAGGCTCGGTGCCGTTCACCACGGACGATACAGCGTGATCTGAAGCGGGCTCGGATTGTGCTTTTGGCAGCTGACAGCTTGAGCACGCGTGCGATCGCCGAGGAGGTGGGCGTACAGCCTCGGATCGTCAGCTTGTGGCGTCAATTCGTCTACGATATCACGCAGGCTAGAAGTGCCGTTTATTTTGTTGGAAGCGGTCGATCACGAGGGCAGAAATGATACTACTCTGCAACCAAAGTCTCCGCCGCGGATTAGCCGATTACCCAATTAAATGAGCGATAAGCTTGATCTGACTTATGGGATGAAGTTACCTTGGGAAGTCATAAATGAACAGACTTGATCCGCATTGTTGCGCTTGGTGGATGAGTGCACTCGGACTTAGGTACCCTTGTGACAGGGGGCAACAACGCCAGGTAATGGTGCCGGCTGCAGGGATCGAACCCGCGACCCCCTGATTACAAATCAGGTGCTCTACCAACTGAGCTAAGCCGGCGATCTGCCCAAGGTTTTGCCGTGGACACGGGGGCATTGGCTGGTGTGGGGAAAATGACGTTGCCGACCTTCCCCGTCAACCGTCAATGCAACAAATCTCCCTGGTATCGTCTTGTGTCCATGGTAATAACGTCTTGCCTGCCAAAATTGGGGGTTGGGCCTTGGTCACAGAAGTGGCGGTCGACGTAAGTCCGTGTCCCCAAGATCCGTCAAAGGCGAGACCAAACCTATGATCCGAAACTTCTCTGATCACGCCGCAAATGAGCGGACTTTTCTGGCTTGGGTACGGACGGCAATAGCGATTATGGCATTCGGCTTTCTGATCGCTAAGTTCAATGTTTTCCTCAGTCTCGCTCAAATTAGCCTGAGGGGATACCGGCAAGCACCCCTGTCTAACAGCGGATTGGGTGGCGTCGCGGGCGTGGCAGTGACGGCGGCAGGCGTGCTGATCGTGGCACTGGCAGCCATCCGCTTCTTGCGATTAAGGCAGGCGATCGAGAGTGCGGAGGAGGTCCCCGGAGGAGCTCGACTGGATCTGGCGCTGGCAGGGCTCCTTGTAATCTTGGGATTTGCACTTGTGGCTTTTCTGTCGCACACGGTAGTCGCCGGACTTTAGGGGGTATCCCGCGATCTGCTTGGAGCGGCGCTCCTGAGCCGGTAATCTTAAGGTGTTCCTTTCAATTTGACGGCAGACATGAGACGAATTCTTATCACTAGCGCACTTCCCTATATTAATGGCGTCAAGCATTTAGGCAACCTCGTCGGATCGATGTTGCCCGCCGATGTTTATGCTCGTTTCCAACGCTCCCTTGGGCATGACACCCTCTTTGTTTGTGCGACGGACGAGCACGGGACTCCGGCGGAACTCGCCGCGTTGGAAGCTGGCCAGGAAGTGGCAACATATTGTGCTGAGCAACATGAAATTCAAAAGCGGCTGGGCGAAGGATTTGGATTTTCATGGGACTGGTTTGGTCGTTCATCGAGTGAAGAAAATCGGACGCTTACCCAGGAATTTGCGCGGGCGCTGTGGCGTAATGGCTATTTGGAGGTGCGTACCACCCGTCAAGTCTATTCTCACGCGGATAAGCGTTTTTTACCTGATCGTTATGTTATCGGAACTTGCCCTCACTGCGGTTATGAGCGTGCACGCGGCGATCAATGTGAAAATTGTACGCGTGTGCTTGATCCTACAGATCTGATAAGCCCGCGCTCCGCCTTGTCGGGTTCTGCTGAAATTGAGATACGTGACAGTGCGCACCTGTTTTTACGTCAGTCAGCATTTGTGTCGCGCTTGCGGGAGTGGATTGACACGCACGCGTTGGATTGGTCACCGCTGGTTTTATCCATTGCAAGAAAGTGGCTAGATGAAGGACTTCAGGATCGAGGGATCACTCGAGACCTACAATGGGGTGTTCCGGTCCCAGAGGATATTGCCGAGGGAAAGCTGTCCGGCAAAGTGTTCTATGTATGGTTTGATGCTCCGATTGAGTATATCGGCGCGACTCATGAATGGGCCAATGCTTCCAGCAATCGACGTTGGAAGGATTGGTGGTTTGGCGCGGCTGCCCAGGATGTAAGATATGTACAATTCATGGGCAAGGACAACGTACCATTTCACACAGTAGGATTCCCCGTCACCATAATGGGTTCCGAACAGCCTTGGAAATTGGCAGATCAGATCAAGGGCTTCAACTGGCTGAACTATTATGGTGGAAAGTTCTCCACGTCGGCCAAACGTGGCGTATTCATGGACGCTGCTTTGGAAATACTACCCGCTGACTACTGGCGCTACTATCTTATGGCTAATGCACCGGAAGGTGCAGATTCGAATTTTACCTGGGAGCATTTTGCGTCGGTCGTAAATAAGGATCTCGCTGATGTATTAGGAAACTTTGTCAATCGGATCCTCAAGTTCACCCATGCCCGCTTCGATGGCAGGGTGCCGGATGAGGGCGTCTATGGTGCTGACGAGCACGCGGTGGCAGAGGAACTCAGTGTCCGAGTTAATCAGTATACTAATTATTTGGAGGCGATGGAATTTCGTAAGGCGACAGCCGAGTTACGTGCCATTTGGGTGGCTGGTAACGAGTACCTTACGAAAGCTGCACCCTGGACACATATAAAGCATGATCGCGCGCGTGCCGCGGCAGCAGTGCGCATGGGACTGAATCTTGTTCACATTTTTGCGCATTACGCATGGCCATTTATCCCAAATGCAGCGCGCATCATTCATAATGCCATTCAGCCTTCTCCCGAGGTGATCCCATGGCCCGATGGTGACATGGGACAAGCGCTTAACCAGCTTGAGCCGGGTCTTAAGGTTACAGTTCCCGAAGTGCTATTTTCCAAAATTGGCGACGAACAGATCGAAGCGTGGAAGGCGCGATTTGGCGGAGAATAACGCCACCGCTGCTCCGGTTGCCGGACCCTGTGCTTCTGCCCGCCAGCTAAAGCTGAAGGGCTACCCATCCCTCTGGGCCAAGCGCCTCCAGCGGTTTGAAGCGCGCTTTGTAATCCATCTTGTTGCTGCCGCGAACCCAGTAGCCGAGGTACACGTAAGCGAGTCCACGTGCCCGCGCTGAGGCTATATGATCAAGGATCATCTGTGTTCCAAGGCTGCGCGCGGTCTCGCCAGGATGGTAGAAGCTATAGACCATCGACAACCCATCGGCGAGGACATCGCTGAGCGCGCATCCCATCAGCATCCCGGGAGTACCGTCGGCACGCATCCGGCGATATTCGACGATGTGGGTCTGAACGGGAGATTCCTCTACCATTGCTACGTAATCGAAGAGACCCATATCACTCATGCCCCCTCCCGCGTGCCGGGCATCGAGGTAGGTGCGAAGTAGTGCAAATTGTTCCCGCGTGGCTTGCGCGGGCACTTCCTGGCGCAGCAGATCCTGGTTGTGCTTGAGAATGCGCTTCTGACTGCGCGACACGTCAAATTCCGCGACAGGGATACGTACGGAGATGCAGGCGTTACAACCATCACAGGCAGGACGGTAGGCGATCATCTGACTGCGACGAAACCCGGAGTGGGTGAGGGCATCGTTGAGAGGGCGAGCAAGGCTGCCGGAAAGCCGGGCGAATACCTTTCGTTCGACCCGGCCTGGCAAATAGGGGCAGGGGCCGCCTGGGGTCAGAAAAAACTGCGGTAAGCGGTTGCTGCGCTGTTCGTTCAAGGGGTCCCGTCCGCAAACACGGCTATTGCCAGGCCAGAGTATGGCAAGACCTAATGGGTTTACGCCATAGGCTTTGCCCGCTCGGCAGGGTTCTGACTACAGAATTAGGGGTGGATATGGGGGGGGGCAGGTGGTGAACCCCGCATGACCACAATAGAAATGCGTCTATTGGCCGGGGCATCGGGATCTTCCGGTAACAGGGGCTCTGACCCCGCTTTACCAGCGACTTCATATACTTGGTCATTGGGGATGCCGCTTTGGGTCAGAATTGCCCGGGCAGCGTTGGCCCGGTCAGCCGACAATTCCCAATTGGTCATACCATTGGGTCCGTCAATATTGCGCCCATCAGTATGGCCGCTGATTGCAACACGATTGGGCAGGGCTGCAATGACCTTGGCAATGGCTCTGAGCAATTTGACTGTATAGGGCATTGGCGTTGCAGAACCGGCCCGAAACATGGGCTGGCCGTCCTGATCGACAAGCTGGATCCGCAGCCCCTTGGGTGTCTGATCGACTATAACCTGGCGCGAGAGCTTGGCGATGTCAGGCATAGTCTGCATCGCCTGATGAATAGCTTCGGCGGCGCTCGCAAAGGCTCCATCCTGCGCCGAGGGGAGCGCTGGCTGAAGATGGTCCGCACTATGGCTTTGGGATGCTGGGTCCTGACCTTGGGCCTGTGTAGCTCCGCCCCGTAAGTGAGAGCGGGCTTGGGCATGCTCTGTATTATGCACGGTCGGATTCTGATTTTGGACCACTGACATGGTGCCGCCGGCCTTGCCACCAACCGGTCCAAGAACAGTTCCTCCGAGGACGCCACCGGCCCCGCTTGTGCTCTGGGATATGCTCTGGGCTGCAAAGTAATCGGCGATACCCCGTTTTTGTTCCGGAGTGGTGGTGTTGATCAACCACATGAGCAGAAAGAACGCCATCATCGCCGTCACAAAATCGGCGTAGGCAACTTTCCAAGCGCCACCATGGTGTCCGCCATGGGCACCCTTCTTTATGCGTTTGATGATAATGGGATTTTCGGAGGCCATGGTAATCCCAATCAAGAATGTCCGGGGAGCAGAGCTAGCGGGGCTTTTCCAGACCCTAAACCTCGCCTAGTTTTGTTTAAATCATGCGCATGAAGGGCTTAAACATTCGTTGCGCGTGCCAATGACCGGAGGCGATGTGAGCTCGAGCGAGTTTGATACCAAGGCGTTTCGTCAGGCGCTGGGATGTTTTCCAACTGGAGTTGCCGTGGTCACCACCCGTGGAGAAAGAGGGGGGGCCATCGGCATGACTGTCAATTCATTTACCTCAGTCTCGCTCAATCCCCCTTTGGTCCTCTGGTGCCTGGACAAGAGGTCCGAACGGTATCCGACCTTTACCTCTAGTGAAGCATTCGTGATTTCTGTCCTTGGTACCGCCCATGAGGAAGTGTCCTCACAACTTGCCCGCCCAGGAGCCCACAGTCTGGACCATATCCCTCTGCTGCCCACGGAATTGGGTCCTCCGGCCCTCGCCGATGCCTTGGCAGTATTCGAATGTGCTGCGCATGGCATTCACGACGCGGGGGATCACGCAATCCTGCTGGGCCATGTGTTACGCTTTGCCCGCCGGCAAGCTGGCGCTCCACTGGTGTTCTACCAGGGAAAGTACGGGGCTCTGGCCTAGGGGTAAGGCAGCTTGAGGCTGCAGTCGTGCGTGGATAGCGTGCCCTTTTTGCCACGATAGCTCCCGAAGTAGACCATCCCAGTCATCGTCATTAAAGCTTTGCAAACCTGTAACAGAAGCGCCAACGCTGGTTGGCATGCATGGCTCCGCAACCGGGACTTAAGTCTGGACCAAGCGCCACATAGAAGCGCTCCCCCCCGACCCCTACGTCCCCGTCAAATAGGTTCAGAACGGAGTCGATCATGAAGGGGAAGACTATTCTTTGGGCCAGCGCATTTGCGCTCGCCGCTGGCGCTGCTGTGCCAGCCAATGCCGCGCAGTGGTGGGAAAACACCAGCATCAGCGGAAAAATGTTCTATGATCTCACCAATATCAGCCAGAGCTACTATGACGCCGCCGGTGTTAAGCAGAAAGGTGCCCTATCTAGCGCAGACCAGAACGGTACCGGCTACGATATCAAGCGCTTCTATGTTGGTATTAATCACAAGTTCAATGACATCTTTTCAGCCAACATTACGACCGATTTTCTTTATGACAAGAACGCTGGTGCGACACAGATTTTTATAAAGACGGCATTCTTGCAGGCGCACTTTAATCCGGCCTTTGTCGTTCGCGTCGGCGCCGCCAACATGCCCTGGATTCCGTATATGGAAGGGATCTATGGATACCGTTACGTCGAGAATACTTTGGTGGATCGCACCCACTTCGCAAATTCTGTTGACTGGGGTGCGTTTGTTTTGGGTCAATTTGCCCACGGGCTGTTATCGTACAAGATCGCGGCGGTGAACGGCAACGGCTACAAAAATCCCACGCGTGGCCAAGGTATGGATTTTGCGGGTCGCGTGAGCCTGAAGTGGCATGGCGTCAACCTGGCGGTTGGCGGCTATGATGGCAAGCTTGGTGCGCCACAAGGTGTTACCACCTATCATACTGCCACACGCTTTGATGCGATGGCTGCATATATCGACCACGGCATGCGCATTGGCGTGGAATATTTCAGGGCGAACGATTGGAAGAGCGTCAGATCGACAACGACGGATTCGGCTGACGGGTACTCTGCGTTTGCGGCATATCAGTTTATGCCCAAATGGAGCGTATTCGGTCGCTACGATTACGTAAACCCCAAGACAACCGGCGCATCGGTAAAGGACGACTATTACAACGTCGGTGTCCAGTATTCGCCATACAAGATGATCAACTTTGCGCTCGTGTACAAGCACGACCAAGCCACTGGCGGTTTCCTCTCCACCACCAACGGAAATATCGGCGGAATTGTCGGTCCGAATTCCAATGGCCGCGGCAGCTATAGCGAGATCGGTTTGTGGGGCCAATTCCTGTGGTAGGGTGAAGGCTAAAGGCCCAGCCAAAATTTACGAATCAGATGGGGGTGATACGCTGCGTATCACCCCTTTTTTTGCCCAAATGCCGAGCCGAACAGATATGAGTTAATTGCATGGCAGACATGCGCATCATTGCTAAGGGGTGAGGGTAAAAATTATCTATTTAAAACGCATGCTTAGGCTTTTGAGGGAGGGTGCGCCAGCTTGTCGCCTGTCCTTGCTGAAAAAGTAACGTAGCTTATCTTATCATCGCTTATGAGATTGTGCGATGCAGCAAAGCTTCGACCGTGATTTGATGATCCTTTTGCACGATGTGGCGCGGATACTGCGCACGCGGACGGACCGTGCTGCGCGCATGCATGGCATGACACGCGCGCAGTGGATCATTTTGGCCCGGCTCTCTAAGCAGCCGGGAATATCACAAAACGAGTTGGCTGCGATTTGCGAGGTCGAACCCATAACCATTGGTCGGCTGGTCGATCGGCTTGAAGCACGCGAACTGGTGGCTCGTTGTTCTGACCCCTCCGACCGCCGTGTTTGGCGTCTCAAGCTTCTGCCTGCAGCTGCCCCAATTATCGAGGAAATCACCGCGTATAGAAGCGAGCTGAACGCAGAACTGGTTGAGGGTTTGACTGCGGAAGGTCTGTCTCAGATTACTGAAATGCTGGTCAATATTAAAGAGAAGCTGGCCTTGGACGTAAGTGGTGGCACCAAACTGCAGGCGGCTGAAGGCTAAAGAAGATGGCGTCGATGGACTCTAGCAACACAAACTCTTATTCGGCCGCCTCGCCCGACTACGTGCAGCCAACTGGCGGAGCTATTACTCGTTTGAAATCTGATCGCGCGTTATTGCGGCGAATTCTGATGATCGGTGGTGTCGCGCTGGTTGCGGTCACGGCGGGTGGCTTCTGGTTGATGGGAGGGCGTTACGTTTCGACCGACGACGCATATGTGGGCGCAGCTAAACTCATGGTCTCCACAGATGTTTCCGGTCTGGTCAAGGACGTGGATGTTGTTAACGGGGAACACGTGAAGAAGGGCCAGGTACTGTTTCGCCTAAACCCCAAACCCTTTCGCATCGCATTGGCCAATGCCAAGGCTCAATTGGCGCTGACAGGCTTGACTATTGATTCAATGAAAAAGGATTACCAGAGCATGCTTGCCGGAATGGCTGCGCAAAGGGCTCAGGTTGATCTTGACCAACGCAATTATGCCCGCGACGTCAGGCTGCTAAATGCCAATGCGATTTCGAGATCTACTTATGATACGGCGGAGGCTACGCTGCAGAGCGCCAAATACCAACTCGCTGCGCTTAAGGATACAGCTGCGACGCAATTGGCAAAGCTTGGAGGCAGCATCAATTTGCCTGTCGAGGACCACCCTCAATATCAGCAGGCTCTGGCGGTTGTGAGGGAAGATGAGCGCCAGCTGCGCCATTCTATAGTGCGCGCGCCATTTCCGGGAGTGGTGGCAGAGGTCGATTCCTTGCAGCCCGGTACTCTCGTAATTTCGGCAATGAGCTCCTTTAGCACCACAAGTGCCGTAGCACTCGTGTCTACGCAAGATGATTGGGTTACCGCCCACATGAAGGAAACCGATCTGACCCACGTCCGTGTCGGCGAACCGGTCACCTTCACACTCGATACTTATCCTGAACACACTTGGCGCGGACATGTTCTTGCCATTAGTGCGAGCACGGGGGCAGCATTTTCCGTGCTGCCCGCGGAAAATGCCAGCGGCAACTGGGTCAAGGTCGTTCAGCGCATTCCTGTCAAGATCGCCATTGATCACCAAGCTGATGATCCCCCCTTGAGGGTAGGCATGAGCGCGGTCGTCACCGTCGATACAGGACGTTACCGTTGGCAGCGTCTACTCGGAAAGTAACGCTCTCAGTCGCAAATCGTCGCTAGCAATTGGAGTAGGTTGATGTCAAGTACGCTCGGATCGTCCGAGGCGTATGAAAACAAGTTTGAACTGATGATCGTTCTGCTCTGTGCCATGGCTGGCACGTTGATGCAGGCGCTCGATACGACTATTGCCAATGTAGCGCTTCCTTACATGCAAGGTTCGCTACAGGCGAGCCGGGATCAGATCACCTGGGTTCTCACGTCTTATATCGTCGCGGCTGCCATCATGACGGCGCCCGTGGGCTGGTTCGCTGCGCGTTTCGGTCGCAAGAAGTTTGTCATCATCAGTCTCCTGGGCTTCACCGTGACGTCGATGCTCTGTGGGATGGCGCAGAACCTGGATCAGATTGTCACCTTCCGCTTACTGCAGGGAGTGTTTGGCGCCGCACTGGCGCCGCTGTCGCAGTCCATCATGCTCGATCTCTACCCGGCCGAGAAACGTGGTCAGGTTATGGCAATTTGGGGCATGGGTATCATGGTAGGACCCATTCTCGGGCCCACTTTAGGCGGCTACCTGACGGATCATTACACTTGGCGCTGGGTTTTTTACGTCAATGTACCGTTTGGTGTAGCTGCATCCACTGGCATTTGGCTTTACCTGAAGGATACCGTACGCAATACCAAGTTACGCTTCGATTGGTCTGGATTCGTCGTCCTCGCGTTTGGCATTGGCGCCTTACAGCTGATGCTTGATCGTGGTCAGACCAAGAACTGGTTCAGCTCCGTAGAAATCTTGGCAGAGGCAGTGGTCGCAGGATTGGGGCTCTATCTCTTCATCGTTCATATGGTGACTACTTCGAAGCCATTTATACCCAAGCCTCTGTTTAAGGATCGCAATTTCGTCTCAGCTTTAGCGCTAATGTTTCTGATTGGGCTAGTTCTTCTGGCGAGCTCGGCGTTGCTTCCGCCTTACCTGCAAAACCTGTCTGGGTATTCTGTAACCGACACAGGGCTTTTGATGGCTCCACGCGGAATTGGCACCATGTTCGCGATGATGATCGTCGGCAGGATTTCCAACCGTGTTGATGCACGGCTGCTACTGGGATTCGGGACCATGGTAATCCTGGGGACGATGTGGAGCATGGCGCACTGGAACCCGTCAGTCTCCGTTTATACTCTGGTTTCAGTAAGCTTTACCCAGGGAATCGGCCTTGGATTCGTATTCATCCCGGCCAATCTCGTGGCGTTCGCAACACTCGAAGGGAGCTTACGAACCGATGCGTCGGCTTTTTTGAACCTGATCCGCAACATTGGCAGCGCCATAGGAGTATCTGTGACAACAACGCTGCTTGCGGATAACATGCAGATCGCTCATGCCAGTCTTGCGAGCCAAATTACCCCTTTCAACCGAGCGCTCTTTCTCAATGGGCCGAGCTTGTTTTGGAATACACAGCTCCCGACGGGATTGATGGGTCTTAATGCAATGGTTCAAAAGAATGCAGCGGTAATCGCCTATGCGGACGATTTCTTTTTTATGTTTTTGACCTGCATTCCAATTTTAATAGTGATTTTGATTATGAAGGCTCCACCCAAAGTTGCTGCGTTGGAAACAGCCGAACTCATCGAGTAATTGGAGACGTACAAATGCACGTGGCATTCATTGGACTTGGAGTTATGGGCTTCCCTATGGCGGGTCATCTTGCGGCGAAGGGCCATGACGTTACGGTTTACAATCGCAGACCTTTGAGGCGTGATTCTTGGATTAATATGTATGGCGGGCGAGGTGCGACGACGCCGGCTGAGGCTGCGAGAGGTGCAGCGATCGTCTTCGCCTGTGTGGGGCGCGATGAGGATGTGGAGGCCGTAACTATCGGCTCTGATGGAGCCTTTGAAACCATGGCCAAGGGATCTGTTTTTGTTGATCACACGACTGCGTCAGCAGAGCTTGCCCGTAGGCTCGGCAGTGTCGCGGAAGAGAACGGATTTAGCTTTATCGACGCACCGGTGTCTGGAGGTGAGCAGGGCGCAAAGAATGGTCAGCTCACGATCATGTGCGGAGGTGGAAGCGATTCTTATGCTAAAGCGCAGCCAGTGATGGCCGCCTATGCGCGACAGACTAGTCTTTTGGGGCCAGTGGGCTCTGGTCAGCTCACAAAGATGGTCAACCAGATCTGTATTGCGGGTGTGGTGCAGGGCCTCTCAGAAGCGATGAGCTTTGCAAGGGCAGCAGGTCTCGACGTTCAGGCAGTTGTAGATGTGATTTCAAAAGGCGCGGCTCAGTCGTGGCAAATGGAAAACCGGCATAAAACCATGCTGGAAGGGCATTATGATCATGGCTTTGCTGTGGAGTGGATGCGCAAGGATTTGGGGATATGTCTTCAGGAGGCTCGCTCCAATGGCGCGTCTTTACCTTTGACAGCCCTTGTGGATCAGTTTTACGCCGAAGTTGAACGAATGAATGGCGCCCGTTGGGATACGTCCAGCTTGTTCGCGCGCATGGAGATGTTGAGGAAGGGACGAGTATGAGTGAGCAGCGTAACGGTGCGTATCATCATGGAGATCTGCGTAATGCCTTGCGCAGTTCAGCCCGTGCAATTCTAGAAGAGGAGGGGCTCGAAGCGTTGAGTCTGCGTGCAGTCGCGCGACGGGTCGGCGTGAGTCACGCAGCTCCATATCGGCACTTTCCCAATCACGAGGCACTGTTGGCTGAATTGGCTACAGAGGGTTTCATTGAGCTGCGAGAAGACCTGGTGAATGCCGCATCTGCGCTAGGAGCTCGCGCCGATCGAATCGCGAGCATCGGCGCAGCCTACATGCGATTTGTCGCCCGCAGACCTGCGCTGGCGCGTCTGATGTTCGGACCTCAAATGTCGAAGCGTAATGCGTTCGAAGAGTTGAAGGCTGCTGCGGACGGTGTTGGAGAGGCGATCGGTGCCGCGGTGGGTGATGCCGCGCAGGGGCTCGCCGTGTGGGGAGCCGTCCACGGCCTGGCGATGCTTGTACTTGAAGATGTGGTAGATCTTGGCCAACGTCGGACGGGTTTTGAAATCCTCCCCTCGCGTGCTGAAATTCTTTTGCGCAGTCTTGTTGCCTAGGCGCCCTCGGAGACGATGGTGCGCTGATAGTTGGGAGCTTGAGGCAGGGTGTGCACCCGCCTAAGGCTGGGGTGTGCCTCCGGGCGCGCGAGGGTGGGGGCTCGGGTGAACTTAGGCGATACTGTCTCAGGCCGATGTGGGGAAGGGAGGTTGCATAATGTCCGATCTCGATGAAATTAACATGTCTGAAAACTTTCTAAATAATGAATCGATGTTAACGCGGACGTTTCCTGCAGGATTTAGGCGGATTTGGACTGGCAAGGTCACTTTGGGACCGCTTATACGCAACGCCACATTTTCTCGCGTGTTGTCGTGTGCCCGCCTGTCTTCCGCAGAAGGGTGAAGACTCAAATCGGCTGGCAGGGCTACCGCGCGTTCCAGCGGTCCGGGTCCGACTTTGGCCCAATGCATGGACTTCGCCTGTACTGGTCAGTCGGTGGGCTAGGGCATGGATAACGCGGTGAAGATGGATCTCGGCAGGATATTTGCATGAGTGAGCCGTCGCCAACACCCTATACTCCGGGAGTAAACCCAGAAGCTGAGAAGCGTGAAGGGTATACTGAAGCCCGGCATCGGATGCGTCGTCGCGATCGCAGTTTGCGTCGCTTGCTCATGGTTTCACTTCTGGCCCCGGTTGTGGGCGCCGGCGCGGGTTTAGTTGATGTCATCTTTCGAATCGCGTTGGAACAAGCTGATGGTCTGCGCAATTCTCTGATCGCGCTCGCCCACGGTACCCCGGTGATTGGGTTTATACTGGTGGTTGCAGGCTGCTCCCTGACTGCCGGGTTTGGAGCCCTTCTTGTCCGCCGTTTATCGCCCCACGCGTCGGGTAGTGGCATCCCTCAAGTTGAAGCCGCACTCAACAATGAACTAACTCCGACACCCCCGGGACTCCTTCCTGTAAAGTTTCTTGGCGGTCTCTCTGCCATCGGTGGGGGCCTTGCATTGGGCCGAGAAGGACCCAGTGTGCAGATGGGAGCGGTGGTTGCCCACCTTGTTGGTCAATGGTTTCGTCACTCGGAGGAGGAACTCCGGCTATTACTTGCCGCCGGGGCCGGTGCAGGGCTTGCGGTAGCATTTAATGCACCGATCGCTGGCGCTGTATTTGTGCTGGAAGAGCTCGTGCGTCGCTTTGAGGCGCGCATGACAATCGTGGCACTGGGCGCGTCTTCAACTGCGATTCTTGTTTCACGTTTCTTCCTCGGGGATGAACCGGATTTCCACGTCGCGATCAAGGTACCCATGCTGACGGGTACAGGATCGCTTCCGTACATTCCGGAAGCCAGCTGGATACTTTTCATTGTCCTCGGTATCGTCACTGGAGTCGCGGCGAGCATATACAATCGTGGCATTCTTGGTGCTCTAACTCTCAATCAGCGGCTCGATCGCGTTCCAGTTGAGGCAAAAGCGGCAGCCGTTGGCGCGGTGGTTGGTATAGTTGGCTGGTTTTCCCCTAACCTCATCGGCGGGGGTGACTCTATTACACAAAGTGTCCTTTCGGGAGGCGTGGTCTTTAGCGCAATCCCACTGGCGTTTCTGGTCCGCTTTGTACTTGGTCCTCTGTCCTACGCAGCTCGCACGCCTGGGGGTCTTTTCGCCCCACTTTTAGTTCTGGGCGCCCAACTGGGCCTATTCTGCGGCCTCATTTCCGCCAGGCTGTTTCCACATCTCGGCATTCAGCCAGAGGCCTTTGCCATCGTTGGCATGGCTGCATTTTTCACCGGTATGGTTCAGGCTCCAGTGACAGGCATTGTGCTTGTTACCGAAATGACGGCAGCCTTCACAACACTGCTTCCGATGCTGGCGGCGTGCTTTTCTGCGATGCTTATTGCCCACCTGCTGCGGACAACTCCGATCTATGACGCATTACTTGAACGCGTGATCGCGCAGGCGCATCCAGATCGTAATCGAGATACTACTGCGGAAGCGACGTCCGTAATTGGACACTAGCTACACGGCCAGAAGCTTTGCGACGTCTCGTGCGAAATAGGTAAGAATGCCGCTGGCTCCAGCGCGCTTGAAGGACATCAGGCTTTCAAGAATGGCGCGATCTCTGTCAAGCCAGCCCTGGTCGATGGCGCCACGCAGCATCGAATATTCACCGGACACCTGATACGCGAAAGTTGGGACTTGGAATTCCTGTCGCACCCTGAAGACGAGATCGAGATATGGCATTCCAGGTTTGACCATGACCATATCGGCCCCTTCAGCCAAATCGAGTGCAACCTCGCGCAGCGCTTCCTCGCTATTGGCCGGATGCATCTGATAGGTGCGTTTGTCTCCAGTCAAAGCTTTGGCCGACCCGATCGCATCACGGAACGGCCCATAGAAGGCACTGGCGTATTTCGCAGCGTAGGACATGATCAACGTATTACGGTGTCCAGCATCCTCAAGTGCCGTTCGGATAGCACCCACCCGGCCGTCCATCATGTCTGAAGGAGCTATGATGTCGCAGCCGGCTTCGACCTGGACAATCGCCTGTCGGACGAGAATCTCCACAGTCTCGTCATTGGCCACGTAATTATCGATCAAAACCCCGTCATGGCCATGGTCGGTATAAGGATCGAGTGCGACGTCGCATAGTACGCCCACATCTGGTGCAACAGCCTTTATCGCACGAACCGTCCGGCACACCAGATTATCCGGATTGATAGCTTCACGGCCGTCGGGAGTTTTGAGGTTGGGGCTTGTTTGCGGAAACAAGGCAATGACCGGGATTCCAAGCTCCTGTGCCTCGCAGGCAGCTTCTGCAGCGAGGTCGGCAGAAAGGCGCTCGACGCCTGGCATTGACGCTACAGGTTCCCGCCGGTTTTGCCCGTCAATCACGAACAGGGGCCAGATCAGGTCATCGGGACTGAGAGTGGTCTCGGCAACCAGTCGTCGGGTCCAATCATGGCGCCGAAGACGGCGCAGCCGAAGGGCGGGAAATGAGGCAAAGGAATGCATGTTTTACATAGGTTAATGGCCAAACCAGATCTAGCCATTTGAACACTGAGATGGCAAGCCTCCAACCTGCCAAGGGCAGCTCAACTGAGACGCATCCCGTCTTTAGTGGCCGGGACCCATCCTAACCGGACCAGGAGGCTTGGGAGCGAGCCATACAGATACCGCTGCGACTAGTACACATATACCCGCCAGGAAAAAGACGTGGATGGCCGCGAGCATAATTGACTGGTTCTGTACCATGCCATTGAGGGCATCGAGTGCCTGGGATGGTGACATGCCAAGGTGCTGCAATTGGCTAAGAGTTCCGGTTGGGTCATGCAGAATACCGATAAGATCCGAGTGGCTGGTAATGGTGGCGTTTGACCACGCAGTCGTCACAAGAGCGGTGCCGAAAGCGGCTGCCATGGAGCGTTGAAAATTTATCAGGCCAGCGGCTGACGCGGTCTCCTCAGGTCGGACGAAACTCATGGCCATGCCAATCAATGGCACAAAGAAAAACGGCATTCCGATACCCTGTATGAGCTGAGGCAAGATCAATTGCCAAAGCGCCATGTCGGTATTGAAATACACGCGGACGAGCACTGTTGCTGAAACTATGGATAAGCCGAAGGTGATAAGTTTTCGTGGGTCAAAATAGTTCATCAGAATCGCAACCACAGGCGCCATAAATACTCCAAGTACGCCGTTGAAGGAAGTTACGTAACCGGCCCAACTTGCTGTGTAGTTGAGATTTGCCTGCAGCCAAAGGGGAATGAGAACAACTGTCGCAAAGAACGCGCCAAAATTTAGCGTCATTGCCACGGATGCAGCAGCGAATCCACGATGCCGAAATACCCGCAGATCAACGATCGGATGGGCGTCGGTGAGCTCCCAAATCAGAAATGCAGCAAAGCCGATTACTGCGATAATGGTCAACGCTACAATCTCAGCTGAACCAAACCAATCCTTGTTCTGTCCATTGTCGAGGACCATCTGGAGTGATCCCACCCAGATGACAAGGAGAATCAGACCTACGTAATCAATAGGGCGTCGAACGATGGGGGTTTCCCTGCCAGCGAGCAAGAACGACGCTCCCGCAACAATGAAAATCGCGACCGGCACATTGATGAAGAACGCCCAGGGCCAACCAATTGAGTCAGAAATCGTACCTCCAATCAGCGGGCCGGCAATGGGTGCGATGATCGTGGTCATGGTCCAAATTCCCAATCCCATGGTCTGCTTGTCGGGTGGTGCAATCCTCATAATCAGCGTCTGGGACATTGGCATTAATGGCCCACCGGCAAGTCCCTGCAGGATGCGAAATATGACGAGCGAGGTAAGCGATGGTGCCAGGCCGCACATCATAGACATAGCGCCAAAGCCAAAGGCTGAGAGCAGAAACATGCGTAAAGCGCCAAAGCGGGCAGCAAGCCAGCCAGTAAGGGGAACGGTGATCGCTTCGGCAACGGCGTAGGAGGTGATTACCCAGGTGCCTTCATTGGGGGATACCGCCAGGCTTCCGGCAATATGGGGTACCGCAACATTGACGATCGTCATGTCCAGAACAGCCATGAAATTCGACAACGCGAGCACGATTATTGTCGGCCAGAGTATGAAGCCCGTGACGTAGACAGAGTCCTCAGGTGTGCTTCTCTGAAGGGGTTCGTTCATTACGCGGCCTAGGGAGATATCTTAATAGTCACGCTCATCGACAAGCCCACGCGCAAGGGATTCCTGGCCAGGTCTCTCGGATTGATCGCGATACGGACCGGAAGACGCTGAACTACCTTGATCCAGTTTCCAGTGGCATTCTGGGCAGGGATAATGGCGAATGCAGCTCCTGTTCCTCCGGCAAGTCCAGCGACGCGACCATGAAACACTACTCCCGAACCATAGAGGTCTGAGGTAAGCGTTGCAGGTTGCCCAATGTGTACGTCATTCAGCTCACTTTCTTTAAAATTTGCATCAACATACACCTTCGAGATGGGGACCACACTCATGAGCCTAGCGCCAGCGTCAACGTGTTGACCAACGTGGATTTGCTTTTGAGCGATGACACCCGATATTGGTGCACGGATGACAGTGCGTTCGAGATCCAGCCTAGCCGTATCAAGAGCGGCCTTGGCCGCCAGTACTGTGGGATTGTGATCCACATCAGTGTTTCCGACGATAGCCGCGAGCGCGGCTTCCCTTTGTTGTGCCGCAATGAGATTGGCCCGGGCTGCCGCATAGGCTTGGCGGGCCGCGGTTATTTCATCAGCGGATACGGCGCCAGTGCGGGCCAGGGCTGCGCGTCGACGATAGTCCAGGCGCGCACGTATGAGGTCGGCCTGACGGGCTGACACTTCAGCCTGAGCGGCAGCCTTGCTCGCTGTGCTTTGCTCAACCTGACGGCGTGCGAGCTGATAGTTGGCTTCAGCCTGATCGAGTGCGATGCGCGCATCTGCAGGGTCTAGTTTGACAAGAATTTGACCAGCCTTAACGTGTTCGGTGTTGTAAACTGGTACGAGGATCACCGTTCCGCTAATGCGCGGCGTGATCTGAGCCAGCGACGCATGGACATAGGCATCGTCTGTCGAGACGTAATGTGAGCCTACGAGGTACCAATATAACCCGTATGCAATCGCGGCGATCGCGACAAACGTACCGAGCCCGATAAGGAGGCGCTGGCGCATTCTTAGGCGGCGCGGCTGAGTGGATTCCGCACGCGTACTGGGCTCAGCTTGAGCATCGGCCATGGAAAAGCTCCTGGGCTATCAATCTGTGCGACTAGCATGCACCGAGGCATGGACATTGAAGCCACCACCAAGGGCACGGATCAGCGCGATGTTCTGTAAAAAGGCTTCGGATTTGAGGTCGGCCAGCGCGCGTCGCTGCTGGAGCACTGTATTTTCCGCGGTCAAAACATTCAGGTAACGTGAAAGACCGCCGCGGTAACGAATCTTTGCGACCTGGTAAGCACGCAAGCTTTCCTTTAGCGCTACGCCGGCATCGGAAATTTGCTCGGAAAGCGCCTTGGCATCCGTGAGTGCGTCTGCCACCTGCTCAAGTGCATGGGACAGGGTTTTATCGTAGCTTGCGACGGCTTCCTCATAGCGAGCCCGAGCTCCGCGATAGGCACCTTCAAGCTGACCACCCTCAAAAATTGGCAGATGGATCGCGGGCCCGACCGCACCCATGATCGACCCCTTGTCGAAAAAGTCTCGAGGATCGAGCGATTCGTTGCCGATTTCAGCGCTTAGATTGATATCAGGATAGAAGCCGGCCCTCGCCACTTTTATGCGCTGGGCAGCTGCTTCTGTGTCGAGTCGTGCAGCAACGACATCAGGTCGCCGCCCTATCAAGTCGGCCGGCAGGGCAGGGGGCAGACCATAGGCCAACGACTGCACGGTCTCCTGGGGAGAAATCGCAAGGCCAGCGTCCGGCCCCTTTCCCAGTAAGGCGGCGATTTGGTGACGTGCGCGCGCTATCTCGTCAGTGATCTGCGCCAACTGGCCTTTCGCAATGGCGACTTCTGCCCTTGCCTGGGCCAGCGGACCCTCATTCTCCAGGCCGTGTGCGACTCGGCGCTGGACCAGGTTGGCACTTTGCTCTCGTACGCGAACCGCCTGCTGCTGTGTGCGCAGGTCCGTTTCAAGCGCCACGAGATGGGCATAGGAGCTGGCTATGGCTGTCGACAGGCTTAACCGTGCCTCGGCGACGTCGGCAGCTGCAGCTTCTTCTTGGGATGTGGCGGCAGCCAACGCTGCACGGTTTTTTCCCCAAAAATCAAAGTCGTAACTAAAATTCAGCGAGGTGCTGATCTCGGTATGCCAGCTATGTGGCAGGTAGGGCTTGATAGACTGAGGAAAGCCATTGTTGACGTTGGGTTTGGTTTCCATCACGGACGCCGTGCCGTTCAGTGAGGGTAGTTCCGAGGCACCTGCCTCTTCGGCTGCAGCTGCTGCCAACCTCAGCCGCGCCGCGGCAATTTTTAGATCGGGTGCGCCTTTCAAGCCCTCCGTGATAAGTGCGGTCAACTCAGGATCATGGAACTGCACCCACCAATTGCTGGTGGGCCAAGGAGCCTTGGCGACCGAGAAGCTGCGAGTCGTGGCAAAGCCAGATGCGTCCGGCAAGGTCGGCAATGGACCCAAATTGGGTGCGCAGGCCGCTACCAGACCAATAACCCCCAACGCAGCCAGGCGGAGCGTTCGAATGCGTTCTTTCATCCAGCCCTCTGGACCAATACGTAACCGTACAGTACAGTCATATATCTATCGGTTAAGTCTGTGCAACACCTTTGTCAACTGTACGGTACGGTTATGGATTCAGATCGTGGACTCAAGCCCGGCAAAGATGAAAGGCGGGCTGCGATATTGAAAATCGCCCACGATGCCTTTCTGTCGGAAGGCTATGCGGCGACCTCGATGTCTACCATCGCGGCGCGTTGCGGGGGCTCTAAAGCCACGCTCTACAATTATTTTCCTTCAAAAGAAGAACTATTCCTTGCAGTCGTCCGCGATCGCTGTGACCAGATTGCTATACTATTTGACCAGGAGTTGGACGTAGCGGAGGATCTAGAGTTACAGCTCCAGCGCTTTGGTGAACAATTTTTAAACCTTGTGCTCGCCGACAACGCAGTGGCGAGCTATCGTATGATGATCGGCGAATGCGCCCGTTTTCCCAAAATCGGCCAAACTTTCTATGAGTCGGGTCCCGCTTTGGGACAAACTAAGCTGTCGATCTTTTTCCGAGATGCGATCGAGAAAAAACTACTGCGTCCGACCGACACGCTTGCTATGGCACGGATGTTTATACATCTTTGCTTAGCCGATCTGCACCAGAAGCGTCTGTTTAATATCGGGCCAAAACCTGATGACACGCTCATTCGCAGTAATGTTGCGTACGCAGTTCGCATGCTTCTGGTTAACTTTGGCCCTGTCTGAAAAGCCATTTACGACCTCTTAAAACCTTGGACGTAACCTTGTGTGATAACGGGTTGGTGCCAACGTGCGCCAACTGCACAACAGGTGGGCCCTGCGCAAACCGCAGGGGAAAAGCGATGACGGCGTTGGCTAAACCGCAAGAGGCGGCAGCGTTCAATTCTACGCAGAGCATGAGCAGACAATACCTCGAGGCCTTAAATTTAATCGAACGGCTTCATCGTCAGCTGCTTGATGTGATCAAGGATGAACTTGATCGCAAGGATGAGCGTGACATCAACAGTGTCCAGGCACTCTTGCTGTTCAATGTCGGGGACCAGGAATTGACGGCAGGCGAGTTGCGCACACGCGGACACTATCTGGGATCGAACGTGTCCTACAATCTGAAGAAGCTGGTTGAGGAAGGTTATGTACATCATGAGCGCTCAGAATCGGATCGCCGCTCGGTGTTGGTTCGCCTAACACGGAAAGGCGAAGCCGTTCGCGATATGCTCAGGGGACTTTTTGAGCGACATTTGGGTGCGTTGGAGCCAGTTGGTAATGTTGGCCTCCCAGAGCTTGAAGCGGTGAATTCCAGTCTACGCCGTTTGGAGCGCTTCTGGATTGATCAGATCCGCTTCCGTCTTTGAGCACATACCTTCTGCGCGAATTGGCCGACTCATGGCATGAAGGGGTGAATCGCCGGTAGGAGAGGTGGGTGCTCGGGAAATCCCGCGCGCATCTGCGCCATCATTTACGCTTTTATTTTGCTGCTCTGCTTGGAGCGGCCTGCTTTGCTGTTGCCCCTGTTTCGGGAGACGTCCGCGCACTAGCCGCGGGAGACGCTTTCTTCGCCAGCTATCTCGTGGCAACCACTGTAACCACGATAGCGATGACGTCAGAGGAACTCAGGGCGAGGGCCTGGGATGAAGACGAAGGCATGGCGCTCATTTTCTTGGTGGTGCTCCTGGCTATCAGCTTTAGCTGTGCGGCCGTATTTTCTGTATTGAGCCTTAAGACAGCGCTTGGAGCCGTGCCATCCGTGCTGGCAATTGCAGCCATACCGTTGGGCTGGGCAACGTTACACACGGTTGCGGCATACCACTATGCCAATCTCTTTTACGGACCCGTGCACAACGGCAATTCATCTGATGAGTCGCAGGGGCTCATATTTCCTGGTACAGAGACGCCGGGCACGTGGGATTTTGTCTACTTCTCTTTCGTGATCGGCATGACCTTCCAGGTATCCGACGTACAAATCGCATCTACACGGCTGCGCAGAGCTGCGCTCGCTCATTCTATGGTATCGTTTTTTTTCAATACGGCGATCATAGCAATGGCAGTCAACGCGGCGGTTAATCTAACATCGTGAGTAAGCCGACGCGGCTGATAACGAGGCGATCTACCCAATGCCCCGCAGAGCCAATGCGGACGCATATGAACCGAAACAACCGTCGATCGCAACATATCTCTAAGGCTATGCCACTTACCCAGGAACTGAAGTCAGTGTTTGGACGCGCTTTTGATGAACGCAGCCATACTGCGATGAAGCTCCTTGAGAGCTGGCACATGAACATAGATCATGTGTCCGGTTCGATAATACCGGTATGTGATGTTTTTCTGCAAAGACGGCGGAATTTGCAGATGATGTGTTTCAAACCAACCTTCGTAGAAGGGCGTTGATATATCAAAATATCCGCCGTTAACAAAAATTTTAAGATCTGGGTTGCGCTTCATGGCGGCGGCCAGATCCGGTAACACGTTTGGGAGCATAATCAGAGGATGGCTGGCACCTGGTGGCTTATGTTTGTAATCCCAGCTGCTGTAAATCGGGATTTCTGGCCTATAGGTTTCTGATGTTCTGTAATGCAGCGTCGTTCTCGCATATCGATTGAAGGATGAGACATACGCCGAGCCTATAGCGGCACTTTGCGGGTCATATTCCGCAAGTTTGGATAGCGGATCCATCGTTGGTCCAGTGAAACGCGTATCGAGAGTTCCTGTAGTAAGGTCCTGATTCTCAAGCAGCGCCTTTTGGAATGCTCCATACGGTATGCGCAGATTTGCACGCAGCAGATAGGAGACTGACAATCCAGTATAGGCTGACAGGCGTTGGGCAATAGCAAGTCGATGCTGCGATGATAGACTGTTACCCTCTTGTAGCGCCAATGCATAGTCATTCATGGCGAAATGCTCGACGCTCTTCATGAGCTGATTCAGGGATTTGTATTTTAGAGATAATTTGTGGTGATACCATGCCGTTGCAGCATAGCTGGGGAGGGCTACTTCATAAGGAAGATCAACTGACGGATTAAGTTCCGGATTATCCGGCATCAGGTCCCAATCAAGAATGCACGACAGAAGGCCAACGCCGTTGAGGTCAATGTCTTCGCGTTCCAGTGCCAACGGTAGGCCCGCGGCGCGCATTGTTCCGTAACTCTCGCCGATCAGGAACTTAGGCGAATTCCAACGGTTATATCTGCTCAGAAATTCACGAATGAACTCCGCAAAGGCGCGTATGTCCTGATCGACGCCGTAAAACTGCTTGTCCGCATCCTTACCGGTTATGCGGGAATACCCCGTACCTGGTGCGTCTATAAACACAAGATCTGAGGCATCAAGCAGGCTCTGGCCATTGTTGACAACCGTGTACGGTGCGGCGGGAGTGTGCGTGTGGTCGGCAGTGACTACGCGCACAGGACCAAACGCACCCATGTGCAGCCATACACTCGATGAGCCAGGGCCGCCGTTGAAGATGAATGTGATAGGCCGGTGAACTAAATTTGTGTCTCTCCGAAAATAGGCGACGTAGAACATTGAGGCCTCGGCGTCGGAGGTCCCGGCCTTATCGTCAGTCTTTGTAGCCGGGGTATGGCTCCATCTCTTGGCATGGACCACCAGCGTGCCCGCTACCGCCTGATAATCGATCCTGTGCCCACCGATAACTACAGACCCTGTACTTTTTACGGACGTCGGTTTGAATGGCCCGGTTGCGTCTGCGGCCATCGCACGCGTTGACAGTGTGAGCAGCAAGACAAATGCGGCGGCAAAGGCGGATTTCATACGGGTTAAGTCCGAGTGATGAGCTACGAGCGACGAAGCTACGGGAGGTGCGCAGTGACTGGCAACCTTCCGCACCCATATATTAGTGGCGATTATGTACATGAGAAATGCAGATTCGGTCAAAATAACTAAGGAGATGCGTTCGGCTGGCGCCGGCGCCTTGGTTTCTGCCGACGAGGACCGCTTTTACGGGATTTCTCCTGAAATAGCTGAGAACATCGCAGTAGAGGTCTTCGTAGCGATGCTAGCTCATTGCCGCGACCAGCAAGCACTTCATTCAGATACACAGAGTAAACGTACAATTGGTTGAGGTCGCCTACTAGAGTTCGAAACAGTTTCTTGTAGCCGTGTTTTGTGACGCGCTCCATGGAAGCTGGGCGAGCTATGTGCCACGGAACGACGTCTCTGGACACTTCAGGAGTTTCGACGGGCATGTGAATAGCGTCGTTGCGGAATTTCGCCAGTTCAGTGGCTTGGGCTGTTACCCAGATTATGTTTTTAAAAAGACGGCTATTGGATGTAAGCCGCGTTTTTGCAAGGGCTACAAGAAGGTCTCGCTGCAAAGCATCAGCTTTGATAGCATTCCAAATGGCGACCCCTGGAGCCATGTTTTCTCGTTCCACAAGGGCGCAGAAAATGCATTGCAGAAGAAAGTGGAAGCTATTCCATGCTACGGCTACTTCTCCTACCTCCTTGGAATAGCGCTGAATCATATCGTGTTGTCTCGGACCCCACCGCCGAGACATTCTGAGTTTTTCTCGATGTTGGAGCACTACCATGGCCGACGAACCTGATCAAAATTCCCAAGAGGACGAAGTAATTCGGCGGCTACTCAAAACACCACCGACGCCTCACAAAGCTGAGGGTAAGAAGAAGCCGAGTCGGGATGATTCGGCTACTTCTTCCAGCCATGACGCCCCCAAAACGGACGGCGAAAAGGAGTAACTTCGTAGCCTCGGGCACGGCGCCAGCGGATAAAGGCCAGCGCCTGCTGTCTAACCGACTGCGGCTTCGTTAGTCCGCCGATAGGTCAAACGCTTGCCCTTGATGCCTTCCAGCGCCTTGTCGGTACGCATGTCGTCGGAATAGCCGAGCTTGATGCGGTGGTTCATGCGGAAGTCAAATTCCGCCAGATAGCGCTGCAAATGCTGCTCGCCGCAGTGCTGGTAGGTCCCGACCATGCCGCGCTTAAAGACCGAAAAGAAGCCTTCTGCGGTGTTTGTATGGACCTTCGGCCACTCGGCGCCCGTCAGGTTTGGAATGTCTGACTGGCGGACATATTCCTTGGAATGGTCTACGGCCTCGTGAGCCGCGACCGAAAACACGCCACGATAAACTTGGGCGCCGTCGGTATGCAGGACGCTGGTGCGGTCCACGTTCTGGCAAATAGCGGGGCCGATTTCGTCGCGGGTAGGCGCTCCGATCTTGAAGGAACGTATTTTGCCGCCGCGCTCAACAAGACTTAGGACGGCGCGCTTATGGCCATATCCGCCAGTTTTGGCACGCTTGCCGTCTTTCTTGCCAATATAGGTTTCGTCGGCTTCAACGACCTTTCCTTCGCCCCCAAGCGGGCCAGCATCGGACCCAACAGGCGACATGGCTTCGCGGATACGATGAGCCATAAACCAAGCGGTCTTATAGGTGACGCCAAGCATACGGCTAAGTTGCTGGCTGGAAATGCCTTTCTTGGAACTGCAAAGCAGGTGCGTGGCATAAAGCCATATGTTGAGCGGAACTTTGGAGCCCTCAAAGACGGTGCCGACCGTGACCGAGAATTGCTTGCGGCAGGCATTGCAGAACAAGAGGCCAGCACGACCGCCAGCAATGCGCGACGCGCGGTCCAAGGTGCCACAATGCGGACAAACCGGACCATCTGGCCACTGGAGCGCTTCAAGGTGCGCGCGGGCAGCGGCTTCGTCGGTAAATCGCTTTGGCAGTTTGGCAACCATGGCGGTTAACTCCTTATGAAGCTTAAGTAAGCACCGCCATTGCATGTGTCAAGTATACAATCGCTATATTAGTTCTCATAATATAGCTTATACGAAATTTCTTGATGCCAAAGCCAGCAAAAGGTGCACAAATGGGCATTGCACCGGCCCCAAGGACCGGCCTCACAAGGTCTAACGAAGCTGAGCCGAGAGCCCTCCATGAGCACGCCAGAAACCTACCCCATGCCGCTGTTCGTAACCCTCGAAGTGGCAGACATGGTCGCCTCGCAGCGCTGGTACGAAGCCATAGGGTTTACGACGGTGTTTGCGATGCCCGGCCCGGACAGCGCCCTGGTATTCGCCCATATGCGCTGGATCCGCTATGCGGATGTGCTCTTGCGCCCAACTTCGACATCACAAGGCGCAAGGGGCCGTGGAATGACGCTCAATTTCATGGTTGAGCATGATATTGACGCCCTGGCAGTACGCGCCAAGAATATTGGCGCGACATTTTTCAATGATATTGGCGACCGGCCCTGGAATGCGCGTGATTTCACACTCCTCGACCCGGATGGTTTTGCCCTCACCTTCACCTTCGGACCGCTTAAACAGCGCGAATTTGAGGCCGTGATGCGCGAGACCATTCTGCCGTGAGCCCAGTGTCTGGGCCTCACCTCAGTCCGGCTGAGCTCCGGAAGCTGCTTGGCGTCAGTATCAAGGCCTTGAGACTATACGAGCGGTATGGCCTTCTTTCCCCTCAACGATCGGCGTCTGGCTGGCGTGTCTACAGCCCAGAACAGGTCGCACGGTTGCATCAGGTTCTTGCTCTCAAGGCCTTAGGCCTCAGCCTTACCCGTATTGCGGACCTCTTGCGTGGATCCTCTCTTGGCGAGATCCTCGAGGTCCAGGAACGCGCACTCCTAGAGGAGCGCGCACGCTTGACCGGCGCGTTAAAATTGGTTCGCAAGGCGCGACATCGCTTGAACGCTGGCGAGGAGCTGTCGCTCGAGGCCCTAGTGAATCTCGGCAGAGAAACGGCACGGACCTCCAAATTCAGCGATACCGAGCTCGAGGCGATTTTTAAACCGATCATCAATCGCCATTTCTCACGCGTGGAGCGCAGCGTCTTGGACCAAAGGGCGTATGACCAGGCCGAGGTGAGTAAGCAATGGAACATTTTAATGACCGAAGCTAAGCGGTTGAGTAAACTTGATGATCCGGCTTCTAAGGAGGCCGTGGAATTGGCCCGTCGCTGGAAAGCCCTGATTGACCTCTTCACCGATGGCGACCCGCAGATGCTTTCGCGGGCCGGTGCTGTCTGGAAGGACGCCTTGGCCGATCCGGCGGTAGCGGCTCGGTTGCCGCTCAATGCCGAGATCTTTGCCTTTATAGGGAGGGCGATGACCGCTGCCGGACTTTAGCTTGTTTGCTTTGGTGATCTTGCGCTGGCCCCTATCCTCATGGTCCAACCGGGTCATGACAGATAATTCCCGTGACATCGCCACGCTTGTCTCCATCATGGCGCGCTTACGCGACCCCACCGGCGGTTGCCCCTGGGACCTTGCCCAAAATTTTTCCTCGATCGTACCTTACACTATTGAAGAAGCATACGAAGTCGCCGGGGCGATTGAGGACAAGGATTGGGCGGGATTAAGGGAGGAACTCGGCGACCTTCTGTTTCAGACCGTCTTCCATGCCCGTATGGCAGAGGAACTTGGCGTCTTTAATTTTGCGGATGTCGTAGAAACGGTCGTAACGAAGATGATACGACGCCATCCGCATGTATTTGGCCAGGTGGCGGGCATCGAAAGTGCTGAAGCGCAGGCCATCGCTTGGGAGGAGCATAAGGCGCTTGAGCGTCAGGAAAGATCCCCTCATGGCAAAGGCTTGCTCGATGATGTTCCTGTCGCCCTGCCCGCGCTCATGCGCGCGCTGAAACTGCAAAAGCGTGCCGCGACAGTAGGTTTCGATTGGGACAGTCCTGAGCGGGTGCTGGATAAGGTACGCGAGGAAGCTGATGAAATTGTGGCGGCGTGTCGTGATGGTGCGTCCGAAGAACAAGTGGCAGGCGAAATTGGTGACCTGCTATTTGTCATTGTCAACCTTGCACGTCATCTGAAGGTTGACCCAGAAGATGCACTGAGGCGCACAAATTCCAAATTTATCAGACGGTTCTCAGTAATTGAGCGGACACTGCGCGAGCAAGGGCGGCGTTTGGATGAGGCCGAGCTTTCCGAAATGGAAGCAATCTGGCAACAGGCTAAACTCAGCGAGTAAAGGGGCCCTCTTGCCTGATCTGGCATACTTAAGTTGAGACTGTAGCGGGTAATGGGTGCTTCACCGAGTTCAGTCTGGTGCCGTCCTCGCCGTCGGTCTGGACGTCAGACAGATGTCGGCACTGCTTTTAGCCTTTCTCCAAACTTCATGGAGAAGCGCTCCAGCTCGTAAGGATCTACAGCAATCTCGAGGTGCGGGCCATTTTCCGTGTCGCGGCGCGAGAGTACGTGGGCGTGCGCGTAGCTCCACGCGAGGCCCTCGCCGTCGGCTGCATCAAGTTTCAAGAAAAGAATAATTCTTTCTTTACCGAGTATTAGCGCTATACGTTCAAGCAATATATCAAGACCAAGACCACTAACCGCTGATATGGCAATGGGGGCATCCGAATTGATCCGGTTCTGCGCCAGGAGCCCCTCTCGCGCTTCCTCAGGTAGCAGATCGATTTTGTTTAAGGCCTCAATGAGCAACCGCTCGCCCCCCGCATCAATTCCCAGATCGGAAAGGACCTTGAGTACATCAGCTTTTTGCGCCTCGCTTTCGCGGTGTGAGGTATCACGTACATGCACGATCAGATTTGCCTCCAGCACCTCCTCGAGGGTTGCGCGGAATGCAGCCACAAGTTCGGTAGGTAGATCTGAGATAAATCCTACTGTATCGGACAGAATGATCTGACGACGGTCAGGTAATTTGATCGCGCGCATGGTGGGGTCGAGTGTGGCAAAGAGAAGGTTCTCGGCTATTACTTGTGCCTTGGTCAGAGTGTTAAAGAGTGTGGACTTACCCGCATTGGTGTAGCCGACCAGCGCGACAACGGGGTACGGTACGCGTCGGCGCGCCTCCCGGTGCAGGCCACGCGTACGTTTGACGCTTTCCAGCTCCTTCCGGATCTTGGCCAGACGTTCCCCGATTAGCCGGCGGTCGGTTTCGATCTGGGTTTCACCTGGTCCTCCAAGAAAGCCAAATCCACCGCGTTGTCGCTCAAGATGGGTCCAGCTCCGAACAAGGCGGCTGCGCTGATAGGTCAAATGAGCCAATTCGACCTGCAGACGGCCCTCCCGGGTACTTGCCCGCTCGCCAAAAATCTCCAGGATTAGTGCAGTACGATCGACCACCTTGGTCTGCCAAGCACGCTCTAGGTTGCGTTGCTGCACCGGAGTCAATTGGGCGTTGACAATGACAACCTCCGGATCGAACTCACGTACGGCTTGGGCAATTTCATCCAACTTGCCACTCCCGATCAGCGTGGCCGGGACCGGCCGGGCAATATTTGCGATCTGAGCGGAAACAACAACAAGTCCAATTGCAGCGGTCAAACCAACCGCCTCTTCGAGGCGAGCTTGGGAGTCTCGCCAAGCTAGCTCCATCGCGCTGCGGCCCTTGAAGGCTACATGCAGGACGATCGCCCGACGTGCGCGGGATGGGTTATGTGGGCCAAGCTGGTTCAGGCCGATTCCAGTGCGGAGATCTCGGCTTCCTGCAACTGGATGGGAGCCAGCGGCATGACGGTCGAGATCGCATGCTTGTAAACGAGCTGCACTTGGCCGTCCCGGCGAAGCAGAACGCAAAAATTGTCGAACCAAGTTATGTTGCCCTGCAGTTTTACCCCATTGACCAAAAAGATGGTGACAGGTGCCTTTGCTTTACGCACGGCGTTGAGGAAGGTGTCCTGCAGATTTTGTTGTTTTTCACTCATGGGTGAGCCCATTTTTCCGGCCTGTTGCCTCACCCGCCAGGGAGCGGGTCAAAGCATATATAGGTCAGCATAGGGTGATTTGCTGCAGAAGCGAAAGGGTTAGATGCACCGCAGGCCTCAGGGGACTGACCTGCGCTGCGCCAGATCCGCGTAAAGACCTTGAATTCGTTGACTTATCGGGCCCGGGCGACGCTCCCCGACCGCGACCAGATCTAGCTCCACGACCGCGGTCGCGCCCAGAGTGGCCGCGGTTAGGAAGATTTCTCGCGCCGATTTTGCCTCTTCGAGGGTGAATTTGCGTTCAGTGATTCGCATTTGCGCTTCGGCCGCGGCGTCGAAAATCACTCTGCGCGTTACCCCAGGTAAAATGTCATGCGATAGGTCGCGGGTTACAATCTCCCCCTCTTTGGTCACGATCCAGACATTGGTTGATGCGCCCTCGGTCACATACCCCTCCCCGTCCACAAGGATGGCCTCAAAGGCGCCCTGCCGGCGAGCTGCTGTTTTGGCGAGGGTATTGGGGAGCAAGGCTGTCGATTTGATATCGCAGCGCGCCCAACGCTCGTCCGGATGGCTGATGGCAATCACCCCATGTTGTCGCCGGCTCACGAGTGCGGCGGCGTTCACCGGGCGGGCCGTCAGAATGAGTGTCGGCCGAAGTCCCGAAGGTGCAGCGTGATCGCGGCGAGCGATACCGCGTGTTACCTGAAGATAAATGATGCCATTGCGCAAGCCATTGCGGCGAACCAATTCGCGGAACACTAGCTTCAGCGGGGCTCGAGCCATTGGCATTGGGATTTCGAGCTCACGCAATGAACGTTCTAGGCGGTCTAGGTGCTCTTCTTCATCCATAAGCCGCTGATCGATGATGGCGCAGACCTCGTATACTGCATCGGCGAATTGCAGGCCGCGGTCCTCAACGTGAACTCCAGCCATCGCATGCGGGAGATATTCGCCATTGACATATGCCCAGCGCGCCGATGGCATTCGCTGTGGCCAGCCGTGAAATCGGGATTTCGTCATGTTCATGCATTCGCAAGCTGATCGCGAGGCCCACCAGCGATCTGCGCTGTCGCTCCATTGGTGCCCACGCCAAGCGATTTGAGCTTACGGTGCAAGGCCGACCGCTCCATCCCGATAAATGCCGCAGTCCGCGAGATGTTTCCTCCGAAGCGGTTGATCTGAGCTAGAAGATATTCCCGCTCAAAAATCTCTCTGGCCTCGCGCAAGGGAAGTGAGATCACGAGATCACCCTTACCACCATTATTCCATGGCGCAGCCGTTCCCAGATCTGCCGGCAGAAGATCTGCCGAAATTGCCTGTGTGGCATCATCACTGGCAAGAATCAAAAGACGTTCCACGACATTGCGCAATTGCCGGACATTTCCTGGCCAGTCATGAGCCTGAAGGACGGCCATAGCGTCATCACCAATATCGCGAAGCGGCAGGCCACCGCCCACTGATAAACGCTTCATAAAATGGCTCACGAGCAATGGGATATCATCGCGCCGTTCAGCAAGCGATGGTACTCGCACAGGTACAACGTTAAGCCGGTGATAAAGATCTTCTCGGAATCGCCCCGAGACTATTTCTGAACGCAGATCTCGTACTGTTGACGATACCACTCGAACATCAACCTGAACGCGTGAGTTACCTCCCACCCGCTGAAACGTTTGTTCTACGAGAACACGCAAGATTTTTCCTTGCGTTTCCATCGGCATATCGGAGACTTCGTCAAGAAACAGCGTACCGTTATGGGCTAATTCGAATAAACCGATCTTGCGCGGGCCGTCTCCGCCCTCCTCTCCGAAAAGCTCCACTTCGATGCGCTCGGGCGCCATTGTGGCACAGTTGATTGCCACGAATGCATTTGCGCTCCTTCGAGAGTGGGCGTGGATCAGTCGGGCGACCATTTCTTTGCCAGAGCCAGAGGGACCGGTGATCAGTATCCGACTACCGGTAGGGGCAATCTTGTCAATGGTCTGGCGTAGTTGCGACATAGAGGAAGATTGACCAATCATGTCCATATCATCGCCGGCGCGCAGCTTCAGTTCTTCGATCTCACGTTTGAGGCGGGCCGACTCAAGTGCACGTTCGCATACATGAATGAGCCGATCGGATTTGAACGGCTTTTCGATAAAGTCGTAAGCGCCTTTCTTGATCGAGGAAACAGCCGTCTCAATTGTGCCGTGCCCGGAAATCATGACGATCGGTAAGTCCGGGTAATCCCGCTTTAGATTGTCAAGAATCTGAATTCCGTCATGGCGGCTTCCTTGTAGCCAAATATCGAGGATTACGAGTTGAGGACGGCGTTGCCGTACAGCGTTCAGCGCCGAATCTGAATCGCCAGCCACCCGGGTCTCAAACCCCTCATCCTTCAGTATGCCCGCAATGAGATCGCGGATGTCCTCTTCGTCGTCGACAACCAAAATCTCAGGCGCGATCCGCGATCCGTGCTTGCTCATGCTCGCCTTCCATTTCCACTATCCGCCCCAAAGGACGTTGTAGCGGTAGGGTGATATTAACTTGCGCCCCGACTCCATCATCAGACCGGTCGCCGAGCGCAATTTCGCCACCATGGTCCTCAATTATCTTGCGTACTATGGCAAGACCAAGCCCCGTACCTTTCGCCCGCGTCGTTACGTAGGGCTCGGTTAGCCTGTTGCGGTGCTCTGTAGGAAGTCCGATGCCGTTATCGGAGATTTGCAACCGAAGCTGCGTGTCAAGTGCGCTTGCGATGACGTCGATACGGGGAGAAAATTCCTCTCCTTTTGCAAGGCGGGCACTAATAGCCTCAGTCGCATTCTTGAGGACGTTGGTGAGCGCCTGTGAAAGCAGCCGCCCATCGCAGACAATGCGGATTGGATCGGCTGGCGCCGTTATCGAAAATTCGATCTGGGAATTTGCGACTCGCTGCAAAAACACGGACTGTTGCAGCAATTCCTGGAAATTTTGCGTTGCCATTACCGGTGCTGGCATGCGTGCAAACGACGAGAATTCATCGACCATACGTCCAATGTCACCGACCTGGCGAATGATGGTGTCAGTGCACTGCGCGAAGATTTCCGGGTCGGTTTCCACCTCGCGCGTGTATTTGCGCTTCAATCGTTCAGCCGATAGCTGAATGGGCGTCAGCGGATTTTTGATTTCGTGGGCTATGCGGCGAGCTACATCTGCCCATGCCGCGGTTCGTTGGGCCGAGACCAAATCTGTTATGTCATCGAAGGTCGCTACGAAATCACCGGCTGAATCGCTGTCAACCTGCACGCTCAGCGTCTGCGTTGCTCCAGCGCGTTTGACAACCACCTCGCCGCTGGCCCGACCAACAGGTTCGCCCATTGCCCTTCGAATCAGTCCTGCAAGTTCCGGCACCGCCTCAGAGTAATGATGACCTTCCATTTCTTCAGGTGTTGCGTTGAGAAGACGCGCCGCAGCTCGGTTAACAAGCGTGATTAATCCTTCGGAATTGAGGCCTATGACACCTGCCGAAACTCCGGTCAGGACCGCTTCCATAAAGCGTCTTCGGGCATCAATCTGATGACTCGCGGCGATGAGCTCATCGCGCTGCGCGGATATCTGCATTGTCATCCGGTTAAACGCATGTCCAAGACGCCCAAGCTCATCATCCTGATGTGTCACAGCAACCTGAGCTCGCAGATCACCTTCAGAGACGCGCTGGGCTGCACCGATAAGTTGCGAAATTGGATTAACGAGTTCTTTCGCAGCCCAAATCCCCAGCCAGACTGCGACGAGAAGGATGAGCAGCGACGCGATTCCGTAAAGTAAGGCAAATACCAGTTCTACGTCGGCCCGATTTTGCTTCAACCGGTTATATTCGGCGACAGTATCCGTCGTGCGCTGGAAATAGTTCAGAACCTGTGGATCGATCGGCCGTACTACAAGCAAATAGGCGTCGGTGAACATCGGCAAACGGATCAGGGCCCGTTCGATTCCCAACCTGCTGCTGGCATCAATCACCACCTTACCTTTGGCGGCTTCGGCAAAATTTCCCGGCGAGGGCAGCGTAGGCTTTTTGAGTGCCTGGGTGGATTGGATGGGTATCGTGCTCCCGATAATCCTGCCTTTGGAACTCAGAATGTATGAAGCCAGGATCCCACGGTCATTGGTAATGTCCTGGAGTTTGGCGAACAGAAGTGGAGTGTTGACTTTACCTCCCTGGTAAAGCTGCTGATCCTGAGCAATCGCATTGGCAGTGGCTACAGCATCAGTTGAGATCACCGTCTCGTGGTCGTGCTCATAATCCTCTGCCACCTGAATGGCACTGCTCAGTGCGGACTGAACCCGCGTTGAGAACCATGCCTCCATTCCGAGGTTGAGTGTTACGGCCGCGAAGACCGCAACAAGAATGGTCGGGACAATGGCAACCGCGGCAAACAAAGCCACCAGTCGTACGTGCAGTCGCGCTCCAGCGATTCCAGAACGCCGTTCCGCCCACAATTTGGCGAGGCGCCACGCTATGAGCCCCCCCAATGTCAGGACGAGTACAAAATTGACGAGCATGACCGCAATCAGACCGGCCGTACTCAGCGAGAATGGAATGAGGCCGGTAAGCAACCCGTAGGTCGCCATGCCAGACAGGACGCTTAAGATGGCGACCGCAAACGCAATCAACGAAGGCCGGGAGGCCGTCGCCAACTGGGCCAAAATCTTACCCCGTGGGCCCTCAATCGTGCTGGTCGCTGCCATCCAGTTCCTATTCACGCCACAGCGTGAAACTATAGTGGAAGGCTTAGTGTAGCGAAGACACAGCGTGTTGCAAGAATGCTGCGTGCCTCAATCGCAACAGGCCTGCCGGGGGAAGGCGCCCTAGTCAAGCGCTCTTGACGCCCCTCACCACGTCCAATCCGAGCTCGCGCAACTTCTTGCGCAGGGTATTGCGGTTAAGGCCAAGCAGATGGGCAGCCTTTATCTGGTTACCTCTCGTCGCCGCGAGTGCCAGGGAGAAGAGTGGCCGTTCCATTTCTACCAGTACCCGGTCATAGAGGCCGGGCGGAGGTAATTGTGGCGCATATTCAGCGAAAACATCTGCTAGCCGCTTCTCCAGGAGTTCGGCCAGGGTCGTAACCTCCGTGTCCTCCGCAGCACGTGGGCGCACCGGCTCATTCAGCTCACCAGAGACGACATCGGCAGTGATCGTCTCCCCAGTATGCAAAACAGCAAGGCGCCGAATGACATTTTCGAGCTCTCGGACATTGCCCGGCCAGCGGTAGCGCTTCAAAAGCTCGAGGCCATCCGCATCCAGCCTTTTGGTGGGCAAGTTTTCCTCTTCGGCCTTGCGGAGGAAGTGTCGCACGAGGTCCGGGATGTCTTCAGCGCGTTCCCGCAAGGGTGGCAGGCGCAAGGGTACCACGTTGAGCCGGTAATAAAGATCCTCTCGAAAGAGCCCTTGGGCAATAAGCTGCCGCAGATCGCGATTGGTCGCGGCAATAATACGGACATCGGTCCTGATCGCCAATCGTCCACCGACCGTGGTGTATTCGCCCTGCTGTAAAACCCTGAGCAACCGGGTCTGGGCCTCCAAGGGCATGTCGCCGATTTCGTCGAGGAAAAGAGTGCCTCCTTCGGCCTGCTCGAAGCGCCCTATTCCTCTGTGTGTGGCGCCGGCGAGGGCTCCGCGCTCATAACCGAAGAGCTCGCTTTCTACGAGCTCCTTTGGAATTGCCGCCATATTTACAGCGACAAAGCTCCCCCTACGGCGCTTGCCGTAATCGTGGAGTGCACGCGCGACCAGCTCTTTTCCCGTACCACTTTCCCCAGTGATCATTACGGTTAAGTCCGTTTGGGTCAGGCGAGCGATGATGCGGTAGATCTCCTGCATCGCCGGAGAGCGCCCAATCAGCGGTAGCCGTTCTTCAGCGCCCTCCTCTGAAGGGCTGCTGCGCTGGGCCTGAGGTAATTCAAGTGCTCTTTGAACAACGGATATTAAGTCTTTGAGATCAAATGGTTTTGGTAGGTAGTCAAACGCGCCGCGTTCGGCTGCCGTGATCGCTGTCAAAATGGTATTTTGAGCGCTCATCATAATGACCGGTAATTCCGGACGATTGCGCTTGATACGGGGAATGAGATCAAACCCGTTTTCGTCCGGAAGCACGACATCACTGATCACGACATTGCCCTCGCCGGCCGCCACCCAGCGCCAGAGGCCGGCAGCGGTGGATGTTGTTCGGACGTCATAGCCTGCCCGTCCCAGGGCTTGAGAAACCACGGTTCGGATGGCGGAGTCGTCGTCGGCAACTAGGACTTGACCTTTGGTCATCGGGGCTCACCTGCTTTAGGTAAAAGAATGCGAAACTGGGTTCGCCCTGGTCCGGAGTCACATTCTATGACCCCACCGTGGTCCCCGATGATTTTGGCCACCAAGGCGAGGCCAAGCCCGGAACCCCTTAATTTTGTTGTCACAAAGGGATCGAAGATGTGCGGTAAAAGATCGGCTGGGATACCGCTGCCATTATCGCGAACAGTCACTTCTAGCGGGACACTGATGCTGCCTGGTCCCGCGCGCATCCGCATCCCCGGTCGATAGGCGCTCGTCAGCACTATTTCTCCACCGTCGTCTGCCACGGCATCGGACGCATTTCTTACAAGGTTAAGAAACGCCTGTACCAAGCTGTCGAAGTCGCCCAGAACGGGCGGTAAGGATGGATCAAATGACTCGGTAAATCTGATGTGACGCGCGAAGCCAGAGATGGCTACCTTGCGGACGCGATCCAAGACCTCATGAATGTTGACGGCGTCTTGGGCAGCGACATGGGTATCTCCGAACGCCTCCATGCGATCAATCAGGCCCCGAATACGATCGCTTTCAGCACAAATCAGCTCGGTAAGGTTCCGTTCCTGTACTGGAACCGCCTCCTCCAGGAGTTGAGCGGCGCCCCGGATGCCTGCGAGGGGGTTTTTGATTTCATGGGCCAGAACTGCCGCCATGCCGGAAAGTGAGCGCACTGCACCACGATGCAGGATTTGGCGGTCAAGCCGGTGTGCAAGCCCCCGTTCCTGAAGCATTAGCACGACCGCACCCGGAGGTTCCGGCAGGGGTGTCGCGGTCACGTCGGCTAGTCTCTCGCCGAGCTTTGGGGTTGAAAGGTCGAGGTCCCGTTCGCCGACTGTCGCACCACGCTCACGCGCCTGCTCGAGGAGGGGCAGTAGCGGCGAGCCAAATGGCAGTAGAGTATGGAATGGCTGCTTCAACAATAATGGAAGGCCTAGTCCAAAGAACTGTTCAGCCGCCGGATTGGCGTAAATGATCGCATCGTCAAGGCTCACCATGAGCAAAGCGGACGGTAGCGCCACCGCGATATGGCGGGCGTAGGTCTGTTGCGCTTGCTCTACGGTGTGTCGAGATAGCATCGTGCTCACAAAATAGGCATTTCATAAATTGATCATAAACTAGGCAATTTCTAGTGCAAGGGCCTTTCTCAGGCCTCCTGCCAAATACACCCTCATGGAAGACTGCTCTTACCTGGAACCTGGCGGCTACAGACATGGTCCCCGCTTCTGCTAGAAACGCCCGTCCAGCTGCGATGGGTCCCATGTCCTCGGTTGCCATTTTGATTGTCTCTGCCGGTAGAGGCGAACGCTTCGGCGGTGGTTTGCCCAAACAATACCGCCTGCTGGCTGGTCAGCCGGTCCTGCGCCGTACGATTCAGGCCTTGTCCGGTATCGCCAATGGCCTCATTCACGTCGTCGTAAATCCAGATCATCTGGAAAATTACAATACGGCTACCGCCGGCCTGGAATTGCCAGAGCCGGTCCTAGGTGGTGCGACGCGTCAGGAATCGGTCCGTTATGGGCTCGAATCTCTGACCGCGATGTCCCCAGATTTTGTCCTTATTCACGATGCTGCCAGGCCTTTGATCAGCCACGCACTCATCGCGCGAATCCTTTCGGCGCTTGAAGGCGGGGCATCGGCTGCGATCCCCATGGTCGCCGTCGCTGACACGCTGCGTCGGCAGGCTGCGGACGGCAGCTGGTCGTTGGTACCACGCGACGGCGTCTGGCGGGCACAAACACCACAGGGCTTCCACTTTGCTGAAATCTTGAACGCGCACCGTCAGTTCAAAGCCGTGCCCGTCACCGACGATATGGCTTTAGCTGAAGCCGCCAGCCTGACCATCACGAGAGTAGATGGCGAAGAGAGCAATATGAAAATCACAACCCAGGATGACCTCGTCATTGCCGAACGTCTTCTGGCGGGGGGCTTTGAGTTTCGCACTGGGTCCGGATTTGATGTTCATCGCTTTAAAGAGGGCGATCATGTCTGGCTTTGCGGTGTCCGCATAGCCCACAGCCATGCCTTGGAGGGCCATTCCGATGCTGATGCAGGCCTCCACGCATTGACTGACGCAATCTTGGGTGCAATCGGAGCTGGAGATATAGGCCAACATTTCCCGCCAACGGACGACCGCTGGCGAAACGCATCATCAGATCGCTTTCTCGCTCATGCGATGTCCTTGCTGCGTGCAGCCGGCGGGCAATTCGTACATGGCGACGTAACACTGATTTGCGAGCGCCCCAAGATTGGTCCGCACCGGGAGGCTATGCGCACGCGCATGGCCGAAATTCTTGGTGTTAGTATCGGACGGATATCAGTCAAAGCTACCACTACAGAAGGGCTTGGATTCACTGGACGCCGTGAAGGGCTCGCCGCGGAATCTTTGGTTACAGTGAAGATGCCAATATGAAACTTGCTTCGTTCATAGCATCGGTGTTTGGGGTCGGCTACATCCCATTTGCCTCTGGAACGTTTGGAAGTATGCTTGCCCTCGTCCCGGCATTCGGGCTGATGCATGCTGGCGGTTTGGGGTTCTTAGGTGCAGCGGTAGCTGCAGTGAGTGTCCTGGGAATTTGGGTTTGTGACATCCATGTGCGAGCCACCGGCCGGCACGACCCTTCTGAGTGCGTCATTGATGAGGTCGCAGGCCAATTGCTTGCGTGCATGGCAGCCCCCCTCACATTGCCCGGATATGTTCTGGCGTTCGGCGCCTTCCGTCTGTTTGATATCTTGAAGCCGTGGCCAGCGAGCGCGGCTGAACGTGCGCCCGGTGGGCTCGGCGTCATGCTGGACGATCTGGTCGCCGGCTTGATGGCCGCAATTTTAGTAGCGGCGATTCATGCCACGGGGTTGGTGTGAGTCTGCAAGGAGGCTTTCCATGTTTACTTCATCCCAGCTGCGGTTAGCCGAGCGGGTACTGGCTGAGGCCCGTGACCAAGGCGTACGTATTGCTACTGCCGAGAGCTGTACGGGCGGACTGATAGGTGGATTACTGACCGAAATCCCAGGCTCATCTGATGTTATCGATCGAGGTTTCATCGCGTACTCCAATCGTGCGAAGAAAGATCTGCTTGGTGTGCCAGGAGACATCATTGCGGACATGGGCGCGGTTTCGGAGCCGGTGGCCCGTTTGATGGCGGAAGGCGCGTTATCAAATTCTAACGCTCACCTGGCTGTCGCCGTTACTGGCATTGCAGGACCCTCCGGGGGGACGCCGCTCAAGCCCATAGGCCTTGTTCACATTGCGGTTGCCCGCGAGAACCGATCGATACGACATGAAGCTCACCGATTTGGCGACATCGGTCGCGGCCAAGTGAGAATAAAGACGATGGAAGCCGCGCTGCAACTTTTGCTTACGATGCTCTAGTGTTTCAACATGGTCCGGCCATCAATACGTAGATTTGTGAGGTGCGCGCTTACCTCACCCCATTCCGTGTCTGCCCATATTTGCAGAGGGATGACATAGTTTCCCAGTGGCGCAGTTGGTCTCGCAATGTCAGCAACACGTGCATAGATGGGGGGCCAGTGATTTTTGCCACGTAGCAGATTAGGTTTGAACCCGGCGATCTGGAAATAATGCAGAGCGCAGATATGCACCGGGCCCGCCCCCGGAAATCGGTCGTGGTTAGATTTTTCGTCATGAAGGTAGGTGAATACGATGTCGTACCTTCTGCGTCCGTCAAACACATGCACAATTTTCCCGCACGGTTGCTCAGACGTGGCCGATGCACCAGTCAGGACAAAGCTAATTGCACTCATCGGATCAATTCCCGCTTCCTGCTCCTTTGCTGAAACTGGATACCGCTTAGTGTTGTAAGGCGGATTAGCTAACAATAGCGGAGGACCATGCTGTTGAAAGGAAAGTTTGACCTGCTGAATTTTTCCCGACGAACGACGTGAGAAGGACTCATAAATAAAGGGTAAAAGTTTATGGCCGCTAAGCCAGCCGCTGACACCAGCATTGATCTGGGCCTGCCAGAACACGCTAACAAGCCCGCTGGTGTTAAACTGGGATGTAGCTTGGTAGGCTCGGTTCTCGTAGGTAACGTGATAATTGGTATGTCCAAATGGCATGAACCAGAAGCGCAGTTCATAGCTGATGTCGACCCGGCTAGTGGTGTTAGGCAGCAGCTGGGTTTTGGACCTTGCTGCACCCGCCGAGACTGAAGAGACTATAGCCAGCAGTGTCGCGACCGCCCACAGAATTTGCCGCATTTGCGCTTCCGTTCAAGCTTTCGATTGGCCACACTGGGGCCCGGGAAAAATCTTAGGCAAGGGATTGTGGTTCTAGCGTGACCGATAGAGGCCTTCACGACCTGGCGTTACAAATTCGTTCCGGTGACCGCAGGGCGCTGGCACGGGCCATTACGCTCGTCGAATCGAGGCGCCCGGGCGATGCGAGCGATGCCGAGAACTTGCTGACCGGATTGCTACCACGGACCGGGAACGCCTGCCGCCTCGGTATTTCGGGAGCCCCTGGTGCAGGCAAGTCAAGTTTCATCGAGGTATTTGGTAAGCACTTGACCGGTTTGGGACATAAGGTTGCTGTGCTGGCGATCGACCCTTCGTCGCAGCGCTCCGGAGGTTCCATCCTTGGCGACAAGACAAGAATGGCAAACCTGTCGCGGGATCCCGACGCCTTCATCCGTGCCTCCCCGGCGGGTACAACGCTGGGTGGCGTTGCTCGCCGTACACGCGAGGCGATGCTGCTCACGGAAGCGGCGGGCTTCGATGTGGTCATAATTGAGACGGTTGGAGTCGGACAGTCCGAAACCGCCGTATCTGAAATGGTGGATGTTTTTGTTTTGCTGGCGAACCCTGGAGGAGGAGACGAACTCCAAGGTATCAAGCGGGGGGCGATGGAATTAGCTGATCTGGTGCTCGTAACCAAAGCCGATGGCGATCTTGCGCCGGCGGCCCGCAGAGCTGTCGCGGATTACCGCATGGCTTTGCACCTGATGCGTCCTAAATATCCATCAATCGCGCCCGACGTACTGGCGATTTCATCCCATGAAGGTGTCGCTATCGGGGAAACATGGACAGCGATTGAAGCCCTTCACAGCAGGCTATCGCGAGAAGGCCACCTGCAGCAGTTACGCCAGGAGCAGGCCCGCGGCTGGTTTTGGAGTGAGGTCCGGAGTGCTCTCACTGAAAAGATCCTCCATGATCCGCGCAGTGCCGAGGCAGCAAGGCGTATCGAAGAGGACGTCCTCGCCAGCCGGGTGCTGCCTCATGCCGCGGCACGTAATCTGGTCGAAGCATTTCAGCATTCTTGAAAATTATGCGTTGCGGGCGATGAAGTGCCTAATCGTCGGGTATATGTCTTGCTGCCAGCGGCGACCCGAAAATACGCCGTAATGACCAGCCTCTGGCTGAAAATAGTGTTGCTTGCGTGTGGCTGGCACTGACGTGCACAGTGCGTGTGCAGCGCTGGTCTGTCCTACACCACAGATATCGTCACGTCCGCCCTCAACGGTGAGTAGTGCCGTGTTTCTAATTGCGGCCGGTTCAATTCGATCACCTTTCCAGATGAAATGCCCTCGCGGCAGCTGGAAATCCTGAAACACACGCTCCACGGTTTCCAGATAAAATTCCGCTGGCAAATCAAGAACCGATAAATATTCGTCGTAAAATTCCCGTATCGACTTGGCACTCCCGGCATTACCTCGGGATGCCTGCGCGAAGAGGTCCATATGGGCTTGCCAGTGACGCAGCGGATTCATCGACATAAATGCCCCGACCTGCATGAAACCAGGATAAACCCGCCTTGTTGCACCGGGATAGCGATATGGCACAGTTGAAATCAGATTACGCTCAAACCAAGAGATCGGGTGGGATGTCGCGAGTTCGTTGACTACGGTTGGATTAACACGTGTATCGATTGGTCCCGCCATCAGGGTCATGCTGCGCGGCTGGCCAGGATGATCTGCGGCAGCCATCGCCGCGACCGCCGCCAGAGCTGCAGGACAGGGTTGGCATACCGCAACCACATGTGTGTCCGGGCCCAAATATGCGAGGTAGGTGATCAGCTGGGCGATGTAGTCATCAAGGCCGAAGGATCCAGCCGAGCGCGGAACATCGCGAGCATTTCGCCAATCCGTGAGGTACACATCATGATCCGCAAGCAGCGTTGTCGCAGTGTCCCGCAGCAAAGTAGAAAAATGACCCGCCCAGGGCGCAATCAGTAATACGCGTGGTTGGGCTGCGTCTGTCTCCTTATGAAAATGCAGCAATTGGGAAAAGTCACCTGACTGAACCACTTCTTCCTCTACCCGCAGAGTGCGCCCGCCAGCCGCAATCTGGCTGATGCCAAACTCTGGGCGGTCATGCCGGAGCCGGTATCTGCTGAGCAATTCCGCAGCTGCTCCTACGCTCCGCAGCCCGTGCTCCATCCACCAAAACGGTGCAGACCCCCGAATACTATGCTCGAGAAGTTCGGCGGCCCTGCGCCAAGGGGTGAGCAGATCGTTGGAGCTTTGATAGGTTGCATACAGCATCGATGTTCCTGGTTTGTTAGAAGTGTGCGGCGTGCCGGCGGAATATGACGTTCGATTCAGGCTAGGCTATTCGTGCTGCATGGCGAAATGATTTCTGCAGGAGTCATAGACCGAAATGTTCCCTGTCAGGTTAATCACCCCGGTGGCCACACCGGTCGCCATCCGGATTTCGATGTTTTCTATGATTACATTATTCTGAAGTGGAAGCATGGGCGCACGGTTTAGCGATAATGACTTGATCGCATCAGATAATGTGTGCAGCTCGGATGTCTTGTGATTCGCCGGTCGATGGAAGCTCCCCAATGCTCAACCGCATGGGGCTGGAAGCGCGGCAACGAACTTTTGCACTTTGCTGTAGTCTGTCTTGCCAGTACCGAGCACGGGAATCTCATCCGTGACAACCACACGTCTCGGGACACTGAGCTCAGGCACCCCATGATTGTGGGCCCATCCAAGCAGATCCGAACGTTCAGCCTGAGGATTTGTGGTCACCAGAATGATTTGTTCACCTTTGCGGGCATCTGCTATGGCGATCGCCGCATGGTTATGATCAGGCCATAGCGCATAGGCACAGCTTTCGACTGCAGCGAGGGATACGACCTCACCACCGACCTTCGCGAAGCGCTTGAGCCTTCCACGAATGGCAATAAATCCCTCTTCGTCAATACTGACGACGTCTCCCGTATCGTGCCAGCCATCTTTGGGTGGCATGATGACACCAGGGTTTTGTCCAGATATGTAGCCAAGCATGACATTGGGGCCACGTACAAAGAGCCGCCCCGCGTTAGGAATACCTTCGACCGGCTCAAGACGGTATTGCATTCCATGCATAAGGCGGCCCACGGTACCAGAGCGGTTAGCGCCCGGTTGATTGGCGGCAATAACCGGTGAAGCCTCTGTAACCCCGTAGCCCTCAAGTAGCTCAATAGCGTATTTCTTGCGCAACAATGCGCGCGTTTCATCGCGTAGTCGTTCGGCCCCGCAAACGGCCAGACGCAATGAATTAAGATCCCCCGCTTCACCTGCGCGGCCATATTGTGAAATAAAAGTATCTGTTGAAAGCAAAATGGTTGCTCCACAGGCTCGAACGCGCCGAACAATCTCCTTGGGTTGCAGCGGTGTGGGATGACACACAACCTTGATACCCAACATCATTGGCATCAGGGCTCCGACCGTGAGCCCAAAGCAATGGAATGTCGGCAGAGGATTGAACAAAATGTCGTTCTCATAGAGAGCAATATGAAGCCGGACTTGTTCAACATTGCTCAATAGATTGCGATGACTGAGTGCAACACCTTTAGGCTCTCCCTCTGTTCCTGAGGTAAAGAGCAGAACCGCAGGTTTGTCGTGGTCCGGGCGCGCTGCGATCAGCGCAGGGGCAAATTGGCCAATTGCCGCTGCACCCTTGTTGGCAAGGTTCAGTTGTTCGCGGACATCCTCAAGATAAACAACTTCAACCTCTTTACTGAGTGCGGGGATGAAATCGTCGAGCTTTCCCAATTCAATGAAGCGACGCGCGGTGATCACACGTCGCACCTTGGCAATTCGCGTCGCCGAAATTACGCCGTTAATCCCCGCCGTAAAATTCAGCATAGCGGGTACGCGGCCATAGGCTGAAAGAGCGAAAAAGGCGATTATGGATGCGGCACTGGTGGGAAGCATGACCCCTACCGCCTCACCCGGGAGGCTACCTCGGCGCAATGCGTGACCAAGAGCCAAGGCCGCCCGCACGACTTCGTCGTAGACGAGTACTCGTTCATCGCCGTCCACGAGGATCGGCCGCTGCCCGCCGAACCTCGCTCGCGCCTCCATAAGGGCATGAAAAACCGGCCTTTCGACCCGGTTGCGGTCAAACCCGAATGCCTCCTCGCCGGAGGCTGCAGCGACACTGGCGACAGTCAAGGTTGCTCCTTTGGCATATCCCACGGCCGACTCTGCGACAGGTTAGCCTAGCCCCTGGCCGGACAAAATGCCCTGTTAGGTCTGACAGGCAGGTGATTTTCTTGTTCCGTCGCTCTATGTAGGGTCATGACTACCGTATTCGATCAGGCCGCCGCCGAGCGGCGCACCCTCCGTCACCCGGAAAAGGCTCACCGGCCCGAAAGCGCGGTGTTGCGCAAACCCGACTGGATCCGCGTAAAGGCGCCTGGTAGCCCCGTCTACGGTGAAACCAAGGCAATTGTGCGCACCAACAACCTTCACACGGTATGCGAGGAGGCAGGATGCCCCAATATCGGTGAGTGCTGGAGCCAGCATCACGCCACGATGATGATCATGGGGGACACCTGTACCCGGGCCTGTGCCTTCTGCAACGTAAAGACCGGGCTGCCTCAGGCACTTGATGCCCTGGAACCAGCAAACGTTGCCAAAGCAGTGGCGGAGCTTGGGCTGAAACACGTGGTGGTCACGTCTGTGGACCGAGATGATCTGGCTGACGGCGGAGCGGGACACTTTTCCGCTACGATTCTGGCAATCCGCGAGGCTAGTCCAGGGACCACCATCGAGGTATTGACCCCGGACTTTTTGCGGAAGATGGGGGCCATCGAGCGCCTTATGCAAACGCCCCCGGATGTCTTTAACCACAATCTGGAAACCGTGCCCCGATTGTATCTCAAGGTGCGTCCCGGGGCGCGCTATTTTGCAAGCCTTCGCCTTCTGGAACGAGCCAAGGAACTCACCCCCAAGGTGTTCACCAAATCAGGACTTATGGTTGGGCTAGGTGAGAGCCGTGATGAGATCATGCAGGTCATGGACGATCTGCGTACCGCGGGTGTCGACTTCTTGACGATCGGCCAATACCTGCAGCCAACCAGGCGCCATGCATCGCTTGAACGCTACTGGACACCGGAAGAATTTCAGGGGTTAGAAGCTATCGCACGTGCCAAGGGATTTCTGATGGTTTCTGCAAGCCCGCTGACGCGATCTTCGTACCATGCAGATGCGGACTTTGCGCGCTTGCGAGCCGCCCAGGCCGCGCGTCAGAACTGATAGCCTGCACGTGACTGCACACAACGAAACGCGAACCGTTCCATACTCAGCCGACCTCATGTATGCGGTCGTTGCGGATGTCGAGCGATATCCGCAATTTCTGCCTTGGTGCATCGGCCTGCGCGTTCTTTCACGCCAATACGAGGATCCGCGTGAGATCATCAGGGCCGAGATGATCGTCGGGTTTAAAGCATTTCGTGAACGCTACACGAGCCGGATTGTGCTCGATCCAGTCGCCAGGACTATTGTTGTTTCACAAACCGAGGGCGTTTTCCGTTATCTGCGTAACGACTGGGCGTTTGTACCGGATGGTGAGCGTTGTCAGGTAAACTTTGCCATCGAGTTTGAATTCAAGAACCGCCTGCTTGGCGTGATCGCTGGTCAGGCATTCACCCATGTTCTGACACGCATGAGCGATGCCTTCGAAGCCCGGGCGCGTGAGATTGATGCTGACCGGATGCACCCAGGTGAGCCGCCTTAGAGGCTCATAATCAAGCTGCGATTTTAGCGCGGCTACGTATGAGGCGCAAAACCTTGTCTGCTGCTTCGACAATATTGGTACCTGGTCCAAAAATCGCTGCTACGCCTATCTGCTGCAGAAATGCATAATCCTGTGGTGGTATCACGCCGCCCACGATCACTAGGATATCGTCACCACCTTGGCGCTCGAGGGCATCAATCAGCTGCGGTACCAGCGTCTTGTGGCCCGCAGCCTGACTTGAGATGCCGACGACGTGTACGTCAGCCTCTATGGCGTCCTTAGCGACCTCCTCCGGGGTTTGAAACAAGGGGCCAATGTCGACGTCAAAGCCTAAATCGGCGAATGCGGTTGCAATAACTTTGGCACCGCGGTCATGGCCATCCTGGCCCATCTTGGCAACAAGAATGCGCGGGCGCCGTCCAGCATCGGCCTCGAACCGTTCGACTTCGCGTTGAACAGAGGTGAAATCAGCATCGCCTTCATAGGCCTTGCCATAGACACCAGCTATGGATCGAATTTCCGCACGATGACGGCCAAAAACTTTTTCCATCGCAGCAGAGATCTCTCCCACTGTGGCACGGGCCCGTGCCGCCTCCACTGCCAACGCCAGTAGGTTGGCGTCGCCGCTGGCACCATTGCTGAGCGCCGCAAGCGCTGCATCACACTGGCTTTGATCCCGTTCGCCACGGATCTTCTTGAGGCGGCCAATCTGCGCCTCGCGAACTGCCGCATTGTCGATATCGCGCACGTCTACGGGTGGCTCATCTTTTAGCTTGAACCGATTAACGCCGACGATAACGTCTTCACCGCGGTCAACGCGCGCTTGACGTTTGGCCGCAGCTTCCTCGATCCGTAGTTTTGGAATGCCGGCTTCGACAGCGCGGGTCATTCCCCCCATCGCTTCAACCTCATCGATGATTCCGCGTGCCTCTCTGGCAAGCGATGCGGTAAGCGACTCGAGATAATAAGACCCTGCCAAGGGATCAATAACGCGTGTCACCTGGCTCTCGTGCTGGAGGATCAGTTGGGTGTTGCGCGCGATGCGGGCGGAAAAATCCGTAGGCAGAGCGATCGCTTCATCAAAGGAATTGGTATGCAGGGATTGAGTGCCACCGAGCACTGCTGAAAGGGCTTCGAACGCGGTGCGTACAATATTATTATAGGGGTCCTGCTCGGTCAGTGAGACACCGCTAGTCTGGCAATGCGTGCGGAGCATCAGAGAGTTGGGCGCATGTGTTCCGAAATCACTCATGATTTGCGCCCACAACGTGCGGGCTGCACGCAACTTGGCAATTTCCATAAAGAAATTCATGCCGATGCCGAAGAAAAAGGATAGCCGTGGTGCAAAATCATCCACCGCTAGACCTTTTTTCATCGCAGCACGTACATACTCCATGCCATCCGCTAAGGTGTACGCGAGTTCCTGTACAGCGGTCGCTCCGGCTTCGTGCATGTGATAGCCGGAAATCGAGATCGAATTGAATTTGGGCATCTTCTTTGCCGTAAATTCAATGATATCGGCAATGATTCGCATAGACGGTGCGGGCGGGTAAATGTAGGTATTTCGCACCATAAATTCTTTAAGAATGTCGTTTTGAATGGTACCGGATAGTTTCTCCGCACTGACCCCCTGCTCTTCTGCCGCGACGATGAAATTGGCCATGATTGGTATAACTGCCCCGTTCATGGTCATCGACACGCTCATTTTGTCGAGAGGTATCCCCCTGAACAGAACTTTCATGTCTTCGACGGAGTCGATGGCGACACCGGCCTTACCCACATCTCCGGCAACTCGTGGATGGTCACTGTCGTAGCCGCGATGGGTGGCCAGGTCGAAAGCCACCGACAGTCCCATCTGTCCGGCTGCCAGATTAGCTCGGTAAAATGCGTTGCTTTCTTCGGCGGTGGAGAAACCCGCGTACTGGCGGATGGTCCACGGACGGCCAGAATACATGGTGGCACGGACGCCGCGGGTGAAGGGCGCCATTCCTGGCAGGGTGTCGGCGTTCAGACCTTCGAGATCAGCGGCGGTGTAAAGCGGCTTGACGACGAATCCCTCGGGCGTCGTCCAGTTGAGGCTATCGACCTTGTCGGTCTTCAACTCTTTGCACGCCAGCGCCGCCCATTCGTGAGGCAGCTTCACGTCATTGGTACTCATGGGCCCTCCAGGCCAGTTCTGATGGGCCAGTATCGCAGTTGCGAAATCATCGTCAAACTGCAGATTTGGTACCAAGCCACCGCTCAGCCCCGCAAATGTGGACAGTCCTGCGCCTGGGGCGGATATCCACAACTCCACGTCCTCTACCGCCAGTCTGTGTGGCGCCCCCTACATATGGAAAAACGAATCGTTGACTTTACACTGCTAGTATGAGAACAAAGACCGAATCGAACAGGGTTAGTGATTCGAACACGATTCGTTCGGTCACTGTTCTCAGTTGCGTGCATGCCATCCACAGGGCAACTCCATTCTTTCATATGTAGAACAACGGCTTAGCAACCGTTTGGCTTTGCGGTATGGGCTCAAGGCTCGGCCTTGTCGACGTCCTTGGCTCCTCGTAAAAGCGCCCATGATGCAGCACCAGCCACGGCCCAGGGTGAGCCCACATCCTCCCAACTGGACAGCGCCCATGCAGGGCGGCGGGCGGGTAACCGCTGTGCTGGGTCCCACAAACACCGGGAAGACCCATTTTGCCATTGAGCGGATGACGGCGCACCGCTCGGGAATCATTGGTCTGCCATTGAGACTTTTGGCCCGCGAGGTCTACGAGCGCATCGTCCAGCTTAAAGGCGCGCAGACCGTAGCCCTCGTCACGGGGGAAGAAAAAATCGTTCCTGGTTCCGCGCAGTATTTTGTATGCACCGTCGAAGCGATGCCGCTGGACCTCGATGTTGCCTGTCTCGTGATCGATGAGATCCAGCTCTGTGCTGACCTCGAACGCGGCCACATTTTCACCGACCGCCTCCTCTTCGCGCGGGGACGAGAAGAAACCATTCTGCTTGGTGCAGAGACCATGCGTGGAGTGATCCAGCGCTTCATTCCGCACGCCCAGTTCATAACTCGCCCGCGGTTTTCTGACCTTGCCTTTTCGGGCAGCAAAAAACTCACGCGACTGCCCCGGCGTTCGGCTGTAATCGCATTCTCTGTCGAAGAGGTATACGGAATCGCCGAACTCATCCGTCGCCAACGCGGCGGTGCTGCAGTGGTTCTGGGCGCGCTTTCTCCGCGCACACGTAATGCCCAAGTTGGGCTCTATCAAAGTGGAGAGGTCGATTTTCTAGTGGCGACCGATGCGATTGGCATGGGTCTAAATATGGAAATCGACCATGTCGCGTTTTCGTCATTAAGTAAATTCGATGGCGTTGGCTTTCGCGCCCTTCGGGCCGATGAGATTGGTCAGATAGCTGGTCGTGCCGGTCGTCATATGAATGATGGAACTTTTGGTATGACTGCCGATGCGGAGACGCTCGAACCAGAGCTAATAAAGCGCATTGAAAATCACCACTACGACCCAGTTCGTCTGCTTCAGTGGCGAAATTCCAGTCTCCCATATCATTCCCTGGACGGACTTTTGAGCGCGCTGGACGCTGCAGCGCCTCAGCGTGGTCTCATTAAAGCTCGTGCGGCACAGGATGTGATAGCGCTACGCATTCTTGCAAGTCATGCCGACATCCGTGCGATGGCAGACTCCTCCGCTGCCGTACGCCTGTTGTGGGAGACCTGTCAGCTTCCCGATTTTCGACGGCTTTCCGATGAGGATCATGTCCGCCTTGTCGGGCAGATCTACCGATACCTCATGAGTTCCGAGGGGGTTTTGCCCGAAGACTGGTTTGCCAACCAAATCGGTCGGCTCGATACGGTCGATGGCGATGTTGCCACCTTGTCGGGACGGTTGGCTGCGATTCGTACCTGGACCTATACGGCAAACCGCCCGAACTGGCTCAAGGACGCACCATTCTGGCAAGCTCAGACCCGATCGGTAGAAGATCGGCTTTCGGATGCCCTGCATGAGCGCCTGACACAACGCTTCATCGATCGACGCACGGCGATATTGATGAAATCGCTTAAGGACGATGACTGCGATCTCAGTGTCGACGAGTCCGGCGCTGTTACGGTCGACGGAGAAAATGTCGGCAAATTGGAAGGCTTTGTCTTCGTTCCCGGTGACCGTGAGCGCTCGTTTCAGGGGCGTACTCTGAGAGCGGCAGCTCTAAAAGCATTGGAGGGGGAATTTGCCCGTCGCGAACGGGCGCTCTTGGGTGCTGGCGACAACGCACTGAGCTTGAGCGAACACGGTCGCATCTGGTGGGAGGGCGCGGTTATTGGTCAGCTCGAGGCGGGTTCCTCGGTACTCGCGCCACGAATTTCCCTGGTGGTCGACGAACACCTGCGTGCCGAAACGCGCAACCGCCTAAGCCTAAGGCTTGTTCAGTGGCTGGAAAGCTATCTCCATGATCACCTGTCGGTCCTATTTGCTCTCAGGGATGCAAGCGAGGCTCGACCTAATGCGGCGCGCCCCCTTCCAGCTGCAGCACGCGGACTGGCCTATCTGCTCGTCGAACATCTAGGAGCCGTGGATCGAAGTCAGGCCTCATTGCACGCAGACGAGCGAGCGGTCGCGCACGCACTGCGCCCATTCGGCATCAGCTTTGGGCGTCACGCCATCTTCGTGCCGCGACTTCTGCGCCCGGACAGTGCACACCTGCTGGCCTTGCTGTGGTCGGTTTCGAGGGGACTGACCGCCATCCCCCGTCCCCCGGCCGCCGGAGTGACCTCATTTGCAAACGATGATGAACTGCCGAAGGATTTTTTGGCCGCGGCCGGGTTTCGACGTATCCGCGCCCGCATCATTCGCCTGGATATACTCGAGCGGCTGGAAGAGACGCTGGAAGACGCTGCGGCCGGCGGACAGTCAGCACAGGCGGCGATGCCACGCCTTGCCTCATTGCTCGGCTGTGACCGAAGAGCAGTCGAGGATGTCCTCGATGGTCTTGGCTGGCGGCGGGTCGAAGTTGCCGGAAGCGAGCCTGTATGGCGACGGTCGCGCGGGCGCGAAGCATTGCCAAAGTCACAGTCGGACAAGCGCGGCCATGGGCGTCCAGGTTCAAGCCGAGCAGGTGCTGAGCGCGCTGCCGATTCTCCGTTCGCGGAACTTCGGGCACTTATTGCGGCGGATTGACGCAATGGACCACATGCGCATCGACAAATGGCTATGGCATGCCAGGTTTTACCGCACCCGGCCTTTGGCCCAGCGCGCCTGCATGGCCGGGTTCATTCGCCTAAACGGCCAACGTGTGGAAAAGCCTGCTGTTATTTTGCGCTGTGGGGACATCGTCACACTGCCTCTGGGTCGCGAGGTTGCGGCGATAAGGGTCCTCGGACTTGGAGAGCGTCGCGGGTCTGCGCCTGAAGCCAGGCAGCTCTATGAGGTGATGGTCGAAACGGTGCTTGATCCGAGCGCGACAGCGCCTTAAGGAGCTTGCCGCGCCCCTCACCCTTTGCTTCGGAGTCGCCTTATGACCTTCGTCGTCACGGATGCCTGCATCAAATGCAAATTCATGGATTGCGTCGAGGTCTGCCCGGTGGACTGCTTCTACGAGGGTGAGAACATGCTGGTGATCGATCCGGAAGTTTGTATCGATTGCGGCGTCTGCGAGCCGGAATGCCCGCCCGAGGCCATAAAGCCGGATACTGAGCCGGGTTTGGAGAAATGGCTGAGTCTCAATGCGGAATATTCCAAGGCCTGGCCCAACATTACTCAGAAGGGCACTCCTCCCGCAGATGCGAAGGAGTGGGATGGGGTCGAGGGTAAGTTCGAGGCACACTTTAGTCCCAACCCGGGAACGGGTAGCTAAGCCACGCGCCGGGGGCTTAAGGAACGCTGCCGCGTGATGGGGCTGACTGCCAAGCTGCCGTAATCCTTGAGGGAATTCGCCGAAAGCTATAATTAAGGCCGTATTTTCAACGGCTTCGATGATTCGTCCTTCCCTTTTTCCCAGGATCGTGATAGTCTTCATTATTGGCATTTGGCAGTCCGACCGGCACAATACGTGCGCCCCAGGCATCTGTCCCGCCAGATTTGTGTGTTTGACCTCAGGACGTCCCCGAATCCTGAACCCAGGACCTAGCGCAAATCGATGCGTGCCGTGTTTCTGAAAAGCGGGGTCTTTTGCGCTGCAGCATGCGGCGCCTTCAAATGCGACGCACTTCGCAGCGGTTGGGCGGCTGATCGGGCGGAGCGCTTTTTTTCGCGAGGATATGGATGGATATGACGACCGCTGCAGCGACAACTAAGAAGAAAGTTCCTGCCAACTCCAACAAGAAGCCCGAATTCAAGTCCAATGATCACGTGGTTTACCCAACCCACGGCGTTGGCAAAATTATGCGAATTGAGGAGCAGGAAGTTGCCGGCCTCAAGCTTGAGCTGTTTGTCATTACCTTCGAAAAAGACAAGATGACCCTTCGGGTTCCTGTCGCCAAGGCCAAGTCCGTGGGCATGCGTAAACTATCCTCACCGGACGTGGTGGCGACGGCGCTGAATACCCTCAAGGGAAGGGCCCGGGTAAAGCGCACCATGTGGTCGCGTCGCGCGCAGGAATATGAAGCCAAGATCAATTCGGGCGATTTGGTTTCTATCGCCGAAGTGGTGCGGGATCTGCACCGGGCGTCAGGGCAGCCTGAGCAGTCCTACTCTGAACGTCAGCTTTATGAGGCCGCCCTGGCCCGCATGGCCCGCGAAGTTGCGGCGGTAGAGCGCATTGATGAACAGGCGGCAATCAAGCGCGTCGAAACCGTGCTGCTTAAAAAGGCAGCCTGATACCATATCCAGATACCCCAAAGCCCGGGCTTTGCCCGGGCTTTTTGTTGCTTGCAGGGTGCACGGAGCTAATTCGCATTTTCTCCTGTAAGGTCGGTTGACCACATCTGGGCAGTCCATGCCCGTATGGTTCGTTCTGCATGTACCTAAGAGCTGCATAACCCCGGAGGTTGCGATGTCCCCCAAAGCCCTTGTCGCGGCGCTGCCACTTGCCCCAGTGCTGTCCACCCCCGATCGGCTCGAGGATTTTCTCTTTGGCGCTGCGAGCAATCTCGTCGCAGCCGTCGTCATTCTTATTTTCGGTTTTGTGCTCTCGCGCTGGATGGGACGGTGGCTGGAGCGCACTTTGACCCACAGTCGGCGCATCGATGCCACGCTAGTCCCGGTTTCAACCACTACTGTTCGTTATGGCATCATTGCAGTAACGCTGATCGCTGTACTCGGCCGCTTTGGCGTGCAGACTACGAGCCTGATTGCCGTATTAGGTGCAGCTGGCCTTGCTGTGGGTCTTGCGCTGCAAGGGACGCTTTCCAACGTAGCGGCTGGAGCAATGCTCCTGTTTTTGCGACCATTTCGGGTTGGCGATTACATCAGTGCCGCTGATGCAGGCGGTACAGTACGTGAAATTGGTCTTTTTACCACGGTTCTTGTCGATGCTGACCTGATTTACATTTCAGTACCTAACTCTAAGATCTTTTCCAGTACTATCATCAACTACTCTCGTGAACCTATACGGCGAATAAACTTCACGGTTGGTATCGATTACGGCGACGATATCGAAAGAGCTCAGGCTATCATTCTTGACCTGCTCACCTCCGATCCACGAATTTTGCACGATCCGGCTCCAATAACCCCTGTCGGCTCTTTGGGGGCGTCATCGGTCGACATCATCGTGCGTTGCTGGACTGCAACTTCAGATTACTGGACCGTACTTTTTGATCTGCAAAAGAAGGTCAAGCTCGCGCTCGACAAAGCCGGAATTACCATTCCCTACCCTCAACACGTCGTCCAGTTTCGGGACGTGTCAGGCGCCAGTACTCCTTCTTTATCCCCACAAGCGGAGCTCATGCCAAAGTCAACTCCGCCGCGCTGACGCGACGAGCCATAGGCCGAGCGGAGTTCAGCAAAGAGTTGCCGACGAGCATGTCGCCAGCTCCTCATCAGTCGAGACTGGTGTACCAATCCACGCCGTGCTTGTCGCGTTCGCGTCGCATCTGATCCCGTGCGATCAAGCAACTGAGATGAGCCAGGCTTTCGCCTGTGGCCATGCCAAAATTTCCGGCCGTAATGCGGCTTCGGAAAAGTGCTGGGAAGCAGTCAACCGCACGCTTGGGTTCTCTACACAGCACGTGCAGTGCCGAGAGACTGGTCTCATGCCCCTCGATGAGCTCGCGCAAACGCATCCTTGCACCTCGAAAGGGCTCATTGTGGGAGGGTAGAATGAGCACATCATCGCCGACCATGCCTTCAAGCTTGGCGCAGGAATCAAGCCAGTCCTGTAGAGGATTGGCCTCTGGTTCAGTAGGGAAAAGGGAAACATTGGAGGAAATACGGGGTAAAATCTGATCCCCCGAAATAAATACACCCGCTTCTTTACACCACAGACACACATGCTCTGGGGCATGTCCCCGCCCTACAACAACCTCCCAAGAATAATCTCCGATCTCAATCTGATCGCCGTCAATCATGCGGTGATAGGAGTTTGGCAGTCGGTAAACGCCCTTGCCGAAGCCGCCAAAGCGCGTGCGGTACTGCTCCAGCGCATCTTCAGGAAAGCCCGCGGCCTTATAGAACCGAATACCCTCTTCTGGTGCCTCGAGTCCGGTATCGAAGCATAAGTTGCGGCACATAAGATAATCGGTGCGGCTCATCCATAACATGCAGCCAAAGCGGCGTACCAACCATCCGGCCATACCCACGTGATCCGGGTGCAGATGGGTCACGATCACCCGCTTTACGGGTTTTCCCAGCATCACCTTGTCGAACAGCTCCGTCCAGGCCTGAGCCGTGGGTTCGTCACGCACGCCGGTGTCTACAACCGTCCAGCCATCCCCGTCCGCGAGCAGCCATAAGTTGATATGGTTGAGCTGAAAGGGCAAACGCATGCGTACCCAATAGACCCCCTTAACGACTTCAATATAGGCGCCAGTTTCGGGACGATCCGAAAAAGGGTAGTCCAGATTCTGACCCGGTCGGGTCCGGGCTGCCGTTTCAGTCATGACGATCCTCAGGTTGCTCATTTGAACTATGAAAAGCTATGAGCGCAGCGGTCAAGCGCAGATCACAGAATGCCAAGGTGACAACTCCCCTCCCCTCCGCCTAAAATCGATCCTCGCAATATCCACACATAGTACGAGGATAGAATGAGCACGATCCCCGCGCGCCGGGTGCCCAATGACACACAGCTGCGTTATGATTTGGTCGCAATGACCCTCCATTGGCTGATAGCGGCGCTGGTCGTGCTCAATATCGTCCTTGGACTTACCATGGGCGACTTTCCACGCCAGGACCCGATGAGAGGGGCCTTCCTTGACCTTCACGAATCAGTTGGCCTGACGGTGCTTGCGGTAAGTGTCCTGCGAGTGATTTGGCGCCTGATGAACCCGTTCCTGCCTCCGCCGGAAGGTCTAGCCGCGCCCTTGCGCCTGGCGGCACGCGCCACCCACCTGCTTTTCTACGTGCTGATCATCGCCACGCCCCTGGCCGGCTGGCTGCTGACTTCGGGAGCCCCAAAGCCCTTGTCCTGGTTCGGCCTCTTCAATTGGCCCAAATTCTGGTTCTATCAGGGCATGGCAGCACCGGACCGCCACCATCTGGCCGAGAATTTTGCCCAGGTGCACGTGACGTTGGCCTGGGTCATGATTGTCCTGATTGTTCTGCACGTCCTAGCGGCATTGTACCATCAGTTCATTCGGCGCGATGGCCTCCTCGCACGCATGGTGCCTTGGCTGTGACGAACGGGCTCGCGCTTTGGCGCGTGCTGGCCTAAGTTCATTGCCATGCCGGTGTTTGCCGCTGATCGGGCTACAATTGCGAGGGCCGCCGAACTGCTAAGCGCAGGGCGGCTCGTCGCTTTTCCGACTGAAACTGTCTATGGCCTTGGCGCAGATGCAACCAATGACACTGCGGTTGCGGGCATATTTGCTGCCAAGGGGCGGCCCTCCTTCAATCCCCTCATCGTACACGTTTCGGACCTCAGCCAAGCCGAACAGCTGGGCATTTTTTCCGACACCGCGCGGCGCCTCGCGCGGCATTTTTGGCCGGGAGCGCTCACCCTGGTCGTCCCCCGCCGTCCGCAAATAAAGCTCTCACTTCTGGTCAGCGCTGGTCTTGAAACCGTGGCGTTGCGCGTGCCATCGGCCCCTGTGGTTCGGGCCCTACTGGCGGAAAGCCGTCGTCCGATCGCTGCCCCCAGTGCCAACCGTTCTGGACAGATCTCGCCAACCGCCGCGGAACACGTGGCGGAGAGCCTCGGGACACAGGTGGACCTCATCCTGGATGGAGGGGCGAGCCCACTTGGTCTCGAATCGACAGTTATCGGGTGCGTGGGTGATGATCCGGTCATGCTCCGGCCCGGTGCCATTGCCCGCGAAGCGATCGAAGCCATCGCGGGACCTCTTGCACGGGCTCAGGGGGGCATCCAGTCCCCCGGTCAGCTGGCCAGTCATTACGCACCCAAAGCGAAGTTGCGTCTTGGTGCGCGCAGCGTCGATAGCAGTGAGGCACTGATAGGCTTTGGAGGCGATCTTCCTTCCGGCGCCAGCCATGTCTTCAACTTGAGCGCAGGGGCAGATCTGCGCGAGGCTGCAGCCAATCTTTTCGCAATGCTGCGCGCCGCTGACGCGGTGTCGGCAAAGATCGCAGTTGTACCCATCCCCGCCCACGGGCTGGGCGAAGCGATCAATGACCGTCTGACACGCGCGGCCGCACCTAAGGATGCTTCATGATAGCGACCGACACCTTAGAGCGGCTCAAAGCCATTCTCGGTGCTGATGGATTTTCTGAAGATCCACAGCAGATCGCACCTCATCTCGAGGAATGGCGTGGACGTTATCACGGCCATTGTGCACTCCTCATCAGACCCAAGTGCACAGAGGAGCTCGCAGCAGTTCTGTCGCTCTGCGATCAAACAAAAACTGCTGTTGTACCGCAGGGAGGAAATACTGGCCTGGTCGGCGGTCAGATTCCGTTTCACGGGGAGATACTGCTATCGCTGGCACGCATGAACGCCATCCGTCAAATCGATTCCCAAACCATGTCTGTGACGGTGGAGGCCGGTACCATCCTTGCTGAAGTACAGCAGGCCGCCGCCGCAGTGGGATGCTATTTCCCGCTCAGCCTTGCCTCCGAAGGCAGCTGCACCATTGGTGGCAATCTTTCGACCAACGCAGGTGGTGTCAACGTGCTGCGTTACGGCAATGCCCGTGAACAGGTACTGGGTATTGAAGCTGTGCTTGCCAACGGTACCGTGCTCAACATGCTGCGTAGTTTGCGCAAGGACAACACTGGCTACGACCTCAAACACCTGTTTATCGGCGCTGAAGGTACGCTTGGCATAATCACTGCGGCAGTGCTCAAGCTCTATCCCAAGCCCGACCAGCACGTGACAGCGCTTTGCGCGGTTCCGGGCCCGGCTGCTGCAGTTCATCTCCTTCATCGCCTTAACGCTGCTACCGGAGGTTTAATCACGGCGTTTGAGATTATGCCCCGGATTGGACTCGAATTTGTTCTGCGACATATGCAAGGTGTACGGGATCCGCTTACCAGTCCTCACGGATGGTATGTGCTTGTCGAAGCTCAGAGCGGCGCGCAGATTCCCCTGCGTGAAAGCATTGAGACGGCCCTTGTCTCCGCATCGCAGGAGAAACTCGTTGAAGACGCTGTGTTTGCCGACAGCGAAGCACAGCGGTTAGCGCTGTGGCGATTGCGGGAGGACATGTCTGAAGCGCAAAAATATGAAGGCGGATCGATCAAGCACGACGTTTCCGTGCCGCTTTCCCGGATACCGGACTTTCTTGAGCTAGCCGAAGAAAGGGTGCGGGCACTGGTACCCGGAATCCGTCCCGTTCCCTTTGGTCACATAGGAGATGGCAATCTTCATTTTAACCTGTCGGTACCCGTGGGAGCCGACAGCGCTGCGTTTCTTGCTCGGTGGGAGGAAATCAGCCGGATCGTGCACGACATTGTAGCCGATTTCGGCGGATCGATCAGCGCCGAGCATGGCCTTGGCGTGATGAAGGTCTTGGAGATAACCCGATATAAGTCGTCGGCTGAACTTGGCACCATGGCGCTTCTGAAGCGCGCGCTGGATCCCAATAATATACTCAATCCCGGAAAGGTCCTGGCGCTTTAGTATTTGCGACAGGGTTATCTTCCAACTGTTCAGGCCGCCTCGGCAAGTTCCGAACTGTCCAAAGCCGGAGCTTTCTTACGTCCAGGATGGCCATAGGACCAGGCGCTGATGGCGGCCGTTATCACTGTCGCAAGATAAGGCAGCGACTGGATGGCCAGCATGCTGGTCCACAACACGGACGCCGGATCATTGAACCCACGCATACTCTGCGGCATCGTCACCAGGATCATTGACGCAATCCCGCTCAACAGTGCAGTCAACAGCACACATTCCTGCCAGCATTGGCGCAAAACCTGTCCGATCGCTGCTGGATCTTCACACTTGGGGGTACGTAAGAACGGCTGCTTCGAGGTGAATACGCCTGCAATCACGGCTTTGCCGCAGGTGTGGGTGAGCGCAAGACCTGCCGTCGATGCCATCAGCGCGCCGATAATGCCGGACCCGACTTTCTGGGGATAGAGCAGCAGCGTCTTCAGGCTCTTGGCAGCAAATAGTGCCAGTGCCGCCGCCGACAATGTTGCCATGGGGACATCAAAATATCCTGGGCTAACTGCCATCAAGAAGGTCCACAAAAGGGCAAAGAGTGTGACAATGAGGCTGAGCCCATCCGAAATCCAAGGCAGCCAGCCGGACAGGAACTGGTATCGTTGCGCCCACGACAGACGCGTGCGTCCCAGGAAGATGGCTCGTGTGTGACGCTTCATGATCTGCATCGCGCCGTAAACCCAACGATAACGCTGGCTCATGAACGCTGCCAGAGTATCTGGCGTCAGACCCCTGCCCATGCTGTCAGGCAAATAGGCTGCGCTATATCCAGCCTCAAAAAGACGCAGACCCAGTTCGGTATCTTCGGTGATGCACCATTCGCTCCAGCCTCCGACCTCCATGAGCGCGTCCCTGCGGACAATGGTCATGGTGCCATGCTGAATGATGGCATCGTGTTCGTTACGCTCCACCATGCCAATTTGGAAGAAGCCTCGGTATTCCTCAAAGCAGAGTTTCTTGAATGTCGATGACGAAGCATCACGATAGTCTTGCGGGCCCTGGACCAGTACGATGTCGTCGCTGGCAAAATAAGGTATCGCGCGGTGCAACCAGAACGGCTCAACCTTGTAGTCGCTGTCGATGACAGCAACATAGCTGGCCGCGGGATCGGTCAACTCGAGTGCGCGGTTGAGAGCTCCAGCCTTGAACCCCTTCAGATTGTCGATGTGAACAAAGCGGAAGCGTGGACCAAGGGTTTCACAGTGCTTGGCTACCGGCCGCCACGTCGCCTCATCGGGCGTATTATTATCCAGTACGATAACTTCAAAGTTCTCGTAATCCAGCTGAACCAGCGCGTCGAGGGTCTCAATGACCATCGCCGGCGGCTCGTTGTAGCAAGGTACGTGTATCGACACCCGGGGCGGCTCAGCGGGAAAAGCGGCGAGAAGTGCCCGGCGCTCGACACGCCACAGACTGGCGGCCAGTTCAATCCCTTCCGTAATGATCACGATACAGGCCAGGATCACGAGCGGTATCATGGCAACGATCATCACCAGATCCCCGGGTTCGATATATTCGAGGCTGGTTGCTTCGATGAGAAACAGCAGCCCCGTAGTAATCAGGGCAACAAGGCCCCCCATCACGAGATAACCCGGTTGGCGCACTCGCGGCATTCGTCCCAGGATCATCAGGCCAAGCAGCAGGGTCAAAATAGCTGCGCCTAGCGAATAGCTACGCCATTGCGGGAAGCTGCGCAGCATACCCTGCATGGGATATTTGGGATGGCCGGTGGCATCGAACATCCCCCAATAGGCGCCGACGGCACCTTCATTGGCGTATTTCCAAGGCTGGTCATACGCCTCCATCAGGTAATAATCGTACCCTTTTTTCAGGGCCAGCTGGACAAAGTTACGGATATACCAGGCCTGATTGGCGAGTGATGCCTCAGCGGCCATACGTGTCCGGCCCTCGGAAGGCCACCCGGTTTCACCAATGACAATTGGCTTATCAGGAAACTCCTGACGGATATGGTCATAAGCATGTTCATCGAAGACCAGCGCGCCATGAACATCGACGCCTTCCCAATAGGGAAGCAAATGAATCGTGATGAAGTCAACGTAACGTCCCAGATCCGGGTTGAGGAGCCAGGTTGACCAAGGCTCGGCGGTCGATACTTTGATGCGATTGGGAAGCGCCGCCCGCACTTCTCGGATGTAACCGTTAAGCTGATGGGGCGTCACATCGCCCCGCAAAATAGCCTCGTTGCCGACAAACACGCGATCAACAACCCGGCGGTTGGCAAGCGCGACTTTTATTCCGCGCTCAATCTGCTGCTGGTTTGCTGCGAGATCTGGCCCGATCCAGATACCCAAGGACACGGTAATACCGTAACGACGGGCGATTTCGGGTACAAGCGCCATGCCGCCAGCAACCGTATAGGTACGGATATGCGCCGTGATAGTGGAGAGCTGCGCCATATCGCGATTGATGCGCCGCGAGGAGACATGTTCGGCCTGATGCAGGGTAAAGGAGTGCGACGGGTTATAGGCGATACCGCGCACCTGACCGTCCCAGTCCGGGGCGATAACTTCATAGTCACGACTAGCCCAGAACAAAAATGACGCACTGACTACAAGTGCAAGCGCGACGGCAATGCGCAATGCACCTCCAGGCAGCCTGGCAAACCAGCGTCGCAGCATCGACGGTTCATTCCTTCAACGGACGCCGATCATGCAAATGCCTCACCTAAGCAGGCATGATCCGCAGTAAGTCCAGCGCCTAGTGACCGCCAGATTGGCCGCCAGAATGCTGTTCTGGTGGCAACACCTTTAGCAGCGTTAAATCGAAGACCAGGGTTTGGTTCGGTGGCACGGCATTTCCAGCACCGCGCACGCCATAAGCCAAGTGAGCGGGTATCACGATCTCCCAGTGATCGCCTTCGCGCATCCGCTGTAGCGCCTCGGTCCAGCCTGGAATTAGCTCATCCACGGTGAAAGTCGCCGGCAGACCCGGTTCGGTTTCATCAAACACCTCACCGTTGATCAATTTTCCGGTGTAATTGACGATAACCCTATCGGTGGCTTTGGGACGCTTGCCAAAGCCGTTGTGGAGTACCTTGATCTCGACCCCGCTGTTGGTGACATAAACACCTTTTTGCCCCGCAAAGCTCTTTAGAAATGCAGTATTGGCAGCAGCACTCAAAGAGGGCGATACCGCCGCGCTCGCGGGTGCAAGCACCAACGTCAGCGCCAACCCAAGAAGTCCAAGCCACGCTGTCGCACCCTTCATGGGCCAGTCCCTTCCTTGTGTCCCGTTTAATCTCGAATAATCTTGCGGTGCGGCAATGGCAAATCTTGGGCCAACCGCATCGAGAGCACCAATAGTCGCGTTTTGAAGTAAAGCCTAGATACAACCGCTGCAAGTGCGGGTCAGTGACAGGAGATGTGCATGACTCCCCCCCTGCCAGCCGAGATCACCGTAGGCGTGGCCGGAGTGATATGGAACAAGCAAGGTCAGGTGCTCCTCATCCGGCGCCGCAACCCCCCTCGGGCCGGCCACTGGAGCCTGCCAGGAGGCCGGGTGGAGCGTGGAGAGCGCCTGGAAGACGCCCTGCGCCGGGAAATCCGCGAAGAAACCGGTCTCGAGGTCGAGATCCTGGGTCTGGCCGGCGTTGCCGAAATCGTCGACGCAGCCTCACTCGGCGGTGCGGGACACTACGTCCTGATCGATTATGGCGCCCGGGCCATGGGCGACAGGGCGAAGGCCGCCAGCGATGCCATGGACGCAACGTGGTTCGAACGCACAAGTTTGCCCCCGGACCTTTGGGAGGAAACCCGTCGCATGATCTCGACCAGCGCCCGGTTGCATCTGGGTCTTGCCGTACCACAGTAAATGCCTCGGGCTGCAGTTTGGCGCGCTGGACGACAGCCACAAGCCCCACTAGCTTCACTTCCAGACGCATTGGAGAGGAACCATGTTCAAGGCATTTGATTTGAGCGGCAAATGTGCGCTCGTGACCGGTGGCAATGGCGGGATCGGACTTGGGATGGCAGAAGGGCTGGCAGCCGCTGGCGCAGATGTCGAGATCTGGGGCCTCAATGAGGCCAAAAACGCCACAGCCCTTGAGAAGCTTCGCAGCTACGGACGCAAGGTCAATGCGCGACGGGTTGATGTTTCCAAGGAAAATGAGGTCTGTGCCGGCATGCAAGCCGCGGTGGCGAACTTCGGCCGCATAGATTGTGTTATAGCCAATGCCGGCATCGGTGGTGGCGCTCCGATCACCGAGATGACCACAGAGCTTTTCCGCAAGGTCCATGCGGTCAATGAGGACGGGGTGTTCTGGACCTTTCGTGAAGCTGCCCGTCACATGACAGCGCGTGCCAAAGCGGGCGATCCAGGTGGATCCATGATCGCGGTGGCCTCGACAGCCGGTATCGAGGGCGCCGCCCGAAATGCCGCCTATGGCGCCTCCAAGGGCGCCGTCCTGTCCATGGTACGGGCTCTTGCCGTCGAACTGGCGCGCTACGGCATCCGGGTCAACTCGATTGCACCGGGCTGGATCGCCACCGAAATGACCGAAGGTGCCCAGAACAATCCTGTTTTTTCCGAAAAGGTTATACCGCGTGTTCCCATGCGCCGGTGGGGACAACCGGAGGATTTTTCCGGTATTGCGGTCTATCTTGCCTCAGACGCCTCGCGCTATCACACCGCTGACACTTTCGTGATCGACGGCGGCTACGTCGTGTTCTGATTTTATTCATGATGCGGGTCCGCGGTGGTCGCCCCCAGGCTTTGTCATACCCGGTGGAGATCCACATCCGGGATCGGAGGAGTTTTGTGCGCGTTCTGGCTTCACTTCTTTTAGGCATCATGGTTTTGACGGCGCCGGCAGGAGCTGCCGGACGGCGTCAGGCCGTGGCAGAAGTGAGTGCAGCCGGGATGGCGCAAATTCTCGCTCCACCCCAGATGCCGGGGCTTGGTTCAGCGCGAGCCAGCATCATCCTGGTCGAATATATGGACTACAACTGTCCTTATTGTCGGGTGATGGCGCCGGACTTTCAGCGTTTGGTCAAGACTGATTCAGACGTAAGAGTTTTGTTCAAGGACTGGCCAATCTTCGGGCCAGTCTCAACCTATGCCGCGCGGGCGGCACTGGCGGCACAGTATCAGGGCAAGTATCTCATTGCCCACCAGGCACTCCTCTCTACCCCGGATCGTCTGAGTAGCGTGCCGCAAGTTCGCCAGGCGTTGCGCCAGGCCGGCATCAGTCTCAAGCGTTTAGACACCGACCTGCGGGCCCATGACGCCGCGATCAATGGCACGCTCGCCCGCATTCGTGCGGAAGCCCGGGGGCTTGGGCTTCAGGGTACGCCGGGACTGCTCGTGGGAGACCTATTCGTCCCGGGTGCCATTGATTTTGCAGATTTGCAAAAGCTGATCGCGATTGTACGCAGCCAGTCACGACACCACGCGCATTAGTTAGAACCAGACCCTAACCTACATAAGCCAGCGAATAGCCATGCTCCTGTGCCCGATTGACGGCAACGATTCCGGCCGGGACCATGAGTGCCCTGTCGATAAGGTTTGTCGCGAACTCGTGGTGAATCTGCTCGGCATTGCCACCAACGAACTTTGCCACCATACCTGCGATCCCCGCGGTGGCCATGCCGCAGATCGCAAAACGGGTCCCCTTATGCGCAAGGGATTGCAACGTTGGTGCCTGGTTCTTCTCTGCCGCTGAGGATGGCGCCGCGTTGAACGGATTGCCGTGTACAGCTTCGATCGCAGTCTTTGCGTCCAATTGAAGCTTCTCCGCGAATGCGGTGCCATATTTTGTCCAGATGCGGTCATTATATCCAAATGGCGTCGCCATATGCCGTAGTACAATGACTACGCCGAGCGCACTGGGGTGCAGACTATAGGCCGAGAGATTGGTTGCAAAAAAATTATCGGCAAATTCGAGCGCTGCCATCGTCCCTTTGGGCGTAAGCACGTCAAACACCATACGGTGTTGGGTGTTTGGCAGATCGAGCCAGCGATCTGCGCCCTCGAACTGTGGCTGCCAGCGCCGAGTCTTAGAACCCGTTGGTGCAGTCGTCGCCTGCGCAGCTCCTGCGGTTGCGGCGGCCACGAGGCCGGCGGTTCCCAGCATCACCATGCGTCGTTCCAAACGGTTGTCTGGTTCAGTACCGGTCCGCGTGTATATTTCGTTGTCTGATTGTTCCTCGCCTGCCACCTGCTACCCCTCTACGCAAATGCGTAGACAGAGTGTATGCAACACCTCAAAAATGCAAACCATAGAGGCAAGGTCCGCAGCTCGTTCGCATCGAGGAGGACAGAGAACTGATGTCTAATGCAATTCTTTTGGATCTCCATCGCTGGCGGTGTCCGAGTTTTGTCACGCCAAAGATCGACGCGGCGAACGCGCGCGAACCAGGTTACTTCCCTCGCGGTCCAAAAAGATCCTCGGTTAGGAACTTTGCGAGCGAACCACATACATTGGCTCGCACCGCCCTATCCTTGAGCGTGTCATTGAGCGTCATATCCGACATCTTAGGAACAGTGCCGAAGAGCCCCCGGGTCACGCGCTCAACTGCATCGTGCCTTGCCGCCCGACACATTTTGCCATTGGCCTTCCCCTCACCTACGCGCCTGCCAAAAGACCTCCCCACGCTATATCCGCAAGAGAGATTTTCGCCACGTTGACTTTGTTTATGAACGCATTGCCGCTGCCCATCATTATGAGGCCGTGGAGTAGGATGAAGAGACTGAACTGGCCTCCGAATTTGGAGGCGGTTGATACCGTTTGAGCCACGCAGCGCTGAGGGACGTCTCTGCCTGCATCTGTGTCCCGGTTCGTGCTAGCGCGTGTCGCCGGCGACGATTTTGCGATCTTATCTAAAGCAACTTCCACAGAAGATGAACGAGAACCCCAAAGCCGAAGCTCGCAACCGCAAAGCCACTGGCTCGGTTGATAATGCGCATCACGCGCCCATCAATGCGGGCATGAAACAGCCCGATAATGGCGGTTAACGTAAACCACCAAAGCGTTGAGCCGGCCAGCACCCCGCCCACCACCACGGCGGCATCAAGATAGCTCGCACCCTCTCCGGCTAGTCCACCGAGGCTCGCAAACAAGGCCGCAACACCGAAGAGAGTTGCCGGGTTGGTTACGGTCAGGGCAAAGGTCGATGCCATGGCACGCACCAGAGAGGACGGAAGCGCCGCCTCGCGCGGGACAGACTGGTCGTCATCCTTGGACGCCAGTGGCTGGGACAAATAGGTGTGAAGACCGAAGGCCAGCAGCAAGACACCGCCGCCCACTTGCAGAGGTGTGGAAAAGCCCTCGATTAGCCGCGCCACTACAGTCACGCCGAAGGCGGAAATGGCCGCAAAAAAGCCATCCCCCATCGCCGCGCCAAGGCCGGAAACGAAGCCGTTGACCGGCCCATATTGCAAAGCTCTGCGAATGCAAATGAGGTTCACCGGCCCTACCGGAGCAGCAAGGATCAGCCCAATCAAAATCCCTGAGCCAATAAGGACAAGAAAATCCATTCCTAGTGCCGCTCCCCTGCCGCCCGCTGCCTTACGCGGCCAGCTGGACTACGACGCGGCCGCGCACCTGACCGGCCAGGATCTCGTTACCTGCCGTCACGACGTCGCCAAGACCAATATTCCGGGTCATGGCGTCGAGTTTGGCTCGATCCAGATCCTCGGCCAAGCGCTTCCAGGCCAGCTCGCGGCGTGCCATCGCCATGTGCACCGATTCGATGCCATGGAGCGAAATGCCGCGCAGGATAAAGGGGGCAACCGAGGTCGGCAGATCCATACCTTGGGCCAGACCGCAGGCAGCGACCGCCCCTCCGTAACGAATCGATGCCAGGACATTGGCGAGAGTCGAGGACCCAACGCTGTCGATGGCAGCAGCCCAACGCTCCTTGGCCAGCGGGCGGGGTGGGCCCGAAAGCTCCTCGCGCGGCAGGATCACCTGGGCGCCGAGGCCGCGCAGATAGCCCTCTTCCTTGGCCTTACCGGTAACCGCATGTACCTCAAAGCCACTTGCTGCCAGTAATGCCACCGCAACGGAGCCCACTCCGCCCGTCGCCCCGGTGACCAGCACCGGTCCCATCTGTGGACGGATGCCGGCATCCTCCAGGGCCAAAAGCGACAGCATGGCGGTATAACCCGCGGTTCCGATTGCCATGGCCTGGGCCGGGGTGAAGGCCTGCGGCAGCTTGACGAGCCACTCCCCACGGACCCGTGCCACCTGGCTATAGCCACCATAATGCGTCTCACCCAGACCAAAACCATTGAGGAGCACTTTGTCGCCGGCGTGAAACCGCGGATGGCTTGAGCTTTCCACGGTTCCTGCCAGATCGATCCCGGGAATCATGGGGAAACGACGTACCACCGGCGAGCGCCCACTCAGCGCGAGGCCATCTTTGTAGTTCACGGTCGAGTGCGACACCAAAACCGTAACATCTCCGTCCATGAGCTCGCTGCGGCTCAGCTCCCGTTCCGATACGCTCTGCGTATCCCCGGTTTTTTCGATCAAGAGGGCGCGGAATTTGTCACTCATGGCACTTCCTTTGTCCGAGTGCTGCTAAATCGTCATCGGCAGGGCAACGCAATTTACCGCGTAGGTCAAGATACAGTCTGAATCGGCCTTTTCGGCGTTCTTTTGCGTCTGTCAAGTCTCGACAGCCGCGGCTCTGTCGGGCAAGCATTTAGTTACACAAATCGGGGCATGATTGAAATAAGCGCGCCGATGCATGAAGCCATCGGCCGCAAGCAAACTGCGAGGTGTCGATGCGTACATTCGAAAGGTCCTTACGCGGTTACAGTCTGACGACCGCAGAGATCCTCTATCACATGCCGGATCATCCAGCCGTGTTGCAAAGCTTCATCTGGCAGGAATTCGACCAGGCGCCCAAATTTCCGGTCCTCAACAGATTTCTTCATTTCTGGTGCGGCCACATCGACGGCAAATTGCACTCGGTACGCGTCGCCGCAAGAGGTTTGATAGGCCCCGGAGAACTCAAACTTGCAGACGGCGAATATTCTCTGAACTAAAACGTCCAATACGTATCTGCGCTGCTACGTGCCTTGAGGTTCCAGCGTCTCAAGGAAGCGGACCGGGGCTCCTGCGCCAGAAAGCTGCAGCGCCCCATCGCGCATGACGGTCTGGCCGCGAATGATGGTGGCGACTGCCCAGCCGGTTGTTTGCATCCCGTCAAACGGCGTCCAGCCGCATTTGCTTGCAATCCACGAATTCTCAATCCGCTTCTTCGCCTTGAGGTCAACGATGGTAAAGTCCGCATCGTAGCCGCGTACGATCCGGCCCTTGCCGACAATGCCAAAAGTGCGGGCCGCGCCGGTGCTGGTGATGTCAACGAATCGCTCCAGCGACAACCGTCCGGCATTAACGTGGTTCAAAAGGATCGTGACTAGGGTCTGTACCCCCGGCATGCCAGACGGCGTGTCGGGATAGGACTTATCCTTTTCGGCCCGCGTATGGGGTGCGTGATCGGAGCCAATAACATCCACGACGCCCTGCTCTACGGCGCGCCACAGTGCGTCTCGGTGCCGGGACTCGCGTATGGGCGGATTCATCTGAGCGTAGGTACCGAGACGCTCATAGCACTCCGGTGCCGACAGAGTGAGATGCTGAGGCGTCGTCTCCACAGTGGCAACATCGCGTGCCTGTGCGAGTAGCTCTATCTCTTCTTCAGTGGTTACATGAAGAATGTGCACACGTCGTCCCGCCTTGCGCGCAAGGTCGAGTACGCGCTCCGTACAGCGGCGGGCAACCTCAACGTCGCGCCAAAGCGGATGCGAACGCGGATCGCCGGGAACGCGCAGGGATTTGCGCTCATTTAGGCGAGCCTCATCTTCTGAATGAACCGCCATGCGCCGGTGGCCAGCCTTTAGAGCCGCCAAAATATCTTCATCACGATCGAGCAAAAGCGTTCCGGTCGAGGACCCCAGAAAAGCTTTTACGCCGGCAGTTCCTGGGACCTGCTCCAGCGCCGATAGCGCCCCGATATTGGCCGGTGAAGCGCCAACATAGAATGCATAATCACAATGCATGCGTTCGCGGGCTCGAGAGAGCTTGTCGTCAAGGGCCGCACGCGTGGTTGTGGGCGGGTTGGTGTTGGGCATCTCAAAAATCGCCGTCACACCACCAAGAACGGCCGCGCGGCTGCCGGATTCGAGATCTTCCTTATGTTCGTTACCCGGCTCGCGAAAGTGACACTGACTGTCAATCACACCTGGCAGCACATGCAGTCCAGACGCATTGTAGCGGTTCACTGCCTGCGACGATCCTAGGGATCCAATCTGGGCAATACGGCCACCCGAAACCCCAATGTCTGCCGCGACGATGCCACCTGGTGTTGCCACCATGCCACCATCAATAATCAGGTCAAAGCGATGGGTCATGAAACTCTCCTGAGTACGGCGGCAATTTCGATAGGAAATTTTTTGCTCACAGGTGGATCGCGGGACAGCGCCAGCGCAACGCGTTGCAGCCCACGGGCCCATAACCCGCCCGCAATCAGACTAGCACCCTGCAGCACTTTGCCCATAACATCCGCAAGTGCAATGAACTTGCCACCTAAAGGTGTGAGCGCTTCAATCGTGAAGCCGGCCTCCTCGGCCATGCGGCTCATACCAAACTGGGTATAGCGGAAGTAATCATGGGGAGCTTCGTGCACAACATAGAGCAGCGGCGCATGGATGAAGGCAACCCCACCAGGACGCAGTATACGGAAGATTTCTGCAATCACATGCTTGGGCTGATAAACATGCTCAAGCACATCGGCCAGAATCACGGTGTCGACTGAACCATCGGCGAGAGGCACATGCGTCTCGAGATCTGATACAAAATCTAGATGTGTTGTTGCGTGAAGCGATTTCGTCCAATCAGTGCACAGGATTTCGCGGACATGGGCACGGTAAAGCTCATAGTATGGCACCTCTCCGCAGCCAAGGTCGAGGAGCGTACCATGAGCATACCGCGGCAACATGCCCGCATACCAGCGCGCGAGCATCAGGGCGACACCGGTTGAACCAGGCGCCAGAGCGCCGCGGCGCCCCGGCACCCGGGGCCGACCGGAACCTGAAATCCGCACCTTGCTCGGCTGCCATTGATCGGAGTAACGCACAGGGACGGCCCTTGGCTTGCTCGCACTCATGCATCCTGCGCTGGAAGGATGATGTCAAGCACGCTTGGCAAGTGGGCCGGCAGGCATTACCTCTTGCACCATGATTGCGCTTCTTGACGATCGATCTGTCATTGCACTCGCCGGGGCTGATGCCCGCAGCCTGCTGCAGGGGCTTATAACCAACGACATGGAGCAGCTCTCACCAGCCTCTGCGCTCTATGCGGCCCTCCTTACGCCCCAGGGCAAGATCTTGTTCGACTTTCTGATCGTTGAGGGCGACGGTGCTGTGCTGCTGGACTGTCCAAGAAGCAGGGCCGAGGCGATGGTTCGCAGGCTGACTATGTACAGACTGCGCGCCAGGGTCGAGATCGAGTTGCGACCCCAGCTGAAGGTGCTCGCTGCCTGGCAGGGAGAAACCCTTCCGGGAATTTCCTTTGCTGATCCGCGCCTGCCGCAGTTGGGGATCAGGTCCATCGTGGCCGAGGCGGAGACCCCGCCGGGCGTGGGTCAGCTTGAGCCCTATCATGCCCATCGCCGCGCCCTCGGCGTTCCTGAAGGTGAGGATTTTGGTATTGATGCCATGTTCGCCCTGGATGGCGATCTTGAGCAACTGCATGGCGTCAGCTTCACCAAAGGCTGCTATGTTGGGCAGGAACTCACTGCGCGGATGAAACATCGTGGCACCGCCCGCAAGCGTCTGCTGGCTGTTTCGGCCGGCGCTGACCTTCCGCCAGCTGGAACCGCGGTCACGGCCGGAGAAAAAACCATCGGTGAACTTATCTCTGTGACCGGCCGCGATGGCTTCGCGCTCATTCGTCTCGACCGACTGGAAGAGACGGCCACCGGCGTGCTCACTGCTGCAGGCGTTGAACTGAGGTTGGCAAGACCTACCTGGCTTTTTGCTTGACCTGCGTCCTCAATCCTTCAAGCTTGCAGTGGCCGGACATTGGGATAAACGGAATGCCTTACCCGCAGGCCTTGATCAAAGCTGGACTGAAAGCTGGGCAACGGGCACTACGCTCGAGGCGGGGCTCCTGCTCCCATCGCGTCCAGTGCAGCAGTGTCGTCAGCATGACGTGTGAATATCAGCTGCGCTTCATAGAGCGGATAGCCAAAGCTGCGAACCTCTTGGTAGTATCTTTCTATCAGGTGTGCGCAGCATGACGGATGCTCTTGTTCGCTGTGCATGGTCGGAGAAAGAACCAATTTATATCGCCTATCACGATCAGGAGTGGGGCGTTCCCGAGTTCGATGCACGTGCGCTTTATGAGAAGCTTGTTCTGGACGGGTTTCAGGCCGGACTGGCGTGGATCACAATACTGCGCAAACGGGATAATTTCCGCAGCGCCTTTGACGGGTTCGATCCTCACCGCATCGCCCGATATGAACAGCGCAAAGTCGAACAGCTGTTACAAGATGCCGGGATCATTCGCAGCAAGGCGAAGATCAATGCCGCAATCAAGGCTGCCCGCCTTTGGCTTGAGATTGAAGAAAAGGAGCCGGGGGGCTTTTCCGAACTTATCTGGAAACATGTAGACGGCAAGCCAGTTCAGCATCGCTATCGCCGTCTTGCCGACATTCCGGCTCAAAACCCCATGAGCGAGGCTCTTGCCCGAGAGCTGAAACAGCGCGGCTTCAATTTCTGCGGACCAGTCATCGTCTATGCCTTTGCCCAGGCGATCGGCATGGTCAACGACCACCTCGTCCGCTGTCATCGGCACGACGCCTGCGCCCGCCTCGCAGAGGTCTAATCCCAACCTGTCGGCAAACCGTCAATGCTGACCCGATTGTGCGCGCGGCGATAGTCTTTGAGCCCGTCCTCGCCCTTGGTTTCAGCCCAGCGCAACAGGTTGGGCCGGTGTCCCTCAAAGCTCATCAGTGGTACCGCATATCCGCACGACGTTTGCAGAGACTGTACCTGCATATCTACGATCTGACGTGCCCCGACATGTTCCACAAAGTGTCCGAGCAATTCCTCATAATCTTGACTGCCCCGCCTATGGATTTGCGCCATGCCATAGGCACGCAGAATGAGTGGAGCGCCATCAAAGGCGCAGAACATCAGCGTGAGACGCCCCCCGGCCTCCATATGTGCAGAGGTTTCATTGCCGCTGCCAGTTAGGTCCAGATAGGCGATCCGCTGAGGTCCGAGGATGCGCAGACAATCCATTCCTTTGGGCGAAAGGTTAACGCGCCCCTCTTCTGCCGCGCTAGCGCTAAAAAACATGCGCTGGCGCGTGATGAATTTGGCAAGCACATCATCAATCTGATCGTGGAATTTGGCCATTGAGGGGTCCTCATTCGAATGTTGACCATCATGGCGTGTTCGTCCGGTTCTGACCATGGCAAACCAGCCGACACAAGTTATGGCAAGGATCTACAGATGCCTTTGGCATTACACCTGGTAAGAATTTATCAGCCGCGGCCGCGATAGGGTGCAACCCCGGGCTCGGGCAACCACAGATTAGCCGGGAGCTTGCCGGTCTGCCAGAATACGTCGATCGGTATGCCTCCGCGGGGATACCAAAAGCCTGCGATCCGCAAAAATTTCGGCTTGATCGCGGAAACAACGCGTTTGCCGATATAGATGGTACAGGCCTCGTGAAAATCGGCATGGGCACGGAAACTGAAGAGAAAAAGCTTCAGCGATTTGGACTCGAGCAGCGACTTGTCTGGCACGTAATCGATCACGAAATGGGCAAAGTCTGGCTGACCGGTAACCGGACAAAGGCTGGTGAATTCCGGCGCCGTAAACCGGGCGACATAATTCACATCCCGGTGCCGGTTTGGTACGGCCTCAAGCACGGCCCGATCCGGTGAGTCCGGGACCGGAACCACCCGACCGAGCTGAGTAAGGGATTTCGCCGGACGTTTGGCCATCAGCGAGGCTCGTAGACACAGGACTGGCCATAGGATGGCCGGGACACACGTACGCGCACTACCCCAGGAAGCTGGGTGTTCATCGAAGAAAATATGAAACAGGCCAGATTTTCCAGGGTGGGATTTTCCAGCCCGGGCAGCTCATTGAGAAGGCAATGATCCAACGTGCTGCGGAGCTCATCAAGGACCGCCTTGATCTCCGCGAAGTCACGGACCCAGCCCGTGGCTGCATCGACCTCTCCTTTCAGCGTGACCTCTGCGTGAAAGGAGTGACCGTGCATCCGCCGATAGGGATCTCCCGCCTCCCGGTGCGGCATAAAGTGAGCGGCATCAAAGCCGAATTCCTGGGTCAATTCGATCATGGCGGCCGGCTGTGGCAGGATGCTGGCGAAAGGTCAAGAAGCTTGCTCTTGTATTCCCCCCTGCTCCGGTCATATGCCCTTGCATGTGTACGCTCTGGCGCCCCCCTCTGGAGATCTAAAAGTATGAATTGGCAGCAATCAACGCGGCGGATCTTCGCCCATCCCTTTGGCCAACGCGTTGTGGCTGTTCTGCGCTGGCTCCGCGAGCCGGTCGCGGCCATTGCCCTCGTCTTCCTTGCCACCACGGCCATTGCAGAGCCGTTCTATGTGCCTTCAGGGTCGATGGAACCGACGCTGGCCATTGGCGATGCCATCATCGCGGCAAAATTCGCCTATGGGTACAGCCACTACTCGGTACGCTGGGGCCTCTTTCCCGACATCAAGGGGCGGCTATTTGGCCGCATACCCCATCGTGGTGACGTCGTCGTCTTTTACCCAGTGGGTCACAAGGAAGCCTGGGTCAAACGCGTGATCGGCCTTCCCGGAGACCGCATTCAAGTGGTTCATGGCAGGCTCTTCATTAATGGTACCGAGGTCGTACGAAAGCCTGATGGGACGGGTCGGGTCGAAACCGAGAGCGGGGCCTATGTGCGCGTGCCCAAGTTTATCGAATATTTGCCGGGTGGTGTGCACCACGCCATTTTCCAATGGGAGAACAATGACGTCCTGGACAACACCAAGCCTTATGTCGTTCCCAAGGGAGAATTGTTCATGATGGGCGACGATCGCAACAATTCCCTGGATAGTCGCGTGCCTCGCTCTCAGGGGGGATTGGGCTTCGTTCCGGTCGCCAACGTCATTGGTCAGGCTGATCTGATACTCGGTTCCTATGACTTCTTGAACGCCTCACGTGATGGCTGGTTGGGTGCGTTTCGCCTGTCGCGGCTGTTTCATGCGGTCGACTGAGCATTTCCCCGGCGTTCCCCAGCCGCGAGGCGGCGGTCCGGGGAATACCGGAGAGGCTCGGTACGACCATCCGGACCGTGGGCTAAAGAGCACGGATCCCGGCACGCAGCCCCGCCAGGGCTGAGGTCCATTTCTGCATCTCGTTCAATAGTGCCGCAGCGCCCTGCTCATTGAGCTCATTGGCGGCAAAAACCCCGTCCTTTATCTGAGTGAATACGTTGGGCAGGGCTACGCCTTCCGGAAGCGGCACCATCTTCAGGGTCGAGGCCATGAGCCGGAGCGCCTGGGCCGCCCGTAGGCCGCCTGACACCCCTCCGTAGGACACCACGCCAATCGGCATGTATTGCCACTCCCAAAAGAGGTAGTCGATCGCGTTCACAAGGCTGGGGGGAGGCGAATAATTATACTCGGGACTGACGAACACCGTGGCATCCGCCGCTTTCACCAGGGTGCTGAACGCCTTGGTGTGATCCTTCGTATACTGCCGGCGCATGGGGTGATTGGGCTCGTCATAGAGCGGTAAACCAATATCGGCGAGATCGACGAGGTGGGCGTCGAACTGCCCATGTTTGATGGCAAAGCCATGAAACCAATGGGCTATTGCCGGCCCTATGCGGCCCGGCCGGGTGCTGGCGATGACAATCTGCAAACGGGGAAGCATGAACTCGTCCTTGGTTGAGGGGATTGGGGCCATCCGCTTGGCGCGGCAACCGGTGAGGGGCAAGGATACGCCGGACCCCGAGCCAAGCCCAAGGGGGGCGGCCAATTTTGCGGGCTCATGCAGGCTTTGGGGGGCGCCCCGGACAAAGGCAATGGAGAGCGGCGCGACGCCGCGGCTATGCTTCCAGCCCGCCAGATTGTTGCACCTGACACACCCTCATGCTAAGTGCCTCGCGCGTCGCAGATTACCGATCTGCCACGCAGCCTAAATATTCCAATCAATCCAAGCGTTAGCATCGGCCGCGTGATTCCTGGGCGGCCACCGACAGAGGGGCGCCAGTGGCGACAGAACTCTCACTTGATCAGGGCCTGGCCGGGCGTTACGCCACGGCCGTGTTCGAACTCGCTCAGGAAGAGCGCGTTGTCGAGCAGGTGGAACGGGATTTGACCGCCCTGCGCGGCATGATCGAAGAGAGCGAGGACCTGCGTCGCCTGGTCCGGGCCCCGGTGTTCAGCCGTGATGAGCAGACCAAAGGAATGACTGCCATTCTGGAGCGCATGCAGGCGGCACCATTAACCCGGCAATTTATCCTGACGCTGGTGCGTCGCCGCCGTCTGTTTGCAATTACCGATGTGATCCGTGCCTATGAGGCACGGCTTGCCCGCCAGCGCGGCGAAGTACAGGCGCAGGTTATTAGTGCCCGCCCCCTCAATGATGACGAGGTTGGTCAGCTCAAGGCGGCATTGAGCGCCAAGCTGGGACGGGAGGCCCGTCTTGCTACCCAGGTTGATCCGGGACTGCTCGGCGGCTTGGTGGTTCAAGTCGGCTCGCGGATGATTGATTCAAGCCTGCGCACCAAGCTGAACGCATTGCGCGTGGCTATGCGCGGATAGTATTTGGCTGCGCGTTAGTGCAGCCCCCAATATGGCACGAGGAAAACGAGCATGAATATTCAGCCCGCCGAGATTAGCGCCATCCTAAAGCGCGAAATCCAGAATTTTGGGGCCGAGGCCGAAGTCAGCGAAGTGGGACAGGTCCTGTCGGTGGGCGACGGCATTGCCCGCATCTATGGCCTCGACAACATCCAAGCCGGTGAAATGGTCGAGTTCCCCGGGGGGATTAAGGGTATGGCCCTCAATCTCGAAGCCGACAATGTCGGCGTGGTGATTTTCGGCTCCGACACCCGCATCAAGGAAGGCGACACGGTCAAGCGTACCGGCGCCATCGTTGAGACACCGGTGGGCAAAGCATTGCTTGGTCGTGTGGTTGACCCGCTGGGCAACCCCATTGATGGCAAGGGGCCGTTGCAAGATGTTGCCGAACGACGCCGGGTCGATGTCAAGGCCCCCGGCATCATTCCGCGCAAATCCGTGTCCGAACCGATGCAGACCGGACTGAAGGCAATCGACTCCCTCATTCCCATCGGCCGCGGTCAACGCGAGTTGATCATTGGAGACCGGCAGACCGGCAAGACCGCTATTGCCATCGACACCATACTCAACCAGAGAGCTGTCAATAAGGGATCTGACGAAAGCCAGAAGCTATATTGCATCTACGTTGCGATCGGCCAGAAGCGCTCGACCGTGGCGCAGATCGTCAAGACGCTCGAAGATGCCGGAGCCATGGAGTACACCATCGTGGTCGCGGCCACGGCCTCGGAACCGGCCCCTCTGCAGTTTCTGGCTCCGTTCGCAGGCTGTGCGATGGGAGAGTATTTCCGCGACAACGGCATGCATGCGCTGATCATCTATGATGATCTTTCCAAGCAGGCAGTTGCCTACCGCCAGATGTCGCTGCTGCTGCGTCGCCCACCGGGCCGTGAAGCCTATCCCGGGGACGTGTTCTATTTGCATTCCCGACTGCTTGAACGGGCTGCCAAGTTGAACAAGGACTTTGGCAGTGGCTCGCTCACGGCATTGCCCGTTATCGAGACCCAGGCCAATGACGTATCGGCCTACATTCCAACCAACGTGATTTCGATCACCGACGGCCAGATCTTTCTCGAAACGGACCTTTTCTTCCAGGGTATCCGCCCCGCGGTAAACGTTGGCATATCGGTGTCGCGCGTGGGCTCGGCGGCCCAGATCAAGGCGATGAAGCAGGTCTCCGGATCGATCAAGCTTGAGCTGGCGCAGTATCGCGAGATGGCAGCATTCGCCCAGTTTGGTTCCGACCTTGATGCAGCAACCCAGCGCCTCCTCAACCGAGGCTCGCGGCTGACCGAACTGCTCAAGCAGCCGCAGTATTCGCCGCTTCCGGTAGAAGAGGAAGTTGTGTCACTGTTCGCGGGTACGCGCGGGTATCTTGATCGGCTGGCGCTTGGTGATGTCACCCGTTTCGAGGCCGAACTCCTGCGCCTGATGCGTGCCAAGCACCAAGACACGCTGGGGCTTATCCGCACTGGCAAGCAGCTCACCCCGGAAATTGAAGCCAAGCTCAAGGAGATCCTCGACGGGTTCTCCAAGGCCTTCGCATAAGGACCGGGTATGCCCAGTCTCATCACATTCCGTAAACGTATCGCAAGCGTGAAGGCGATCCGTAAAATCACCAAGGCGCAGCAAATGGTTGCGGCCTCGAAACTGCGCCGTGCGCAAGAAGCGGCCGAAGCAGCCCGTCCCTATGCGCTGAAGCTCGCCAGCGTCATCGCCGGACTTGCTTCGGGGATGCGTGACAACCCGGCAGGTCCGCGCCTGCTGATCGGCACCGGCGCCAGCCAGCGCCATCTGGTCGTCGTTATGACCGCCGATCGTGGCCTCTGCGGCGCTTTCAATTCCAACATCGTACGCCTTGCCCGCCGACAGATCGCCGAACTCGTCAGCGACGGCAAAGACGTGCGCATTCTTTGTGTTGGACGCAAGGGGCGTGACCAGCTGCGTCGTCAGTATGGCAGCATGATCGTGGACACCATCGACTTTATGGGCGTTCGCCGTATCAGCTTCGCCGATGCACAAAGGATCAGCGAGCGCATTCTGGAAATGTTTGACAATGGCGAGTTTGACATCTGCACCATGCTCTATTCGCAGTTCAAATCGATCATGAGTCAGCAACCCATCGCACAGCGTCTTATTCCTGCGCCCATCGATGAGAGCGTGGCAGTTGGACCGGCAAAGGTCGTGTACGATTATGAGCCGGATGAAGCTGCAATTCTCGCTGAACTTCTGCCACGCAATATTTCGGTACAGATCTTCCGTGGGCTGCTTGAGAACGTGGCAGGAGAATTTGGTTCCAAAATGCGCGCCATGGACTCGGCCACGCGCAATGCGGGCGAAGTGATCGACGGACTAACACTGGAGTATAACCGCACGCGCCAGGCCATGATCACGAAGGAATTGATCGAGATCATATCGGGCGCGGAAGCGGTCTGAATAGGCACAGCAGACCGCAGGACCGGCCTTGCCACCGAACACGATGGCAACAACTGGAAAAATGGATGTGCCAAAATGCGAGTAAGTTCGCTGGTGCCCAGGCTGGGGCCGATCGCACCACACGATGAGAAGAGGAAAACGTCATGAACGCCGTGACACCGACCAACATGCAAGGCCGCATAACCCAGGTCATGGGTGCCGTGGTCGATGTGCAGTTTGATGGCCATATGCCAGAGATCCTGAACGCGCTGGAAACCGACAATCACGGTCAGCGCCTGGTTCTGGAAGTTGCCCAGCATCTGGGTGAATCCATCGTGCGTACCGTCGCGATGGACGCCACCGAAGGGCTTACCCGTGGCCAAAGCGTGCGTGACACCGGTACGCCGATTTCCGTTCCGGTCGGTGATGGCACCCTTGGACGCATCATGAACGTGATCGGTGAGCCGGTGGACGAAGCAGGCCCGGTCAGTGCTGTAGAGCGCCGCCCCATTCATGCGGAAGCACCGGCCTTCGTTGAGCAGTCGACTGAGGCAGAAGTTCTGGTCACGGGCATTAAAGTTATCGACCTTTTGGCGCCCTACGCCCGTGGTGGCAAGATTGGCCTATTTGGCGGTGCCGGTGTGGGCAAGACGGTGCTGATTCAGGAGCTGATCAACAACGTCGCCAAAAAGCATGGCGGTTATTCGGTCTTTGCCGGAGTGGGCGAACGCACGCGCGAGGGTAACGACCTCTACCATGAGATGATCGAATCTGGTGTGAACAAGGATCCGAAGTCCGGCTCGACCGAAGGTTCCAAATGCGCCCTTGTCTATGGCCAGATGAACGAGCCACCGGGTGCACGCGCGCGGGTTGGCTTGACCGGTCTCACCGTCGCCGAATATTTCCGCGACCAGGGCCAGGACGTGCTCTTTTTCGTCGACAATATCTTCCGGTTTACCCAGGCAGGATCAGAAGTGTCGGCTTTGCTCGGGCGTATTCCTTCGGCCGTGGGCTACCAGCCAACCCTTGCCACGGACATGGGTGCCCTTCAGGAGCGCATTACCACCACGACCAAAGGGTCGATCACGTCGGTGCAGGCCATTTACGTTCCTGCCGACGATCTCACTGATCCTGCACCAGCGACCTCATTTGCCCATCTGGACGCTACCACGGTGCTCAATCGTGCGATTTCGGAGAAGGGCATATATCCTGCAGTCGATCCGCTCGACTCAACCTCACGCATTCTCGATCCGCGCGTCGTTGGTGACGAGCACTACAATACTGCACGTGCCGTGCAGCAGATCCTGCAACGCTACAAGTCGCTTCAGGACATCATCGCCATTCTTGGCATGGATGAATTGTCTGAAGAAGACAAGCTCGCTGTGGCGCGAGCGCGTAAGATCGAACGCTTTCTCAGTCAGCCCTTCCATGTCGCAGAAGTGTTTACTGGCTTCCCGGGACTGTTCGTGGACCTGAAAGACACCATTCGCAGCTTCGCCGCCGTTGTCCGTGGTGACTACGATCACCTGCCAGAAGCAGCCTTCTACATGGTGGGTACGATCGAAGATGCGGTTGCCAAGGCCCAGAAGCTTGCAGCTGCCGAAGCATAATGGCCATGGCAGAGAAAATTCCCTTTGATATTGTCTCCCCCGAACGGCTGTTGCTGTCGGGGGATGCGGAGATGATCACCCTGCCCGGCAGCGAAGGCTATTTCGGTGTCGGCATTGGCCATGCTCCAGTCATCTCGACGCTCAAGCCCGGAATGATCGACATTAAGGCCGGACCAAAGGGTGACGAGCGCTATTTTGTGATGGCCGGTTTTGCCGAAGTGACCAATGACAAGGCAACAATTCTGGCCGAGGAAGCGTTTCCGTTGGCTTCCGTGTCGCTGCAAGATGTGGAACGCCGTCTGAAGGACGCCCATGAGGACGTGTTGCAAGCCAAATCCGAGACCACCCGGCAAAAGGCGGTTGCAACGCTGAACGCCCTGGAACTGTTACAGGGTTACCTGTCAATACAGTAATGCGCCGTCGGTTTCCTTGGGGGGGACGAATTTGCTAAGCTCTCCTTCATAAAGGATAGGGCACAAACATGGATGGACAGCCATGACGAACGGCACGATCTATCACGGCGGTTGGAGCCTGGACGACGTTGCTTGGGACAAATTCGATGCAAGCAAGGTCGATGCGCGCCTTTTGGCTGCGGTCAAGGCCGCCTCGCTCGTAGAATATAACGCTCCCGATTACGTAACCTATCTTTCCCGGGTGTTTCAGGAAGGTCCGGCCCAGACCTTGCATGACCTTGCCCGTTGGGGACAAGAAGAAATCCAGCATGGTCTGGTGCTTGGACGCTGGGCGGAAATGGCCGATCCGACATTTAATTTTCAGGATGCCTTTTCCCGGTTTCGCGCGGGCTACCGTCCAGCGCATTTTGCCAATCAGGACACGGTCTCAGTGCGGGGCTCTCGTCGAGGGGAAATGATCGCGCGTTGCGTCGTCGAATGTGGCACTTCCTCCTATTACAGTGCCATTCGCGACGCGACCAATGAGCCAGTGCTGAAGGAAATTGCCGGACGCGTTGCGGCGGATGAATTCCGTCATTACCGTCTGTTTCTGGAGACCCTGAACGCACAGCCGGAAGCAGATCTGCCGGTATGGAAAAAGCTCTATCTGGCCTTCACACGCGTTCAGGAATCTGACGACGACGAGCTGGCCTATGCCTATTACTGTGCCAACGTGGCGTCTTCAGATGTTCCACGCACGCCCTATAACCGCTCACGCTATTCGCGGGCCTATAACGCAACGGCCGTGGCGCTTTACCGCCGCCATCACGTCAGAAAACTAGTGCAGATGGTGGCCAAAGCCTGCGGTCTTACCGCACAGAGCTGGCTCACAAATCTGGCCAGCGCGGCGCTTTGGCAGATCTTGCGACTGCGGGCCGGAAACCGAGTACTTGGCAACGCCTGAAAGCTGCCGCAACGGCACACTTGCACTGTTGAGGCTGACGGCACAATCTTGGTCCGCATCTGTCGAGAAGCCGCGATGACTGTTCCTGCTGAAATTGCTACCAATATCGTTGATCCCAAGGCCTATGCCGACGACACGCGCCTGCATGAGGCGTTTCGCTGGCTGCGCCACAATATGCCTATCGGGCGCATTGAACTTCCCGGGTACGATCCCTTCCTCGCGATCACCCGCCACGCCGATATCCTCACCGTCGAGCGTCAGAATGAGATTTTTCACAACGGTGATCGGCCGACCACGCTGACAACACAGGAAGCTGACCAGAAGGTGCGCGCGCTAACCGGCGGCTCGCCACATCTGGTCTATTCACTGGTGCAGATGGATAATCCCGACCATTTCGATCATCGCAAACTGACCCAAGCATGGTTCCTGCCCCAGAACATCCGTAAGCTGGAACAAGGCATTCGCGATCTGGCGCGACAGACTGTTGATAAAATGGCCTCACTGGGAAGCAACTGCGATTTTGCTCGAGACATAGCTTTTTTATATCCGCTGCGTGTGATCATGCAGATCCTTGGCGTTCCGCCTGAGGACGAACCGCGCATGCTCAAACTGACACAGGAACTGTTCGGGACCTCCGATCCGGAGATGAATCGTCTGGGCGCAACACCTCTCGACTCCAACGAAATGCTGATGGGCCTCATTGCGACGGTTCAGGACTTCACCAGTTACTTCGAGGCCATGACCGAGGACCGCCGAGTCCACCCACGCGAGGATGTGGCCAGCGTCATTGCCAATGGCCAAATCAAGGGCCAACCACTCAGCCACCGCGCAGCCATGGGCTATTACACGATTGTGGCAGCGGCCGGTCATGACACCACCTCCAATACCACAGCAGGCGGGTTGTGGGCTCTGGCTGAAAACCCCAAGGAGTTCGCCAAGCTCAAGGCTGATCTTTCTCTGATCCCAAGCTTTGTCGAGGAAACCATTCGCTGGGTGACACCCGTGAAGCACTTCATGCGGAGCGCGACCGTTGATACCGAGATATCAGGTCAGCCGGTGGCCAAAGGTGAGTGGCTCATGCTCTGTTACCCCTCCGGCAATCGTGACGAGACCGTGTTTGAGGATCCCTTTGCTTTCAAAGTTGACCGCAATCCCAACAAGCAGATCGCTTTTGGCTATGGCGCCCATGTCTGTCTCGGTCAACATCTTGCGCGAATGGAAATGCGCATCCTTTGGGAAGAACTCCTGCCGCGTCTGAAATCCGTGGAGCTAAGCGGAACCCCAAGGCTGGTAGAAGCGAATTTCGTCTCCGGGCCCAAATCCATACCGATACGCTATGTAATGGAATAGGTCGCCCTGTGACAGCGGGGCCGATCGTTGCTGTGAGGGACGGTGCACGCACCGCTTATTGATGGCTGCTTACAAAACCTGGCAATGCCGCACCTGCGGCTATCTTTACAGTGAGGAAAAGGGCGATCCCGGCGAAGGCATCGCCCCCGGGACGGGTTGGGCGGACATTCCCGACGACTGGGTTTGCCCGCTCTGTGGGACCCCCAAGTCCGACTTTGATATGGTGGAGCTTTAAGAGGTTCTCACCGCGACGCGCGCAAATTCAACGCCGCGCGCAGAGCTGACCCTGCGAACACTGGCCCATCTTGCCAAATGGCAGGGACGGACCTTCAGACGCTACGCTTGACCAGAAGCTGTTTGATCTCGCCGATGGCCTCGGCCGGGTTAAGTCCCTTGGGGCAGGTATTGGCGCAGTTCATGATCGTATGGCAGCGGTAAAGACGGAAGGGGTCTTCGAGCCTGTCCAAGCGCTCCCCCTTGGCCTCGTCACGGCTGTCAGCGAGCCAGCGATAGGACTGTAGAAGCGCCGCCGGACCCAGGTAGCGCTCCGAATTCCACCAGTAGCTCGGGCATGATGTCGAACAGCAGGCACAGAGGATGCACTCGTAAAGCCCGTTCAGCTTCTCCCTTTGCTGGGGAGATTGACGCCATTCCTTTTCCGGTGTCGGGGTCTTGGTCTGCAGATAAGGCTCAATGGAGGCATACTGAGCGTAGAAATTGTTCAGATCAGGCACCAGGTCCTTGACTACGGACATGTGAGGCAAAGGGTAGACCTTAACCGAGCCGGAGATCTCGCTGATGGGCTTGGTGCAGGCCAACGTATTCTTGCCATCAATATTCATCGCGCAGGAGCCACAAACTCCTTCACGGCAGGACCTGCGGAAGGTCAGCGTCGGGTCGACTTCATTCTTAATCTTAATGAGCGCATCAAGCACCATCGGCCCGCAATTCTCGAGGTCCACTCGATAGGTGTCGATGGCCGGGTTGGTGCCTTCATCTGGGTTGAAGCGATATACCCGAAAATCCTTGGTTCTTTTGGGTTTTTTGCCATTAGAGGTGGTCGGTCCCGGCCACACCTTGCCCGGCTTGGGCTCGCTACCACGCGGCAAAGTAAACTGCACCATGGAACAACTCCTGGGCCTTACGGCCGATTCATATCATGTCCTGAATAGCAACCCACCCCTCGGGCTGCAACGTCGGAACGCGATGAGCCCGCCAACCGGGCTCCCGTGTCGCATGCATCAGCCCGGTTTTTGCGCAATAAAGAGAGTATCGCCGCGGATCAGGCCATGACGCACGCCCTCGCTCGGGCTCGCGGTGAAGTCGCGCAAAGAGAACCCGCCCGCTCGAATACGGTCGCGCAAGTCGGCTCCATAATAGCGGACGTGGTCCCACTGGCCAAAATGCAGCGCGCGCTCCTGTGCCGTGATGACTGCAGGATTTTCGTAGCTTGCAGACCACCCCTCAACGATGGGCACGGAAATAACCGCGAGGCCACCTGGCACCAGTATACGGTAAAGTTCACCAAGCGCCTTGGCGTCGTCAACATGCTCAAGCACATGGGCGCAAATGACGGCCTCTACGCTTGCCGGTGGCAATTCAAGCCGTTCAATGTTCAACACCAGATCGGCTCGACCTGGGGCGATATCCGCAGTGCGATAACGGCGCGCAAGGGGTCGAACCAAGGAGGTCAGACTGCGCTCAGGTGCAAAATGCAAAATATCTTTTTGTTCAAGCGATTGAGGCTCTTTATCAAGCCATAATTTGAACAACCGATCACGTTCAACAGAACGGCAGCGTGGGCACCTTGCGTCGTTGCGCGTACCCTTTCCGCCGGGTCCGAACGGGCCATGAAAACCGCAGATGTTGCACTGCCGGTCATGTAGTTTGGGCAGCGGCCGAAAACGTGCTGCGATATAGGCACTGACTACGCGGGCGCGCCAGTACCAGGACGCCTGCGTCATGCCACACTTATCCGTTCAAACATCCAGACCAGCTCCAGGGTTTCGCCGCCCACTTCACCCGTCAGGACGATTTGTTCGCAGCGTCTCGGCGTCTCAGTTCCGACATAGATGCTGTCTTCGATCGCTGGTTCACCGCTGCAGCGAAAGCGCCACCCCTCCCCGCCCGGGAGCTTCAACAACAACCCGCCGCCTTGTGCCTGAGAGACACGGATGTCGGGATGAAGATGGAACCGTGCCGCAACCTGGCATCGCCGCCGGCGCGTCACCTTGGGGAGCAAGCGATCCTTGCCGATGAGCCTGGTGCCATCTGCAGAGAGGCTGAGCTGTCGGGCATGAACCAACCCAAAGCGATGCAAATAACCGTCATGACTGGCAGAAACGCTGGTTCCTTGTGCTGCTTCTTGGCGTTCGCTGTCGACGTGATCGGGCCCGCCCAGGAGGCGCGGCCCGATCCGGCGACTGGCAAATTCCCAGCGCAAAACCTGGCCCATGGAGGTATCGGCCACGGTTACGGTCGAGTGAGCCGCTGTCGATCGCAGCGCCCCATCCCAATTTGGACTGCTGCCGCAATTTACCACCAGACGCTGGGCTCCGGAGCTGAACTCGAAGGCCAGGCATCCGGCATGGGCAGCGTTGGCATAGACTCCGGTTGGAAAAGGTCCAACATCCATCACCACAAAGCTTTTAGCGGCAGTCAGCCGCTGGAACTTAGAGTGGGGGGCAAAGCCGAACGGCATCCCGCCCGCCTCGTCGCGTTGCAGAAGTGACGAAAGGGTACCGCGGTCCCCCTCATGACCACCGTGGAAGAGGCAAAGTGTTCCCTGCCCATTGCGGAAAAAGCGCAGCATTGGCGCCATGCGGTCGCGCGCGGACAAAAGGCTGGGCGGTACGGGGTGGGACATCGCCTGGGCAGCCTCGATCCCCATCACCAGGTACCGAAAAGCATGCATTAAGGTTTCCGGGCAGCGATCCACATGGCCACCGTCTGGAAGGATCTGTGCCGCAATTTCCGCCTCAAATCTCGCCAAACCCTGGCCTAACCGCCCGGGCGCGTCATCAAGGCAGGCTCCTGACAGCGTTAGTGCTGCAGCAGCCTCCAGGCGGGCCAAGCCCTCCGGAGCCTTGTGGGCGATACGTGCCAGCAGCCGTGCCTGCTCATGCAGCGACACGAAGAGTCCAGACCGCCACACCAAATCCGAGTTGGCAATCACAAAACGTCCATGCACGAAGAGGTTGATCAGCCGGCGGGCCGTCACCTCGGTCTGCCACTGCGGTTCACGATACCGCCGGTAGCGCTTAAGCCACTGCGCGATGAGATTAGTCGCCAGGACGCGGGCCGGTTCGCCGCCAGCATTGGCAAGTGGCGGCAGGAACTCGTAGGCGTGCAATGCCCGAGCCCAAGCCGCCGACGGCGCCGGCTTGTCAAATATAGAACCACTTTGCATTTCAACGCTTTGCGTACCAAACATAAAGCGTCCGCGCAGCAACATTTCGGCACGTTCGAGCTGGCGCGGCAGCAGATCAGACGGTTGGTAGCGAAGCCGATCGCACAGCTCACCCTTCAGCAACCGGCGATAGAACCAGTTACGCCGCCAGGCTGTTCGCCATGGCGTAATGAGACGGTCCGCCTCGGCCGCGGCAAGCTCTGGAACGAGCGCCAGCGGCAGGGCGGCGCCTGGTGCTTTCGGTACATGGCGCTCCGCGCCCATCAACACCTCGTTCATCCGCGCAGAGCCGCGATATTCGCGGCGTAATGACCCCTGCCCCCTTTGAACACTTCGGTGCCCGCCACCAGCACATCTGCGCCAGCGGACACCGCTTGACGAGCTGTAGCGGTCGTGATCCCGCCGTCGACCTCAAGCGCGATCCGGCGGCCGGTCTTGGCGATACGCTCAGCCGCTGCCTCGATCTTGCGCAGCTGACCGTCAATGAATTTTTGCCCGCCGAATCCGGGATTGACGCTCATGATGAGAACCAGATCGACTAGATCAAGGACATAATCGATCGCCTGGATCGGCGTGGCCGGATTAAGGACGATCCCCGGAGACTTTCCCAAGCTTCGAATCAGCTGCAGTGTACGGTGTACATGCGGACCTGCTTCGGGGTGGACCGAAATGATGTCTGCGCCAGCCTCGGCAAAGGCTTCGATATAGGGATCCGCTGGGGCAATCATCAGGTGGCAATCAAAACTCTTGCGGCTATGGGGACGTAGAGCGCGAACCACCAAGGGGCCGATGGTGAGGTTGGGCACAAAGTGGCCGTCCATCACGTCGATGTGGATGAAATCGGCACCTGCCGCATCGACAGCTGCCACTTCCGCGCCGAGTTGCGCGAAGTCTGCGGACAGGATGGACGGCGCAATGCGGACCGGGATCATGCTTACAGCAGTGCCGGATTCTCGATGTGGCCGCAAGGCACCAGAGGCAATCAGCGCCCCTGACCCTAGGGACAATTTAGGGCCGAGCCGAGGTTGGGGTGCCTTCGGTGCGACAATCCGACGGCAAGGCCCGGCTCATCCTGTCTTCATCCGCACGTTGACTTGAGGGCTTAGGCCCCTACACTCCGCCCCGGTTTGTCCAGCTTTCCGGAAGTTTCCATGGCCGATAACGCCGTTCGCTCCGGGGCGCGTCAGCGCCCGCTTTCACCCCACCTCCAGATCTATCGCTGGAGCCCGACGATGATGACCTCGATCGTGCATCGCGCGACCGGTGTCGGACTGAGCATTGGTCTGGCGGGTCTCGCCTGGTGGCTAATGGCATTGGCCAGCGGCCCGGATGCCTATGCCACCTTTGGCGACCTGGTCTTCACCTGGATCGGGCAGTTTTTTGTGTTCGGCTTCGTATGGTCGCTTTGCTATCACCTGCTCAACGGCGTGCGCCACCTGGCTTGGGATTTCGGCTATGGCTTTGCGCCGCGCTTTGCCAATCGGCTAAGCGTTGCGATCATCATTCTTTCCATCGTTCTGGCCGGGGGCTTTTATCTCGACGGCCTGTTCTTGTTCGGAGGTACGTGATGGCCTATCACACCCCGCTTTCCCAGGTCGAAGGACTGGGCAGCGCCCATTCAGGGGTGGAGCATTTCTGGCGCCAGCGGGTAAGCGCAGCAGCTCTTGTGCCCTTGTCGTGCTGGCTGGGTTTTTCCATGCTCAATCTCGTCGGTGCGTCGCGTGACCAGGTGCTGGCTTTTCTGCATGCCCCAGTGTCCGCGGTTCTGATGGTGCTGTTTGTTATTGCCTCCGTTGTCCACATGCAGCTTGGCGTACAGGTTGTGATCGAGGATTACGTCCATCACGATGGAAAAAAAATCATTCTTCTAGTCCTCAATAAGGCATTCGCCTGGGCCGTAGCCGCGGCAAGCCTATTCGCCATGTACCGCATCGCGCTTTGAAAAATTTGGACCTCACGCCATGACCGCTTACGAGATCATCGATCACACCTATGACGTTGTCGTAGTTGGAGCTGGAGGTTCCGGCTTGCGGGCCACTCTCGAAGCGGCTGCCAGTGGGCTCAAAACTGCCTGCATCACCAAAGTATTCCCGACCCGCAGTCACACCGTGGCGGCGCAAGGCGGGATTGCGGCTTCGCTTGGCAATATGGGCGAGGACGACTGGCGGTGGCACATGTACGACACCGTCAAGGGCTCAGACTGGCTAGGCGACCAGGACGCCATAGAATTTCTGTGCCGAAATGCGCCTGAGGCGGTTTACGAACTTGAACATTTTGGTGTGCCATTCAGCCGTACCGAGGACGGCAAGATCTATCAGCGCGCCTTTGGAGGCATGACCTCGAATTTTGGCCAGGGAATCGTCCAGCGTACCTGCGCCGCGGCCGACCGTACCGGCCATGCGATGTTGCACACGCTGTATGGCCAGTGTGTAAAGCATGACACCAACTTCTTCATTGAATACCTCGCCCTCGATCTGATCGTCGAAGACGGCGCAGTGCGCGGATTGATGGCCTGGAATCTCGATGACGGAACCATCCATCGTTTCCGCTCCCACCGTGTCATCATTGCGACCGGCGGCTATGGACGCACATACTTCTCATGCACAGGAGCCCACACCCAGACCGGAGACGGTAACGCTATGGTGCTGCGGGCTGGTTTCCCGCTGCAGGACATGGAATTCGTGCAGTTTCACCCCACTGGTATTTATGGTGCCGGTGTTCTGATCACAGAGGGGGTAAGGGGCGAAGGTGGTTATCTGACCAACTCGCAAGGTGAGCGTTTCATGGAGCGTTACGCCCCCAGTGCCAAGGATCTGGCCTCGCGTGACGTGGTTAGCCGGGCCATGACCATGGAAATTCGCGAGGGTCGTGGCGTTGGACCTCTCAAGGATCACATTCATCTGCATCTTTCCCACCTTGATCCCAAGATCATCCATGAACGACTGCCCGGCATCTCTGAAAGCGCACGCATTTTTGCTGGGGTCGATGTCACCAAGGAACCCATCCCCGTGCTTCCCACGGTGCATTACAATATGGGTGGTATCGCGACCAACTACATGGGAGATGCACTGACTTTGAAAGACGGCAATGCCGACACCGTAATTCCCGGATTGATGGCGGTTGGCGAAGCCGCCTGCGTGTCGGTTCACGGCGCCAACCGTCTCGGCTCTAATTCTCTTATCGACCTTGTAGTGTTTGGTAAGGCCGCAGGTATGCAATGTGCCAAGAACCTCGCGCCCAATCAAAAGCAGGCGGCCCTGCGCAAGGATGCTGGGCAGGAAGCGCTGGAGCGACTGGATCGGCTGCGTCATGCCAGCGGTAGCACGCCGACCGCGCAATTACGTATGCAGATGCAGCGCGCGATGCAGGAAGACGCTGCGGTATTTCGGACGGGAGAGACTCTGGAATCCGGAAAGCGGCGAATTGCGGAGATCTATCGCGCAAAGGATGACGTTCGCGTGTCTGATCGCTCGATGATCTGGAATTCGGACCTAGTGGAGACCCTCGAATTTGAAAATCTTGTTGCCCTTGCCGCCGTCACCGTAGCTGGTGCCGTCAATCGCCAGGAAAGCCGCGGTGCGCACGCGCGGGAAGACTTTCCGGAACGTGATGACACCAAGTGGATGAAGCATACGTTGGCTTGGCTCGACATCAAATCCGGAGATGTCAGCATCGACTATCGTCCAGTGCACAGTTATACGCTGTCGAACGACATCGAGTACATCAAACCCAAGGCCCGTGTATATTAAGAGGTCGGATTGCGCTACCCACACGGGCCCAGTGAACGGCGTTAGCCACGCACAGAGGCGCGATGTGCCAGAGGTGCCCGCGACAGCAGTACCTTGAGCGCTGGATTAGGAAATCGTCGTCTCTGCGAAATGGCATAAAAGCGCTCACGCAGCTGTGGCAGGCGGAAGCGCTCTTTAAGCACTCCCGCTCGCAACTCGTCCTGGACCACAACCGGAGGAACTAGCGTCAGGCCGTGGCTTTCCCTTGCGAGAAGACGCAACATTGCCATGTCGTCGACTTCCGCCTCAATGATAGGTCGGATGCCCGCATCCGCCAGAATACGGTCGAAGGCAATTCGCATTTCGCTGTCGAGGCTTGGAAGCAGCACGGGCGTAGTCTTGAGATCCTGAGGAAATCGAAACGCACGCCCCCGGCGTCCTGGGCGCCCTATTAGGCTGACCGGCTCTTCAGCAATCAGGTCATTGTGCCAGGCGGTGGTGGCATCGCGCTGAACCGCGCGATTGGCGAGAACCACATCGAGGCTATGCGCCTGCAGGTCCTGCAGTAGTTCGCGCATGGTGCCCGAACGGATCACAAGTTCAATATCGTCGCGTCCGAGCATCGGACGCAGGAATTCCAGCTGAAAATTTCTTGATAGGGTCGCCAAAGCGCCAACACGCAGAACCTGGCGGCTGGTGCGTGGACGATCACGCAGTGTTCCAACCAGTTCATCGCCAGCCTGAAACACCGTATTGGCATAATCCAGGGCTATTCGCCCGGCTTCCGTCAATATGAGTTTTTTACTCACACGTTCGAAGAGTGGATGACCAAGTTGATCTTCCAGTGCCTTCAGCTGGGCCGATAGCGCAGATTGCGAAACATTCAACTGAGAGGCAGCTCGTGTCAGACTGCCACTGCTGGCGATTGCCCAGAAATAGCGCAAGTGATGATAGTTCAGCCGCGACATGGGTTATCTATAGACTTAAGAGAATGATGACATTTTGACTACATATATTATGAAAAAATGGACCAGCGCTACACGCCGCAGTACATTCAGCATGCGTTTTAAACTGTAATAACCAGCACGATCCACAAGTCAAAACGTGGCTGCCTTGACAATGGCACATTATCGAGCCGCAGCGAGCAGCGCTTCGCGAATTTCCCGGCCTTTTGACTCGCGCAAGGAAATGCACTGATCAATGCGCTGCTCGGCGAGCATCAACGTGTGAGAAAGCCCGGGGATCGTCTTTGCTCTAGGCCCCAGGAAATCTGCCAGCTGCGTTTTCAAATCTGTACTGCAGGCGTTGCTGAAGAGACTCGGCACGACCAGCATACCTTCTCCGGAAATACGCGTTACGAGCGACTGATAGTGTTCCTTATACCAGCTCCATAGTTGCGCGCGGGCTACCGGCTGGTTGCTCGCATCGGCAAAGAGGTAGCGTATGTCACTCGTGTTCATTTGCGGAGACAATGACAGATCAAAAAATCCCTTAAGAAGATTTGGATCCGTTGATCCCATCAGTGCGTAAATGACGCTGCGGTGAAAATAATCATCCGGCGACGCCAGAAAGCCATTGATCAGGGAATTCGCGAAGGCGGAACCATACACCATGACCCCTGCCCGCATCGCCAGTCTGGCCAGGCTGGGTGGCAACACTCCGAGATTGTGCCCATCCGAGGCGGCATAGACGCGGGCTGCCTTCGCGAGTACGGCAAGAGTGTGCGGATCATGTCCTTCCACAATCAGGATCTGCGCCAGTGCCGCGCGGGTCAAGATTTCGCTCGGTGAACCGAAGTTCCGCAGCGTGAGTCGCTCCAGTCTGTGACCAAAACTCTTGCGGATGAATGTTTCATACGCATTCATGTCTGCCGGCTGCAACAAGTTCAGTCGGTCTGCCCGCAGCGCCCGTCGCATCAATTGGATCAGGTCCCACCTGGCGCTTGGCGCCAACACTTTAACCGCCTCAAAAAACTTTCGGGGATCAAGCTGGCCAGCCCCCTGCGCCGCCTGCAGATTGGCAAAGAGGGTGATTTGGTCTGCCGCATCCAGCTTGGGTGCTGCCTTGAGCAGCCTATCCCAGCCCCGGCTGTCATAGGTGAAGCGATAATAGCCCAGTCCGAGCGCATTGGGCATGACGTAGGCAGGACAGATGCTGCCCAGGTGAATGTCTGCGGTTCGACCGATTATGCGGCAGCGCCGTGCAGCTTTGCCATCCGACACGCACATTGGCACCTGCCATTGCCGGTCAGATACCATGAGCCCGACCGGCGCATACATCGACTGCACAACCGTCAGCACCGGAGATTCGCTGCAGCGCGTGACAACGCTCATGTCCGGTATGCCGGGCTGGTTCAGGTAACTGCGAAGCGTCTGAATCAGTTCTGGATGATGGGTCACTGCCGCGATCGTCGCGATGAAATCCGCCTGGGTCGCAGTATGGCCGGCATATTTTAGCAAAAATGCATGCACGGCCCGCTGCCAGGGCTCAGCACCGACGTAATTTTCAACCATCGCCAGGATCGCAGCCCCTTTTTGTCGGGTGCCTGCATCATAAACCGGGGTTGCGTCAGCAACGCTGTTGACGCGATGGTTGATCGCACGCACCGCGGGCAATTGATCGCGGTCCATTGCCTTAAGTCCGCCATCGAGAGTGTGGCGCGATAATGCAAAATCCGGCATGACCCAGTTGGAGAGCTTTGCCGACATCCAGCCGGCAAAAGCTTCCTTGATAGCGTTATCGTTCCACCACAGCGGCGTTACCAGGTCACCGAACCATTGCTGCGTCAGCTCACGCGCCTGCGCCAGAAGGCTGTCGCGCCGCTGTATAAGCGGTGCGTGAGGCCCCATAAGCAAGAAGCGTCCGCGTAGTGTGATTACTCCAGCATTTTCCCTTTCTCCCGCAGCAAAGTCGGGAGCTGCGATTATGTCCAGTTTGCTGAAGGGAAAGCCGATCTGGAAATAGCGCTCAAGCGCAAGGACGAGTTTTGGTGTGAAGGATAGGGCGTAGCGCATCTGCCATGCTTCGCCTTTGGGGGCTATGGCACGCAACGCCAGAGGATAGTGGCGCCATTTGTCGGCAGGAATGAATCCTATGTTGATGACGTCAAATGGACCCACATCCAGATTCAGGAGATAGGGGGGGATACTTGGCGTGTCGGCAAAGACCCAGTGCACCATGCCGCCGCCTGTTGCATTTCTTGACGTGACTTTGCTGTTGGTAATCACCACGTCGCCCTTCGGCGCGTTGATGGCCAGGGAGAATATGGCCTTGTCACCCGGCTCATCGAAGCATGGAAACATGCGTCGCGCGCCGTCAGCCTCAAACTGCGAGACCGCATAGGCGTTTCTCTTCTGCACGATCCGGGACAGCCCATTGGATACGTGACTGAAGGGGGCATGATAGTCGAACAGAAGTGTGGCCCGCCCTGCCGGCAGGGACTGCGCAAAGCGCAGCAGGGCGACACCTGATGGGTCTACCTGTTGGTAATGGGCCGCAATCGTCTGGCCACTGGCCAAGCGTACCGATGCGCGCTCAATGCTGAGGCCTTGCCCGTGGAGCCAAAGCGACGTCAGAGGGTGTGCAGTCACGATGCTGATTTCGTCGTGACCGTGAAATCCGGCCTGTTTCGGATCAATAGTCAGGGTGAGACTGTAATGGGTGGGTATTGCGAGCGTTGGAAGGCGCCCTTTGGGCGCACCAGCCGCTGCGGCGGCGGTTCCCGCTGACACTATCGCCAAGATCGCCCACAGCGTGAGCGCAAATCTCAGTCTCATGACAAAACGTCCTGTTATCTTTCTTTTGAGCCGCAAAGCCACTCCACCCCCCTTCCCCAAAATCAGCTCCGCAAGGTGCGCTGTGCATTGGCAAATTGTCTAGGCAATCAACTTCAGCCGATCCCGGAAGCGCTGGTAATTGTGCACATAAACCTCTGCCGAGGCCTTGAGTACAGCCAATTGAGTCTCGTTGAGCGTGCGTACCACCCGTCCCGGCTGCCCGAGTACCATTGCTCCGTCCGGAATTATCTTGCCCTCTGGTATCAGGGTATTGGCGCCGATAAGGCAATTCTTGCCGATCACAGTTCCGTTGAGGATGACCGAGCCCATTCCGATCAGCGAGCCATCGCCAATGGTGCAGGAATGAAGGATCACATTGTGCCCTACCGTGACATCACGGCCTATCGTCGTGGGCTGATGATAATCGGTATGAATAACCGACAGGTCCTGCACATTGCTGTTCTCGCCGACCGTAATCCAGTCATTGTCACCTCGTAGTACCGCGCCGAACCAGACGCTGGCGTGCCTCTGGAGGCGTACCCTTCCGATCAGCGTGGCATCAGGCGCAACCCAAAAGTCCCGGCCCTCGGGAAGTTCCGGCTGGATATCATCAATGGCATAGAGAGGCATAGGTCAGTTTCCACTATTTCACCGGCAGCATTTTGGCAGGCAAATGACGGCTTGGCGAGCTTCGGGGATGCAAGAGACCGGTTTGGGCCATCATTCCGGGCAAGACGGGTACAAGCAAAGACGTTACGCTTAGACAGTGCTCATTGATTCGCGAGCACGGAGAGGGGCGGAACGGGTGCCTTGGCGCACTGTGTCCATCACCAAGGTTGGCAGCGAGTTCTTCGCCGTACCTCATCACGCCCCGTTTGCCGTTATCTTAGATACACATTGCGCGTCTACATCCGTGATATCAGCCAGGATTGCTCCGGGCCGTATCTTTGCGTTCGTTGCGATCCTTTTGTCATCGACCAGGAGTAGTCATGGCCAAGCGTTCCACGCGCCGCAATCAGGGCGACCTTCACGAAACTGCACAAGTACACCCCTTATTCCCGCATTCTCCGGGCTGGAGCCCGCGCGACGATGATGGTCGGGATCGCAAATACGTCAAAAATGTCCGGGCCCTCAGCCCGGCACAGCAGACACTGCTTGATGCCATCGACGAGCGCTCGCTCGTGGTTGCCTTAGGCCCGGCAGGAACTGGCAAAACCTATCTTGCCATTGCCAAGGCTGTGGAAGCACTGGAGCAGAACCGGGTAAGCCGCATTGTGCTCTCCCGTCCGGCGGTGGAAGCGGGCGAAAGTCTGGGTTTCCTGCCTGGAGATCTGCAGGAAAAGCTCGCGCCATATTTGCGGCCGCTCTACGACGCACTGACCGAGCGGGTTGGAAACAAGCGCCTGAAGGCACTGCTTGCCGATAATATCATCGAAATCGCTCCGGTGGCTTATATGCGCGGACGCACCCTGAATGACGCCTTTGTGGTGATCGATGAAGCTCAGAACTGCACCTATACCCAGATCAAGATGCTGCTGACACGACTGGGCTGGCGCTCTACCATGGTGTTGACCGGAGATCCGGATCAAACTGATCTGTTGCCGGGCATGTCCGGCTTGGGTCCAGTGGCGGAACGTCTTGAGAAGGTTCCGGCTATTGCTGTCGTTCGCCTCTCGGACGCCGATATTGTGCGCCACCCCCTCGTCGCGAGCATGCTCACGGTGTTGTGAGACCACAGCGGCGGTCTGGCGGGCGTCTCAATGAATGCTGAGACGCAGTGAGAGCACCAAAAGACCGATGGCAAAGCTCCAGTAGCCGGATACTGCCACGGCAATCAGGAGTGCGAGGGGCGAGCCACCCTGGGCGCGCCAGTGTCGTATGGATTTATCAAAGAGTACACTCGGCCCGGCCACGGTCATGACCGCAAGATACCCTGCCCGCCCTGTTAAGGTTTCGGGTTTGCGGCCGAACAGGCGATAAATGTTGGCGACAATTCCTGATGCGCAAAGCCCGCTTGCAATGGCGAAGAGTAGGATCACAAGGTCTTTCATGGGGTTCCCGCTTTGGTACTGCGTCCCAGGTTTGGTGCACATCCCATGCCATGATGTCGCCCTGGGCCTCGGCTGCGGGTGTCAGGCGATAGCGGGCGAGGACTTCCTGCAACGCCTGCGCGGAATTGTCAGCTCGGCGGCCTCTGCACTCGCACCCTGGGGGCAGTCCGTGCATTGTAGAGACAGATTGGAGTGGGCAGGATGATCGCGCTCAGCGGGTCAGGACAGAATTGCGAATGCCCTAAAACGGTACAATCGCATTCTGGCTGGCCGACCCTGCTCTGGTTTGGCCTGATTGTCATCGCTATTTTTGCACTATTTTTACTGTATTATATTCTTCCGGCTCCGATTGCCTGGATTCAATCCCGGCCGGATCCCACTCCGGTCACCCGGCCGGTGCCTCTCAGTGTTGGCGGCAAACGATTTCTCATCCCGGCCAATTACATCGTTTATTCGGCCGAGCGACAGGGCGGCCAACACCGTCGCGTATCGCTTGCTGCGCTGATGCCGGATTTTCGTGGCTTCAGCCTGGCTGAGGCACACCAATTCGCAGATGACAGCGCTCGTTCGCAGGTGGTGCATCTGCGCATCTGGGCCGATGACCTGGCACTGTCCGAGCCTGCACAACTGCGCAGAGTGCTCCTGACCTTCGTCACTCGCCCGCAGGGTCAGGCCGGCCCCTTTGGTCTCACCCAATACAGCTTCCGCAGCGATAATGGCTATAGAGGCCAGGACCTGTTCGTGGGCGTATACCATGGCCGGACCATAGTGCTGCGCTGTTGGCGCATGGCCGCCACCGACCTTGCTCCCGATTGCATGCGCGACCTGCGCCTCGGACACGATCTCGTCCTCAGCTATCGCTTCAAACGGGCCTATTTAAGCCAGTGGCGAGAGATCGCACAGGGTGTTGGGCAGCTTTTGGCCGAATTTACGTCCGCCTCGCACTGAAGCTCAGACCGCTCAGTTGCGGCTTGCTGGGGCCGGTGGCAGATCCATTTCGAGGATGGCCATGTTGAAGGCGTAAGAGGTTTCGCCATCCTCTTCGTCCTTGAAGATCACGCCAATGAATTCACCATTGACATGAACCTCAACAGAATCGGTCTGCTTGGGGCGCTCGACCACCGTAATGGTATCGAGGCGAAACAAATTGCGCAGATACTTCTCGAGACGCCAGATTTCACTACGGGTCAAACTGATCTCCTTGTCGACAGCACGTCGCACCATTGCCCTGCCCCGCGCCCCTGACGCGGCAGAACCGTTTGGCGCCGTCTCAACTGGCACGGCCCATCCCGTCGGGTCAAGCTTGGGCTGACCAGAACACGAGCCCAAGCGGCTTGCCTCTGGCCCTGCTCGCGTAGGCTTCTGACGCTCCTAAACCAGCCGGCTCTGTTCCACCGCTGCCTTGATAAAACTGGCAAAGAGGGGATGCGGCTCCAACGGACGACTTTTGAGTTCGGGATGAAACTGCACCCCGATGAACCAGGGATGATCGGAGCGTTCCATGATTTCCGGAAGTTTGCCGTCAGGCGACCAGCCGGTCACGTTCAACCCATGCGCGGCCAAGGCCTCAGTATATCCGGTGTTGACCTCGTAGCGGTGACGATGGCGTTCACTGATCTGGCCATCACCGTAGATCTGTGCAACCCGGCTGCCCGGGGTCAGCACCGCTGGATAGGCGCCGAGCCGCATGGTGCCGCCCATGTCACCACCCCGACTGCGTAATTCCAGATTGTTGCCCCTCGTCCACTCGGTCATCATGGCAATCACCGGATGTTTCGGCGTGCCGTTCTCCGTCGAACCAGCGCCTTCAAGCCCGACCTGTGTACGCGCTGCCTCGATGACCGCCATGTGCAGGCCATAGCAGATACCAAAGAATGGTACCTTGCGCTCACGTGCAAACCGGACGGCGGCAATCTTGCCCTCCGTGCCGCGCTCGCCAAACCCGCCTGGGACCAGGATGCCGTTTACACCCTCGAGGTATACGGCGGCATCGTCGCGCTCAAAAATCTCTGAATCAATCCACTCCAAGCGAACGCGCACATTATTGGCAAGACCGCCATGGGTCAGCGCTTCCGAGAGCGACTTGTAACTGTCCTTGACGGAGATATATTTTCCGACGACGGCAATCTTGACTTCGCCTTCGGGACTGTTGACGCGCTCCACCACATTCTGCCAGCGGGACAGATCGGGCGGTGGCGCATCTTTGATCCCGAAAATCGTCAGGATCTGATCATCGAGGCCTTCGCGGTGATACGCGATCGGGGCATCGTAGATCGTCGCCAAGTCCAGAGCCGGAATCACCCGCTCGGAAGATACATTGCAGAATAGCGCGATCTTGCGCCGTTCCTCTAACGGAATGGGATGGGTCGACCGACAGAGCAGTACATCAGGTTGTATGCCGATGGAGCGTAATTCCTTGACCGAATGCTGGGTTGGCTTGGTTTTGAGTTCTCCCGCGGTCTCGATGTAAGGCAGAAGTGTCAGGTGCACGAAACAGGAGCGTTCATGCCCGAGCTCGTTGCCAAGTTGCCGAATCGCTTCAAAAAAGGGCAGGCCTTCAATGTCGCCAACGGTGCCCCCAATCTCACACAGCAGAAAGTCGACGTCCTCACTGCCGGCAAGGACGAACTCCTTGATCGCGTCGGTAACATGCGGGATCACCTGCACGGTCCGGCCGAGGTAGTCACCACGGCGCTCCTTGGCGATGACTTCCGAGTAGATCCGCCCTGAGGTCACATTGTCAGAGCGGGCCGAGGCCACGCCTGTAAAGCGCTCATAATGGCCCAGATCAAGGTCCGTCTCCGCACCGTCATCCGTGACATAGACTTCGCCATGCTGGAACGGGCTCATGGTGCCCGGATCAACGTTCAAATAAGGATCAAGCTTGCGCAGCCGCACGGAGAAGCCACGCGCCTGCAGCAACGCTCCGAGAGCAGCCGACGCCAGACCCTTTCCCAATGAGGAAACCACGCCGCCAGTGATGAAGATCAGTCGCGCCATGGAATCGCACCATAGGCGCTGGGCATGGTGAAGCTCAAGCGCATTTCTCACCCAAATAAAATTGATTCACGCAAAATCCGCGATCGACTGCGCCCCCGGACTACTTGGGGGGCTTGGTCGCTTTGGCCGGAGCCGGGGGTTGTGGCACGCCAGGAACGGCGGGAACGAGAGATTTGGAGCCAGGCGGCGCATTGCCGCTACCTGGAGCCTTGGGAACGGGAGCCGAGATCGGGTTGGCATGAGTCGAATCGAGAATTGAATGCTGCGGCCGGCGGTGCAAGGCCAAGAGGGTCAGGGCCATCGAGGTCGCAAAGAACAGTACCGCCAAAATCGCCGTCAGACGCGTCAGCGCGTCGCCGGCGCCGCGCGGTGTGAAGAGGCCGCCGCCACTGCCACCGCCTATACCCAGAGCTCCGCCCTCGGACTTCTGCATGAGTACGATGATCACCAACGCGACCGACACGATCAACTGGACGATGATGAGGACGGTGGACATGGCAGCTCCGGGGACTTTCGAAGGGGGTCTTAGACGAAAGCGTCGGCCCTGGGAAGTCCTCGTCCGAACGGCGGAGGGTGTGGCCTGCCCGGTCCGTTTGGGGTAACGAAAAGTTATAGCCCTGCGAATTTTACAGTTGGGCTAGACTACTCTTCGCTTATGCTTGCCGCGTGATGGCCTAAATTCACGACCCGCAACCGACAAATTTTGAGGTGGTGCATGTCTCCTGGGGTGAAAAGCGTTTGGCGGGCCGGAGCCACAAGTGTTCTTCTGTTGGGGCTTTGCGGTTGTACCAATGCAGATTGGAACCACGTTGCGCGCCTGTGGGAACCCAGCAGTAAGACCACCCAGGCAGATTATGGCGCCACCACGCAAAGCAGTGCGGCGGCGAGCCCAGGCGCGAGACCTACTGCGACAGTCCAGTCCACCAGCGTGGCGGCCGAAAGCAGCGCCTCAGCCATGGGTTTCTGCCATCAGGCGGCGGCCAATGCCGCCCAACACGCCACGACCAATGGCTTCACCGCCCAGACCGTGGAACGTGTACGTCAGCAAGAACTGTCGCAATGCGAGGCGCTGATGGCGCAGTAAGGGGGCAGCCGCTAGCTGGCCAGCGCCTGCCGGGAGCGGATCATCGCCACCGTGGCATCCAACTCATTGAGACGCTCTTCCGCGGATTTTTCTGGCGAAAACAGCCGCATGAGGTTCAAGGCAGCGTGGCCGAGCAGGTGCATTGAGGCATTGCGGTCCACCCCCAGCTGCAGGCCTTCAATCGCCCCCAGCACCTTGTCACACCAGACCACCGCCTCCTCGAAGTCAGTATCGCGGGCCCGCCGGGAGAGGTTCCTTGTGACCTCGGCGAGGCGGATGAGGTCGACCTCGTATTGCGCCTCTGCCTGTGGGACGCCCCCCTGCATCAGACGCCACAGCACGCAGATCTGGAAGGCTTCGCGCCGCAGTTTCTCCGTGGTCAAGATTTCGCGTGCCGCCTTAAGCTCGCGATTGAGCCGTTCGGCCACCACGTCTTCGGCAACGCGCTCCTTGGCCTTCATCTTTAGCGAATTAGGGGGCTGAAGGAGCTCCGTCGGACCAGCGCGGTGGCTGCTGCGTCGCCGATCAGGACCTACATAATCGCTGGTGATGACAAAGCCCTTTCGGCGCTCCACCTGGGTACGGATGCGCGCTTCAAGCGTCGCGGTCGAAAACGGCCGCAGCAGAAGATCATCCGCGCCCGAATTGATGACATTACCCACGAGGCTCCCCGCATTGCCCCAGGCAGTAACAATCACCACGAGGAAGGGATTATAGGCTGACAGACCTTGCCGCACCTCCTGTATCGTCCCGCACAGGGGATCCTGAACACCGGAAACCTCGCATATCGCCAGATCCGGAGGTCGGCGCTGCAGATGATCATTCAGGGCATCAATACTGGCCACAGTCTCGATACGGCGAAAGCCGAGTGTGAGCAACGCCGAACGGGTCGCCGCCCTGTTAGAGGCCACCGGATCGTAAATCAGCGTGTCGACACTCTCGTAGGAAATCCGTGCCATCATCTCGCCGGGGCCCGACGGGGCATTCCGCCTCGTGCCCACGCTGGCAGTGCCAAGTTAACGAACTGTGGGCGCGTCTTGGTTAATTTTACCCGTCACCGCCCGCGCGATGGCCAGAAAATCGTCAGCCTTGAGGCTTGCCCCGCCCACCAACGCCCCGCCGACTTCGGCGGTTGCCAGGATTTCAACCGCATTGGCCGGCTTGACCGAACCGCCATAGAGAATGCGCATTGCCTCGCCAGCAGGGCCCAGAAGCCGACATAGTCCCTCGCGGATGAAACCGTGCATTGCCGCAATCTCCTCCAGCGTCGGCGTGCGACCGCTGCCGATGGCCCAAACCGGCTCATAGGCCACCGCGCAGTTTTGGGGGTCGCTCAGGGGGGGCAGGCTCGCCGCCAGCTGCTCACCGACCACAGCCTTCTCCTGGCCAGCCTGGCGCTCTGCCTCGCTTTCCCCGACACAGACGATGGTCATGAGCCCGGCCTCCTGCCCGGCTCTGGCCTTGTTCTGAACCTGGGTACTGCTTTCGCCGTGGAACTGCCGCCTCTCAGAGTGGCCGAGGATGACCGCACGCGCTCCCGCATCCACCAGCATGGCGGCGGATATATCGCCGGTGAAGGCGCCGGCGCGCTCCCAATGACAATCCTGTCCGCCAATGGCAAGACGCCCGCCGCTTGCCGCAACCGCCCGCTCCAGCAGGGTCGCCGGGGGGCAGAGCAGCAACTCACACGCCAGGTCCTGAGCCTTGGCCGCCAGCTTGCGGACCTCGTCCAGTGCCTGGCTCGTGCCATGCATTTTCCAGTTTCCAGCGATCAAAGCCCGCATTCTATCCCCCTTTGCTCGGCCCGGCGGCCATACGAACCCTTGACGGCACTGCTCCTTGCCGCCATGAGGGGCCCTCCCTATCATCAGCGAGCTTTCATCGTCACTATCGGATGCCCCCATGCTTCAAAAAATGCGCGGCTTCGCCCAGTCCTGGGTCGCTTCGATCTTCCTGGGTTTGTTGGCGCTGAGTTTCGGAGTGTGGGGCATCGCCGACATCTTCCGTGGCGATGTCGACACCTCGGTGGCAACCGTTGGCGGGATCAAGATCGAGCAGGCCGATTTCCAGCGCGAATACTCGACCGAGCTCAAAAACGAGTCCACCAGGGCCGGCACGCCGCTAACCCCCAGTGAGGCCAGAGCCATGGGACTGCCGCAGGATGTGCTGCAGCGCATGATCAGCCGAACCGCGATCGACCTCGTGGTACAGAAGCTCGGGCTGACCGCGACCGATTCGGATGTGGCCTCACAGATTCGCGAGCTTCCTGCCTTCGAGGGACCCAACGGCGATTTCGATCACCAGCGATTTCTGCAGATCATCACCGCTTCGGGCTTCACTGAGCAGAGCTTCATTGCGGCAGTGCGAGCCGATACCGCGCGCACCCAGCTTTTGACGGCAACCTCAGATGGACTTCAAGTTCCCAACGGCTATGCCAGGGCGATTTTCGATTATCTGAACGAGGCTCGCGCGGTCTCCTATGTCACGGTTGCGCCCTCTGCCATCGGTCCGGTGACACCACCCAGCGACAGCGAACTGGAAGCCTTCATCAAGGCCCATCCGCAGAACTTCTCGACCCCGGCATTTCGTGAACTGACCTATGCGGAGATGACACCCGAAAGTCTTGCCCCCGGTATCAAGGTTACGCAGCGGCAGCTGCACAGCGAGTATGAACTCAACCTCAACAAGTACCAGGTGCCGGAAAAACGCACGGTAGAGCAGATTACTTTTCCCGATGAAAAATCTGCCGCCGCGGCGGCCAAGCGGCTGGGTAAGGGATTGAGCTTTGGGGATCTGGCCACCGCACGCGGCCTGAAATCCAGTGACATTGATCTGGGCTCGGTCAGCGAAAAGGATTTGGGTGGAGCCCGTGGCAAGGCTGCCTTCAGTCTGAAGCCAGGTCAGGTATCACAACCCGTCAAAGGCACCTTTGGCTATGTCCTCCTCAAGGTCACCGCGATAACGCCGGCCATCAACAAAAGCTTCGATGAGGTCAAGCCGGAGCTCTTGGCCCAGGCCCGCCAGCAGCTTGCCAATGAGAAGGTCGGCGACATCATCAACAAGTTCGAAGATGCCCAGGCAAGTGGAGATACGCTCGAAGAAGCGGCCAGGGCCGCCGGTATGCAGCTTGTGCATATCAAGGCGGTCGATTCCCAGGGCCTCACACCGGACGGAAGCAAAGCCGCTTTGCCAGCGTCACCACAGTTTCTTACTCAGGCCTTTCGCGCCGAAGTGGGCGTCGTGGGCGATCCGTTTCAGACCAGCGACGGCAGCGCCTATGTGATCAAGGTCAGTGGCATAGAACCGCCCAAACTGAAGCCGCTCGCACAGGTTCGAAAGACGGCGCTGCACGACTGGACCATCGTCAAGACTGACGCCGATCTGCTTGCCAAGGTGACGAGCCTCACAGCAACAGCCAACCATGACGGCAGCCTCGGTCCGATTGCCAAAGCCCTTAAGGTCACGGTCGTTCACAGCCCGGGGCTGCAGCGCGGGCAGGCCTCAGCACTCTTTCCGGCAAGGCTGCTAAGCGCAATTTTTTCTGCGCCGCCAGGTAGCGCCGTGATGGGCAATGCCGCCGATGGCAAGAGTTTCATCATAGCGCGCATAACTGGTGTGGCCCACCCACCGCCGTTCGTCCAAAAAATGCCTCAGTATGCGGAGTTTAAGAACCAGCTGGGACAACAGATCGGCGCTGACATACCGAGCCTCTTTGCACAGGCCGCGCGCGTACATGCGGGCGTGAGCATCAATCAACAGAACTTAAGAACGGTTATGGGCACGGGGTCGTAAACGGGCGATGGCCATTGAACCGGACTTTTCGCCCTTTGCAAAAGCCTATGGCGAAGGAAAGCCGCAGGTCGTCTTTAGCCGGCTTGTCGCCGATCTTTTGACTCCGGTCGGCGTATATCTCAAACTTGCGCAGAACCGCGATAATGCTTTTCTTCTGGAAAGCGTACAAGGTGGAGAAAGCCGCGGCCGCTACTCCATCATCGGCCTGAAGCCGGATCTGATCTGGCGTCTGCGCGAGCTCAAGGCGGAAATCAATCACAGCGCCGAGGACAATCCTGACGCCTTTGTTCCCGACAGTCCCGCGGAGGATCCTCTGGCGGCGCTACGGCGGCTGGTCGTGTCCACACGCATGGACCTGCCAGCGGGCCTGCCCCCCATGGCGGTCGGACTCTTCGGTTATATCGGCTATGACACGGTACGTTTGATCGAACCGCAAAAGCTGTCCCAGCCCAAATTTGACCCGCTCGGTCTTCCTGATGCCATCTTGATGCGGCCCACGCTTACTGCGGTCTTTGACACTGTGCGTGATGAGATCACACTGGTCACGCCCGTGTGGCCACGCGCCGGGGTTGATGCTGCGGCGGCCTACGCCCGCGCCCGCGCCCGCATCGACGAGGCTCTCACCGAACTCGAACGGCCTTTGCCATCCACGTCGGCGGCAGGTATCAACCTCCCCCTTGGTGTAGCAGCACAGAGCAATACAACCCGCGAAGAATATCTCGCGATGGTGGAAGTTGCCAAAAACTATATTCGTGCTGGTGACATCTTCCAGGTCGTTCCCAGCCAGCGCTTTTGCCGACCGTTTGCGCTGCCCTCAATCGCCCTTTATCGCGCTTTGCGACGCCTCAATCCCTCCCCCTTCCTCTATCATCTGGCCTTTCCGGGCTTTGCCATTGTGGGCTCAAGCCCGGAAATTCTCGTCCGGCTGCGCGACGGCATGGTCACCATCCGCCCAATCGCGGGCACACGGCGGCGCGGTGCAAACCTGGCCGAAGATGAGGCGCTGGCCCATGAGCTGATGGTAGATCCCAAGGAACGTGCCGAACACCTCATGCTGCTCGATCTGGGCCGAAACGATGTCGGACGTGTCGCACAAACTGGCGCCGTCAAAGTTACGGACAGCTTTTTCATCGAGCGCTACAGTCACGTGATGCATCTTGTCTCCAACGTGGAGGGACGCATCAGACCGGAGCTTGATGCCATTGATGCTCTGGCCGCAGGTCTGCCGGCTGGCACCCTCTCCGGCGCGCCCAAGATCCGCGCAATGCAGATCATAGATGAACTCGAACGCGACAAGCGTGGTGCGGTCTACGCCGGCGCCGTAGGGTACATTGCTGCAGACGGTTCGATGGATACCTGTATTGTTTTGCGTACCGCCGTGGTCAAGGACGGTACGATGTATGTTCAGGCTGGTGGTGGCGTGGTCGCAGATAGCGTCCCGCAGGCGGAGTACGAAGAGAGCGTCAACAAGGCGAAGGCGCTACTGGCCGCTGCCGAGGAGGCAACGCGCTACGCTGTGGCACAGGGACGCTAGGTTCCGACCGAGGCGCCGCGGCCTGCTGCCCTAATCAGTCGCGGCGGCGCGTCTGTCTTACCGTCCCATGCAGAGCCTTGCGTGTTTTAAGACGCAGCGCCGTGTGCAGCGGTACAAAGTCCAGACCGCGCTGATGCGCAAGCCACCAGCGGATTGCCTGAATCGTTGCGGGATGAGGATGGCCGATGGCGATGGCAACCCCGTTGCGCACTGCGACCTGCTTTAGGAGGCGTAACTGACCGAGCACGTACCTCTTACGCTGGATGTCGTCGAGAAAGACATCTCGACCAGCACTCAAAATCCCCAAGGCTCGCGCCAGGGGAACGACCACAGTGCGTGCAGTGGTACGTGAATCAAAAAAGAAATCTCCGGTTTTGGACAATTGCTCAAGCACCGGCACAAGCGCCGTTCGGTCGGCGGTAAAGCGGCTTCCCATGTGATTGTTGATGCCATCGGCACCCGGAACCCGGGAGAGATCCCAGGATAGGCGGCGCTGGTTTTCCGCGGCGCTGAGATTTACCCCCAATGCCATGGGCCCAGGATTTTCGGGACCAAGCGGCTGCATGGGAACATGCACAATCACCTCATGTCCGCGCGCTTCTGCCGCGCGCGCAAGCTCAGCGACATCGGGCGCATAGGGAAGAAAGGACATGGTGACTTCAGAAGGAAGGGAAATTGCCTGGCGCGTCGCTGTCACATCTGGCCCGAGATCATCCATCACTATCGCGACCGCAGCTTTGGTGCCGCGGGTACGTGCACCCTGATCCTTGACAGGTGCCAGAGATCTCAAGCCTGCAGTCATGGTTAGCCGCACAGCTGGCGCGGCCCGCCAGACGACACCCTCCATCCACATCGTGGTGGCCATAACAGGTGGTGCCAGCGTTTGTCCGACCGCTTCGCCAATCGTGCAGTGCCCAACAAGCCCCGACACCAGTAAGAACACCGCGAGGGACATCCCCCGCCCTGTACCTCTGCGGGGTCCAGGAGCCCTCAGTTCTAGAGCGATCGTGTCCTGATGTGGAAAACCGCGAGCCGTCGTGGTCAATGCTCCCTTGGCAAGGCGTCCAGAGTCCCGGCCATCACTTAAAGGCCGGCGCGGTGCAGCGCGTTCGCGTTACGATCGATCGCTCACATCTTCTGCTAGAGGAGATAGGTACCGGTCAGCATGGCCAACCCGATGACACCAAGGCCCATTGCCGCGATCCAGAACGTACGTCGTCGGGTAATAATGGCCACCGTAGAGATCGCAATCGCGATTTCGACAATACTGGCCGCGGCGGCCAGCCAACGATGATTGACTTCGTGGCGCTCACTTGCTGCCATCAGATGGTCACGTTCGGCTTCAGCCAAAAGGGCGCGCTGCCTCACCTCGTCCTGTTTTGCGGCCTGGACTTTTGACAGCGTGGCAAGAGCCGACGACGCCGAGGATGAAAGGCGGGCAGCTGCGTCATAGACGTGTTTTTTGATGCTGTTAGCCTGATATTGCGACCACGCATCGGTAGCCTGGTCCTGTCGCAGAACGGCCTCGCTCGACAAGGTAATGACCTGACTGACTTCGATGGTTTCAAGGCTGCCCGCCACCGAGGCAATCACCGCCAGAATGGCGATGGTGATAGACACCAGTGAAATGAACATGTCCCCCTCCTTGGCGGCATGCTCGGCGTGCTCACGATGTTCATGGGCGCGCAATGGTGCGTTGTCAGTCATGGTCTGCTATCTCCAGCATGGTCGTGAATCCTGGCAATGGCATGCCTTCGCTCTGAGACAATCTCCAGCCGTCTTACAATAACGGTTCGCGCCTTCGGTCCGGCATGAAGTAGAGAGACATGGCCAGGAACGCTCCGAACATGAGATAAAATGCAGGTACCAAAGTCACGCCCGAGGCATCGATGAGAACCCTGGCGATCAGAGGTGTGGTACCCCCCCGGAGTCCTAAACCAAAATTGAAGGCAAGCGAATATGCCATTAGCCGGAATTCTCCGGGAAACGCCTCGGCCAGCATCGCTGGCGCTACCCCCATACCCCCCAGCGTAGCCCCAAAGCCTGGCTGGACGACAGCGACTGCGACGATTGTTCCCTTCAGAGCCAGCGCGAAGAAACCATAAGCCGTTACAGAAAGCCACCGAAAGCGATGAGCAAAGCGTACGTCGCCGCAGGCTTGTGCCACTCTGTAATCCCGCCACGGGTACCACAAGGATGACGACGCCATAACCCGAGGTAGCAGCATGACGAACATAAGAATACGCGGGCGCGTGCAAAAGGCCTTGAGCAGAGGCGGAGTATCCGTCGGCGCGGGTGGATCCGGTTCGTAGGCCGACTCCGGCAGGTGCCGACGTAGCCACAGGGCAAGCACGGCAGTAAGCCCGCACCCAGGAACGGAATCCACCAGGCCCAAGACCAGGAGAGGTGATTATGGATGAGCGCCATGGTCACCGCGGCCATCGCTGCGGCGAGCAGACAGCCGCCGGTGGAGCCAATGTTGGCAAAACTACCGGCATAACCTCGCCGGTTCGCTGGCGCCGTTTCAATCAGACAGGACACCGAACCAGTGAAATCGCCGCTCACCGGAAAGCCCTGGAAGAGACGCACCAGGAGCAGACGAGCGGGTGCCCACAGCCCGACCATGCGGAAATTCGGGAGCAAGCCGATCGCGGTCGTCGCCGGACCCATGAGGGCAACTGAGGCGACCAGAACCGTGCGCCGTCCCATGCGATCGTCGATGAGACCAGAAAAGAGGGCACCGAAGGGCCGCATGGCAAATCCGACGGCAAAGCCAGCATAGGCGGCGATGAGCGACAGGACGCCTCATGCGCGGGAAAAAAGCGAACCGCAATCAGTGGCGCGAAGTAGCCATAAAGGCCAAAATCATACCACTCAAGACCATTGCCCATCAGTCCGGCCATGAGGCTCAGGACCGACAAATTCCGCCGCTGGTGTTGCTTTGTATCAGAAGTGGCAGCGGCGGCCACGCATAAAAACCTCCAACAACAGTGTCAAAGTGGCAGCCTTGTGTGGACCTCCCTGTTATGAACACCCATGACGCGATATTTCAGACTGCCTTTGGTGATTGATCCGATGGTCTTGTTCGCGCGTAATCTCCGCATGACACCTTCCATCGTCTGGTTCCGAGAGGACTTGCGTCTTGCCGACAATGCCGCGCTCAGTGCGGCCTGTGCACGTGGCGCGCCACTGGTCTGCCTGTTCGTATGGGACGAAAATACACCGGCCAAATGGTCGACCGGAGCAGCCAGCCGCTGGTGGTTGCATCATGCGCTTTCAGCGCTGGCACAACGCCTCGCCCGCCTTGGTGGCACCTTGGTGCTGCGCCGCGGCCCCGCCCCGGACGTGCTGAACGCGGTCGTTGCCGAAACTGGTGCCGACGCGATCTACTGGAACCGTTGTTACGATCCATTCGCCGTTGCGCGCGACCGCACACTCAAAGCGGAGCTCACAGCGGCGGGAGTCACGGTTCATAGCTTTTCAGGTAATCTGCTGCGCGAGCCCTGGCAGCTGACAACGCGGGAGGGCAAGGCATTTCGGGTTTTTACGCCCTTCTGGAAGGCCTTGCGCCAGTGCGACATCCCTGCCCCCCTGCCTGCTCCACGGCGGCTGGATTTTGTCCCTGCGATCACCTCGGATCTGCTTGTAGCCTGGAGCCTGCTACCGCGGTCGCCAAATTGGGCCGCCGCTTGGTCGAGGTATTGGAACCCCGGCGAGATCGGGGCTCATGCCCGCCTCAAGGAATTTTTCGATCACGATCTCAGTGATTACGCGCAGAACAGAGACTGGCCGGCACGCGCTGGTACCTCAAGGCTCTCCGCGCATCTGCATTTTGGTGAAATCTCACCGCGTCAGATCTGGCATGCCCACCCCCTTGCTGCCCGTGGTAACGAGAAATTTCTTTCCGAACTGGCCTGGCGTGAGTTCTCCTGGCATCTGCTGTTTCACTATCCACAGCTTCCCGAGGAGCCACTCAATCCAAGGTTTTCCGCCTTTGACTGGAGCACAGACACGGACAAGCTCTCGCTCTGGCAACGCGGCCAAACCGGGATCCCCATCGTGGATGCGGGGATGCGCCAGCTGTGGAATACCGGATGGATGCATAATCGCGTGCGCATGATCGCGGCCTCCTTCCTCGTCAAGCACCTCCTGATCGATTGGCGCGAAGGTGCTCGCTGGTTCTGGGACACACTTGTGGATGCCGACCTCGCCAACAACAGCGCAAGCTGGCAGTGGGTGGCCGGCTGCGGGGCGGATGCAGCACCCTATTTTCGTATCTTCAATCCGGTTTTGCAGGGACAGCGATTCGATCCGGAGGGCCACTATGTCCGCCACTTCGTTCCCGAACTCGCCCACCTGCCGGATCGCTTTGTCCACAGCCCGTGGCTGGCGCCAGCCGCGGTACTTGACGCAGCCAACATCAAGCTGGGAGCGAGTTATCCTACTGCCCTCGTAGACCTTGCGACGGGGCGGCAACGCGCCTTGGACGCCTTCGCCCGGCTGAAGGCTGCGGGCAAAGCTTGATGGTGAGCAGGCTGGGGCTTAGGGTCGGGCCCTAGCCTGGTTAAAGTCGCATGGACATCCGCAACGACACTCTTGATGCAATAGGCCATACCCCGCTCATCCGCCTGCGATATGCGAGCGCTCTGACCGGCTGCGATATCTATGGCAAGGCCGAGTTCATGAACCCGGGTGGCTCGGTCAAGGATCGGGCGGCTCTGTATATAGTTCGCGCTGCCATTGCGACGGGCGCGCTGCGCCCCGGCGGCACCATTGTCGAAGGCACCGCCGGAAACACTGGAATCGGACTTGCTGTGGTCGCCAATGCCATGGGGTTTCGCACCGTCATCGTTATCCCGCAGACGCAGAGTCAGGAGAAAAAGGACGCCTTGCGCCTGATGGGGGCGCATGTCATCGAGGTCCCGGCAAAACCCTATCGTGATCCCGATAATTACGTGAAACTGTCGGGACGTCTGGCGACCCGCCTCGCCCACACTGAGGCCAGCGGCGCGATCTGGGCCAATCAGTTCGACAATGTCGCCAACCGTGCCGCACATATTGAAGGCACCGGACCCGAAATCTATGCGCAACTCAAGGGACGCATCGATGGATTTGTCGCGGCGGTCGGCACGGGCGGTACGCTGGCCGGTACGGGGATCGCACTTAAGGAGCGGGATCCCAACATTCGGATCGTCGCCGCTGATCCGCTCGGCGCCGCCATCTATTCCTGGATCAAAACAGGGCAGCTGGATGCACATGGCGCCTCGATCACCGAAGGCATCGGCCAGAACCGGGTCACAGCAAATCTCGAGGGCGCCCCGATCGACGACGCCTATGAAATTTCTGATGAGGAGATGCTGCCCACCCTTTACGATCTTCTGCAGCGCGACGGGCTGTGTCTAGGCGGCTCAAGCGGCATAAACGTGGCCGGTGCCATCCGGCTGGCAAAGGAGATGGGGCCGGGCCACACCATCGTCACGGTGCTCTGTGATACCGGCTCGCGTTATCAGAGCAAACTTTTCAATCCTGCCTTCCTGCGTCAAAAAGGCCTTCCCGTGCCACCCTGGCTTGACCACGAGCCGCGCGACATGGAGTTGCCCTTCGCATGAGTGTCGCTTTTCCCTTGGTCTCCACCGCCTGGCTGGCCGAGCATCTCGAAGCCCCGGATGTCCGCGTCGCTGACGCGTCCTGGTATCTGCCTCAGGCTGGTCGCGATGCGCGCGCTGAATACGGCAGTGCCCATATTCCAGGAGCCGTATTTTTCGATATCGACGCGATCAGTGACGAGACCAGCGCGTTACCGCATATGCTCGCGCCCCCAACCAAGTTTGCCAGCCAGATGCGCAAACTAGGACTGGGAGATGGCAATCTTATTGTCGTTTATGATGGCGCCGGGATTTACTCCAGCCCGCGGGCCTGGTGGATGCTGCGGGCCATGGGCCATGGTGACGTCGTCGTTCTGGACGGTGGCATGCCCAAATGGAAGCGGGAGGGCCGACCAATCGACGACCTGCTGCCACCACCACATTACCGGCACTTTACGCCGCGCCCCGATAACAGCCTAATCCGTGATTTTGCACAGGTTCTTTCGGCCCAAGCCTCGGGCAGCGCGCAGATTGCGGACGCCAGAAGCCCCTCCCGCTTTGCCGGAGAAGAAGCCGAGCCACGTCCCGGCGTTCGCCCTGGCCACATACCCAAAAGTTGCAACCTCCATTATTCAGAACTGATCAATGGCGACTGTACGCTTAAATCCGCGGATGAGCTGCGTGCGCTCTTCGTCGATAATCATCTCACGCTGTCACGCCCGGTGATCACGAGCTGCGGTTCGGGGATCACCGCGGCCATCCTTTTGCTGGCCCTGAATGTGGCCGGAGCACAGCAGGTGGCGCTATATGACGGCTCCTGGGCCGAATGGGGAGCGCGCCCTGAGGCGCCGATTGAGACGGGACGAACTGGATGAGGGACCGCGCCAATACCAAACGCATTCCAACCGTAGTCACATTTCTCGACATGAAGGCACGGCCTGACATTGTGCCGCCGCCGCTCCCGAGCGGAAAGATCGCTATTTTAAGGACAGCGGCGCCGCCCATTCATTTCTACCGCTATCTCTACGATACCATTGGCCGTGCCCATTACTGGGTTGACCGCAAAAAGCTGTCCGACGGGGAACTCAGCGCCCTGCTCCAGGACCCGAACCTTTTTCTCTACGTGCTCTATGTCGACGGCTGTCCTGCCGGTATGGCGGAATTCGACTTTCGCCCGATGCCCACTGGCCAGCTGGCGTATTTTGGACTTGTTCCCGACTATATCGGTCGCGGCTTGGGGCATTATTTCCTGTTTCAGTCAGTACTTCTGGCCTGGGACCGGCCGATCAACAAACTGAAGGTCAATACCTGCACCCTGGATCACCCACGCGCCCTGCCACTCTATCAACGGGCCGGCTTCATTCCCTACGCCCGCGAAGAGCGCTACGTCTTCCTCCCCTAAGTCGTTGCTCACAAAGCCGTCTAACCATTTTCTTCCCCGCGCGCAGTGTGCACGCTCGCACGGTCGGGAAGTTCAGAAAGGGATCATGAATGGCTCAAAATGAGGCCAAGCGTCAGCGTGATCTGTTCGGTCATCCGATCGGACTGACAAGCCTGTTCTCGACCGAAATGGCGGAACGTTTTTCCTATTATGGCATGACGTCGATTCTGATCTTCTATCTGACCCAGCAATTGCTGACGCCAGAGGCGATGCCACATGTCATTGGGCTTTCGATCGTGCGCAGTGCATTCAATTGGCTGCTGGGACCGCTCTCGCCGACGGAATTTGCTACCAACATCACTGGTCTTTACACCGGGCTCGTTTATCTCACCCCATTTTTCGGAGGACTGCTTGCGGATCGCCTGACTGGACAACGTTATACGGTCGTTGCCGGCGGCTTGATGATGATCGCTGGTGAATTCATGCTCACCCAGACCTCGCTGTTCTTCTTTGGTCTACTGGCGCTGATCATTGGCAACGGTGCCTTCAAACCCAACATTTCGACCCAGGTCGGCAACCTTTACGCCCCGGGCGATAACCGGATCGACCGCGCCTACTCGATCTTCTATGTCGGAATCAATCTCGGCGCCTTCCTTGCCCCCTATATTTGCGGCACACTGGGTGCGCGTATGTGTACCGACGACTGGCCCGCGAGCCATGGCCTCTGTGTGGCCTTGGGACAGAACGCAGGCTGGCATTTCGGCTTCTTTGCTGCCGGCATCGGGGTTTCTATCGGCGTTCTGATTTACCTGATGTCATTGCGTCACCTGCCCCCCGACCGCGTCACCAGTGCCCGCCGGAGCGGCACCAAGGTGAAGGCCCAGCCGCTCAGCCGCCAGGACTGGAAGGCAATCTTCGCACTGGTAGCACTCTTTGTACCGGTCACGGGCTTCTGGATGAGCTATGAGCAGCAATACATCACGATCGCGCTTTGGGCCCGCGATTATACCGATCGGATTTTTATTCCCGGCGTCGTGAATTTTGTCATTCCTGCGCCTTGGGCGCAATCCATCGACCCCGCCATGATATTTGCCTTTACGCCATTTCTCGTCTGGATGTGGGGCAAACAGGCCCGTCGCGGACGCGAGCCCTCCACGCCTATCAAGATGGCCCTGGGCTGTGCCCTGCTCAGCGTCTCCTTCTGTTTGATGGCCGGATTGGCCTATGTAACCGGTCCGCATGGCCATGCCAGCTGGCTGTGGCTGCTACCGTTTTTCACGATCTATACTCTTGGTGAGCTTTATCTTTCGCCGGTCGGACTTGCACTTGTGGCTCGTGCGGCACCGGTGCAGGTGATGTCCATGATGATGGGCTTCTGGTTCATCGCGACATTCCTTGGTAGTACTCTTGGCGGCACGCTGGCGACGCTTTGGGACCACATACCCAAATTCGAGTTTTTTCTCATCACCGCTGCCATCGCGTTTGTCAGCGCCCTAATCATCTGGTCGTTCGACCGGCCATTACGGCCGATCCTGAGCGAACGCATGGGGGCGCCCCTTACCCCGGGGCCAGATGTTGCAACTGAAGTCGGCGTTGGAGTGGATCTATGAGCCATAAGCCCGGCACTCTTACAGGTCATCTCGGCCGCGAGCCCGCGCGCTATCATGGTGCGGTATCGACCCCGGTCTACCGCGTCTCGACCTTCCTGATGCCAGATCTTGAAACCCTCGAGGATGGCACTGCGCCATATGTTTATGGTCGCCGTGGCACTCCAACCTCTGAGAGCTTCACAACCGCCATCAATGCCCTTGAGCAAGGCGCTGCCACGGTGGTGACGCCATCTGGCCTTGCTGCCATCACCACCGCAATCCTAGCTGTGTGTCGCGCCGGAGATCACCTGCTGGTCAGCGACAGTGCCTATTTTCCTACCCGCAATTTTTGTGACCGCGTCCTCGCGCGTTACGGCGTGCAGACCAGCTACTTCGATCCATGCATCGGCAACGGCATCGACGCGCTCTTCCGCAGCAATACACGCGCGATCTTTTGTGAATCCCCGGGATCGCTCACGTTCGAAATCCAGGACATTCCCGCCATTGCCGATGTCGCCCATCGCCGCGGCGCATCCGTTTTGATGGACAACACCTGGGCGACCCCACTGTATTTTCAACCTTTGGCGTATGGCGTCGATCTGTCCATTCAGTCCGTGACCAAGTATATCGGCGGGCATTCCGACCTGATGATGGGGTATGTCTGTGCCAATCCCAGCCATGCCGAGCGTCTGACACATACCCACGGCGATCTCGGACTGTTTGCTTCGGCAGATGACCTATTTCTGGCACTAAGGGGGCTGCGCACTCTGTCACGTCGACTGCCCGTCCATGAACAGAACGGGTTAAAGCTCGCCCGCTGGTTTTCGGCACGACCGGAAGTCACGCGGGTCCTGCATCCCGGGCTCGACAGCGATCCCGGGCATGCGATCTGGAAGCGTGACTTCAAGGGGGCCTGCGGCCTCTTTGCCATCGAACTCAAGCCCCTGTCCCATGCCGCACTGGCCGCGTTCATGGATGGACTCAAGCTCTTCGGTATGGGCTGGTCCTGGGGTGGATTTGAAAGCCTCATCACGCCAGCTCATATTGTACGTACTGCGCGGCCGTGGCCAGGCGATGGCACAGTGGTGCGGGTCCATGCCGGACTCGAAGACGTCGACGATCTCATAGACGATCTAGGTCAGGGATTTGAACGAATGGCGCGCCTGCTATGAGCGACACCCTATCGGTCAGCGCGTTCCTCGCCGCTGTCAACTTCAACGCCGATGGCCTTGTCCCCGTGATCGCACAGGATGCAGAAAACGGGGACGTTCTGATGATGGCCTGGATGAATTACCAGACGCTCGCGGAAACCCTGCGCACGGGCCAGCTCACCTACTGGTCTCGCTCCCGCAGCGAAAGATGGCGCAAGGGTGAAACCTCCGGCCATACCCAGGAACTGGTTGAGGCCGGCATCGACTGCGATGGCGACACCCTGCTTTTCCGGGTTCGCCAGAAAGGGCCGGCCTGTCATACAGGCGCACGAAGCTGCTTCTATCGCCGGCTGGATACCCCAGCGTCGGAAGCGGGGGACCGCGGTCGGTAAGCCGGAAAGCACGGCAGTGCACTGTGCACCAGCCCCGTGCCGTGGCGGCAAAGTACACCAGTCTCGGCCATGATCCTGGAAGCGGGTCACGCAGGAGGCCTTGCATATGCCATAGGCAGGCCGGCCCTCATATCTTTACGTACTATGTAAAGAGCGCCCTCAAATGCGCGTTGAGAAAGCGACCGCGAGGATCAAGCTTTTCCCGCATGCCCACAAACCGCTCATATTGGGGATATATCTGCGCCAAGTCGGCAGCGGTCCGGCTATGGCGTTTGCCCCAGTGCGGTCGACCGCCAAATTGCTTGAATATCTCCTCGCAGGCGGAGAACAGCGCAGTGGTGTCAACCTTACGGTATTGGTGGACAGCGATAGTCGCGCTATCACGCCCGTAGAATGGACTCAAGGCGATGTCATCGCCTTTCACGATGCGGTACTCGATGGGAAACCCGGTATTGATACGCTTGGCACGGATCTGATCGACAATCTGCTTGAGACACGCCGGCCCATCTTCGAACGCCACGGCATATTCCATTTCATTGAAGCGCACCGTTCGCGGACTGGGGAAAATCTCGTAACTCCAACGCACCTTGTCCGGCCCGGGCATCAGCCGGGAACAGAGACGGTGTGCGCCCTCAAGCAGAAAGGGCGCGAATGGCAGTACTTCATTGATCGCGATGAAGGTTCGCATATCAAATGACCCACTGACTTCACCTCGGGCATACATCTGTTCGGCTGTACGGGGAGCTGGTGCCTCAGCGGTGCTGAGATTCAGCGATTTACAGACTGCCGTATTGGCATAGGGAAACCAGAAAAACTCGAAATGACGATTTTCGACGATGAGGCTGTCCAGACGCTCGAATAGTTCCTCAATCGGTAGCGCGAAGTTGTGCTCGACGAGCTTGTAGGCAGGAAGAACCCTGAGCGTGATCTCGCTCATGACGCCAAAGGTTCCGATCGACACCCGTCCCAGGTCGAAGATCTCGGAGTTTTCGGACGCCGAGCAGCGGAGCACTTCACCGTCGGCGCAGATCAGCCGAAACCCGGTCACCTGGGCTGACAGGCTTCCCAGGCTGCGGCCAGTGCCATGCGTGCCGGTGGCGACAACACCTGCGACAGTCTGCCGATCAATGTCGCCCATGTTCGCCAGGGCGTAACCTTGGGCATGAAGGGCTGGACCTACTGCCCACAACGGTGTGGCTGCACGAAAGGTTGCGCTCTGGGCCTCATGATTGACGCCGGCTAGCCCCTGAAACGCTGAAAGGTCCAAAAGCGTGTCATCGCTGGTACAAATGGGCGTGAAAGAGTGGCCGGTTCCCGGCGCCCGTACGCATCCCCTGGCCGTTCGAATGGCCGCGGCAAGCTCCACTTCCTCGCGTGGCGCCATAACCTGACGCGGTTTACAGCGAACCCCGCCCGACCAGTTGCTCCAACGCCCCGAAACAAGCTCCATAATCTTCCCCCGAATTTTTACTACTACGCCTTCAGAGCGACGTGAGGTCAATTGCGCGTGCGCTTGATTTGCCTCAAACCTTGTCAGATTGATTAGCGTTCATGTCGTGTTCAGCTTGGCCAGCGGATGGTTCGTGCTCGGAGTTGTGGACGGACCAGACTGGCAGGACCACGTTTAGCTCCAAGCAAGAGGTGTGCAATGCGCAAGATGATGTTGGGAGCGGTAGGCCTTGTAGCCCTGATCGGGCTGGAAGGCTGTGTAACACAACCGCTCAGCCCGACCGTTCCGGTGATGCCGGGTAGAGGTAAGTCTTTCTCGCAATTCCAGGAAGACGATGTTTATTGTCAGCATTATGCGTCGGACCGCGTGGCTGGCAAAGTCTCCGAAGCCAATAGCCGGACTGCTACCAACGCGCTGGTAGGAGCGGCAATAGGCGCTGCCCTGGGTGCTGCGGTCGGAAATACGCGCGGCGCAGTCGTTGGCGGAGCGGCTGGTGCCGGAATCGGTGCCACCACAGCCCATCCGGGCGAGGGCCAGTATGCTGCTCAGCGTGAATATAACATCGCCTACGTGCAATGCATGAGGGCCCATGGCAATCATGTTGCTGCCCCACCGCCCAACGCCTATAACTATCCTCCTCCTCCACCACCAGGCTACCAGCCGCCCCCCCCTCCCCCTCCGGGTTATCCGCCGCCTCCGCCTCCCGGCTATAACTATCGCGATTGAGGCTTGGAATGTTCGCGCGCCCGTCCCATGCTGCGGCCTGGGCTGGGCGCGAGGACATTGCCATGACTGGACAGACCATACTTTACACTGCCGGCAGCGATCACATCGGTGAGCTCGTGCTCAACCGACCTGCCGCCCTCAATGCCTACACCTCGCGTATGTGCAGCGAGCTGGTCGACGCTTTAGACGCCTATCAGAGAGATGACCGGCTTCGCTGCCTCATCATCACCGGCGCGGGTCGTGCATTTTGCGCCGGAGGAGATGTCCGCGGAGGCGACGAGGAACATGATGACTATCTCCGCCGTCAGCTCGGACATGCGGTACAGATGCGCGAGGGCATGCACCGGGTCATTACCGCCTTGCATCGTATGGACAAGCCCGTGATCGCCATGATCAACGGTCATGCGGTGGCGGGCGGTCTTGCGCTAGCGCTAGCCTGCGACCTGCGCATCGCCGGCGCTGATGCCAAGCTTGGCGATACCTCCGGGCGCTTCGGGCTGTTACCGGACGAAGGGGGAGCCTGGCTGTTTCCCCGCGCCATGGGGCTTGATCGCGCGCTAAAGATGAGCTGGCTGGCGCAGATCTATAGCGCTGAGGAAGCGCTCACCCTGGGCCTGGTGACAGAAGTCGTGCCCCAAAACAAACTCCACGATCGCACCCGCGAACTTGCTGCCGCGATTGCAGCCAGGGCGCCAATCGCCACCCGCCTCGTCAAGAGCATGATGCGCCACGGCCTTGATTCCAGCCTCGAGCGGGCACTGAACGATGCAGCTATGGCGGTCATGATCGCCAATCCCACGGCAGACGTGAAGGAAGGTGTGAGCGCCTTTGCCGAGAAGCGCGAGCCACGCTTTCAGGGCAAGTGACGGTTATTGTCTGCATCGCGCCACATCATACAGGCCTGTGCGCCATGACAGCGACACGCGGTGCGGACCCACCGGGTGTTTTGACGTCGCATTCGTGGACGCATTACTTGGAGGCGGCCAGACAGTTCTGCCGCTGATGGGCGCCAGATGATCACGACGCCGTGAACCGAGGTGGTTTCACGATGGATCTTAGCCTGACCTGCTACGATAAAGCAGAGGCACTGTGTTCGGTCATCGACAAGGGGGCTATCATGTTGCGCCAATCGCTGCTTGCAAGCACTGTTGTTCTGTGCGCCACGGCAGGCCTTGCCGCTGCATCTCCATCTCCAGGGACAAGTCCACAACCGGCGCCCCCGGTAGCTCCCATTCCGGCGCCGCGTGACATCGCATATCCCGGTACTCTCGCGATCAACGTCGATGCCACCGACCTGGCCCGCCATATTTTCCGCGTTCACGAAACCATCCCAGTGGCAGACGCTGGGCCCATGACACTGCTGTATCCCCAATGGATACCAGGCAATCACAATGCCTCCGGTCCGATCGACAAGATTGCCGGCCTTGTCATCCACGCTGATGGCAAGATCCTACGCTGGACGCGCGATCCGGTGCATGTCTTCGCATTCCATGTCGATGTACCCAAAGGCATCAAAGCGCTCGACATTTTCTTCCAGTTCCTGTCGCCTGTGACGAAGGATGAAGGACGCATCGTCATGACTCCGGCGATGCTCAATCTCGAGTGGTGGGACGCTGCGCTATATCCGGCAGGATATTTCAGCCGGGATATTGAAACACAAGCCAGTGTGAAGCTTCCTGCAGGCTGGCACTATGCGACGGCCCTGACCACAGCCTCAACTCAGGACGGTGTGGTGCACTTTGCGCCGGTGACGTTCAATACGCTGGTTGACTCTCCCCTGGACGCCGGACGCTATTTCCTGCGCGAAAACCTGACGCCCGCAGGACACAAGGCTCCCGTCCATCTCGACATTTTTGCCGACAACCCGGATTTGTTGCAGATCACCCCTGCGCAGCTGCGCGCTCACCGCAATGTCGTGATCCAGGCTTACAAACTCTTCGGGTCACATCACTACAACCATTATGATTTTCTTCTGTCGCTCAGCAATCAGATGGGCGGTCAGGGGCTGGAGCATCACCGCTCCAGCGAAGATGGCACGGTCCCGGGTTACTTCGTCAATTGGAATGGCACCATCGCAGCGCGCGATCTTCTCTGCCATGAATACACGCATTCCTGGAACGGAAAATTCCGTCGCCCCTCCGATCTTTGGACGGCAAATTTCAACGTGCCGATGAGAGACTCTCTGCTGTGGATGTATGAGGGGCAGACGCAATATTGGGGCTTTGTACTTGCGGCTCGCGCCGGTCTTTGGACCCGTCAGGAAGCGCTCGATGCCTTTGCCGTGACGGCAGCGATCTATGAGCACCACGTCGGCCATGCCTGGCGTTCGGTCGAGGACACCACCAATGATCCCATCATAGCCCATCGCGCGCCGATCCCGTGGCAGAACTACCAGCTCTCAGAGGATTATTACTCAATGGGTCAGCTGACTTGGCTCGACGCCGACACGCGGATCCGCAAACTAACTCACGGCCATAAATCGCTCGACGATTTTGCCCGTCTCTTTTTCGGCATGGATAACGGTTCCGATATTACCCGCACCTATACGTTCGCGGACATCGTGCACACCCTCAATGAAGTGGTGCCCTATGACTGGGCCGGCTTCCTCACGCAGCATATTTACGAACCGGGTAAAGGCGCGCCACTCGGTGGCATTTCGCGCGGTGGATACAAACTCGTTTATACCCCGGTGGAGAGCCCCTTCGAAAAATCACGAGAACACATGTACAAGTTCACCGATTTCAGTTTCTCGCTCGGCTTTACCGTGGACAGGAAAAACCAACTGACGGGAGTTTTATGGGGCAGTCCCGCGTTCGTGGCCGGACTGACAATTGGCACCAAGCTTCTGGCGCTGAACGGCACTGCCTACAGCAACACCGATCTCAAACGCGCCCTCGACTATGATATGAGCCACTCCGAACCCCTGTCCTTCATCGTCGAGCAGAATAAGGCCTTACGCACTGTCACGATCACGTACCACGGCGGACAACGCTTTCCGCATCTGGTTCCGGGGGGTTCGGGACCGCGCAGCCTGGACACGATTCTGTCAGCGCGCTAAGCAGCCAGGTCATGGTCCCGCCCCCGACTGGGCCATGACCGGCAATGCAGGGCTCGGTAGTCCTTCGACCTGTCGTTCGCAGCAAGGGATGGCGACCCCGGCGTGACTCGAACACGCAACATTCAGCTTAGAAGGCTGACGCTCTATCCGGTTGAGCTACGGGGCCAAATGATCAGGCTTACGCGTCGCGCTGTCAGGCGCCCTGGCAAGACACCGCGTCGGCGCCGTGGTTGGTCTCAATGGGACCATGGGATCTTGCGATCGAAACGGAAATTATCGGAGTAGGATTTGGGCTTGAAGGGGTGTGGACGGGGTTCGAACACTTGAAAGGGAATACCGTGCTTTTCCGCGTAGGTAACCGCTTCTTCCTTGGTCTCAAAATAAATATGCACCTGTGAGCGTGTATCCGAACTGCTCGTCCAGCCCATCAGGGGCTCGGGCGTGAGTGGGCCTTCGGGCTCAAATTCCAACAACCAAGCCTTCGTGCGGGCTCGACCCGACTGCATGGAGCTCTTGGAGGGCTTATAAATACGCGCGCGCATGTGTGCTCCCTTGGCCTTATGGTCGGGGCGGCGTGATTCGAACACGCGACCCTCTGCTCCCAAAGCAGATGCGCTACCAGGCTGCGCCACGCCCCGAATAGACCAGAAATACAATACCTTAAGGCGGTTTGCAGTCCCAAAAAGTCCAGTACTCCGTCGCAAGTTTCCAAGACGGTCGCTGCGACAACCCGATAAATGCCCGTCCTTGGGCTGTGTCGTCAACAAGCATCTTGGCCGCGGGTACGGCCTGCCTGCCAGAAAACGTCCGTAACCTCCTCCCCGTCACACGTCCGGGGCAGTTGCCAGTGCTGGCGGGCTCTTTGTGTCCACTCCTGACGCCCCCTGGGCCTCTGTACCTTCGACAGGCTCGGCCGGCGGGCACTGGCAACTCAGCACACAACCGGGCCGCACCAGATGCAGCACT